>JABARP010000012.1:0-49214 GCA_019186825.1 Pyrinomonadaceae bacterium
GTTTCTCTCGGCCTTTTCCTGTTCGCGTTTTGCTGCTGCCGCCTGCCAAAACGCAACAAGTGCCGTGCCCACAAGCAGGAGCAACAGGACGGAAGCGATCGTGACGGCGAGTGTATTCCTCCGGCAAAACTTCGCCGCTTTGTACGCGAGCGATTGCGGGTGGGCTTTCACCGGATATCCGTCCAAATATCGCCCGATGTCATCCGAAAGCTGCTCGACCGACGCATATCTGCGGTTCGGATCCTTTTCGAGAGCCTTCATTACGATATTGTCAAGATCACCCTTGAGAGAGCGGTCTCCCGAACGTGAAGAAGGCCGTTGCGGGTCGATCTCTGTGATGCCTCGCGAAATTTCTGTTCGGGTAACTCCGTAGATCTCGGACGGCGAGCGGTCGGTCAATATCTGATAAAGCAAAAGGCCGAGCGTATAAATATCCGATGCCGTGGAGATCGGCTTGTCGAGGATCTGTTCGGGGCTTGCGTATTCGGGCGTGATCGGCGCGTTGATCGTGTGCGTTTGGGAGCCGTCATCATCTATGATCTTTGCGATCCCAAAATCGAGGAGCTTTACCTTGCCGTCCGGAGTTACGAGGATGTTTGACGGTTTGAGGTCACGGTGGACGACCAACTGCTGATGCGCGTACCAGACCGCAGCACACACCTGTTGAAAGAGTCGCAGCTTTGCGTCGATGTCGAGGTTGTGGTCTCTGCAATAGGCTGTGATCGGCGTACCGTCGATCAACTCCATCACGTAGTACGGAGCCTTGTCTGCCGTAACGCCGCGATCTAAAAAGGATACGATGTTCGGGTGCGTCAGCCTCGCGAGGATTTGTTGTTCCGTCTTGAATCGTCGAACAAGATCGGCCGAGAGCAGGCTTTGATGCGAGACCTTTATCGCGACGTACTGTTCGACCTCGCGATCGCGACGCACGGCCTTATAGACCGTGCCCATACCGCCGCGGCCGAGTTCACCGACAAGCGAATACGGACCGACCGCCTCACCCGTATTTCGATGCTCGATATCAAGGGCGATCGGGCCGTCGAGAATCCCGTCAAACGCACTGTCCTTTTCGATCAGACGAACGAGTTCGTCATAAAGGGCGGGATCTTTCTTCTTGATGTCCGCTAAAAAATTAGAGCGGCTCTCGGTCGGCAGGTCGACTGCCGATTCGAATGCAGAGATCAATCTTTCCAGATGGTCACTCATTGCAGCTCAGATAAGATGACGGTAAATTCACGTCAGCCTTTCGCGAAGCCAAGCCCTTGCAAACCGCCATTTTCGATTGACGGTGCTCAACGAAATATTCATAAGCAAAGCGATCTCCTCAAGCGACAGACCGCCATAAAAACGCAGCTCGACGACACGAACGTATGACGCGTCGTGCCTTGCAAGCTCCCGAAGCGATCTCTCAAGTTCGAGTACGTCAGTTGGGTCTTGGGAAATACCCGAGACCAACACCGTAGCTTTATCATCGAGCGAAATTGTCGCTCCGCTCCCGCGCTTTGCCCTCAGACGCCTTTTGGCGTAGTCAACCAGGTACCTGCGCATCATCATCGATGCAATGCCGATCACGTATCGCCGATCCTCCGGGCTGAGGCAATGCTGATTTTTCATCTGCAGATACACCTCGTTTACAAGGTCCGTCGGCTGAAGCGTGTGGTTTGGCCGCTCTTGACGCAGAAAATGAGCCGCGATCCTGCGAAGGTCGCGATAGACCTCGGGAATAAGCCGATCTATCGACCGTGAACCGGTTTCTTGTTCATCATTTGCCATAGCTTGCGGGAGTATCCGGTCGATATTGAGCGAGGTGAAGATCCCACACTAAAAAATTTTCGCACAAGTTGACACGTTTTTCCCCAAAATGTCGCGTTTTAGTTGCGGACTTGATTTTGCCGCAACAAAAAGGCGGGCAACGTGAAAACGAACTAACTTAAAACTCCCTTATGTTAACACGCTTCCAAAATCCCACGAGTTAATGGCCGGGGTGGCTATCGTCCGACTGGAAAGCTTAAGAATGCTAACTTATCCCCACAAGCTTTCCAGTCCGAAGCGCGTGTCTATAAAAGGTCCCTCAAGCTGAAACCGAACAATTACTTTTTAACGCTACGACCTTGCGGCAGGTTAACTTTTTGACGGCACAAGTCGGATCTTCGTTTTGTTGACGTCAAGCAGCGGGCCGAGTTCGTACACGTTCCGGTAGCCGTAGCTGTAGAGCGAGATATAGGTCGAGAGATTCAGCGACGCGGGTGCGATCTTCGTCGGGAAGGCTCTCTCGGCATTTTCGAAATTGTTGTTGCAATAGATCAGGATCTTTGTGTTCTTGTCCGGAAGCAATGTAGCGAGACTCGCGACAGTAATATCCGGGAAACTAAGGTTGACGGCACCATTTATATGAAGCTCGTCGAATTTTTCCTTGCTGCGTGCATCGAGTATCACAACACCCGGCTCTTTACTCATCGAGATGAATTGATCCTCGGTCAATCGGCGTGTCGAACGATGGGCTGCGGCCTCGCGCGATAGCTTCAAGAACCCGTCCATATCGATCGCGGGATTGCGGATCTCGTTCGCGCGTTGAGCGCTGACCGCAAGCGTAGCTAGGAGCGACAAGAGTGCGGCAACAACGATTCTTTTCCTCATATTTTCAGGGCCTCCGAATGGGTAAGTTACCGGAATAGATGCCATCTTTGCCTTTGGGGATGCTAGTTGTGGTACGATTCCTCAGCCACAGAAAGCCTATGGGAGCAAAGATAGCTGCATTTCTGATCTCGGTCGTACTTGTCATTGCCATCGCGGTTCTCGGCCTATTCTTTCTCCTGATCGCCTTGAACGGTTACAGCGAGTCCGATGTGACCTATGGCTTTGCGGCGTTCGGCATCCTGTCTTTTCTCGCTGCATTGGTGAGCGGAGCGATCGCGGCCGCCATCGCGCATTTGATGACAAGACGTGAATTCAAAGCCTTCGGCTCCATCTTGGCAGGCGTTGCAACCGCGTTCGTTTTCGGCGTAGTGGCAATAGTTGTAACTTCAGGGCTTGCGGTCGGCATAACCGAATACGCGAGGAATAACTTCTGATCAGAGCGGTCCATGATCTCGACCTACGCAGAATTTTGGGATTTTTACGTCGGAGAGCACAGCAAGCCGGCGACCCGTTGGCTGCACTTTGTCGGGACCACGCTCGGCGTCTGCCTGCTCGCATATTTCATCGCAACCGGCCGATGGTATTACTTTCCACTTTTCTTTGTCGTCGGGTATGCGTTCGCATGGTTCGCACACTTTTTCATCGAAAAGAATCGTCCCGCGACATTCAAGTATCCGTTCTGGTCATTCATTAGCGACTTCAAAATGATCTGGCTAATGCTCACCGGACGGATGTCCGCCGAGGTCGAACGCGTCCGCTCGAACGTGTGAGAAGACTTTCAGACCCTTCACACGGTTTCGCGCTAGTATGTAAGATACCTAAGAAAAAGGAGGTCCGGAATTATGCTGATTGCAAGGAATTGGTGGGTGTTCCTTGTGCGAGGGATTCTCGCACTCATTTTTGGATTGATCGCGATCCTGATGCCTACGGTCGCGTTCATCTCACTTGTCGTTATCTTCGGGATCTTCGCGCTCGTTGATGGCATTTTTACGATCGCCGCGGCGCTCTTTGCCGACGTAAGATCGGAGAAATGGTGGTGGCTCTTGCTTGAAGGTCTCGTTGGCATCATCATCGGGGTCTTCACCCTCGTTGCACCGGAAGCAATGGGAAATGCGTGGCTATTTCTCATCGCGATCTGGGCGATCGCTACCGGTATTCTTCGGATCGTGACCGCCATTCGGCTGCGAAAATTCATCGAAGGCGAGTTTTGGCTTATCCTGAGCGGGCTCTTTTCTGTGATCTTCGGGGTGCTGATAATCGCTTCACCGACCTCTGGCGTATTTGCCATCGGACTTATCATCGGCGTTTACGCATTGATCTTTGGCATCGCGTTCATCGGCATCGCAATGCGGCTTAGGAAGCATCTTTCACGATCTTTAGGAAGTAGTGCGTGAAGTAGCGCCGTTGGTGTGGGCCAACGGCGCTATTTCCACAGAGAGAAGCCTCTGCAATATTTAATTTGCGGCGGCGGAAGTTGATTTGACCGCCGCCACTCATTGCCATCGATCATAAATGATCAAGGCACAAAGGCTGCCGGAACCGGTATATCGCCGGCAGCTCCAAAGTTAACAACGCCGACACCGGCACTTGACCTTTGCAGATACCAAATGGCGGTCGATGGCCGGAATACAGACATATCCGTTCGACCGTCGCCGTCGTAATCGCCCGGCACCGGAATATCGCCCGAGGTGCCGAATGGAACTTCGTAGTATGAGTTGTCTTCGCTTCGAAGGACGTACCATGTGCCGTTCGAGGGCCGCCAGAACGCAATGTCCGCCTTATTGTCCGAAGTGTATTTTCCTGGAACCGGCCGATCGGTAGCCAGGCCGAATACGGTCGCAAAGACGGATCCGTTCGTTGACCGTCGCAGCCACCAAGAGCCGTTCGAAGGCCGGAAGACCGCAATGTCAGCCTTGCCATCGCCATCGTAGTCTGCAATGACCGGACGATCACCTGCCGCCCCGAACGGCACGGAAGTAACGTCGCCGGACTGCCCCAGTATGTACCAGATGCCCGTCGACGGCCTGAAAACCGCCGGCTCGGCCGTCCCATCGCCATCGTAGTCGGCAGGTACCGGGACATCTCCGTTTGCTCCGAACGGAAAGCCGTAATACGAGTTATTCTCTGATCGAATGATGTACCAATACCCGGTCGATGGTTGCCAGTAAGCAATATCCGTCTTACCGTCACCTGTAAAATCGGCAGGCACGATCTTGTCGCCGGACGACCCGAATATCGCTGCTCGGTCCGTGCCGTCAGAACTCTGCACATACCACCACTCAGAATTTGCGCCTGGCCGCACGATCGACGGATCTGTCTTGCCGTCACCATCAAAATCGAATGGTGCAGCACCCGCGGCACTCCCTTCTGCCTGCGTGATATTAAAGTTGACGAAGGTCAATATCTGTCCGTTGTTGTAGTGGACGGAGATCGAGCCCGCCCGTTGCGGGCCGTGGTTTGGAGCGACGGTAAACGCCGCGGTCGAACCGTTAAAGCTATTGACGGTGATCCATGCATTGTTGCTTACAGGTGAAGCCGCGCTACAGCCTGTCGATCGGATGACCGTGAAGGCACCGGACCCGCCGGCGGCATCAGCGATCAAGCCCGTCGGACTTATGAGCGTGTTCGAACAGATGTTTCTCGATGAGGAGAATTCAGACGTGTTGTCATTTGGATCGGTAGCGGTTGCCGAGACGTACTGGCCGGTCGTGGCCACCGGCACGTTGAAGGTAACATCGAACGTTGCATTGCCGCTCGCATTTGTCGTGACATTGGCCTCTCCGAGGAAATTCCTGCCCTCGCCATAGCCCGTTCCATCTACCGTCGTATTCCCGAAGAACTCGAGGGTGTAGGTACGCGATGCGATGCTGTTTAGCGTTCCCTTGATATTCACCGTGGAACTTGTGGCCAGCACGTATGTAATTACGGGGAAATTCTGCAGATCATTCGCGCCGGTGTCGCCATCTCCTACATCGTTCGCGGTGACACCTGGTTGACCTATATCGATGCCAAGCTGATCATTGTTAAAGACGCGGTTGCGCTGCAAACGGTGCTTAGTGCCGCCCTCAACGCGTATCCCGTTTTTATTAAAGGCGATCGTGTTTGCCTCGTTCGCACCTGAGCCGCCAACCTTGTTTTGCGTCGTGCTCGTGCCGACCAGGACGCCGTCAGCCGAGTTTCCGACATCGGTAGTGGCATTTAACGCAACACCGATGTAGTTACCTTTGACAGCGTTATTGTTCGAGTTCGCATCAGCGATAAAAACGCCAAAGTTATTGCTCCCGATAACATTGCCCTTGCCGGCGGTCCCGATCAGGTTGTTATTTGCACCGCCAAGTATTGCCACACCGCTGAACACATTCCCGAGCGCATTCGTGCCTGATAAGCCTACGCCAATGTTGTTGCAGAGAATACTGTTGTTCTTCGCCGCGGTTCCGGTAATGGTGATCCCATCGTTGTTGTTGCCGCTTATAATGTTCTTTGTCGCACAGGTAGGGTCCCCGATCGTCACCTCGTGCGCCTCCTGCAGAAGGATGCCGGAACCCGTGTTTCCTTCGTCGCTTGTTCCGTCACTTGTCCCAATGTAGTTATTCAGGATGGAAATGTTCTGCGCCGAAGTATCAGCCGACGACGATGCGCTGATGCTGATTCCGGTCTCACCGTTCGAGTAGATCAGGTTGCGGTGCTGCGGTTGATCACCCCCGATCCTGACGTTTCGAACATTTTTCTGAATACCTAGGCTATATCCAAGACTTATCCCGAATTCCGCGTTGTTGTGGATCACGAGACCCTCAAAGATCGCGCCAAGCGAGCCTTGCCCCCAAATACCCGAACCCGTGCAATTGCGGATCTCAAAATTGCGAATCTGCGACCCCGAACCCCTTTCAAGCTCAATGCAAGCAGTACTCGCTGCCGATCCTGTCCCATCGATAACGAACTTACTACCGTTTGGCAGCAGGCCATTGATGTCGTCATTGACACCTAGAATGATCGGTGCGCTCGGAGCGGCATTGACCGAGAACAGAATGTCATCCGCAAACGCACTCCCGATGCCGTCAAACACATCCCATGCAACTCCCCCATCGCACGCAGGCTGGTTTGGAGACGGGGCGAGCGTCGCACCGACGATCTGGGCCTTCTCACCCGCTGTCAAGCTACGGGGAAGAGTCCCAAACCTACTCACAAATACGGCTTCTGGGAAACTCATCTGCCCGTCGCAAACAAATCCCGATGTGGCCGCGTTGACCGTCACCGTTGCACCTCCGAATACCGGCGCGGCCGAAAAGCCAAGCGCAAGTACCGATAAGATAAGAATAGAGAGTCTTTTCATTACAATTATCCGCATAGATATTCCTCGAAATCGATCACCTTTTTATGTAGAATTAATGCGGGAGTTGGGTTAGCGACCCCGTCCCATTATTAGTGCCCAAAGTCTCCACCTTCGGCGGAATTTGATCGATCCTCCACAGATGGCAGGAATCCGGGTTCGGACGCGTCAGCGACCAATGCCGTGATATCGACTTCCTGTGAACGATCTGCCGCTTCAGTAACGTGGCCGCAGTTGGCACACACCCATAGGGATTTGCGTTCGGGCTCCCGATATCCTTCAACTACGATCCTTGTATGCGAAGTCTTCATACAGCATTCCCGGCTCGGTGGAGTTGCGCCGAACAATTGGGACTTTTATACCGTGTCGCAGGATGGGAAGACCTTTAATGCGCCTAAAATTAGCCTAAAATCACCCAAAAATGAGTGAACCCGCGAACAGATCCTACGAATTTGGCGACTTTCGTCTTAGCGGCGAAGACGGGATCTTGTGGCGTGGCGGCGAAAAGGTCCCCGTCACACAAAAGGCGATAGACCTCCTCGAACTCCTCCTCTCAAGCAATGGGCGACTCGTTACCCGAGCGGAGATCATTGAGAAACTTTGGCCCGAGACCTACGTTGATGAGAACAATCTCTCCGTAACTGTCTCGATGCTCAGAAAAGCGTTGGGCGACCCGAAGTTGATCGAAACCATTCCTAGAAAGGGGTATCGATTCATAGGTGACGTACGATCCAGCTCCCACACAGAGTCCATCGACAAGGCTGATGGTCGCGAACTCGTGCGGGTCGTGATCGAACGCACGGAGATCGAGAATGACGCAGGGCCGGCCCTCGAACGTCTCGAGGCAAGAACGAGACGACACTCGCATCTTCTTGTCGCGATGGCTGGAATGGCCCTCCTGTTTGCTGTCGCCGCGGGCTGGTGGTTCATTTCGCGAACGGATGTCGTTGGACAACGCTCGGAGAAATATCGGCAGTTGGCAGTACTACCATTCCGCGACCTGTCAGCCGACCGGTCCAACAGGGACCTTTCGATCGGCATCACAGATGCGGTCATCACGCGCCTGGCATCGATAAGAGGCCTTTCTGTACGGCCTGTAAGTTCAGTTGTGATTTTTGCTGATGAGCCGGCCTCGATTCCTGATGCGGCGAAGATGTTGCGTGTCGATGCGATCCTTGAGGGCACGATCCAAAAGGATGGAGATCGATACCGGATCTCAGCTCAGCTTGTAAATGCCGCAGATCAGCGGGTCCTGTGGGCGGATGTTTTCGAGGAGGACAGGGCCGGGATATTTCTGGTCCAAAAGACCATTTCAGGATACGTTGCTGATGCCTTGTCGTTCCAACTAACGGCTGAAGAAAGAAAGCAGTTCGCACGTCCGATGACTGAGAATTCTGAGGCATATCGCTCATATCTTCTCGGGCGGGCTTTTCTTGCAAAACGAACCAACGACGGACTCGTGAGGGCTATAGAGTATTTTGACCGTTCTATAGAGCTTGATCCGGCATTTGGCGAGGCATATGCAGGCAGGGCGACGACGAATATGCTACTCAGCGATTCTTCGTTTGCCGCACGGCCTCCCTCAGTCGGATATCCCCTCGCCGAAGCGGATGCGAACCGGGCGCTCGAGATCGATCCAAACAACGTCGAGGCAACCGCCGTACTCGGCATGGTTATCATCAGCTATCGATGGAACCTTCCGGAAGGTGAAAAATTGCTCCGTCGAGCCATTGAATTGAATCCGTCGTATAGTACCGCATATCAGTGGCTCTCATGGGCCCTGATCGCACAGGGGAGAACATCCGAAGCCGAACAGTCGATCGACCGCGCTGCCGAACTTGACCCAACTTCGGCAATCGTTACGGCAGAACGCGGCTTTCCGGCGTATTTCAGCGGTGATCTCGATCGCGCCGAGTCCCGCTTTCGCGAGGCACTCGACCTCGATCGACATTTCCCCACCTCTCGGTTCCTTGTTTGGCGGGCATTGAATTTCGCGGGCAAAGCGGAGGCCGCAGAGGCTGAACTCAACATCATTAAGAACTTGCTACGCGAAGACGAACCGGTTTATCAGGTAGCAAAAGGCTGTACACTGTCCCGACTCGGCCATGCAAAGGAAGCGCGCGCGATCTATGACAGTCTGCGTGAACGGCATCAGAAGGGTGAGTTCATTTCACCTTCCTATACAGCGGTCCTCGCTGCAGAACTGGGTCTGGATGATGATGTATTCGCCGACATCGAGGCGATCCTAAAGGAACGCAATGACTATGCTCTCTACCTTTGGACCGCCCCTGAATTTGCGAAGTACCGGTCCGACCCGCGTTTTGCCGAGATAATTGCGAAGTCGGGCATCATAAGATAGTTCTCGCAGAGACATAAGGCCGTTGCGCCAGGGAAACTGAGAAGTTGTTCCATTTCGCTCAAAGTTTGTGTAGAATTTGTTGAATGTTCGCAAATGAGCTCGTACGTGTGAATCCGGATGCGCTGAATTCGACCATCGAGTTTTTGACGGCGATGGTCACGCCGACATTGCTTATTTCGGCGACGGGTTCGCTCGTGCTTTCGACATCAACGCGCCTCGGACGCGTCGTTGACCGCGTTCGTGAACTCGAAAAACGCTTAAGCGATCTGATGCTCACGGAAGACAGAGCGAGCGTTGTGTTGTACGAACTCCGGATCGACACCGTCGTAAACCTGCTCGACAAGGTGACAAGCCGCGCAAGGCTGCTTCAGCGAGCAATGACAACGTTCTATTACGGGCTCGGCTTTTTCGTGTTGACAAGTGTTACGATCGCCGTTGCAGCGTTCTTCAACACATACCGTTGGGTTCCGATTCCGGTTGGCATCGTAGGGATCATCTTCCTCTTTTGGGGCAGCATTTTGATGCTCGCTGAAACACGCTACGCAACGGCGACCGTCAATGCAGAGATGGATTTCACCTGGGCACTTGCGAATTACGTTGCGCCAAAGGACATTATCAACAAGTATATTTACAACGCTCATGGAAAACGCAGACTCCGGCGTAAGGTCGCAGAAACTCTCGAAAAGGAACACACTCGAGAGCCAAATCGAGGCACTTGAGCGACTGCTCGCCTATTGCACGGTCTGTCCGAAGGATTGCGGCAACAACCGCCTCAATGACGAGATCGCAGCGTGTTATTCGGGACGTTTACCGATCGTATCGAGTTACACAGCTCATTTTGGCGAGGAGCCGTGCTTGAGCGGCACCCACGGAGCTGGAAACATCTTCTTTGGCAACTGCAATCTCCGCTGCGTTTATTGTCAAAATTACCAGATCTCTCAGACCTGGAAAGAACAGCGAAGAAATGAGGTTTCGATCGAGCGGCTGGCCGGGATGATGCTCGAACTCCAGGAACGAGGCTGCCACAATATCGGTTTTGTCTCGCCGACACATTTTGCCCCACAGATGGCTCGTGCCATCCTGCTCGCGACCGAGCAAGGTCTGGATATTCCCATCGTTTACAACACGAACGCGTACGACTCGGTCGAGGTTTTGCAGCTGCTCGAGGGCCTCGTGGACGTATATCTGCCGGATCTGAAGTATGCCGACGCGGAGGCGGGCTTTAAGTTCTCAAAGGTGCGCGATTACTCGCATTTTGCACGCCTTGCGATCAAAGAGATGCACCGCCAAATGGGCAGCGAGCTAGTATTTGACAACGCGGACCTTCTGCAGCGTGGCCTGCTGATCCGGCTGCTCGTTCTGCCGAACGACATTGCTAACCTCGAAAGTAATCTTCGCTGGATCCGCGATGAACTTGGCCCTAAGACGGCGATCTCTTTGATGGCGCAGTATTACGCGACCAATAAGGCCGCGACCGACGACCGCTACATACTTCTCTCGCGCCGCATCTCAGAACGCGAGTGGTTCGAGGCCGTTTCCTTGCTTGACGAACTCGGCATGGAAGAAGGCTTTATGCAGGAATACGAATCTGCCTCGCACTACTACCGGCCGGATTTCACCGACAAAGAGCGGCCATTCAAGGACATTCGAGATTTCGCAAAGGCGAAAGATAACCGGATATGAGGATCGCTTACATTATTCTCACCATCGAGCTATCTTCTCTAGGTTGATGGCGTTTTTTCTCTAGCTTACGCAGGAGCTTTGTTACCTGCAGTTTTTGATAAATGAGAACGAAAATACTCAACGGCCTTGTGATCCTCACTTCGCTCCTCGGCTATCTCGAATGGGGTGCGGACATGCGCGCGTTCCTGTTCCAGGCCGAATGGGAGGTGCTGCGTAGACTCTCGAGCGATCCGCTCTCGGTCATACATCCATTCACGCTTATTCCACTGCTCGGCCAAGTGCTGCTATTGATAACTCTCTTCCAGAGACGGCCCGGCACCGTGCTGACACTGGTTGGGATCGCGTGTCTCATGCTTCTGCTCGGGCTGGTATGTTTTATTGGCTTGATCTCATTGAATGTTAAGATATTCGCCTCGACGATACCGTTCTTAGCGGTGGCCGTCGTTGCCCTTTTCAGCTTGTGGCGATCCCGAAAATCAAGAATGGATCACTCTAACAAATAACCAAAATGAACATAGGCGAGACTGCACCTGACTTCACGCTAAAGGATGGCGACAACAACGATTGGACGCTCAGCGAACAACGTGGCCGAACCGTCGTGCTTCTATTTTATCCCGGCGACAATACGCCTGTTTGCACGCGTCAGCTTTGCTCCGTCCGTGATCATTGGGGCGAATATCAGCTAACGGGAGCCGAGGTAGTCGGTATTTCAACTGACTCTGTTGCCTCACACAAGGGGTTCGCAGCGGAGCACGACCTACCGCTCAGGCTCTTGTCGGATCCAGGCCGCATGGTTTCTGAGATGTACGGAATGAGGTCGTGGCTGCCGGGCCGCTCGGCTCGCGGAGTTGTCGTCATCGACAAAGAGGGAAAGATCTCGTACCGAAAGGTGGAAGCGTTGAGCCTTTTTCGGCCCGCGGATGCTGACGTTCTCGAAGCGATCCGCAATGCAGGATAAAATAATATGAAACGTGGATTTGCCGGTGTGATCGCGATCGTTGGTTGGCTTGCCATCGCACTCGAATTCTATCTGACGCTCGCGCAGCCTCGGGTCGAAGGTGTCGATGCAGGCGAGCGCGTCATTCGGTTCTTCAGCTATTTCACGATCCTTACGAATATCGTTGTTGCGATCACAACTTCCGCGATCGCCTTCTACCCGACGAGTCGCCTGGGCAAATTCTTTTCGCGACCGGGAGTTCAAACCGCAGTTGCTGTCTATATCACGATCGTTGGCGTTGTCTACAGTCTTTTGCTGCGTGAGAATTTGACGGGGCTTTGGGCGGTGGGAAATCATGCGGTTCACGATGTCATCCCTGCGGCGTATGTTTTGTTTTGGTTCATTTGCACGCCGAAGAGCGGCCTGAAGTGGCCCGATGCTTTCAGATGGCTGTCGTACCCGCTTGTTTACGTTGCATATTCGTTGATTCACGGTGCCTTTACGGGGTGGTATCCGTATTGGTTCGTCGACATCTCGAAGCTCGGCTACGGCGTCGGGCTTCGCAATGCCGCCGGCGTCTTCGCGGGTTTTGTTGTAGTAGGGCTGATCTTCATTCTTGTCGGCAGGCTTTTCTCGCGAACTGCAAAGGCGCTCTCAAATTGATATAACTAAAGTCATCGGAGATTTTTCCCTATGGCTATCTTTGGAAACGATAAATTCAAGTGCACCAGGTGCGACCAGAAAGGCGAACCGCTAGGTTACGCCCCATTTCCGAATGAGGACGGCGAACGTGTCGCCAAAGAGATCTGCAAAGATTGTTGGCAGGCGTGGCAAAAGAAGCAGATGCAGCTCATCAATCATTTCGGGCTGGACGTCTCGAATCCGGATTCGCACCAGTTCCTTTTCGACAATATGAAGATCTTCTTCTTTAACGAAGGTGTGGAACTTACTCAGATCGATACCTCGCAAGAAGGCAAGGTTTCCTGGTAGTTTTTGTCGAATAAAGTCGTGCCTCCCGCATCTGTTTCGCTCGCTCCTGACGAAATAATGTCTTGAGCAAGCGCTTTGCATTCCGCTTGCCGAACGAATATGTCTGCACGCGTTGAAGAGAAACATCGGGCACCGATCCGCTGGATGCATTGGATCAACTTTCCGCTCCTCGCGATGATGGTGTGGAGCGGACTGCTGATCTATTGGGCAAATCCCGTCTATTCGCTGCGGCTTTTCGGCCGCGAGATCTTCTATTTTTTTCCGCAAGGGTTTTACAGCTTTCTAGGGATTCCCTACCGCCTCGCCGAAGGAATGCAGCTTCATTTCTTCTTTATGTGGCTCTTTGGCCTGAATGGCATGGCGTATGTCGCATACCTTGCGATCTCGGGTGAATATCGCAGCCTTCTGCCTACATTCGGATCGTTCAAGCGAGCCTTTCGCGTTGCTCTCTATGAACTTCACATCTCAAAGCAAAAACCGCCGCAGGGAAAATATAACGACGCCCAGCGAATAGTTTATACGCTCGTGATCCTAATGGGTGCGGGCTCGATCGTGACGGGCATTGCGATATACAAACCGCTTCAGGCATCCCTTTTCACCTCTTTGCTCGGCGGGTACGAATGGGCTCGTTGGGGACATTTTTGGCTGATGATCCTGTTTGCGGCATTTTTTGTCGTGCACGTCGTCCAAGTTGTGTTAGCAGGCTGGCGCAACTTTCAATCGATGATCACGGGCGTCGAGATCATCAAAAGCGAGGGCAGCGGAGAATGACTGTGGAACACGATCAAGACACAAAGTGGCCTGGTGGACATGAAAATTCTGCAAATGTGCTGAATGAGCGACGTTCGCTCTCCGACGAAATGTCCGATACGGAGGCCCGTAAAGTTCTCTTTGCGCGGTCGCGACGCGGATTTCTGCTTGGAGGTGTGACGGCTCTTGCAGGCATCCTCGGCTGGCGGTGGATGCCAGATGAGACAAAGGTTGGCTTCCTTCAAAAGGTCTTTAGGTTCAATGAGAAGGTAACGTCCGCATTCTATCGGCCAGCCCACCTTGCCCCGGAATTCCCCGCCGAGAAGATCACCCGGCCCGCTCGTGTCAATGGGATGCTCGGCATCGAGAATGAGGTCGACCTCGCATCCTGGCGCCTGAATGTCGGCGGCATTCCTCAACGCACGGGTGATCTCGTCCTGACGATGGATGACATTCGTCGCCTGCCAAGGTCGGAATGCATCACAGAGTTCAAGTGCATCGAGGGCTGGTCAACGATCGTTCAATGGACAGGACCGAAATTCTCCGATTTCGTGGCCGCTTTTACACCATGGAGATCGCCTGAAGAGATGCCGCCCTATGTTTCGCTCGCAACACCCGACGGCGGATATTTTGTCGGTTGGGATACTGCCTCTATAATGCACCCGCAGACATTACTTGTTTACGAAATGAACGGCGAAGTGCTAACTTCGAAACACGGAGCTCCTCTTCGGCTGGCTTCTCCGACGAAATACGGCATCAAACAGTTGAAGCGTATCGGCCGAATAGACTTTACCAACGAGCGACCGCAGGATTATTGGGCGAACGAAGGTTATGACTGGTACTCGGGCCTCTGAGGTCATCTTCATCAACGAGTCGTTTTACGCGGACTCGATCTCCCCTGCCAAGATGGACATCCTGCTCTCTCGCGCCTGGAGGCATTTCGGAAACCACTTCTACCGCTACAACCTGAGCCTTTATGATATTTATGACGACGATATTCGGCGCGTACTGCCGCTGAGAGTACGCCTAGAGGACTTTTCCTTCTCAAAAAGCCAGCGCAGAACGCTGCGCAGGAATTCCGACCTTCGCTGCGAGATACGCCCGATACAGATCACAGACGAATCCAACGATCTATTCGATCGGCACCGGGTACGATTTAAACATTCTGTCCCGGATTCGATATACTGCTTTCTCTCGTCGGAACCCGCAACCGAACCGACACCCGCAAGCGAACTCGCGGTTTACGACGAAAACCGCCTCGTTGCCATCAGCTACTTTGACGAGGGCGTTACAGCAACATCCGGCATTTATGCCGCATTTGACCCTGAGATGCCCGACCGCCGTCTCGGCATCTTTACGATGCTAAAGGAGATCGAGTATTCGATCGAGACCGGCCGCAGCTTTTACTATCCCGGCTTTGCCTACGAGGGCGAATCGTTCTACGACTATAAGAAACGCTTCCGTGCACTGGAGGTCTTTGATTGGCGCGACCGGTGGCTTCCCTACGTAAAAGGCACCTGAACGCGGGACTGACCTGACGGCACACCGAATTGCCGTGAACTCCACATTTATGCAGAAGCGCTCTCTTCGGACCTTCTTCCTTTACGCCATCTTCCTGGCTGTTTTCGCCGGACCCGCGGCCGCTCAGGATTTTAAGGAGGTTCATCCGGGCGTCGAATACGCTCGCGTTTCCCACGTGATCTCCGGCAAAAATGTGAATTTCGATCTTCTGCGGCTAGATCTTAAGAAAGTGCGGCTTGATGTCGTGCACGCAATGGATTCCTCGATCGGCACCGAAAAGACTTCGTCGCTCGCTCGCCGCCATAACGCCGTGGCAGCTATTAACGCAGGCTTCTTCCGCCTCGACAACAGCATCTTCGCTGGTGAAGATACCGGAATTTTGGTGATAGATAGAAAGTTCTTGAGCGATCCATTCGCTGGACGGTCGGCGTTAATAATTTTGAATACGACAAAGTACAGTGATGTCGCTATTTCGCAGATACAGGGGTTTTCGGGTGACCTGCAATGGAATGGCCGATACCTCGAAGGCATCGTTCGCGGCATTGATCGCGAGCGAAAGGATAACGACTGCGTGATCTACTTCCCGTCCTTTGGTCGAACGACCTTGACCGATCCGGGCGGCATCGAGATCGTCGTAAGCCGTGACCGCATCAGGGCTATTCGTAAGAATAGCTCGCCGATCCCGTCTGACGGATTTGTTATTTCGCTTAGCGGCGAAAGCATGAAGAACGCACCTAAGTTTAAGGTTGGCGATCGCCTCCGTGAACGCATCGACTTCACAAGTCCGGCCATCACACCTGCAAATAGTAAGGCGGTAGAAGATATTGTGGGCGGTGTACCAAGTTTGATCCGGAACGGGAAGATCGATATTCCGTGGAAGGAAGAGAGATCGTCGAAGGACTTCGTAGAGACGCGGCATCCGCGGACGGCCGTCGCGAAACTAAAGAACGGTAAGGTCCTGTTGCTCACCGCCGACGGCAGGAGCGACGCAAGCGCCGGCATCGATCTTTACGATCTCGCAGCCTTTATGCTTGAGCTTGGTGCCGTCGATGCGTTGAATCTTGACGGCGGCGGTTCAACCGCGATGGTGCTTGACGGCAAGGTCGTCAATCAACCATCGGACAAAAGCGGCGAGCGAAAGATCGGCGACGCATTGATCGTTACGCTTCGAAAGTAGTCGCCGTAAACTTATTCGTGCAATAGACCGTAAAAGCTGATAGATTTTCTTTATTCAAGCTCCGGACAGAATAATTTGTTAAATGCAGATGAAACGCAAATTCCTTGTCGCGTGCGCGCTCGCACTCTTTTCTCTGTCGCTCTTTGCACAGGACAAACCTGAGAAACCGCAAAAGACCTTTGCCTCTATCGTTGAAAAGACGCAAAAGATCGATGGTTTCATTCCGCTTTACGTAAGCCGCGAGGACAACAAGATCTTTATGGAGATCACGCGGTTCTACAAGGAATTTCTCTATCTGGTGAGTTTGCCGACAGGTGTCGGGTCGAATCCGCTTGGGCTTGACCGCGGCCAACTCGGATCTACACGCGTCGTATTCTTTGAGCGTTCGGGAAACAAGATACTGCTCATCCAGCCAAATTACGATTACCGCGCGACCGGCGATGAAAAACAAAGAAAATCGGTCGAAGAATCCTTCGCACGCTCGGTCATTTGGGGCTTCAAGGTCGAGGCTGAGGATGGCGGCAAAGTTCTGGTGGATGCGACAAGCTTTCTAGTTCGCGATGCTCACGGCGTCGCCGATCGCTTGAATGGCGCTCAGCAGGGGAATTATAGCTTTGACGAGAGCCGGAGCGCGCTTTATTTACCGAACACAAAAGGTTTTCCGCTTAACACGGAGGTCGAGGCAACTGTTACTCTTACAACAAGCTCGCCTCCAAAATTCCTTATTAACCAGGTCACACCGACCGGAAAGCATGTCACGGTCCGCGAGCGTAGTTCGTTTGTCGAATTGCCTGATGACAAGTACAAGCCGCGGCGATTCGACCCGCGAACAGGGGCCATCTCGATCAGCTTTTATGATTACGGGACGGACATCAACCAAGACCTCGAACAGCGTTTGATCATCCGCCACCGCCTTGAGAAAAAAGATCCGAATGCCGCCGTCAGCGAACCCATAAAGCCGATAATCTACTATGTCGATAACGGCGCACCGAAGGCCATTCAGGACGCTCTCATCGAAGGTGCGAGTTGGTGGAACCAGGCATTTGAGGCTGCCGGTTTTAAGAATGCGTTTCAAGTCAAGGTACTCCCGGCCGATGCCGATCCGATGGACCTTCGCTACAACGTCATCAACTGGGTACACCGCGCGACGCGCGGATGGTCGATCGGCGACAGCGTTGTCGATCCGCGCACAGGCGAGATCCTTAAGGGCGACGTAACGCTCGATTCGCAGCGTGCTCGTCAGGATTTCCTGCTCGGCACGGGAATGATCCCGCAATACGCGAACGGCAGTTTTGCTTGCGATTTCGGCACGCTGCCTGATGCAGATTATCTATCGCCCGACGCGTCAGCGGCCGAAGCTACCGCAATGTCTTATGCCCGTATTCGGCAGCTCTCCGCGCACGAGGTCGGACACACGCTTGGTTTTTCGCACAACTTTGCAGCAAGCACATACGGCCGCGCGTCGGTGATGGATTACCCCGCACCGATGGTCAAGATCACGAACGGCAAGCTCGATCTTTCTGACGCATACGCCGTTGGGATCGGAGCCTTCGATAAATTTGCCGTTACATATTCCTATGCCCAATTTGCCCCGGGAACTAATGAAGATGCCGCACTGAATGCGATCGTAAGGGACGGCGTCAGCAAGGGAATGTTGTATCTGTCAGATTCGGAGGCTCGTCCGGCAAGCGCCGCCGATCCGCTGGCGAATCTCTGGGACAACGGGCCGGATCCAATCGCGATGCTCGAGCACGAAATGCAGGTTCGCCGCATCGGGCTTAATAATTTCGGGATCAAGAATATTCCGGTCGGCACACCGATGTCCGAACTTGAGAACAAATTTATGCCGCTCTACCTGCATCATCGTTATCAGCTTTCAGCGGCGATTCGCGAGATCGGCGGAGTTTATTACACGTTCTCAGTTCGTGAGAATGACGGCCCGTCCCCAAAGACCGTTGCGTCACCCGTACCTGCAGACCGCCAGCGAAAGGCGCTCGCTCTCGTACTCTCGACGATCGACGCCAAAGAACTCACGATCCCCGAAAATATTCTTGAAATGATGCCGCCTGTTGCGAGTGGTTACCGCTCCGGCCGGTCCGAACTGTTCACAAAACGAACTTCGCCGATCTTCGACCCTGTCGGAGCAGCTGAGATCGCCGCAGATCTCGCGATCAGTGGATTGCTTCAAAGCGACCGTGCCGCACGTACGCTCGATCAGAATGCGGCCGACAAGGCGAGTCCGGGGTTCAGTGAAGTAGTTGATGCTCTGATCAAAGCGACCTGGAAAGCTCCCGCATCGACCGACCGGCGCGAAGCCGAGATCGAACGCGGAGTCGAGAGCCTTGTCGTAACGCGCCTGATGGAGCTCGCTGCAGATGCTGATGCTCGGCCGCAAGTGCGTGCTGTCGCAACCGACGCTCTTCGTTCGCTCGCAGCTTACCTTAAGCGTGTTCGAGCTATTGGTGACGTAGCCGCTCACAATCGCTCGACCATCGAGGACATCGAGAGATTTCTCTCTCGACCGTACGAACCGGCAAAACGGACGCCGGCGCTACCAACACCGCCGGGCGACCCGATCGGGAACTAGTATCGAGGCCCTCCGATGATCTCGTTCAGTCCGTCGATAACGGCGCCGAGTTCGACCTCGGACGCCTTGCCGATCCTTTTGCCTAACCGTTGTGTCGAAAGAGTTCGAATCTGGCTGATCTTTGCCCATGAGCGTTTGGGCAGCTTGCGGTCGGAAAGTTCCAGCGTTAGAGGAAAACCGGCTGAGGGCTTCTGGCTTGTTAGAGCAACGGCGATGACCGTTCCCGAATGATCGTTGAACACATTCTCACTCAAGACCAACACAGGTCGTTTGCCCGCCTGTTCGTGCCCCAGCGTTGGGTCGAGGTTCGCCCAAACGATATCACCCCTTAGTATTCCGGCCATTCGTCCGCCTCACCCGTCAAGCCAATGTCAGCCAAGCTCTGCTCCTCCACCTTGTCGAGCTTAGCACACTCGCGCGCCAGGCGATTCTTGTCGAGGCGAGAGAGCTTCTCTTCAACCGCAGACTGCACCGCCTGGCTTCGGTTTGGAAACACTCGCTCTCGGACAAGGCGATCCACTTTATTCAGAAGCGTGGATTCAATTGAGATCGTGACCTTCGAAACATTCATAATAGAGTAATACCATTGGTCATACCTGACTGTCAATGGTCACGCTTCCCAACAAGCTTCTACACCGCCGGGCGACCCGATCGGGAACAGTATCGTTCGAGATATTCTTTGAGGGTCTTCGCGGAAAGATCATCGGACAAATAGCCGATGTAATTGTCAGGACGGAGGAGAGCGAGGAATGGGCCTTCATTTCCGAAGGCTCTTTTTACTTCGTCGGCCAGCGGAAGGGACCGAAGAATGATCTCGTCCTGCCACTTCGCTCCTAGCTCGTCGGACATTTTTTTCCACGCGCCTTCATCCGCACCGAAAACCAGCAGATGAAAGCGCGGCTCTTTGATCTCGTCGTAGACACTCGTGCCGTCGAGTTCGAACCAGGGCATACGGTCTCCGGCCTTTACTGCAAACTTTCCGGATTCCGCGCTAAGCGAAGCATCCGAATAGCTGATGCCGGTCTGCGAGACGGTAGCAAACAGCTCGTTCTTCACGAAGTCGAATTTAAGCGCGGTGTCAAAGACGTATGGGAAAATATTATTTCTTAAGAACGAGATCAACCATTCCTCGCTCGCGGCAAACTCAAAAAAGCGGTCTGTCGTCCTAAGCAAATTCCTTGCGTTCACGAGCCGTTCCTCGTTGTAGGTCGCAAGTAATTTCTCGTCCGCGCAACTGTTCAAAACAAGGGCGAGCTTCCATGCAAGGTTATAGCCGTCCTGAATGCCGGTATTCATCCCTTGCGCACCGGCAGGCGTGTGAATATGAGCGGCATCGCCAGCGACAAAGCAACGACCTTTCGAGAACGCATTGACCGCACGCGAATGCACGTTATAGACCGAGAACCAATTCACCTTTTTGATATCGAGCTTGACGCCCATGTCGTGCTCGATCTGTTCCTCGATCTCTTCGTATGGAACAGCGGCCTCGTCCTTGTTATGTCCTTTCGGGAAGGTGCCGACGATCCGCCAGCGGTTCTCGCCCTTGAGCGGAAAGAATGCCGTCAGCGTATTCTCGCCAAGATTGACCTGAAGCGCGTCGTGGCCGTGCGGCCATTCGAGTTCGATATCCGCAACATAGAACAGACGCTCGACCGTATCACCCTCGAAGGTCAAACCGAGTTTGTGACGCACGGAACTCTTTGCTCCGTCGCACGCAACTATATATCTCGTCTTAACCGGAAAGACCGTACCGTCGGGACCGCGCACATCGGCCGCAACTGCTTCACCATCATCTGCTAGTGACAGCAGTTCGTGGCGCCAAAGCACATCGTGACCGTTGCCTTTAAGGTGATTATAAAGAAGCTCTTCGTGGAGGCCTTGTTCGACCAGCAGAACGAAAGGATACGGACTTTGTCCAACACCGAGCTCGCTCAAGTTCGCCTCACCCAGCACGGCTCCGCCTTTCAGGAATTTTGCCTTTTCGGCTCGGTGGCCGAGAGAGACGAGTTTATCGGCAAGACCGATCTGATCGTAGATCTCCAACGTTCTCGCCTGCACGCCGATCGCACGCGAGAATGGTGTCGTCGTCTCTTTCGTATCAATGATAAGGAAGTCAACGCCGTAGCGGACAAGCTGCACTGCGAGAGCAAGCCCGGTCGGGCCTGCACCAACGATTAGGACATCGGTTTCAATCATCCCGTTTAGTGGAGATCAGCGGGCCGCCTTCCAATCAAGACTTCGGTCGAGCTTTCGCACAGCGTCGATAAGTTCAAGAAAGGTCGTTGCCTTCTCATCGACATTGCTCAAGACGACCTTGCTTCCTTTCTTGTGCTCAACTCGAAGCGAGGTGTTGCTGACCGTGATGGCCATACCGTTTCGCCAGGCGCGAAAGGCATCGTTGGCGACAACTGTTCGGGCGAGCTTGTCGAACGCCTCAGCTGACACCGTCGCAGATGATGTTGCGTCCGCCTTCTCGGTGGTCTCTCCCGCAGCCTTAACAAACATCGTCCGCTCTGCCGAGCCATCGCGGCGAAACTTGATCAACATACGACACCTGGTCTTCGTATCCGCACATCGCTCGTCATCAAAATAACCCTTATACGACGTATTCAGTTCGATCGCAGATACATCCTCGGCGGGCACCTCCGGATCAGGTGGGATCTGGTCCAAACGTTCGGCAGGGGTCGGAGATGGCCCGGGTATGATCCCGGCAGCTACCGGCGGCCTAAGAAGAAGGAAATAGGCACCGATCGCGATCGCCAGAGCGACGACGGCACCAACCGCTGCGGAGATAGCTATCGTAACGACATTGCTTGTACCCATATGAGATGTCAAAAAGCGAGTTTTAGTCCGGTATCATCCGCCTCGACGGTAACGCTGCCGCCGTCGGCGAGTTTGCCGAACAAGATCTCGTTCGCAAGGGGCTGTTTGATCTTATCATGGATCAAACGGGACATTGGCCGAGCACCATAACGCGAATCGAATCCATCCTTTGCAAGCCATTCGCGTGCTGTCTCACTCAGAACTACATTGACACGCTTCTCGGCAAGTTGGCCGTTCAGTTCGCGTATGAATTTATCGACGACAAGCTTTATGACCTCGAGATCAAGCGGTTTGAATGCGATCCAAGCGTCGAGGCGATTTCGGAATTCGGGTGTAAAGGTCCTCTCGATCGCTCCCTTTGCGCTTCCCTTCGTCTCGGACGAATTCCTGAAGCCGACACCGCCCGATGAAAGCTCTCTCGCACCGGCATTTGTCGTCATAATTAGAATGACGTTCCGAAAATCCGCTCGTTTCCCGTTGTTGTCGGTCAGCGTCGCGGAATCCATCACCTGAAGTAGAAGGTTAAAAAGATTCGGATGGGCCTTCTCGATCTCGTCAAGGACTAAAACAGCGTGTGGCGTGCGCATTATCGCCTCGGTCAGCAGTCCGCCCTGGTCGAATCCAACGTATCCAGGCGGAGCTCCGATCAACCGCGAGACGGTGTGCGGCTCGGCATATTCGCTCATATCAAAACGTATGAACTCGATACCGAGCACCTCGGCAAGTTGCTTCGAGACCTCCGTTTTACCAACGCCCGTCGGCCCCGAGAATAAAAAGGAGCCAACAGGTTTTGTTTCGTGGCCGATGCCCGCACGCGATATCTGTATCGAATCGACAAGAGCATCGATCGCTTCGTCCTGCCCAAAGATATGCTTCTTAAGGTCGTCACGAAGAGTTTTCAATCTTTCCTTCTCATTCGCGACGACCGATCGCGGCGGAATCTTCGCCATGCGTGCGATCGCCTTTTCGACCATGCTGGTCGAAATACGCTTCGGACGTTTTGTCGCAGGCCGCAATTTAACGCTGGCACCGACCTCGTCGATGACGTCGATCGCCTTATCCGGCAGGAATCGGTCGTTGATGTACTTTCCGGCAAGTTCCGCGGCCGTACGAAGAGCGTCATCCGAATACTTCACGGCGTGGTGCTCCTCGTAGTATTTCCGAAGGCCCTTGAGTATCTCGTAAGTCTCATCGACCGTCGGCTCGTTGATGTCGATCTTCTGAAAGCGCCTCGCAAGAGCTCGATCGCGGTCGAATGCCGCTTTGTATTCAGCGTGTGTCGTGGAACCGATACAACGAAGCGTGCCCGCCGCCAATGCCGGTTTCAAAATGTTCGAGGCATCCATCGAACCGCCGGATACTGAACCTGCCCCAACGATCGTGTGTATCTCATCAATGAACAAAATGGCGTTGTCGAGCTTCTGCAGAGCTTTGATGATGGCCTTGAACCTTTGTTCAAAGTCTCCGCGATAACGCGTGCCGGCGAGAACCGCACCCATATCAAGCGCATAGACCTTTGCATTTGAAAGCACATCGGGCACGGCACCTTCGCTGATCTTTAAAGCCAGGCCTTCTGCAAGCGCCGTCTTACCGACGCCGGGCTCGCCAACATAGAGTGGATTATTCTTCTTTCTTCGGCAGAGCACCTGGATCGTGCGCTCGATCTCCTCTGCGCGTCCAATGATCGGGTCGATCTCACCCGCGGCGGCTTTTGCGACCAACTCAACGGTAAAGCTTTCGAGCGGATCCTTTTTCTGAACGCTCTGGCCCTCGGCAGTTTCGCCATCAGGCTCGGCAGTTCCCTCGAATCTTTCATCGAGCGAATCGATCTTTGAGATGCCGTGTGCAATGTAGTTCAAAATGTCGAGCCGGGTTACACCCTGCTGCAGAAGAAGGTAAACAGCATACGCCTGCTGTGCCTGATAAAGAGCCGCGAGGATATTGCCCGTATCTACCGAACGTTGGCCGCTGCCTTCGGCCTGCAGGACAGCATAGGAGATCGTTGATTGGAAGGCCGTCGTAAGCTCCGGCATCGAGGGCGTCACGTTGTCAGGAACTTTCTCGAGGACCGTTGTGAAATAATCGTTGAGCGCACGCTCAAGCTCCGCGAGGTCCGCACCACAATTTATGAGAATGTCGCGAGCGGTCTCGTCCTCGAGCAGTGCGTGGAGCAAGTGCTCGAGAGTTACGTACTCATGCCGATATTTGACGGCCTCATCGACCGCCGTGCTCAATGTTGCTTCAAGCTCGCGAGTTAACACGTCTTTTAGTTTAGCAAGTTTGTAAAGGGGCGGGCTAGAGATTCGTGGGCAAAGTGGGAGACTTGCCCTTTTCGCTTATTCGAGATAGCCGAATTTGCCCGAATTGAAGTCATCGATCGCCTGTGCGATCTCGGCCTTCGTATTCATCAGGAACGGGCCGTACTGTGCGATCGGCTCATCGATCGGTTCGCCCGCCATAACGAGAAACGTCGAATTCTCTTCCGTCGCCTCGAGCGTCAGCACCTCGCCCTCACGGGAAAGGACCGCAAGGTGGTCGGTCTTAAGCTCGTCCGTGCCGTTTATCAAGCCCGATCCCTCTACCGCGAGGATCAGCGTCGTAAAGCCGGTCGGAAAGTCGAGTGTCATACTCGAGCCCTTAGCCGGACGTACATTGTAAAGGTGAACAGGCGTAAATGTCGTTGCCGGCCCCTTTACACCATCGAACTCGCCCGCAATGATCTCAACCTCACCGCCATAAGCTAGCTTGGCCCGGCCCATCTCGGCATTTGCGATCGCCTGATATTTTGGCGGTGTCATCTTGTCCTTTGCCGGCAGATTGACCCAAAGCTGCACCACGTGAAATGGTCCGCCTTTACGGTTATACTCCGCCTCGTGAAATTCCTTGTGCAGTAGTCCGCTGCCCGCCGTCATCCATTGCACATCACCTTCCTCGATGATGCCGCCGCCTCCGCGGCTATCGTGATGTTCGACCTTTCCCTTATATGCGATCGTAACCGTCTCGAAACCGCGATGCGGATGCGGCCCGACGCCGTAAGGCTCCTCTCGCGGCGGAAAGTCGGTCTTTGCATTGTAATCGAGCAGGAAAAATGGGCTCACCCGCGTCGCCGGGAGCGGCCCGTGCGGAAAATATCCGTGAACCTTAAATCCATCGCCGACCCAATGAGCCGGTGGCGGCGGCACGATCATCTCTACGGTCCTTATTGCTCTTTCCTTCTTTGATGTTGCTGTCATCTCAATTCCTCCTTGTCTCACATCACGGCTCTGCAAACCCATATCTGCAAAGGCCAGTCTCCGCGATGCCAATACAAGCAAGTCTATCGCCTTCTAAAATGAAAGTAACCATCAATTGCGGCGACGAGGAACTAATACTTTCGGGTGATTACCGTTGAAGCGTTGAACGCTCGCTTATTGGGATAGACGATGGCTGCTGCGGTCCTGGTGCTCAGGCAATGCGACTCTCTCACAGTTTACAGACGACCATCAGACCGTCGCGGATTGGCAACAGCACGTTTTCAACGCGATCGTCGGCCTGTACTTTTCGATTGAAATCGTGGAGGGCCTGCGTGTCGGCGTCCTTCTCAGGATCGAGGACGCGGCCGCTCCACAGCACATTGTCGGCAATGATGAAACCGCCGCTCCGGACCTTTTCAAAGACAAGGTCGTAGTAGAGCGAATAATTCGACTTGTCGGCGTCAATAAATACAAGGTCGATGGGGTCTTTTACCTTTGGAATGAGGTCTTTTGCCTCGCCAAGACGGAGATCGATCACATTTTTGTATTCTGTCCGCTCAATATACGACCGAGCGACGCGATTCGTCTCCTCCTGTATATCCAATGTAATTACTTTCCCACCATCCGCAAGCCCTTCGGCAAAGCAAAGCGCCGAATATCCCAGATATGTGCCGATCTCAACGACGAGTTTCGGCCTTATCATCCGTGAAAAGAGCGATAGGATCCTCCCTTGCACATGTCCTGAGAGCATTGACGAGTCCTGATAATGGGCATAGCAATGCTCGCGAAGCTCTCTCAGGACGGGACTTTCGCCCGAAGTGAATAGTTCCGCGTAATCCGTAAGTGCGTTCTTGATCTCGATCATAGGTCTTCCGAAAGTCCAGGCATTTTGTCAGCTAAAGGTCTATCCTCACCAGGCCGCGCTTTATCGCGGCGGTTGCCGCCGATGTCCGGTCGGAGACACCGATCTTCGAAAAGATACTCTGAATGTGGCTCTTTACGGTGTTTTCTGAGACATCGAGGGCGAAAGCGATCTCTTTGTTGGACATTCCACTGACTATTGACTGCAAAACGTTCGTCTCCGCGGGCGTAAGCTCATCCTCGCCGTAATGTGCGGTCAGAGCCTCGGCAATGTCCTTTGGTACGTACTTTTTGCCGTTTGCGGCGGCCTCAACAGCCGCAAGAAGATCCTTCGTCGAGTTTTCTTTTGAAACAAACGCGAGAGCTCCGAGTTTCAGGGCCTTTGCGATCTCGCCGTCCCCGGCATTGTCTGCGAGGATCACGACCTTTGCCTCAGGTGCGATCTCAAAATAGGCGGGAAGGGCATCTATCGAGCAGGAATCTATAAATCTAAGCCCTAGGATGACAACATCCGGGTGCAGTTGCTTGAAAAGCTCGAAACCAGCCTTTGGATCGGGGGTGCTTGCGGCAATGGTGAAGCGATCGTTCCCGGCAATCGCCGCCTCGATGCCTTGGCGGATGAGTTCCTGTCGCTCAATGAGGAGTACGTTTACCACTAGTCCATCCCCGAAACTATCACGCTAGTTCGGCTGCGAACTCGACAAGCGGCTTGATAAGGTCGGTGTCGTAGTTCGTTTTGACGTGCTGCATAACGGCGGTCATACGCTCGAGGCCCATTCCCGTATCAACGCTTGGCGCCGGCAGCGGCGTGAGAAGAAAGCTGCCATCGGGCTCGAGCGTTCGGTTGTACTGCATAAAGACGAGATTCCAGATCTCCATCGTAGTATCGCCAGGGCCGTTGACCCATTCGGGACTGTTCTTCGAGGGATCGGACGGGTCCTCGCCCATATAATAGTGGATCTCAGAACAAGGGCCGCACGGGCCGGTATCGCCCATTTGCCAAAAATTGTCTTTGCGTCCAAACCCGAGCACACGTTCGGGCCGCGCACCTGCCTTTATCCAGAATTCACGAGCTTCGGCATCGGGCCCGACCTCATCGTCACCTTCAAAGACCGAGAACCAAAGCCGCTCAACGTCAAGGCCAAACTCATTTACGAGAAGGTCCCACGCAAAGCCGATCGCTTCCTCTTTGAAATAATCGCCAAAAGAGAAATTGCCGAGCATCTCAAAAAACGTGTGATGCCGCGCTGTTTTCCCGACCTCATCGAGGTCGTTGTGCTTGCCGCCCGCGCGTATGCACTTTTGGGCGGTCGTTGCACGCTTATAATCGCGCTCCTCAATGCCAAGGAAGACGTCCTTGAATTGGTTCATGCCGGCATTCGTAAAGAGAAGCGTCGGGTCGTTTGCGGGCAAAAGCGGAGAAGAATGGACTCGTTTGTGCCCATTCTTCTCAAAATAAGAAAGGAATTTCTCTCGGATCTCGTCGCCTGTCATTGATTTGAATTTATCACAGGCGATCGAATATGTGATAAGTGATCGATGACAAGCAACCCTGAGGGCTGCAGGCCATCACTCGGCCGCACCGGCCTTCTTGAACCGCAACGCCGGGGAATTGATGCAGTATCGCAGGCCCGTTGGCTGGGGCCCGTCGTCAAAAACGTGGCCAAGATGCGCGTGACAGCGTGCACACAACACCTCGGTACGCACTTCCTCGAGCGAACGATCCACCTTCTCGATGACGTTCTTTTTAAACGCCGTTTGATAGAAGCTCGGCCAGCCCGTGCCGGAGTCGAACTTATTCTCCGATCGGAACAGAACAAGTCCGCACGCCGCGCAGTAATAGACACCGTCCTCATGGTTGTCGTAGTACGCTCCGGTGAACGGGGCCTCTGTGCCGCCCTCACGCATCATCGTGTATTCGACCGGCGTCAGGAGCTTCTTCCATTCGGCATTGGTCATTAAGACCTCCTTACCGTCGAACTCAGCATCTGTGTATGTGATCTCGCGAACTGCCTTTGTCCGCCGAGGTGTGGCGCTCGGATCAGCTCCATTCGGAACCGCCGCATCTGATCCGCTTATTCCTGAAACGCACGCAGCAGTCCCGATTATCAACGCACTCAACGATAGAATAATGAAACGCATAAAAATACTCCTTTCCGGCAGGTAACGAACGTGCGGCTAGGCCTAATGCATAGCCGCTTGTTCGTCCGGCGCGAAGCCTACTCAGGCATTAGTACCGAGTCTACAACATGAATGATGCCGTTCGATTGACGAACGTTGGCGATCGTTACGGTCGAGCGGCCGCCTTTCTCATCAGTTAGAACAAGGTTATCGCCGTCCATTGATGCCCAGAGCTTTCCGCCTGAGACGGTCGTAAGCTCTGCCTTTCCCCCGCCCTTCTTGATCGTCTTCGCGATCGCCTTTGAATCCCAATTTCCCGCGACGACGTGATAGGTCAGAACCTTTGTGAGCATCGCCTTGTTCTCGGGCTTCAAGAGCGTATCAACGGTTCCGGCGGGCAGCATATCGAATGCCGCGTTCGTCGGAGCAAAGACGGTGAACGGGCCCGCTCCCATCAGCGTATCCACGAGGCCCGCTGCTTTTACGGCCGCCACAAGGGTCGTATGATCTTTCGAATTCACCGCATTCTCGACGATATTCTTCGTCTTGAACATCGCGGCTCCGCCGACCATCGGGTTCATTTCCTGCGCCGACACTCCCAATACCATCGCGATCGAGATCGCGACTATTCCAATAACAGTTCTCATAATTTCCTCCAGTTTTTTCAAAAGACCGTGTCTCGGCCCTTTACGTCACTGAATTCGAGAACACCAGAGGAAATGGATTCACGACGGGGAAAGATTTTTTTTGGGAGTGTGATCGGGTGTTACGGCTCGGCGGCAAACTCGCCGTCTCGAATGCCCTTGACCTTTTCGCGGATAAGGTCGAAGCTAAACCCTTTTCTAAGAAGATGGTCGTAGAGCTTTTTGTTGTCTTCGGGCGTTTCCGGAATACCCTTTAGACGCAAGCGCTTTTCGATAACGACATCGATCAATTCGCTTTCGGGCATCTGCTCGAAGGCGTGTTCGATCGCCTTCTCTTTTATCTCGCGATCGAGTGCCTTTCGAGCCATGGTTTGACGCAGTTTATGCCGGCCTTGGGGACGCTGGCGTATCGCAGACAAAGCAGCGTCCTTCGCATACTGTTCATCGTCGAGATATTTGTATTCAAGAAGTTTCGCGATCACGCGGGCAACGATCTCTTCATTCGTCCAGGCTTTTTCGAGAAGCCGCTGGCGAAGCTCTTCGACGGCACGTGGCTTAGCTGCAAGGATATTCACAGCGCGCTTCAAGGTTTTTGAATACGCCTTGTCCTCATCCTTGATCACGCGCTTTTCAGGTTGCGTCTCGCGTCGCCTATTTCGCCACATCACTGTTCGAACTGATAAAATCTGAGCTTTATTATGGACGGCGTACTCATCATCGACAAACCTGTCGGGCCGACATCGCACGATGTCGTAAACCGTGTACGCCGTATCTTCAGCACGCGAAAGGTTGGCCATACTGGCACGCTAGACCCTTTTGCGACCGGCGTTATGGTAATGCTGATCGGTAAAGCAACGCGGCTCGCGAAGTTCGCCGACCGTGCGGACAAGGAGTACGAAGCAACTGTGCGATTTGGCTTCGCCACCGATACAGGCGACCTCACGGGCGCTCCAATCGGCGATACCGGACGGAGCGATATCTCGTCCAAGGAGATCGAAAGTGTGCTCGATCGATTTCGTGGAGAGATCATGCAGGTGCCGCCGATGTATTCCGCAAAGAAGATCGACGGAAAAAAACTTTACGAACTCGCACGCCGCGGCGAAGAGGTCGAAAGGCCCGCCGTGCCGGTAACGATCCGCGAGATCGAGGTTCTCAGCCAGGGATCGACCCCTGGCAGCCTTCACCGCATTCGCGTGCGATGTTCGGCCGGAACGTACATCCGCACGCTGGCAGAAGATATCGGAAAAGCGCTTTGCACCGCCACTCACCTAGAGGAGCTGAGACGCACCGCATCCGGCTCATTTTCCCTTGAGAAGAGCGTCAGGCTCGATACTCTCGCCGAAGAAACCGAACCGTCTAAGCACTTGTTACCAATGGAGGTTCTGGTCGAAGGGCTTCCCCGTTTTGTGCTTAGCAGCAGCCGTCTGCAGAAGACGCTCAACGGCCTTTCCACGCGCGTCTTCGACGCAGCTTTTGATGCTGGCCAAGCCGTCGCAATGCTTTCGGAGAACAATGACCTCGTTGCGATCGGCAAGTTCGTCGCGGGCGAGAATATTATCCAACCGACGCTCGTTTTCGGAGGGAATAAGTGAGCGAACGGGGAATCTTTACGACGATCGCGATCCGTGACGGCGAGCTCTTTCTCTGGGAGAAACATTGGGCACGGCTAACAACCGCAGCCGGGAAGCTCAATATTGCTCTCTCTGAATTTTCCGAGTCTTCTGTAAGGAACTCGTTAATGCATGAGCTCGAAAGCAACGCGATCCAAAACGGGCGTGCGAAGATAACATTCACCGACCAAAGACCGAGTGCTTTTTGGCCTTCAGCACAAAAACCGGCAGCGAACACATCGCTCAATATCCTCACCGGTCCAAGGCGTGAAATTCCAAACAGCTTTCGGCTCGGCATCTCGCCATTTCCTGTGAATTCCCGCTCACCTCTCGCAGGTCTAAAGACAACGAATTATCTCGAACCGGCGCTCTGTTTCGAGGCCGCAAAAGCTGCCGGTTTTGACGAGGCCATTCGGCTCAACGAACACGGGCACATAACAAGTGCGTGTTTTTCCAACGTGTTTTGGCTCAAGGATGACAGGCTCTTTACACCCGAGCTATCTACCGGCTGCCTTGGCGGAACTACCCGCGAATTCATCTTGGAGAATCTCGAGGTTCATGAGATCACAGCGGGCATCGATGAGATTCGAAGCGCGGATGCGGTCTTCCTCACATCCGCAGGCATCGGCATTGCCCCGGCTGCCTCACTCGCCGAAACCGTATTTGTTCAGAAAGCCTACCCGATTCTTGGCCTGATCAAAGGATGAATCCGCCGATTGGTCAAGCGCGACGAAACGCTCTCCTAAGATAAACCGAGAGGAGAGACGAGGTTTCGATCGCCTTCTATTTTTATTGATCTTCGGGAACGAGCCGTGCGGTTTAGGCAGCGGTTTCGAACAGTGCAAGGATCTGTTTGCCTTCGTTCGATCGCGGATCGATCGTGCGAAGGTGCTTGTGTCCTTCCATTTCCCAGATGGCCGTTACCACACCCTCTTTTTCGACCGCCTGATAATGAACATCATCAGGGTTCGAAGGCGTTTCGGGTGCGGCCTCAACCTGCTGTACTGCTTCTTCTGACATCTAGAAAGAATATTCTCCTGTTTATTCCTCGCTTTTGGCGAAAAGTGAATTCTTGCACAGGAGGCCGTATTTGTCGAATAGCGACGGGCTTATTTTACCCTGTGCAGATCGAGCTCGTAGAACCAAAAGTCACTGTTCGGCTGATCGATCTTAAGCTGGTCCGGTTTGCCGTGCTCATCTATAGTGAAAGTGACAAAACCGCGTGGAAAATTGTAATGCACGCTCGGCCGCCAGTGGATCTGCCATGTGTCGAGGTGCCAGTGCTCCAGGTCGGCAACAAAATTCGGGGCCGGAACCAGCCGCATCACGAGTTTGCCGTTCTCCTCGACGATCATTACGTCGCCATACATCTGGCTTCTGTAGGTTCCTACATAGCCAGAAAGCGGCAGTGAAGGCTTCGTATTCGGGATACGTTCAGCATCGATCCGAGCAGTATCCTTTGCTTCCTCAGCCTTTTGTGCGGCAACTCCGCGAACCGCCTCCGCGTTCCAATCACGCTCGGGAGCGTTGACAAGAACGTCGCGTATTTTCGACATCATTATAGAAAATCCGGGCGATTCGCTGTTCGTCAGGACAACAAAACCGACATTTTCCTCGGGAATGAGCACCGTGTAGGACAGCATGCCGTCGAGGCCTCCACCGTGGTTGATGATCTTCCGTCCACAATAATCGTACGTGCCCCAGCCCATTGCGTATGCTGAAAAATGACGTCCGGGAAGGTTCTCGACCGCGCCTTCCGAAAGCGGCTGGAGCGTGTTCGGCGACCACATTTCCCAACTCTGACGCTTTGAAAAGATCTTCTTTCCTTCGAATGTGCCTCGTCCGAGCTGCAGCCGAATCCATTTCGAAAGGTCGTGCACCGAAGAATTAAGACGCACCGCGCCGATCGCCTGATCGAGGAATCCCGGAGGCAATGCACGCAGCTTTCCGCCCGACTCGTTGTGCGGCATCGCATAGTTATCCTTGAGGTCGCGGACGCTCAGGTTCGTTCGGCTCATACCAAGCGGATCTAGTATGCGCGTTTTTATGAACTCCGCCCACGGCTGTCCTGAAACCTTTTCGACAATTCGGCCAGCGGCAATGAACATCAGATTCTGATAGCCGTATCGCGAACGAAAGCTTGAAACGGGCTTCAAATATCGAACTCGCCTAAGCATCTCATCGGTCGAATACGTCGTGTCGTACCAAAGAAGGTCACCGCTGAATGTACCGAGCCCAACCCGGTGCGAAACGATATCGCGTATCGTCAATTCGTGCGTTACCCAAGGATCATAGAGTTGAAATTCGGGAAGATACTTCGACACCTTGTCATCCCAGTTCAGCTTCCCTTCATCGACGAGGATGGCCAGCGCAGCGGTATTGAAGGCTTTTGAGTTCGAGGCGATGGCAAAAAGCGTATTCTCATCGACCTTGTCCGGTTTCCCGATCTCGCGAACGCCGTAGCCCTTCTCAAAAACGACTTTGTCGTCTTTTACAATGGCGATCGCCATCCCGGCATCCGACGCCTTCCACGTGTCCATCACCTTATTTGCATAAGCATCGATCTCGGTGAGCTTTGCGTCGAGTGACTTCGACTGAGCAGCGGCAGCGACCGCTGCGGTCAAGAACAATACGATAAGAAAGAAAGATCTTTTCATAGACTATGAACCTTTGAATACTTCCCCGATGTTATCACAATCAAACGGCAACCTTGTCCGGCTCAATTACCTCAAAAAGCTGCCATTCCTCATCAAATCCTCTGAACGACCTGATGCCGACCTCGCCGAATGCAATACCCGAGCCCGCAACAAGATCCTTTACGGTTCGCGAAACGATGATCTTTCCGGGTGACGCCTCGTGCGCTATAAGGCCCGCCAAGTTGACCGCGTAACCTATATACCTGCCTTCTCGAACATCGCATTCGCCGGTGTGGATCCCGGCCGCGAACTGCGATCCGAAGTCGGCTGCCGACAAAAACAGATCCTTCACAAACCTTATGCACCGTGCCGGGCCGTCGAATGTGGCGACCAACGTAGTACGATCCAGACTCAGTTCTTGTCCACGGAAAAGGTCAAGTTTACGTTGGACGAGCCGCTGTATGTCCTCGAAGCTGGTTAGCTCGCTACCGAAGGACACAGTTGCGACAGTCGCAAGTACCCGATCCACGATCGCGGCATCGGGAAGAGCTCTGGTGAAACTTTCGATCTCGTCCAATATGGAGTCCTGATCGCCAACGAACGGCAGATGATCCGCTCCCTCCAGTTCGACGAATTTGCAGTTGCTGATCCTTGAAGCGACAAATCGTCCTTCTTCTACCTTTAGACAGCGATCATCGCTCCGATGGATCACGAGGGTCGGCACTCGGATCGACGGAAGAACATTTCGAACGTCGATCTCGGCGTTCATCTTCGTAAGAGCAACGGCGGCGCCCGGGCTTGCTCCCATTCGAAGATAGGTTCCCCACCATTCGCGAAACTCAGGATCGTTCGCAAGCGACGGGGCTCGCTCCTCGACCCCGACGGGTTTTCCCCAGTCGCGACGCATCAGCTCGAAGAATGCCTGTCTTTGCTCTTCGGTCGGTGCCCACGGATAATCCTTATCCCAGATCCGCTTTGCGTAGGTGCCGATCATAACAAGCGCAGAAGTGCGCTCGGGATACGTTGCCGCGAAAAGCGAGCACATTGGTCCACCCTCAGAGATACCGATCAGCACAGCACGCTCGGACCCAACAGCATCCATGACCGCATGAACATCTTCCATTCGCTGTTCAAGAGTCGGCAGCTCACTCAGAGGAACTCGGTCGGAAAGGCCCGTCCCGCGTTTATCAAAAAGGATCAGACGCGAAAATGAGGCGAGGCGTTCAAGGAAGGAGGCGAAAAGGTGATTTTTCCAGAAATATTCGAGGTGCGAGATCCACCCCATAACGAAAACTACATCGATCGGGCCATCGCCAACCACCTGACATGCGATATTCGCATCCCCGCTAAGGACGTAGCGCGTTTCAGGTAAAAGGCCTTTCAGGCTATTAACGCCCCGCCCAAACACGCGGCCATCATCTACCGGCCGTACCTCGGAAGGAGACACCGCGTCATTCAAGAAGACCCTAACTTTTGTCTCGATCTCGGTCTTGCCTTGACCAGCCAACTCGATCGGAGCGACAAACCTATAACCATACTTTGATACCGTTTCGATGAATACAGTCTGTTTGTTCTGGCCGAGGATTCGCCTTAGCAGGGAGATGTTCTGAGCAATATTATTCTCCTCGACGAACGCGCCACCCCAAACAGACGCTATCAGGCTCTCCTTCGAAACGGCATTGCCGGCATTCTCTACCAGGAAAACCAAGGTATCGAATGCCTTTGGCGGGATCGAAACAGGTTGCCCTTCCTTCAGCAGGCTTCGTTGATCCGTGATCAGTGTGAATCGGTCAAAAACAAATGTTCGATCTTGTACCATTTATCTTCGTGCCCTCAGGAAAAATTCACAAAAACTTCATCAATACCTAAAGAGTTCCACCATCTTACCGATATAAAACAGATGTTGCCAATGAGGCCTTGCGTTCACGATGAGCAAGACACTGGCGCGCGGGCTTCAACAATGGATCGGAAAGGAGGGCGAGAGATAGTCGTTGAATTTGAGCGGATCGAACGGATCCGTAGAACCGCACCAACCATCTTGATGTGGTGCCCGGAGTGTCAAAAAGAAGTCGAGCACATCCGGGTGGAGGAAGCCGCAAATCTATTTGGAACAGCCGAGAGCGACATTAGTTGGTTCCTGGACGGAAACAATTGCCATCGATCGGTCATTGGGGAGAACGAGCACGTTGCGTGTGTCGGGTCACTCCTGGATGCAATGAATCGAAGGAAATGGAGCATGAGAAATGGGGAATTCTTACGTATGAGTTTCCCGAACGAGAATAAAAATAAAGAAAATTCCGCTATTGAGGAGGACGTATGAAAAAAACAAACAAAAAACTATTTAAGATCATGATCGCGACGCTTGGAATCCTATCCCTCGGGCCGAGCATCCTTGCTGCACCTGTCGTACGGCACGCGTCGGGCACGAACGCGAATGCGATCCTAGGTGTTGTCAATCAGTTTCGCACCGACCTTGGAGGTTCGAACAATGGGGTCGGCGGATCATTCAAGACAGGACGCCGCGAGATCAACTGGGACGGAACACCGGACAACTTTGCAGAGCCCAACAACATGCCGGTGGACTTCTTCAATGTGAATAGCCCCAGAGGAGTCATCTTCAATGCGATCGAGGATCAAACCGGTGCTGGGTTGAACCACTTCGCGGTAAGTGCCCGCGCATCGTCCGGGGTCGCGGTGCGATTCGGCAACATCAACCCGACTTACGCGACAACGTTCCAGACCTTTAGCTCTGAGCGACTTTTCATGGTTCGAAACACCAATCTCCTCGAAGTGAACTTTGTGATCCCAGGGACGAATATTCCGGCGACGGTCAATGGTTTTGGTGTGGTCTTTGCAGACGTAGATTCGTCGACTGGCGGAGATAGAAGCGTGATACGAGTATATGATTCGACCGGGCGGCAACTCTCTGCTGCGTCTGCACCGGTTTCAAACGGCGGATTGTCTTTTGTCGGGATCTCCTTCAATGCGGGCGAACGGATCGCGCGGGTCGTGATCGAATCGGGGAATGCAGCTCTTTCCGGGTCGAACAATGACGGCGTTTCCGGTGTCGACGTCGTTGTGATGGACGACATGATCTATGGGGAACCTCGCGCGGCAACCTATCATGAAGGCGATTTTGATGGCGACGGAACCGCAGACATCAGTGTATTTCGTCCGAGCACGGGCAACTGGTTCACTCTTCAGAGCGGTTCCAACACAGTTTTCATCGACCAATTCGGGCAGGCCGGCGATGTTCCCGTTACCGGTGATTATGACGGTGATCGCATCGCGGACACGGCGATCTATCGACCAAATGTTGGTCAATGGTGGTTCAAACGAAGCTCCAATGGCTCGAACTTCGCGACGACCTTCGGATTAAGCTCTGATCGTCCCGTTCCGGGCGACTACGACAAGGACGGTAAGCACGATCTTGCATTCTTCAGGCAGAGCACGAGCGAGTGGTTTGTTGCTCGCAGCTCAGACAACTATGCGAGCTTCTTTAGTGCTCCGTTCGGTGCGTCAGGTGATATCCCCGTCGGTGTTCAGGTCAATCCTTGACCGAACCCTACACACTGACGCACCACTTTTTTGTTTAATTTGCGTTGCTTTTTTGGGGCACGAGGTTGTAAGATCTCGTGCCCGTTTTGTCTCTGGCCGGGGAGCAAACAGTTTATCTTCTTAGGCTTTTTCTATTTACAAAGGCAGCGTCTTGAACGACAATGGATAGCAGTTTCCAGAAGAGCTCCTTACTCGATCTTTACGCCTGAAGCATGACTCCGATCGTAATCACCCTGGTCTTGCTTGTCCTCGCGATCGTTCTTTTTGCGAGCGAAAAGCTGCCGGTCGATATCATTGGCCTCCTACTCGTCATCACGCTTGTGCTGACCCAGGTGCTTTCCGTGAAGGACGCCGTTGCCGGCTTTGGGAACGATATCATTATCACGATCGGAGGCCTCTTCGTCCTTGTTGGCGGATTGGTAAAGACAGGCATTGTTGATGAGATCGGACATCGGATCTATCGCCTTTCCGGTAGCAACGAATTCCTGTTAACGGCATTGATCATGTTCGTCGCGGCGTTGAGCGCAAGTATGCTCAAGAACACGACGACGACCGCGATGTTTCTTCCGGTCGTCATGGGCCTTGCCGCAAAAGCAAAGATCGCACCGTCAAAACTGCTGATGCCACTCGCCTTTGGAGCGATCCTTGGCGGAAGTCTGACCCTGATCGGCACATCGACAAATCTGGCTGTCAGCGGTGCGATCCAGCGATATGGCCAGGAGCCATTCACGATGTTCGAGCTCCTTCCGGTCGGGATCGTCACTTTCTCGTTCGGAATGCTCTATATGCTCTTCCTTGGCCGGCATATGCTGCCGCGGGTCGAGAGCAAGGATTCCCTTACCGATCAGTATCAGATCCGCGATTACGTTACGGAACTTGTCGTTCTCCCAAAATCACCGCTCGTCGGACAAAAGATCTCCGAAACCGATCTTGCGAGCGAACTCGGCCTGACCGTTTTGGGCATTGTTCGGGATGGCACGCGAATCGACGCTCCGCGTTCGAGCGAGCGCATACGCAGGCGAGATTCGCTGATCGTAGAGGGCAAGATCCACGACCTTCTGCGCGTAAAGCCGCTCGAAGGTATCGAGATCAAGCCGGAGCTTTACCTCGACGACGAAGATCTAAGCAGCGAAGACGTCGGATTGTATGAGGCGATCATTATGCGCGACTCGATATTTGTCGGACAGACGCTGAAGACGATCGACTTTCGCCAACGCTACCGAATGACAGCTCTTGCGATCAATCGGCACGGCACGACGCTTATCGAAAAGCTCAGCGATGTAAAGCTCAAATTCGGCGACGTGCTTCTGATCCAGGGCCGTAAAGAGAATATGCAGCAGCTCGCGAGCGACGATCAGGTTGTGCTCGTCGAAGAGCTCTCGGATACGAGCGCTCGGTTCTCGAAGAGAAAATGGGCGGTCGCAGCATTTTTACTCTTCTTAGGCCTCTCGATCTCAAAGGTCGCAACCGGGATCGACATTCCTCTCACCGTCGCGGTCCTTTTGGGTGTGATGCTCCTGCTCGCCACCCAGACGGTCCGTTACCGAGAACTCTACACGCTCATCGATATGCGCCTACTCGTGATGATCGCCTGCATGATGAGCTTTGGAGCGGCAATGGAAACGAGCGGGGCGGACAGATTTCTCGCAGGCCTGATCCAGGACCATATCGGAGCGTATGGCGGCACAGCGGTCGTTGCAGGATTCTTTATCCTTACCGTCGCGCTCACACAGCCGATGTCGAATCAAGCTGCAGCGTTGGTCGTCTTACCCGTCGCGGTCAAGACGGCTCTGGCACTGGGCCTTAACCCTCGCACGTTCATCATTGCGATCACATACGCCGCGTCATTCTCATTCATCACACCGCTCGAACCGGCGTGCGTTCTGATCTACGGTCCGGGACGCTATCGCTTTATGGATTTCGTCAAGGTCGGCTCTGCTCTAACGCTCATCGTCTTCATCGTTTCGATGGCCCTCATCCCAGTCTTCTGGCCATTCTGAGCAATGTAAGCTTGTGCGGTTCGCCGATGTGCGAGCCGCTTTTTTAGTGCCGCCGGTGGAGCACGGAGGAAAGTTCCTTGAGCGAGAGACCGCGTTTGATGATGAGCAGCATGCCGACGGACGTCCAAAAGAGCATTCGTCCTTTTCGCAATAGAGCGATCGTAACGCCGATGCCGGCGGCCATCCCAAGCGTCCTCGCAACGAACTGCGCACCGGCCTCATCGACGCCGATCACAAACGGCACTAACTTGAAGATGATCGTGATGAGACGGCTGACCGATTCGAGCAGGAAGGCCTGGGTAAGATACGGCACGCGGTCGCCGATCTGGCTCAGGATGTACCAAACCTCCGCGATGCCTAGCGAGTGATACGCGATCTCAAAAAGGCAGATCGGAAGAAAGCGCTTCGGATACTGCCGATAAAAGCTGAAGATGAAATTCTCGAAAAGGCGAATATGCATTCGCCATTTTCCGGTTACTGAACGGGCAAAGCCCTGTTGGTAGAGCCTTTCGCAAAGTTCGCTCGCAAGGTGCCATTGTCGGACGACCAGCAGGACAAGAAAAACCATCACACCGATGAGCCCGGCGATCAGGACATCGATCGTGAAGACCCAGCCTTCTTCCAACTCGAAGCTCCGAACAAGCGTCAGCGAGCCTAAAATGAGGAATAGGCTTGTAATAAAACTGTAAAAGAGATTCTCTGTCGCGACCGACGAAAGGCCAACGACAAGCGGCAATCGGCGCCTTACGGCCACGGCCTTTGCTGTACCGCTGACGAGAATGCCGAGCGGAATCACGGAGCTCAATGCCTCGCCGATGATCACACCCGTTAGGGCGTCCCGTATCGGCAGATTGTATGGTTCGCCGACCGACAGTTTCCACGCCGAGGCCCTTACAGTTAAACGTAAAAAGTAGAGTAAGAGCAGTACGGCGAAGCCGCTGATGCCGAGCTTAACGACCTCGCCCGCAAGCTCGCGATACCCGATCGAATAGACGAAATACGCGAATAACCCCACACCGATCGCCGTTAGCACGATCGCCGCAATTTTCAGGCGTGTTATGTGGTGCGGCACGAGCTGAGGAATTGGCGGTTCGCCGCCGCTCGGCTGATTTTCAAGATCCACGTATGTCGTTGCCTTTGGTCGAGGGCTTTTCTAAAATGTTAGTTTATCCATAAACTAGATTTTCGAGAACCTAAAGGAATAGAAAATATTATGAGTACCGCCGCAGAAGCACCGATCAACAACAACGCACTCACCGTCCTATCCGAAGATGAAGAGCAATTCCGAGCTGCCGTCCGCGAATTTGCCGAAGGCGAGGTTCGCCCGAAGGTCGAGTCCATGGAGCACAATTCCAAACTCGACGCAGACCTTATCAAGCAATGCTTCGAGCTGGGACTGATGGCGATCGAATCGCCCGAGGAATACGGCGGAGCAGGCTCGTCGATATTCAACGCGATCATCGCGATCGAGGAATTGGCACGCGTGGACGCGAGTGTCTCGGTCTTTGTTGACGTCCATAACACCTTGGTAACGAATGCATTTCTAAAATGGGGCAACAGCGACCTGAAGAAAAAGTATATGCCGCAGCTCGCTTCCGGCCGCGTCGGTGCATACGCTCTGTCGGAGGCAAGTTCGGGGTCCGACGCGTTCGCCCTCAAGACTAAAGCCACCGATAAGGGCGATCACTGGGAGCTCAACGGCCAGAAACTCTGGATCACGAACGGCAACGAAGCAGAAATTTTCATCGTCTTCGCAACCGTCGATCCTGACGCGGGCTACAAAGGGATCACGGCATTCATCGTCGAAAAAGGCTTTGAAGGATTCTCGGTCGGGAAGAAAGAGGACAAGCTCGGGATACGAGCATCGTCCACGACGGAGCTGATCTTCGACGGTTGCAAGGTTCCGACGGAGAACGTGCTCGGCGAGGTCGGTAAAGGCTACAAGGTCTCGATCGAAACCTTGAACGAAGGCCGCATCGGCATCGCCGCTCAGATGCTCGGCATTGCGCAAGGCGCGTACGAGGCAGCGCTCAAATATACCGCCGAACGCGAACAATTCGGCTCGGCACTCAATTCGTTCCAGGCCGTGCAGTTCCAGCTTGCAGAAATGGCCGTCGAGATCGAGGCAACACGCCTGCTCGTCTATAACGCCGCACGCCTCAAGGACGCCGGACGTTCATTCCTAAAAGAAGCCGCCGTCGCAAAGCTCTATGCCTCGCGTTGCGCAGAGGCCGTTGCCTCCAAAGCCATCGAACTATACGGCGGCTACGGCTACGTCAAAGATTACCCGGTCGAAAAATTCTGGCGAGACAGCAAGATCGGCGCCATCTACGAAGGCACCTCGAATATGCAGCTCCAAACCATCGCAAAGCTGATAACAAGCGGGAAGTAGGCAAGCGTTGTTATCTACTCTTTGCTGTTACAAAGGCCTCGGTTCTCCGGGGCCTTTACCCGTTTGCGACCCCAGAGGTGTGGCAAAAAGAACCGCTCGCTTAATCCGTCGAGACTTTATGTTGAAATTGTGCTTCCATTCCCTGACATCCATGCAGGTTCACCACCCCTAATGGTTCACTCATTCTTCATTTCGCCGATTTGCTAGACACCCCTGCCTTAACCGCACGACGCCGACTATAGTCCCGGCAGGTCCTTTGCGTTCTGATAAAGTCTTCCAATTATCAGGGGACGCGTTGTTTCAATCCGAAAATTTCCATCGGTATGCTTTGATACTTTTAGCTTTAGTGTCGAATCTTTCCCAAAGACTTTACCGGCCTTTTCCTCGAGAGCGGCATCAAGCGCGGATTGACTGTCTCGTTGCGTTGTAATAGCCAGGCTCAACTTATCAATCACAATATCTTTTGTCACGAGGGATAAGTGCTTTCTCTTGTATTCTCGCAAAACCAACCGCTGAGTTGCAGTTATTGCTGCGGCGGATTCTAACGATTGTATGTACGCAACAACTTCTGCCGGAACAATTTCTCTCATGATCAAGCTTCCGAAAGTTACCTCAAGATGGGCTTTGCGAACTTGTGAGGTAGAGAAGTTCAGACCTACAATTCTCAAAAAGCTCGGAAGAGCAAGAGCCATCAAGGTTTCTTTTGTTTTGTCGTCAACAATCGACGAGGCGTCCCCTTCATCCATGGTTATCAGGTTTTGTTCCTGCAAACTGGAAGGAGCATCAAGTAGAGCTTCGGATAATCCGAGGCACGTGAACGTCGGACAGATTCGTTCTGTCAGCTTATACCTTGATCGGGGAGAACTCCCCATCGACAGAATGCCGTTATTTGTGGTTGGATACGTGACCCATACAAATTGGGAATAGTCCTCGTTTGATTGAGCTAGGGCCCGCTTAAGGACGCTAGCGTAGGTCTGTGCATTTCCTATCGAACAGAAGAGTAGGAATAGTATTGGAAGAATGAGTCCTTTTCTCATAGAGCTCCTTTGATTTCATTTGTTTTGGTCTTTTGCGATCCGCGGCTTTAGATCCGATACCGCTTTCTTGATCCCGAATCGACAGCTCACAGTCTTATTCGCCGAACAGGGGTGATATTGTCAGACACCGGAACGGAAGTCGTTAAAAAGTTGCTAATTTGTTGCTAAATTTGACGGAATGTCGCCAAATTGGTGAAAATCTTGTGCAAAGTATGCATTGCGTGCTTTGGTTGGTATGGAAGCTCCTCACAAATTTCGCTTTGGCGATTTCTGTCTTGATGCGCAGGAAGAGGTCCTTCTGTGCGGAGATGCGAAGGTTGCGATCAACAGCCGCACGTTTCAGGTGTTACGGCTTCTTGTCGAGCGGGCGGGCAAGGCCGTAAGCAAGCAGGAATTCTTCGATACGGTCTGGGCAGACACCTTTGTCCAGGACAATAGCCTCACGGTCGCCATCACTTCGCTGCGAAAAGCGCTCGGGGACGACGCAAAGAATCCAAAATTCATCGAAAATGTTCCCCGCAAGGGCTACCGCTTTATCGCCGAGGTAGCGCCGGTCGCCGAACCGGCGAAAGAGCCCGCGTCCGCGATCGAACCGCAGGCCACCAAGGTCGAGGATCCGCCGGTTGACGCGTATGCTTCGGCCGCAGGATCCGAAGTAGTTGACGCTTTTCCCCCAGCGGTGCAGCCCGCAGGACCGCGTGCACGACGTTACGTATTCTGGTCTGTCGCAGGCCTTGGCCTCTTATTCGCAGCCGTTGTTATCGGAGGCGGCTGGCTTCGCGGTCGGCCAAAGGCGGTCGAAGTCGCACCGCAGATCGCCTCTATGGCTGTTCTGCCTTTTGAGAGTTCAACGGAGGAGTTTGAGTTCCTGGCGGACGGGATGACCGATGCAGTGATAAACAGCCTCGCCCTTTCGCCGGATCTGCATATCATCAGCCGAAACTCGGTCTTTAAATACAAGAAAGAGCGGCCTGCGATCAAAGAGATCGCAGGAGCGTTGAACGTCCAAGCCGTCCTGACCGGGCGCATCACATCTCGCGACAACGAATTGATCGTAAACGCCGAACTGACCGACGCTGCCACGAACACGCAGATCTGGGGCCACACCTACGTGCGTCCGGCGGCAGACGCGATAACCGTACAGCAGCAGATCTCGCATGATATTGCCGATGCGTTGAAGATAAAGCTCTCGCCGGATGAACAATTTGCCGTCCGCGGAACAAAAAGCCCCGATGCCTGGCTTGCCTACGTTCGTGGGCGTTTCTACTGGAACCGACGTGGCAATGATGACTATCGACGTGCCATTGAGCAATTCAATCTGGCGTTGCAGGCCGACCCGGCGTATGCGATGGCATATGCGGGCCTCGCCGATACCTATTTGATCATGGGGCTACGCCCCAACGAAGACCGGTCTCAGCTTGCCCGTGCGGCACTTGATAAAGCCGTCGAATTGGATCCGCACCTTAGCGAGGTCTATGCGTTATCGGTTTCAATGAGTGTTTCGAACAGCTACAGATCAAGTCCGCCGAAGAGAATTATCGAAAGGCGATCGAGCTGAATCCAAACAATGCCCAAGCTCGCCATTGGCTTGCCGAGTTGCTTGTATTGGACGGCCGATTCGACGAGGGTTTTGCCGAGTACGACCGAGCCCTTGCACTCGACCCGCTCTCGATGGCTATCAAGTCAGATATCGCCTACGCCTACGTCTACAAGCGCGACCTTGATAAGGCCGCGGAGAGCCTCGATCAATTAATAGAAGAAGACCCAAGCTTTTCACGCTCCCACGCTTACCTATCGACGGTCTATTGTGCAAAGAAGGATTTTCCGCGCGCTATCGATGAGATGGAGAAAGCTTGGAAGATCGCCGGGGAAGGGCCGGAGGTACTGCAATATGCCGAACGCTTTCGACGTGCATTCGCCAAGGATGGCGAACGAGGCTATTTCGAGGAGTTCATTGACCAGCACATCGGTAACGGCCGAAAGGCACCTGTGCAGGCTGCGTGGGGCTACGCTCAGCTGGGTGAACCGGATAAAGCCTTTGCAATGCTCGAACTAGCGATCTCTGACCCCGAGTACCGTATAAATCGCGGTTCCATCCCTTATGTCAAGGCATGGGTGCAACTTGATCCACTTCACAACGACCCAAGATGGCCCATCCTGCTCGACCGCGTGGGCCTGACTCGATGAGGCCAATTTAGTCGACCGGCTCTTGTCGGAAGAACGGCGTTTTGGGACCTGGATCACGGTGTTTCCGCGTCCCGGAGTTTGCTGTTCTTTGCGCTGTACACGAAATACACCACCACTCCGATAGCCATCCAGACGATCAATCTCGCCCACGTATCCCACGGTAGGCCGTACATCAAGTAGAGGCTGGTGAGTGCCGCGAAGATCGGGACGACCGGCGAGAACGGAACCTTGAATGGCCTCGGAAGGTCGGGTTGCGTCTTCCGCAGGACGATCACGCCGATCGCGACGATCACAAAGGCGAAGAGCGTACCGATGCTCACGAGCTGGCCGAGCGCTGAGATCGGCACGAGAGCAGACATCACGGCAACGATCACGCCGGTGATCATCGTCGTTACATGCGGCGTGCGGAAACGGGGATGGATCCGAGCTCCCCATTCAGGAAGCAGGCCGTCTCTCGACATTGCGTAAAAAACTCGCGGCTGGCCCATCATCTGGACGACCATCGTTGAGCTCAGGCCAAGTACCGCACCAAGTTTGATCACCATCGAGAAAGATTTCAGAATGAAGGCCATTGTCGATCCTTCGATAGCCATTCCGGATGCCGCTGTGATCGCGGCTGCGATCGGTGCAGCCTCGTCCCTTAGCTGGGTGTAGGGAACAAGGCCAACCATTATCCCCGCAACAAAGACATAAAGGATCGTGCAGATGACGAGCGAACCGATGATAGCTCGCGGCATATCCCGCTGCGGATTCTTTGCCTCTTGCGATGCGGTCGAGACCGCGTCAAACCCGATGTATGCAAAGAAGATCACCGCCGCACCGGTCAGAAGTCCGCTATAGCCGTATTCGCCGAACACGCCGGTATTTGGCGGTATGAACTGAAGGCAGTCGCCCGTTCCGGGCTCACATCCAAAACCTAGATAATGCGTGTTGACATATCCCGCTCCCGCGATGATAAAGAGAAGGACAACACCGATCTTCACGACCACGACGATGGAATTGAAGTTCGCCGATTCGCGAATGCCGCGAATCAGAAGTGCGGTAACCGCGATCGCGATCAGGAACGCAGGCAGGTTGAAATACGCCGTTTCGACCGGAGCGTGGATACCGGCGAGCTCAATACCCTTTGCAAGCTCTGAGGTCAGCATATTGTAGCCAGCCGGCGGATTCAGGATCGTCTCACCAACGCGCATATTGGCGAGCTGGTGCGCCGCCTCGCTTGAGATGGCGACGAATTTTGTGCCGGGTGCCGCGCTCAATGAAACCGGAAAATGAATGCCAAGATCCGCGAGCAGGCTGATGACGTTCCCTGACCATCCTGCCGCAACGGTCGCGGCACCGAAGGCATATTCGAGGATCAGGTCCCAGCCGATCACCCAGGCAACGAACTCACCGAGCGTGGCGTAACTGTACGTATACGCTGAACCTGAGATGGGGACTGACGAGGCAAATTCGGAATAGCAGAGTGCAGCCAGGGCACTTACCAAACCCGCGACAACCATTGAGATAACAACTGCCGGGCCGGAATGGCGGCCGGCCGCCTGCCCGGTAAGCACGAAAATTCCCGTTCCGATGATCGCCCCAACTCCAAGAAGAGTTAGAGCCGAGACCCCTAGTGTACGTTTTAGCGATCCGCTGCCATGTTCGTCCGCTTCGGCAAGTATCGTTTCAAGCGGCTTGATCCTAAATAGATTCATTCCTTGTCTTCCTTGTAAAATTGATGTTTCTCGCGCATTCGGGTATGCGCACATTTACCCTTCGGCGCGAGATCTCTGTTGGCAGGGAGCAGCAAGCAAGCGTTGCTTGTGCGAGATCCTCAAAGACAACGATCAGATTCTTGCGAATGCGGTCATGAATTGTCCTTAGAGCGTGTGAAAATTTGTGAAAATCAACTGACCTCGCCCGTCTTTCCCAACAAACATCGACTTTTCGATGGCGCCACAAAAGATATTGTTGAAACGTGCGGTGGTGAAATATAATCAAAACCTCCAGAAGAGGTGATAGCTATGGACAACGGCAGATCGGGCGTAGTTTATGATTTCGGTGGGTATCAGGTCGATCCGGTTGTGCGGCGGGTCTATTCCGGAAGCGAAACGCTGCCGCTAACGCCGAAGGCCTTCGACACCTTGCTTATTCTGATCGCGAACCGTGGCAAGGTCGTGCTCAAGGCAGAGCTGATCGATCGGTTGTGGCCCGATATCGCCGTTGAGGAGAATAACCTTACACAGCAGATAGCAACGCTGCGGCGCTGCTTCGGTGAAAGAGCCGGTGACCACCGGTACATTGTTACTGTGCCTGGCAAAGGTTATTCCTTTGTTGCACCTGTCAACGAGATCGCGAACGACAAGGAGACATCTTGCGATCCCATTGGTCAGCCGCGTTCGCCAAAAGAAGGGTCGCCTAATAGATTCGCTGTCTGGGCTCGTTCGGGTGGCGGCTTTGGTGCGATGCTAGCCGCGGCTTATATCATCCTCGTCTGCCTTACAAGCATCGTTGCCTACCAAAACGACACAGGACGCAGCGACTATGCGACGACTGTCGTTGTTATGGGCTTTAGCTCGTCCGATGGTTATGATTCGGCCATAGGCGCCGGCATCCGCGACACGCTTCGTGCGCGGATCGGAAGTGTACAGGATCTCGAGCTGCTTCCCGCTCGGTACCCGATTCCGCCCACTGATGTAATGTACGCGGGCCGAAGCGAAAATGCCGACGTCGTTCTTACGGGTTCTATTCAGCGCAATGCAGATCAGATCAGGGTCGCAGTTGAGATGGTCGATGTTAACCGCGGGTATGTTGTTTGGGGCGAGACGTTCGATTACAGAAGCCCCGACGTTTTCGCCACTCAAGATCGAATCGCGGGCGAAGTTCTTAAAGCCCTGGCGAGGCGTTTGTCTTGAGCGTCTGAACGAGTATCTTAAATGACCGAGATCACAACGCGTATCGCCATTCCCGCGGACGCAACCCTTTTGACCGACCTTGCCTACACGACGTTCTGGGATGCCTTTGCGCATCATCCCAAGAATGCGCCGGATGATCTTGCACACTATATGCGGCAGGCGTTCAACGTTGAGCAGATAACGGAAGAGCTTTCGGATGAAAGGAATATCTTTCTGATCGCGAGTGTTGATGAAAAGCCGGCTGGCTATGCAAAGTTGATCGTCGGCCGCACCGAAACCGGGATCACGGCTACGCGGCCTATCGAGCTATCGCGGCTTTACTCACACCAGGAATATCTCGGCAAAGGCGTCGGGCAGAATCTGATGGATTCGTGTTTCGAACGAGCCAGGCGTCACGACCACGATGTGATGTGGCTTGGTGTCTGGGAATACAACCCGCGGGCGATCGCCTTTTACGAGAAGAACGGATTCCACGCCGTCGGTAAGCATATCTTCCAGCTTGGTTCCGATGCGCAGACAGATCTTTTGATGCAGCGGGATCTTTAAGGTCGGCTACTTATGGTGTGCCTTGAAGAATTCCCAGATCACGTCGGTCGCGTTCAGGTCTTTTGAGGGCTCATCCCCTGCATCACGTCCTTTTCTTCCGCCCGGCCAGGCGTGCAGCCCGCCTTTTAAAAGGACGACCTCGACATCACCGCCGCTAGCGCAACCTGTGAACTCTTCGGTCGTAACATTCCCTTTGACGGCCTTCTCCGGAACGCTATTGCAGTTGGAATTGACGGTCCAATATCTCGTCGTGTCAGCAACTGACTTGAAAGGTTCGGATTGATTCGGGTTCACGATCGAGCGCGTGCTCATTCCGCCGTTCAGAGGGACGGCCGTGTCATCCTCTCCGTGTATCATCAGCATCGCAACCTTGCCCTTCGGCTTTGGCGTACTCGCGAATATCGCCCCGGCGACCGGTGCTGCCGCCGCGATCTTGTCCGGCAATTCGGCTGCTAGAAGGTGCGTAAGCAAAGCCCCGTTTGAAAAACCGGTAACATACACCCGCTTCGTGTCGATCGAATAGTCGGCGGCAAGTTTGTCGATCAGCTTAGAGATGAACGCAACGTCATCGACCTTTTCCTTCATTGCATAGGAACAGCAACCGATCGCGTTGAACGTCAGCAGGATGTTGCCGAAACGGCCCGAACCATTCGGATAAACAACTGCAAAATTCTCCTTGTCCGCCTTCTCGCTAAAGCCGCTCATATTGACCATATTCTCTGCATTCCCTCCTCCGCCATGAAGCGCGATAACAAGTGGTAACTTCACACCTTTCTTATAGGTTGGCGGCAAATGAAGAATGTAAGAGCGTTTGACGCCTTTAACGTCGATCTCTTGTGTCGAAAGCCCGGATCGTTGCTGACGCTCGGCCCTTCGAGCCTCGATCATCTTGCGAAAACGCTCGCCGCGTTGGGCAAATACGATCGTTGTAAGTACCGCGGTCAATGCAATAAGTGCCGTTAAATATTTTGCTTTCATAACGTCAAACCACACAAAACCTAACAAACTTGGCACATGTCTGACGCAGCAAAACCGCCGCAAGTCTAAAAAATCGTGCGCCTGTACGAATTTCATTGACCTCGAATTCCGACAAATGCGATAATGTTTCATCTGTGAGACGCATCACGAACCCGCCAAATCCTTACAACAAGCTCTCGGCCGAATTCGTCGGCGAGCCACCGCAAACAAAGCTCGAGATCTTCGAGGAGACCGCAACGAAAAAGGTGATCACGAAGGCATTCGCCTCGGGTTGGGAAGGCGGTTGGCGTTACACGGTAAATTGCTATCGCGGCTGCATTCACGGCTGCACGTATTGCTTCGCGAGGCAGTATCACGAATTCCTCGGCTATGGCGCGGGTACGGATTTCGAGACAAAGATCGTCGTCAAGCCGAACGCTCCTCAGCTGCTGCGTGCAGAGTTGAAAAAATGCCGCAACAAGATGCCGCATCTCGATTTCTCTTTCGCCACCGATCCGTACATCGCGCTTGAAGCGGAATATCGCCTCACGCGGCAGTGTCTCGAGGTTTGCGCGGAGTTTCGTGTTCCGGTCAGCATCGTAACGAAATCGCCGCTCGTAACGCGGGATATTGACGTATTGCAGCGGCTCGAAAAGGTCAGCGTCTTCTTCTCGATCCCGTTCCTGACCAAAGAAAAATCGAATCCCTTTGACCCGTACACGCCTGTTCCTGAAGCGCGTTTTC
>JABARP010000012.1:49224-197521 GCA_019186825.1 Pyrinomonadaceae bacterium
CAACTCGCGCATTTATGTCGATGCTGCACATCGACACGCCATCGATCGAGGAGTATTTCGTTGAGAAGATGAACGAGCGATTGCCTGCGACACGCGTCGTCAAGATCACGAATTCGATGAAACGCGAACGCGGCGGAACTTTGCGGCACGCCACGTACAAGGAACGGATGACCGGCAAGACCGAACAATGGGAAGTAACACAACGGCTTTTTGATTTTCACGCGAGGCGGCTTGGGTTCAACACGCGTGAGAATGACGGCGATCCGATCGCTGACAAGGTCGAGCAGAATGTCGAGGATGTCGCCGTTTCGCAACCAAGTCTGTTTTGATGCGCTCTGCCGAATCGGCTATCTTTGGAGAAAAGAACAATGCAGAACAGGATCGAAGTTTTTGAGCAGATGCTCGCGGCCGACCCGTCGAACACGATGGTGATGTTCGGCCTCGCAAAAGAGTACGAAAAGCTCGGCGAAGACGCCAAGGTCATCGCGATGCTGGAGAAATATCTCGCCGGTGCCGACGACGAAGGCAATGCCTACGGAATGCTTGCCGGAGCATATCTACGCTCGGGCGATCGCGAGAAGGCCCGTGCAACCTACGAGAAAGGTGTGCAGGTCTCGCTCGCACACGGCCATCCATCGATGGCGAGCGAGTACAGAATGGCGATCGACACCGATCTCGCGGACTAAACCCTTTCGGCCATTTCGTCGTATTCTAAAGGTAGTTCGACCAAACAATTCAAGGAGTTTCAATTATGAAGGCACTATATGCGTTAGCGGCTGTGGCGTTGTTCGCCGTTTCGTCTTTCGGCCAGCGTGAGCTTGGGGCAAAGCCGACCTCGACGGGCGGGCCACTGATGTTCGAGCAGGCCGTTTTTGACGTGCAGGATTACGACATCTCTGTGAAGGCCGATCCCGCGACGAAGTCGATCACCGGGACGACGATAATGACCGCCAAAACCGTCATTCCGTCGAGTGTTATCGTCCTAGATCTCGACACGCCATACAAGGTCGAGAGCGTTTCGGAGAATGGCGCGGCGCTGAAGTTCAAACGCGATGGCGGCAAGATCTGGATCTGGTTCCCGTACTCGAAACAGGACGGCGAGACGATCAGGACAAAGATCGTTTACTCCGGAACGCCGCGTGTCGCACCGCGTCCGCCGTGGGTCGGCGGCTTTATGTGGGAAAAGACGAAGGACGGAGCCGACTGGATCTCGGTCGCATTGCAGAATGACGGAGCAGACCTGCTCTTCCCTTGCAAAGATCATCCATCGGACAAGCCCGCGACGGTCTCGATGCACATCACGGTTCCGGATCCGCTTTACGCGACGGCTCCAGGCAAACTCCAAACCGTTAAAAAGAATGCCGATGAAACCTCGACCTACAATTGGCGTATGACGAATCCGATCGCGAACTACTCGGTCGTCTTCAACGCGGCACCTTACAAGATCGTGCGTGATTCGTATCGTTCGATCGCGGGAACCGTGATTCCGATCTTCTTCTACGTTCTGCCGGAAGACGCCGACAAAGCCGCAGGCCTCATCGCCGAACAAAAGAAGTATCTGAAATACTACGAACATTACTTAGGGCCATATCCGTTCCGTTCGCAAAAGGTTGGCATCTCAGAGACGCCGCATCTCGGGATGGAACATTCGACGAATATCGCCTACGGCAACCATTTCAAGTACGACGCGGACGGCACGGACTGGCTCTTGCTGCACGAGTTCGGTCACGAATATTGGGCAAATCTCGTAACGGCGAGTGACTGGCGTGATTTCTGGATCCACGAGGGTTTCCAAAGCTATATGGACGCTCTCTATCAGGAATATCTCCACGGCAAAGACGCGTATATGAAACGCGTCGCGGCGACGGCGACGAGGTTCCGCAATAAACAGCCCATCGCGCCTCGCGAACCGAAGATCGCATATCAGGTCTATATGGCCGAGCCTGATTACACAAGGTCGGACGGCGATATTTACGGCAAGGGAGCGTACTTCCTGCACACGCTGCGTTATCTCGTCGGCGACAAAGCGTTCTTTAACGCGCTTCGGCATATGGCGTATCCCGACAAGCCTCACGAGAGCTACACGGACGGGCGCCAGGAACGCCTCGTAACGACCGATGATTTTTTAACGACTGCCGAAAAGGATTCGGGGATGAAGCTCGACTGGATCTTTGAGATGTATCTGCGGCAGCCGAAGCTTCCGAAACTCGTTACCGCGGTTCCTGCCGATTGCACGAACAACTGCAAGATGCCGCTTCGCTGGGAAACGCCGAACAATATACCGTTCCCGATGCCGATCGATGTCGTCGTCAACGGCAAGACCCAACGCGTCGAAATGCCGGACGGCAAAGGCTCGGTCACGTATTCAGGAGCACCGCCAAAGATCGACCCCGACGGCTGGGTGCTGAAAGCAAAATAGGCGATTAGCGTTTTTGCGGCTTCTTTTTCGAAGGTTTCTTGTTATCGACGCAGCTTTGTGCGGCACCGATCACGGCGAGCGTCCGAAGATACTTGTTCGTGAGCGTCGTTGCGTTGGCTATTGTGAGATCGAGGTCATTCTTACCCACGATCTTGAAGGTTTCTTCAAGACCGTAATATGGGACCTCGACGCTGTAATAGAAGAGAGATCTGCGGGTCTTGATCATCTGTCGGATCGTCGTTTGCAAGACCTCGGTGCCTTGAAGATGGTTGATCACGTTCACCGCATCGCTAAGCGCGTCGATGGCCGCGGCGTGGTTGATCTTTTCATACTTGGAGGCAAGTCCGAGAAGAACGCGGGCTTTCGGGACAGAATCCGGAGCGCTGCGTACCTGTTTAGCCGCATCGCTCAATATCCCAAGTGCGGCCGCCGAACTGTTTATCACCTTTGTTCGAGCCTCTGCTAGCTCGAAAAGAACTACGATCCGAAAGTCGATGCGCTTGACTTTGGCAGCGAAAGCTTCGGCATCATCCAGCTGATCATCGCGAACGGCTCGTTTCGTGCGCATGAACCAAAAAAAGTTCGTTGTCGCCTCCTTGGCATCTTTGTCATCGATCTTCTCGATCCAGGGAAGCAGTCTTTTCATCTGGTCCTCGCTCAGCGAGTCAAGCCCCCAAGTTGCCACGGAGACGATCATCTCGTCCGTCAGTTTCCCTTCCTCGTCGGCTTGTTCAAGCTCCTTTATTCGTGTCTCAAAACTCGATCGAAAACCCGCTTCTCGCTCATTCTTATCATCCATCGACTGCCGAAGGTTGTCGTTCAAGGTCGAGTTTGCGATGGTGCTCAGCTCGGTGAATTGCGGAAGGAGCGACGGAAATCTTTCGGCAACGATCGGCTGAAGTTCATTGAGGGCAGAAACGACGTAAGCAGGCTCGCCCAATCGATGCGGTTCCGCCGGCGCCGTAAGATTCGTCGGATCGACAACGAATGCCGAGAAGTTTTGCATAAGCGTGGTAAGAAAACGCGTTTGAAGTGCTGGATTCGGACCCAACGTTGCCGGCACGCTGCTGCCGAATTGAAACTTATCGATCCCGACAATCCTATTTGAGGCAAATGGGTACGCCGATAAAAAGAGGAACCGTCTGGGCTTCTCAGACCGATATCTGGTCAGTAGCTCAGAATATAGTTGGTCAGCGAACCGTGGATCTGAGGCGGCCACTTCGTAAAGCGTGAACAGCCAGTGAGAATCGAGCCGTCCGGCCATTACACGACGAAAAAGATACCAGCTCAGAGCAGGATCGGACTTTATCGTGCTAATGGCGATGCTAAGCGTCGCGCTTAGTTCGCGGGCCTTGTCACGGTCATCCGTTTTATCTTCCGCATCCTTCTCATATTCAGCGAGAATCTCGTCGATCAGTTTCTTTGCCCATGCAGTATCCTTTTTTGTGATCGCCTCGATCACGCGAAATCGAAGGTCGGGCTTCGGTATCGCTATCCCCTGATCATTCTCGTTCTCGAAACCCTTTTCGTGAAATCGTGCGGCAGCTACCTTGTATGCCTCTGCCAAGTGGTCATGCGCGGCCTGCTTGTCGTACCGCCATTCGAAGTCCGCCACGCGCGTGAGTATGTTGACACGCTCCTCCGTGTCCGAAACTGTGCCGCTCTCGTCAGCACGCTGCGCAACCGCCAGTCTCGCGAGATCGACATTGCATCCGGAAATTTCCGACTTTGTTGGAGCAACCGTTTGAGCCGCCGAATTCAGCACAAACGAGAGCAAAAGAACGACAGGAAGAAAAAGCGTGTGAGTTCGCATAGTGTTCGAGAATAGCACGGTTTTTGGTCGACGCAGTTCCATTTTATTGAGGACCCTCGAATCGCTTTAACCCCGCCAAGGCGTAAATCTGTATTTTTTAAGTCAGCGAAACTGGCGAACATTTGTCTGGTCATCGCGATCAAAAAAGAATACGATGAACCCGAATGCGGCGCGCGATGCCTTCCGGCCTGGTCGCATTTTTTAAGGCCTCGAATGCAACTTGTACATTTCTTTCGAATCTAAGTACTAAACCGGTTGTCGACCCGGCGGTCAGTTCGAGCTTTTTGGAATCATAGCGTTTATGCACGGGCATCTTGCGATATTTCTCGCGACTGGTTATGTATCGGACCAGAACGAACCTTTGGGGCAGGGCATTTCGCTTGAGCCTCCTCCGGTCGAACCTGAGCCTCCGACATACGAAGCACACCTCTTCGACGCCTACGACCCCGAATGGCAGTGCAATATTGACGCAAGCTTTTACGGCGGTTTTAACGGGCTGCCGGATCACTGCCAGAACAAGATACTGAAAAACCTCGGCCTCGCGCTAAAGGATATCTTCGGCCGCCTTCTCGGCGCAACAGCCAAGAGGCGAGCATTGCGATAAGGAGACGTATTTATGAGAACTGCAAATAGATTTTCAATTTCATTTCGCAAAAGACTCATTCGCTGTATAGCAGTGTTGGGCTTCGGAACGATTTGTGCTGTGTCCGTTTTTGCGCAGACCTCCCGTTTTTCCTCAGGGTGCGCGAACGAACCGAAGAACGGAGCAAAGTTCAAGGTTATGTTCGAGACCGAAACCGTCGAAAAGCAGTTGTTGATCAAAGTAGTGATAAAGCCGGACAACTTTACGCGGGAGAATCTTGTTGCGACGGCGGCAAGGCTCCGTGCACGATACTGCATGGCGAAATACGTGGGAGTTACTTTTTTTGAAAGTAAAAATGATACTCGCTACGGGCTCTATGAGTGGGTAGTCTCCAATGGCAAAGGGGATCCCACGAGAGGTACCTATTTGATCGACCGCGAAAAAGGCATTGACCTTATCGAGTACAACACGAAAAAAGGCAACCCGTTCGATGAATGCGCGATCGATCTTAGCGTTAAACCGAAGTCAAAATAGGAGTACGATGCGGCGAACTCGATGCAGATGGGATGACGCGCCGATCCCATGCAATCTGCTCGACGTCGTCACTCATGGCCCGTCTGCAGATTTCGTTGACCCGATACTGCCTCCACCGCCGCCCAAGACTCCTTGTAATCGGCTATCTAAAGATAAAGTGTTTACTGATTGGGCAAAAGGGTTATGGAATGTAGCTCGTAGTTCAACCCCATGGCTTGAAACAGGAGGACTGTTTGGACACAAAGAAACTACTGCCGGAACTAGCGTTACCGCAACCTACGATCGACTGAATTTACCGACGAGCCTTCCATACTGGAACGGATGGATGTCGGATACCTTAGCCGATACAAAAGATAGTATTCATTGGGAATATATGGTTCATACTCATCCGGTCAGCGGGAGCACGGAAATCAGCGGCATAACCGCACCGTCGATCGGACGATGTTCGTGGAGCTTCGCGATGCGGTAAACGAATTCGCTGCGTCCAATGATAGAGCGGTGTACGAGCCGCAGCTGCCGATGAAGATTGATTCGCACATCGACCTAACAGTTCGATACGGATCAGACAAAGGCCTTCGAGGAGTAGTAGTTAGTGAGAATGACTCGCATATTCACCTCGACCAGCTTCCTAATGGATCGCTTGCAAAGCTTCTCCGCCTGGTTTACGAGATACGCCAGAAGGTAACAGTAAGATGAAAATACTGCAGATCAATCGATCTAACGATGAACTTCGGAGGCAAAGTTGTTAACGAAAGGTTGTTTAGAGCCAAAACATTGCGAAGCGGCGCTTCGCGACCACTTGGAAATAAGACTTCCGCTGCCCGCAAAGTATAGCGATGCCATCAAGGCGGCAGATGCCGGAACTAGCGGGTTCTTAATGTTCAACGCTGACTCGGCGGTCGGGGACGAGTCTGCCGAATTCGAGACACGAGGGTAGGCGGCTGTCGATGATATCCTGGCTTGCGAAATTTGCGATAGTTCTGGCGGTGGCCTTTTCGGACTGCGGTGCCTGATCGCCTGCGACCCATGCCATCCAACAACGCCGTGACGGAATAACCGCCTTCCCGCGTCCTTGCCTGCCCACACCCTCGGAAATTGCCCGATTTTGGCGGATTTGCTATCGTTAAAGGTTACTCACTTTATAACTTTCTTTTTATTGAGGGATAAGACTTAATGGCAACAGCATCCGAAAAGATCGAGAAGGAAGCGATCGTCGCAGAGCCCGCAAAGACGACCGAGGCGGACGGTTTCAACCCGGACACAAAGACGCAGAAGACCGCGAAATCGCAAACGCCCGCGGCCCCGTCTAACCCGGCGAAAAAGGGCGGTGCTGAAAGGTACGAGGGCCTTACGCCCGAGACGCTTGTCGGCATCTATCGCACGATGTATCTTTCGCGGCGGATCGATGATAAGGAGATCCAGCTCAAGGGCCAGAACAAGATCTTTTTCCAGATATCGGGTGCCGGGCACGAGGCGATGCTCGTCGGTGCGGCCCTCGCGATGAAGCCAGGCTACGACTGGTTCTTCCCGTATTATCGCGACCGTGCATTGATGCTCGGGCTTGGGATGACGGCGCAGGAGATGCTCTATTCATCCGTCGGTGCTGAGATCGACCCGAATTCACACGGACGCCAGATGCCTTCGCACTGGGGCAAAAAGGATCTGAATGTTCCCTCGCAATCTTCCTGCACGGGCACGCAGGCTCTTCATTCCGTAGGTGCGGCGGAGGCAGGTTTCCGCGCTTCGCTCGTTAAAGAGCTGCAGGATAAGGTTGTCGGCTACAAGGGCGACGAGGTCGTCTATATGTCGGTTGGCGACGGGACAACGAGCGAGGGCGAATGGTGGGAAGCTCTTAATACCGCCTCGAACCTGAAGCTCCCCGTGATCTTCGTCGTCGAGGACAACGGATACGCGATCTCGACCCCCGTCGAGGTCGGTACAGCCGGCGGCGATGTCTCGAAGCTCGTCTCGGGTTTCCCCGATCTTTATATCCAGAATGTTGATGGCACCGACCCGATCGCGTCATACGCGGCCTTTAAGCGGGCCGTCGAATACTGCCGCGAGCGAAAGGGCCCGGCGTTCATCCGCGGCAAGGTCATTCGCCCGTATTCGCACTCGCTCTCGGACGATGAAAAACTCTATCGCCCCGAGGAAGAGCGTCAGGCAGAAGCCGCGATCGACCCGATAACCACGTTCGCAGAGTTCCTGATGCAGGAAGGCATCGCGTCGAGCGAGGCTCTCGAAGCCTTGCGCAAAGAGGTCGATGCAGAGGTCAACGCCGCAGCCGATATCGCGGTCGAAACGCCGCAGCCGGCACCGGAAACCGCACTTCGCAACGTGTATTCGCCGGATGTTGACCCGACCGACCGGCAGCTTTTTGATACGGAAGCGGGTGCGGAATTGTCCGGCAATCCGGGCACGATGGTCGATCTCATCAACCGCTGCCTCCACGAGGAAATGGAGCGTGACCCGCGCATCGTCGTCTTCGGCGAGGACGTCGCCGACGCGTCGCGTGAAGAGTATCTTGACCGCGTCAAAGGAAAAGGCGGCGTCTTTAAGGTGACGGCGAACCTGCAGCGGAAATTCGGCTCGGCACGTGTCTTCAACTCGCCGCTCGCCGAAGCGAACATCATTGGACGCGCGGTCGGTATGGCGATCCGCAACCTTAAGCCCGTCGTCGAGATACAGTTCTTTGACTACATATTCCCGGCCTTCCACCAGATCAGGAACGAGGTCGCAGTAACGCGCTGGCGTTCGGACGGCGAGACGAAATGCCCGCTCGTGATGCGTGTGCCCGTCGGCGGCTACCTTAAGGGCGGCGCTGTTTATCACTCGCAATCCGGCACGACGCTTTTCTCGCATACGCCGGGCCTGATGATCGCGTATCCGTCGAACGCGCTCGATGCGAACGGACTCCTACGCACGGCCATTCGCTGCGACGACCCCGTGATGTTCCTCGAACACAAACACCTCTATCGACAGGTGTACAACAAATCCGAGTATCCCTCGAGCGAATTCCTCATTCCGTTCGGCAAGGCGAGAACCGTGCGTGAAGGTAGCGACATCTCGATCATTACATTCGGCGCGCTCGTCGAGCGTTCGAATCAGGCCGCAAAACGGCTCGAACAGCAGGGCATCTCGGTCGAGATCATCGACCTTCGCACTCTCGTGCCTTACGATTGGGAAGCGATCACCGCGACCGTTAAAAAGACGTCGCGCGTCATCGTCGCCCACGAGGACTCGATGAGCTTCGGCTATGGAGCGGAGATCGCCGCGCGCATCTCGGACGAGCTTTTCGAATATCTCGATGCACCCGTTCGCCGCGTCGCTGCGACCGATACATTCGTCGCCTACGCGCCGCAGGTCGAGGACTTCATCCTGCCTCAATCCGAGGACGTTGAAAAAGCCGTCCAGGAATTGATGAAGTATTAACTCTGCCGAACCTTAAGAGGTAACGTTTGTCCGCAGCCCGACCGTCAGGAAGGGCTCGGCGAAATGTCCGCTCTGCTCTCTTTGCCGGCATCGCTTCGCGCCAATACCGTTTCCTGCCTTCAAAATCAGTCATATTCTGCACATCGCCTCTGTCGCCGAGCGGCGAAGCTCAGCTTCGCCGTTGCCGGGACGAAATGTTTGTGGCGGCTAAGCCGTCCGGGATGTTTGGGTGATCGCGTCGGAAATGCGTAGCATTTCCGCTCGGCGACGGGAGAGGCGGGCGGAATGAACCGCTGATCGTCGAGTAGATCTGGCGTTGAGCCCTTACTTACGTGGCGGCTACGGAAACGACGGTCAGCTTCCCCATGATCGGTAAAAACCTCTTCGGCGCCTGCCCTGCCGGCTCATAACTCGGAACTTTTCCGCGAATGGTGCGTATCTTGTGATAAAGTAGCCGACACACTTATGACACAGAGGATGCGACCTATGAGGAAGATGATATTGTCGTTTGCCGCCGCGGGGCTGCTTGGGATGATGGCTGTTTCGGCCTTTGGTCAAGGAAATGGGCCGGTCGTTGTGCGTCCGGGAGCACCCGGCGAGCCGAGCAAGGTCCTGCCTCCGGACACGCGGCCCTTGCCGCCGCCTTTGTCGAAGCAGGACATCGCGTTTATGCAGGGAATGATCCATCACCACGCTCAGGCGGTCGAAATGGTCGCCTTGATGGATGGCCGAACCGAAAATAAGGAGCTTCGCCTGCTTGGGGCACGCATCAGCCAATCGCAATCCGACGAAATGCACTTTATGAAACGCTGGCTTGTCGCTCGCGGCCAGCCTACTGAAATGAAGATGGGTGGAATGGACATGTCCAGTATGAGCGGCCATGAACATCATATGATGGGCCCGATGTTGATGCCCGGAATGCTCACGCCCGAGCAGATGGCGGCCTTAAAAGCTTCGAGCGGAACGGAATTCGACCGCCTATTCCTCACAGGGATGATCCAACACCATGGCGGAGCTCTCACAATGGTAAAGGAACTTTTTGAAACACCCGGAAGCGGACAGGACGCCGAACTTTTCACCTTCGCGACAGACGTTGACAGCGGCCAGCGGGCCGAGATCCGAATAATGCAGAAAATGCTGGGAGAGTAAATCTAATAATGAAGATCCGAAATCTATCGAACGCACTTTTATCGATCGCCGTACTGGCGTTCGTTCTTATCGGCTTTGCCGAAGTTGCCCTTGCACAAGGGCCGCCGCAGGCAGCGCCGCCGCTACCTCCCGGAATGACGGGCTCAAATGCCAATGACCCGCGTGCGCACTTAAAACCCGGCATCTTCGACGCCGGCGAGGCCGCAATGGGCATGAAGCATCTTGGCCTGCTCAAAAAGCCGTCCGCATTTGACGTTGGAACGGACCCGAACAGCCCGATGATCGCTAAGGCACTGCTCTCGCTGGGCGTTCCGCCGGATGCAAAGATACCTGCGGAAATGAAGATGTCGTTTGCACCGCTCGCGTTCGCAAATTCGGACATCGCATTCCAGGGGAACTACCTTTTCCTCGGCAATTTCTACGGCGTCAATATCTACAACATCGCCGACCCGAACAAGGCAGAGCTGGTTACCTCGATGCCGTGTCCGGGCGGACAGGGCGATGTTTCCGTCTTTAAGAACCTGCTGTTCATGTCGGTCGAAATGCCGAACGGCCGCCTCGATTGCGGTGAGCAGGGATTCCCGCCGCCGACCGCTCCGGGATTGCCGGCCGCGAACAAAGAGCGCTTTCGCGGCGTGCGTATTTTTGACATAAGCGATATCCGCGCTCCGAAGCAGGTTGCCGCGATACAAACCTGCCGCGGTTCGCACACGCACACGCTCGTTCCGGACCCGAAGGATCCGAACAACATTTACGTGTATGTTTCGGGAACGTCGTTCGTTCGTCAGGATGAAGAGATGCCGGGCTGTTCGGGCGGTGCTCCGGACAAAGACCCGAATACGGCCCTTTTCAGGATCGACGTTATAAAGGTCCCCGTCGCGGCCCCGCAAGACGCAAAGATCGTCGCGAGCCCGCGTGTGTTCATTGACCCGAGAACGGGTGCCTACAACGGCCTGAGCGACGGCGGTTCGCACGCCAATAAAGGCAAGGCAACCGACAGCGATCAGTGCCACGACATCACGGTCTATCCCGAGATCGGCCTCGCCGCAGGTGCTTGCTCGGGCAACGGCCTTCTGCTCGATATTCGCGACCCCGCGAACCCGAAACGTATCGACGCCGTCAACGATCCGAACTACGCCTACTGGCACTCGGCGGCATTCTCAAATGACGGTAAGAAGGTCGTTTTCACCGACGAATGGGGCGGCGGAATGGGAGCACGCTGCCGTGCGACCGACCCGAACGTATGGGGTGCGGATGCCATCTTCGATCTCGTCGATAACAAGCTGAAGTTCCAGAGCTACTACAAAATGCCTGCCGCACAGACCGAGCAGGAGAATTGCGTCGCTCACAACGGCTCGCTCGTTCCCGTCCCGGGACGCGACATCAAGGTGCAGGCCTGGTATCAGGGCGGCATCTCGATAATGGACTTTACCGACGCGGCAAAGCCTTTTGAGATCGCCTACTTCGACCGCGGGCCGGTCGATCCGAAGACGCTCGTGCTTGGTGGTTCATGGTCGGCATATTGGTACAACGGCAATGTCTATTCGTCCGAGATCGCCCGCGGCCTGGACATCTTCGAGCTCACGCCGACAAAGTTCCTCTCGCAGAATGAGATCGACGCGGCAAAGTCCGTTCATCTGCCTGAATGGAATGTTCAGAGCCAGCAGCGTATCGTCTGGGCGAATAAACCGGTCGTCGCAAAGGCATACCTCGACCAACTCGAACGCTCCAAGGGAATGTCAGCGAAAGACATCGCGTCGGTTCGCAAGGCACTCGCCAAAGCTGAAAAGAAGAAGGACGCCGGTAGTCTTGCAAAGTCTGTTGCGATCGTTGAAAAGGCGTCCGCGTCAGCAAAGGACGCTGCCGATACAGCACGGCTGAAGGCCCTCGCTGAGGTCCTGCGGCAGCCCGTGTTCTAACTCGTCGCATTTCTAAGAATGCGTCAATACGAAACCCTGTGCACAAACTACTATGTGCACAGGGTTCTCTTGTGGATTGCCTTAGCTTTGCAGGAGCTTGAGCTGATGCTCTTGAACATTCGCAACGAGTTTGGGAATCTAACAAAATCGTGTTTCTCGTACCAACGGGCAAGGCGTTCATTTCTGGCGTCGAGCATTAATGCTCTGATGCCGACCTTTTCTGCAACTTCGGCCGTGCGGGCTTGAGCGTCCATCAGTAAAAGGTCTCCAAAACCTCTTCCCTGTATGCTCACGTCGATACCCAACTGACCGAGCATCACGACGGGAATACCTCTCTTGATGCGGGGACGGTCATTGGGAACGTCATCCTGCCGCACCTGCATCATCAGTAACGTGTGATAGCCGAGGATCCTTTCCGACGGATCGCGTTCGTCGATCAGGATCATCGTCCGGCTCAGATCACGTTCCTGATCCTGCAGGGCCTTCTTTCTCAAAAAGTCGGTAACGTCCGGATCGCCGCAATCAAAACTGCCCCGATCGTGAACGCGCGACAGCGGCTCAATCAGCAAGGTGATGCCTCACGCCATCTCTTATTCCTTTGCGATACCTTGCCGCGACCGAACGCGACCTTTGGGAAGGTTTAGAACGAACACTCAATTTGTCGAGAAAGAACTGATAATCGGCAGAGCTCAAAACCAGCTGATCGTGTTGTTCAATGACCTTTGCAGCCTTTTCGCTCAAGGCAACAACCGCAAATTCGGTCAGATCTTGGCCCGATAAAGCCGCCGCTCGAACAACGCGTTCCTTCACTTCGGCAGCGAGCCGAATATTCATCCGCCCGGGACTGACCTTTCTGGTATCTTTAACAGCACGCATAACAACTTTCCTTGATGTGGCAGATTGCCACATCGCTTAAGCATATCACCTCCCGCCTCGGTCGTTCAAGGTGTTAGAGTTCGGACAGTTTGTACACACCTTTCTCGATCCGTTCTGCGAAGCCCTCGTCAACTAGTTCGTGGTTTGCCCTACCGGCCTCTTTCCGTGTGAGGCCGAACTTGCCGGCGAGTTCGCCGACGAGCGTCATACCGCACATTTTTAGATACGTACGCGCGAGCTCGCGCAACGCGTCTTCACGGTTCATCTTTCGTGTGAGCGAAGCGGAAAAGCGCATCTCGGCAAGCGTCCAAATATAGGTAAATTTCGGCACATAAACGACCTCTTGCGGCACGACCTTCATTCGTTTCTGAAGTTCATCGAGAGCCTTCGTAAGCTCCGGCCTTGTAAGCCCCGTTGCTTCCCGCAGATCTGCGGTTGCAAGCTCAAACTCCTTTCGAAGTACCTTCAAAACGGCTTGCGCATTCTTCGATAGAATGCCGCTCTCGCCCTTTTTTGAGCAGCCCCAAAGTGCGTTAAAGACCGGTATCATTCGCTTCGCAAGGAACATCGAGTGTCCTTTGTAAACCTTGCCGTAATAGACCTTGCCGCGGGCTACGACCTCGTCTTTGAGCACCCAGGCCTTGCTTGCCTCAGTGTCCTTCTGGACGTTTCGCGGCATATGCGCATCGCGTCGGCCGCAGACGGCGATATAGACGGACGGCATACGCTTCCGCACGTCCGTCATCCCGAGGCAAAGCCCGATGTCCTCGACCATCTGCTCGACATCGGCTGCGGTATCAACGCGCAAAGATTCCTCGCGACGCCATTTTCTGTCGCGATATGCTTCGATCTCTTCCGGCAATTGGTTCATATCCAGCTGGATTAGAACACAAAAAAATAGCTGTCGGCTACTTTGCGGTTGAGCTGACAGCTATCTTGAAAAATAGGATGTGAGAAAGGTCTTATCTCGGCTGCTGGTTATCCGATCGGATCGGTGATGATGCAACGACCGAGATCGTCGAGCCCTTCATAAGCTGTATGTCATCGCGTCCCTGCAGCACGACCGAGCCTGCACCTGCTCCACCGCCGATCACCGCTCCGATCACCGCACCTTTTACACCGCCGGCGATCGCACCGATAACGGCACCGATGCCCGCACCGATACCGCCGCGTTTGACGCTCTCTTTGGTCTGGCTGTCGCCCTTTGCAGTGCCTTCGGTATCGACCTTTACTTCCTTGCCGTTCTGATCGCGGATCGAAGAAAGATTGCCGGCAAAATCATAGACCTCGCCATTGCGCAGCGTGATCCGCTCGAAATTGAACGTAATGTTCGACCGGCCGCTAACACGCCCCGAGCGTCCGACGCCCGAAATGTACCCCTCGATCGTCGCGCCGCGGAATTCATTCGGCGACTGTACGGTCATGCGAAAGCGGTCGTTATTCTGCGAGGCCTTTGTATTGATGTCATTCTCGAGAACGCCGGTGATCGCCGTTCCGTTCGGGACGATGAAGCGTCCTGTCCGCGGCGTGCTCGTTGTCGGCGGATAGTTGCCATAACCCGGATTCCCGTTGTTCGAATCGTTATCCGAATAGCCGCCGTTGTTGCCGTAATTTCCCGTATCGATACCAAGCCGGGCGACCTGATCGGTCTTGTTATACACGCTCTCGGCAAAGACCGTCTGATTCAAATAGCTCGTCGTAATACGTCGAAGAACGCGCATCTCTTGCCCATTTCGTGCCGTCTCGAACGTGATCGTATAGTCTGTATCTCCGCCAAAACTCGAGATGGTAAGTTTATCGCCCGCCAGCGTCGCACGCAGACGGATCGTGCGTCCCTGTGCATCTGTCTCCGTGGTTTCGCGTCCATCCGCGAGGAACGAAACGGGCGACGCGGTCGATGTCGCCAAGGTCACATTATTTCCGCGAATATCGAGAGCGATCTGGCCCGGAGCGGTAAGTTTATCCTTTAATTCCTCACGGTCGGTGCCGCTTGCGTTCGAACGCGCGATGATGTCATCGATACGCTCGCTACGCTGCATATCGAGGTCATACGTACCCGAAAGGCCGACCACCACCGAGCTTCCCGTTGTCGGATAATTATCACGGTCGTCATATGGGCCGTCGTTCGCGTCGCCCATCGAGGACCAGTTATTTGTTACGCCGTAATTGGATGCAAGGCGGTCGATCTGAGCCTTGATGTCGCTCCAATCGTCCATCAAACGCTGATTCTGTTGGTTATCAAGCAAGAATTGCTCAACGCGCTTTGCAGCGTTGACGACCGAGCGGATATCGTCGCGATTCTCGCGCCGCTTATCAAGATTGTTTCGAAAATCCCGTATAGAATCCTTAAGCTCGCTGATGTCCTGCCCGACCTGCGACACGATCGTCGTATTTACCGACGCCGAGTTGAGCTGATAGCGAAGGTCGTAGTCAAAATTATCGACCTTTGTCGCAAGGCTCCGGACCGCGTCGCGGATCTCACGCTCGCTCCGCCTTTGCGCGTCCGCGGTCGTTGCGCCCGCAATTGCCACTATTGCAACAAATAATGCCGTTAGATGGATTCGTAGAGTTTTCATCGTGCGTCACCTGCTCTTGTCTATTTTACGCGAATTCGGGCAAGCCGCATCCCGGCGCAAGCTTACCCAACCGTTATGAAGCATTTTTCGTGCCATGAGTTGTAATCTCTCTTGCGGTGCAAATAATGCTAGAATTGCCTCACCTATGGCACAAAATACTTCGGAAGCGGTCGTTCGATACATCGGGGACGACTATTTTCTCGGCACGACGCCCAGCGGCTTGCCGCAATTGATGGATTCTAAAGGAGATAGGCACGCTGCTCCCACGCCGATCGAACTGTTACTGGTTGCGGTCGCGGGCTGCACAGCGATCGATGTCCAATCAATTCTTGCAAAGAAACGGCAGGATGTAACATCTTACGACGTGCGCATCTCGGGCACGCGAGCCGAAGAGCATCCGCGAAAATTCACCGCGTTTCACATAACCCATATCGTGCGCGGACGCGGTATTTCGGCAAAGGCAGTGGAGGATGCGATCCGGCTATCGGACGAAACGTATTGTTCGGTGGCGGCAACGGTAAAGCCGACCGCAACGATCACCACGGCGTACGAGATCGTCGAGATCGACTAAGAACGAGCACGAACACTACATATTGATGCGAACTCTGATCATACTTTCCCTCGCGGCCTTTTTGTCGAACGTCGCGGTCGTTTTTTCACAGGTGCCGTCCGAGTCGGCTGTAAGAATACTCGCGGCCGAGGACGCACGTTCATTCAATAGCGAACTGATCACGCTAATGCGGTCGAAAGACGCCGCCATTCGTGCGCGTGCCGCACTCGCCGCCGGCCGTATCGGACGCAAAGAAGCGATCCCGCACCTCGCCGCACTCACCAAAGATCCGAATGAGAACGTCCGTGCGACCGCCACATTTGCTCTCGGCGAGATCGAATCTACCGAGGCCGCTGACGCATTGCTTGCAGCGATCGAAAAAGAAACTGCTCTCGCCGTAAAGGCTCGTCTTGTCGAAGCTATAGGCAAGGTCGCTGCAGCAAACCCAAAAGCAGACAGCGCCGCAAAGATCAAGAATGCGATCGTCTCTGCGCTCGAAAGCGAGCTTGCAAAAGGTGAGAAGTGCGACCGTCAAACCGTACTACTCGGCCTGACCGCATTGATACGCACACGGCCAGATGGTGCTGACGCCCTCGCTGTAAAATTTCTGAACGATAAGGATGCACGCGTCCGAGCAGATGCCGCCAATACGCTCACGCGCTTGCGTTCAAAGAACGCAAGCGCTGCTCTCATCGCACTCGTCAAAAACGAGGCCGACCCGATCGCCCGCGCAAATGCGGCGAGAGCACTCGGTGCCGCAGGAGCCAAAGAAGCGTTGGATCTTCTCGTATCCCTGATGACAAAGGATGCCGACAGCCGCGTTCGAATTTCCGCGGTCCGCTCCCTCTCCTCTCTCAAAGACAAAACCGCCGGCGAGAAAGTTGTCGAACGCGGGAACGATCTTTTGAAACGCGCCATCGACAAAGGCCTCGTTTCGCGTCGGGTCGGCTTGCCGACCGAGCTGACCGAGCTGCTCGAGATCGCCACTGCGGTTGGCAATATTTTTGCCGAAACTAGCGATGAAAAAGCCATTCAATTCCTTCGCGCGTTGAGAGATTTTGATCATTACCGATCTTCCGAGACCGAGAGGGCGTTCGCTCTCATCGCTCCTGAAGTTTACGTTCAAGAAAAGGCTGCCGCGGAGACATTTACGGATTTTCACGCGACCTCCGCATATCTAGCAGGCCTAGCAGCGATCGCGGATACGAAGAATACAAAGGCGACGAGAGAGGCCGGCAAGGTGCTGAACGCGTATATGACCGACATGCCGTTGATGGTGACCGATGCGGAAAAAAGAAAGGAGCTCAAAAAGGCATTTCCGGATGCGATCGTTGCCGCCTCTGCTTTAAAGATCGAGAACCTCGAAGATATATTGCTCGGGCAGCTCGTTTATGATGATGTTTTTGTCCGTGCTGCTGTCGCAAACGCTCTCTCGGAATTGCCAAAAAGCGACAAGATCGTGAGCGCGCTGGAAGTGGCGTTCGGTGCGGCTCTTTCTTCCGATAGACACGAGGACGACGCGCAGCTTGCGATCCTCGATGCTCTTGCAAAGCTCGACCGGCAAGCGGCGATCCCGACCTTCTCGCTCGCCCTTTCATCGCCAGACTATCTTGTCCGCAAAAAGGCGTTCGACATTCTGGACGACGAGAGCGTGAAGAAGGATGCAAAACTCGAGACGTTTCTGAAGAATGCTCGTGAAAAGCACCTCGATGAGGTGCGGCCATACGCGCCGGACGCAGGCACAAAGCTCGGCCAGGTACTGAACCGAAGGGCCGACTACATTCGCGCACTCTCGCGGAAGAATGGCTCCGCGACCGCGATCCTTACGACCGAAAAAGGTGTATTCGAGATCGAACTCCTCGGCGAAGACGCGCCGCTAACCGTCGACAATTTTATTAAGTTAGCAAACAGCGGCTACTTCAACGGCATCGAAGTTCATCGCGTTGTCGCGAATTTCGTGATGCAGGATGGCGATCCGCGTGGCGACGGAAACGGCGGCCCTGGCTGGTCGATCCGTTGCGAGATCAATATGCAGCCGTACGACCGCGGAGCCGTCGGGATGGCACTTTCCGGAAAGGACACGGGCGGCTCTCAATGGTTCGTAACCCATTCGCCGCAGCCGCACCTCGATGGCGGCTACACCGTCTTCGGCCGCGTAAAGGGCACGGGAATGGACGTCGTTGACGGCATCGTACGAGGCGATAAGATCTTGAATGTGAAGATCGTCGAAAAGCAGTAGCGACATATGGACAAAACGCTGCAACGAAAAGAGATCGAAATCGAAAAGAGTCTCGACGACCTGTCGCGATATCTCGACGGACTTTTTCGTATTCCCGGAACTGGCTGGCGCTTCGGGCTCGATGCGCTTATCGGCCTGATCCCGAACGTCGGCGACACGCTGACATTTGTGCCGTCGATGTACATTCTTTTCTCGGGCGTGCGTTACGGCGTGCCGAAGATCACGCTGCTTCGGATGGCGCTAAATATCGCGATCGACTACCTTGTCGGAATGATCCCGTTCATCGGCGACGCGTTCGATTTTGTCTGGAGATCGAACAAGAAAAATATGGAGCTGATCCGCACTCGGGCAACCGGCCATGGTCGCGGCACACGCAGTGATTACTTGTTCATCTTCGGCTTGATAGGCGGATTGTTTCTGCTGCTCATCGCGTCGATCACAGCAAGCGGGTTTATCTTGTATTGGGTATTCACAAGCCGTCCGCTCCTCTAGCCAAGAGTAAAAAGGAAAATGGCGGCACGGATACTCTCCGTACCGCCAAACTACTTACAGCTCTGAATCTCTCAGGCTTCTGCGGCCTGAGCCTCGGGGAACATCTTCTCGAGTGCTCCGGTCAGTACGCCGATGCCGAATTCGCCCGCCGCACGGCTCTTCAACTTGCCTTCCGCGTCGAACAGATAATAGACCGGAACCCAGCCCTGCTCGTTCAGGAACGCGTCCTTGAGCTTATGCTCGTTATCGACAGCGCAAACGTCGTCGATGCAGTACGTTGCGATCGTCTCCTTGACGGTATCGATGTTCGTATCGGCCTCATAACGCGGCATATGGATCGCGACCGAGCGAAGGCCTGCGTCCTTGTACTTTGCCTTCAGCGCCTGCAATTTGGGCATATTGTCCTTGCAGATACCGCAGCTTGTCGCCCAAAAATAGACGAGCGTCGGCTGGCCGTTCACATAGTCGTCGGCCGTTTCCTGCAATTCGTTTAACCAGTGCGTCGCGCCCTCAAAAGAAGGCCGCTGGTCTCCAATTCTCATTGGCATTTTTGTATCACCTCAAAAGCACGGCCGCAGATGAACACTTCAATTCCAACGCAGATACTCCTTGTATCATCCCTCTGCGCAGGCTCAATGTCCATCCACGGCCGATCTTGTAAAACCCTTAGACCTTAAGGTTCTCCTGGCCGGGCTTCCAGTCAGCCGAGCAAAGTCCGCCCGTCTGCAATCCCTGAAGCACGCGAAGTGTTTCATCGACCGAACGTCCGATGTTCAGGCTGTGAACCACCGAGTACTGAAGCACGCCTTCCGGATCGACGATGAACAGGCCGCGAAGTGCGATGTTCGCATCCTCGACGAGGATGTTGTACTGGCGTGCGAGCTTGCCGCCTACGTCCGAAGCGATCGGATATTTCACGCCTTCGATGCCGTTCTTGTCTTTCGGCGTCTTGAGCCATGCGCGGTGCGAGTGGACCGAGTCCGTCGAAACACCGACGACCTCAGCTCCAACACCCTGGAATTCTTCGAGGCGATCCGAGAAGTGGATAAGCTCGGTCGGGCACACGAACGTGAAATCAAGCGGGTAGAAAAGCAGAATGAGCCATTTGCCCTTGTAATCGGCAAGCTTGACGTTCTCCGCCAAGGTGTCGATGTTCTTCGTCGATGGCATATTGAAATCCGGTGCCGGCTGGCCGACCTTTGCGATCGGTGCCTGCGCGATGTTTTCGGTTGCGGTTCCTGTTGCAGTTGACATGTTGTTGATTCTCTCCTTTTTCTAAATGTTGGCCGCTTTGTTGGCGGCTATTGTTCTTGCTCCATTATTGGGAATGCGAAAAAAAACTCTACGTTTTCTTTACACAGTCGGGACACAATCCACGAAGGGTGAATTCCAGTGTCTCCGGCTTGAATTTCGAATATTTTGCGGCTCGTTTGACGAGATCGGCCGGTAGTTCCATCTCGATATCGACAAGCTTGCCGCATGACGTACAAATTGCATGATCGTGGCGATGCGTGAACTTATCGAACCTGCTCGCCCCATTGCCGAACGGGATCTCGCCGATATGTCCGGCATCTTTTAAATATCGAAGCGAGTTATACACGGTCGCAAAGCTGATCGTCGCAAGCTTCGATTTCGCGGCGACAAAGACATCGTTAGCGGTCAAATGGCCGTGCGACTCCCGTACGACCTCAAGCACCACTTCACGCTGCCGTGTTAAACCCAATTCACTGATCGGCGAAAACTTCATAACTTGAATTAGAATAATTCCAATTCTAAAGTTTGTCAAGTGTGGAAACGGAACATTTTTCGGCAAGTGATATAATCTAGCCGCTCGAACAGTCCGAACCCCGGATCGAATAAGTGAAATTCGTCTTCTCAAATCGCTTTTATCTGCTCCTGATCGCCGGCGCGATACTGCTGCTCGCTACATTCGCATTTGTGCGGCTTGGCTGGTTCGTTCTCGCTTTCGACGTGCTTTTGATCGTCGCCGCAATTGCCGATTACTTTTTAAGCCGCCGCCTGGCAAAAGAGATCGAAGTAACACGCACCTTTCAAAAAAGGCCCGCGATCGGTGACGAAACACCGATCAGCCTGCATGTTGCGAATTCGAGCACACGCACCTTGCTCATCAAGGCAAAGGATGAGATCCCTGCCGAGATGATCCTCGGCGACGAGGGCCGTGAAGCCACGATGCAGCTTGAGCCGAACAGCGTCGGGACTTACGTCTATACTCTGACTCCGCCGCGACGCGGGCACTATGAGTTTGGCGCGACCGCCGTTCGATTTCTTTCGCGGCTCGGGCTCGTCTGGTGTCAGGCATCGCATGGCAAAAGCGAGACGATAAAGGTCTATCCGAATATCCGACGCGTTCGTGAGATCGAGCTTCGCGCTCTCGGAACGCACTCTTTCCTTGCGATCCAGCGAAAGGCTGTGCGACGCGGCGAAGGCCGTGAATTCGAATCTCTTCGCGATTATGTCGCGGGCGACGAGATGCGGAATATTTCGTGGACCGCTACGGCCCGACGCTCGAAGCTGACCTCCGTTCAGCATCAGATCGAGCGTGACCAGACCGTCATGATCGCGCTCGACGCCGGCCGTCTGATGACGGGACGCATCGATAATGAAACAAAGTTCGAGACGGCGTTGCACGCAAGCCTAGCGTTGATGTCGGCCTGTTCACGTGCGGGCGACAACTGCGGCATCATCGTTTTCGGCCGCCGCGTGATCAGATATCTACCGCCGAAACGCGGTGTCGGCCAGATGGACGCCGCACTCGAAACGCTCGTCGATCTCGAACCGCAGCTTGTCGAATCCTCGTACTCACGGGCTTTTCAATTCATCTCATCGAACACGAAAAAACGCGCCTTCGTCGTCATCCTTACCGATGTGATCGACAAAGACAGTTCGAGCCGTTTGCTCGAAGCCTTACCGCTCTTGCGGCCAAGGCATCTTCCGCTCGTCGCAACGATCGGCGACCGTGACCTGAATGCCTCCGTCTCGTCGCCACCAAAGAATGAGAAGGAGCTTTTCCTGCAATCCGCCGCCGAAGAGCTTCTTGTCCAACGCGGTGCCGCGCTCCTCCAGGTCGAGGCCCTCGGCGGCCTCGCTCTCGATGTAACGACGCAGACACTTGCAACCGAGCTTCTCGAATCATATATTCGCGTAAAGGTTCGCGGCCTACTCTAGCGTCCGCGGACGATGAAGATGGCAGATAAGCTCTTTACTCTCATAATTTACACAACACAATATCGGCTCGGCGGCTCGCAATTCCCCGTCGTTGCCGAAACCCTCGCGGATGAGAAACGCCGCGAGAACGCAGACTGCGAGGTTATAACTCGCGCCGTCGAATCAAAGCATGACGTCCTCGGTGCACTCGCCGAAATAAAAGAGCAGGGCGGCAAGATCAACGAATTCATCTTCGTCGGCCATTCAGGAATGTACGGCCCGATGTTCGGCACCGTAAAATTTCCCGAGCAATTCTCTCCATACGAATGGGAGCAGATGGATATTCCATTCGCCGAGGGCGGAAGCGCGTCGTTCTATTGCTGCCGCTCTGCGCGCTGGTTTGCACCATTTTTTGCGCGAACGCAGAACGTACCGGCTCACGGTTTTTTCTGGTACACGACCTTCTCAAAAGACAGGAACAAATTTGTTTCGGCCGGCACTCGAACCGACGCGCCGCTCTACACTATCGGCTGCAAAGGGCGAAAGTCGCACGGCTACGCCGGCGCATTAAAGAAGCGGCTCGGGATGATGCCCGCAGAAAAGATAAAACGCTTCGAACCGAAACCGCCCGACGGCGACACGAGCTACGATCACGTCGCAGAACTTTACGACGCGGTCTTCGAGGACATTCGTGTCCGACGCGACGAATGGCAATGGCTCGAGCGTCATCTGCCCGATGAGAAGGTCCGTATTCTCGACATCGGCTGCGGCAACGGTGCGTTGCTGAACGCACTCGAACCTCGAATCGCTTCCGGCGTCGGAGTCGATGAATCCGGGCCGATGATCGAGCAGGCACGAAAGCGGAATGCAGCATTCAAGAACCTTGAATTCAAGAAGATCGACGGCCCGCAGCTGCCATTCGCTGACGGCGAGTTCGACGTTGTCATCTCGATGATGTCCTTCCGGTACCTCGATTGGGATCCGCTGCTTGCCGAGATCAAACGCGTTACAAAGCCCGGCGGCAAGTTCTTAATTGTTGATATGGTTACGGTTCCGGTTGCGTTCGGAGAGTATCCAAAGCTCCTTGCCGATAAAGTAAAGACCATCACTCGTCGTCGTGCGAACGCAAAGTACGAGGCCGCGCTAAAACGCCTCGTCGCGGATCCGGCGTGGCAAAAGATGGTCGAATACAACCCGATCCGTTCCGAGCACGAGATGAAATGGTATCTCGAGAGCCGCTTTCCCGGACAAAAGGCAGAGATACTGAACATCGGTTGGAATTCGCGGATCCTCGCCTTCGATAGCGGCCCGATCGAACGCGGCGTCGAAGCAAAACTCACGTATCCTTGAGCTATGGGACGCATCGGTATCATCGATTGGGGTATCGGCGGCATCGGTATCTATCGACGCCTGAAGGAGCGATCCCCGCTCGCCGTGGTTACGTATTTTTCGGACACAGGCTTTACTCCTTACGGAAAAACGACGCGTCGCGAACTCATCTCGCGCCTAAACGGCGTACTCCGTTTCCTCGAAGATCGCAGCGTGACGCAGGTCTGCATTGGCTGCAATGCGGCGAGCACGGTTGTTGACGAGTTGCACAATGGCGCGCTTGAGGTCTCCGGCGTGATCGCACCTGCGATCGAGTTCGTCGCAAAGCAAAGGCCAACTCGCCTCGGCCTGATCGGCGGACGCCGCACGGTAGTTTCCGGCGTCTATCGGCGCGGGTTTGCGGCACGAAATATCAGCCTGAAACAACGCGTTGCGCAGCCGCTCTCCGGCCTGATCGAAAGCGGTGATGCAGATTCCACCATTCTGCATCGTGAAGCAAAGCATATCCTCGCACCTCTAAAAAATTGCTCGCACATACTGCTTGCCTGTACGCATTACCCCGCGATCTCCGGCCTTCTCGCAAACTATGTTTCACCGCAAACTAAATTCATCGATCCGGCCGACGCGGTCGTTAGAAAGCTTCGGATCGGCAAGCAAAATGAACCCGGCCGCGACATCTTCTTGACTTCGGGCAACTCCGACAATATGCTACTGGCAACAAAAGCTGCGTGGAACATCGACCTCAGGTCGGCGAAACACGTCGAACGTATTTGAGAACTGCAAGAGATCTCGCTTGCTTCGTTCTGATATATGTAAGGCTGGGTTTGCTGCCCTACAACAATAGAAAGGAAACTTTTTGGAACAATATTTTACGAAATGAAAAAAGCACTATACACCATCGCGATCCTAGGATTCTTTTTGACCGCATCTGCAGCACAGGCATATTCTCAGCAGATGCCGGTCGCAAAATTCAAACTCAGCGGATATTGGTTCCGCGACAAATTGGCGTATCCCATTGATAAGATGGAAGTTACGCTGAACGTGTCGGCCGATGGCCGTATCGGCGGAAAGGGCGGATGCAACGTTTACGGAGCCGACTTCTCGATCACGGACGGTAAGGTCAAGTTTTCGGCACCTATCTCGACGATGATGTTCTGCGACGAACTTACGAATGGCTTCGAACGGAAGTTTTTCGATGTCATTCAGAATGCCGATACGTTCTCTCTAAAGGACAAAAAGCTGACGATAACGAACTCAAAACGACATACCTATCTGGTGTTCGAACCTGTCGTCGAAGAAGCTAAAGAAACCTGTTGCGCCAAACCCGAGGTGTCAGCACCATCGGACCGGCCGACGAAAAATAGGTAAGAATACATCGCAAGGCCGGTTAGCACACCGGTCGCGACCTTTACCGGTGCCGGCATAGTCGATGGCGAAAGAAAGCCTTCGATCGTGCCGGCAACCACCAAAAAACACGCACAACCGATAACGATACGAGCGGCTTCCATGCCGCTTTTTTTCGTTGCCTGCGCACGGGTAAGATCGCCCGGAGCGATCAGCGAATATCCGATCATCATTCCCGCACCTGCGCAAAAAAAGATGCACGACAATTCGATCACGCCATGCCCAACCACGAACGATGCTAGGTCGTTCGCGAAAGCCGGGTCGATCTTGTATCCGGCACCAAAAACGCTGCCGAGCCTCGCCCCTTCGAACGCAAGCACATAGACCGCACCGACAGCGAAGAACGCTCCCAAAGCGAAAGCCCGTATCATCACGAGAATGTTATTCACCATGATCGAGGTCGCGCCGATCTGGTTCGCGTCGTTCAGGCTGAGCCACCAGCGGTTGCCGCTGCGGATCTGCTCGGTAACGCCCGACAGGCCGACAAAATGCGTAAAGTCCGTGTCGATCCACGTCGTTACAAAACCGAAGACCGCCGAGCCGGCAAAGATCGCGAATGCGAAGGCAAGGAATTTCCAGTTTCTACGAAATGTACGCGGTAATTCGCTCCCGAAAAAGCGGCGGATGATCCCGGCACCTTCGCTCTCTGCCCGATAGATGTGGCCGTGAGCGCGGATCACAAGGCCATTCAAATAACCGACGAGCGAGGGATCACGCGTCTCGGCACGGGCGATCGCAAGATCCGACGCCGCACGCCTGTAAAGCTCGCCGAACTCACGCACCTCCATACGCGACAGCCCACGCAACCCCGTAACCTTCATCAGTTCAAGAAGGTCCTCGAGCCGCTGCCACTGATTCGTATTTGCTGCCCCGTCAAAAATGCTTCGCATCACACTTCTCATTCGAATGTAACCGGCTCTCGCCGATCTTCATTCCTTAAGCCTCTAAAGCTCAATGGCCGAACCATCGACCGTTTACAAGAATAGCCGACCACTCCACCCATTTGAAGCACACTTTGCACAAATTGTATGAAAATGCACAAAATGCACGAATTGATACAAAATGCACAGAATGCACAGCGTCTTTGGCCCGCACGTAAGTATGGACTCACCGCCATTTACCACTCTGCGTTCAGCTCCCGCTGCCTCTTCCGTCCCCGAGCGGAAATGTTACGCATTTCCGACGCGATCGCCGAAACATCCCGGCGGCTTAGCCGCCACAATCATTTCATCCTGGCAGCGGCGAAGCTGAGCTTCGCCGCTCGGCGACGGAGGCGGCTCGTAAAAAAGCGGGCCTCCGTTTCGGAAGCCCGCTCGTCTTGCAAATGGAGTACGCGAAAATACTTCTAGCTCTCGGACGGTTTCTCGTTGTTCGCGATCGCCTTGGCTTTGTATTCCTGGATCTCCTTCTTGAGTGCAGCCTTTGCTTCGTCGCTATAGTTCCCGTTCTTTAGCATAGATTCGAGGTTTGCCGCCGCTTTGGAATACTGCTTCGTGTCTTTATAGACACGAGCTAGCTGTTTGTATAGCTCGGCGGTTGGCTCTTTCGAGAACTTCTTCGCTTTCAAAAGACTTGCTTCTGCCGACGTAAGGTCGCCGGAACTGATGTACGTCTTGCCAAGCGCGAGATGAACGGCAGAAGATTCAGGTGCGAGCACCGCGGCCGCATTCAAAGCCATGATGGCCGTCGGATAGTATCTGAGGTATGCGAATGATACGCCGAGGTAATACAGCGTCATCGGGCTCTTGTCATAGACCTGCGACGCTTTCAAGAGTAACGGTGCCGCGTGCTCGAAATCATTCTTATGAAAGTAGATCTGGCCGAGCGCATCGTTAGCAAGGAAATACTCCGGGAAGGATTTCAACGCCGCCTCAAGCAGCGGGATCGCCTCGTCGGTCTTGCCCTTCTTGATCAATTTTGAGGCTGCGTCATATTTGTCTTTAGCAGCGTCCGGGATCTGCTGTGCGATGATGACCTCGGCTTGGGCGGCGGCGAGAGTCCCTTTCCGTGGGGTCAGGTAAAAATCCTGCATAATAAACACATTGCCCGCGCCAACGACCGCAATGGTCTCGATCTTGACCTCCTGGGTCTGCTCGTCCATGTCGTACTTGAACGGCATCACCTTTACGTAATACGTGCCGTCGCCTAGCCCGTCGAACGAATATCTTCCGATGCCGTCCGTGGTGGCGTGTTGGATCATCACGTATCGATCGTTCTGGAGTTCAACAGCCACATACGGCAGGCCGTTTCGTTTTTGATCGTAAACCGTCCCCGAGATAGTACTCGCGTAGGCGCTTGCCGCCGCCCCTGAAAGAATGATTAAGGCGAATACCGATAACATCGCCTGAAAAGCAGTTTTACGCATTGTTCTTCCTCCGAGATGATCGCTGAATAGAATTCTTTTACCGTACCGCCGAGATCGCTAGGCTCACAGCAAGTGGCCCATCTTTTCCTTTTTCGTCTGTATGTAGTGGGCCGCAGGCGGTTCCGTATGCACCTTTATCGGGACGCGTTCGACGACGCGAAGCCCTGCCTCTTCGAGAGCTTTCAGCTTCTCGGGATTATTCGACATCACGCGGACCTTACAAAGCCCCATATCAAACAGGATCTCGGCGCATTGCCGATAATTTCTTAGATCCACTGCGAACCCCAATTGCTCGTTCGCCTCGACCGTATCAGCTCCGTGATCCTGCAGAGAATAGGCTCGGATCTTGTTCAGGATCCCGATGCCGCGGCCTTCCTGCTGCTGGTACACGATAGCTCCGTTGCCGGCCTTGTGAATACGTTCCAAAGCCTCGTGGAGTTGCGGGCCGCAATCACATTTTAAAGAGCCGAAAACATCGCCGGTCAGACACTGCGAGTGGATCCGAACCAGCGTCGGAACGTCCGGCCGCATCTCGCCCATATAAATTACGACAAATTCCTCGTCACTGGTGAGTGAACGATAGCCCGCGATCTTGAAGTTGCCGTATTTCGTCGGCAGGTCCGCGTCAGCAACCCTTTCTACTGTAAGCCGCTGCTTTTGCCATGGGCAATCGGACACTTCTTCCGACCGTCGATCATTATCTAACATCTTTTCCCTTTTACTGAGTATAAACCTCAAAGGGCACAAAAACTAGATTGTTATTTGATTTTTGCAAACCGGAAAAGGTTGCAGCGGTACGGGAAAAATATGTCAGAATATTCGGCCGGCAACTGCACACGAAAAAAGGGAGCAGGAAAATTCCCGCTCCCGCATCAGGCCAATTTTTTCCGGAAAAACGACCCGCAATCTGTGATCAATCTTCGACGTTCGTATCGGGGTTGTCATCGGCGGCCTTTTCGCCGTCCTTTGTGTCGTTCTCAGATCTTTCACCGTGTGCGAACACACCTTCAGCGCTTGAGCCGAAGAGCTTCGCAAACCAGGTGCTAAGAGCCTCTGCAAGACCGGCAGATTCCGGCTGCATCTCTCTGGCAGGAGCAGCCATTTCGGCAAACTCGGCCTCGAGACGTAAGAGTGCGGCCGTGGACGTTCGGCAATATCCGCAATCCGCCAAGTGAGCAACAACCGGATCCAGCTCCCGCAGTGTCAAGCCGCCGTCCACAAACGCTGAGATCGTGTCCTCATCAAGGTGCGAGGTACTTGCTTCCGCCCTCAACGCATTTGTCCGGTCCCGAAGATATACTGCGAAAAGGTCCTGGAAACGGGTGTCGATGTTGTCGATGTATTGCATAATTGCCCGCTTTGGGGATGAACCAAAGGCCTCCGAGTAATTGACGCTCCGATCGCGAGGTTTTTGCGTAAAATCTTCGGAAATTCCTAGCCTGCGGCAAGATCTCGGTAGATATCCGGTCCCGCAAGATCCGCGGAAGCAAGCCCTATGCAGATCTCTACCTCTGAGGGATTGAGGCCCTGCCGGCCCGCGAGGTCCCGCTTAAAGATGTCAAGGATCCGCTCGTAACTCTTTTCCAGCCAACGCATTACGGTCGATTCGTGAATACGCGCTGAGGGGTCTTTCTCCCTCGTGGAAGACCGTCGTTTGATCCAGCCTCGAAGCGGGGATGACTCGTTCTCGACGAGCCGCGAGATCTCCCGCAGCTTCAAATTATCGACGTGGTAGAGCGCAATGAGCAGCTTTTCGTGCGGTTCAAGAGCCGAAAAAGCCTCTGACAGTGCCGCAACTGTCGCCGCCCGATATTTTTCTCGGGCAACCTGCTCGATCATCTGGCTATCGCCGTCTGCTGTCGGCATTGCGAAAGAGGCATGTGCCGCTCCTTCGCCGATCGTCTCGGTCATCTCATCGAGCGAGACCTCCGAGTGGCCTGCGCGATGCTGATCGACGACCGAGTGCCAAATTATCGTACGCAGCCAACCCCGAAGGCTGCCGCGTCCGGAATACGTACCGAACTTCGAATAACGCTCACCGTCAACGACGCGTGTGCCATAAAGCTCAATGTACACGTTGCCGATGACCTCGTCAGGGTCGGCATCGCCTCTTGCCAGGTGCCGTGCAAAACGCTCCATATACGAGCGGTGCGTCTGGTCGAATTCCCACCACGCGCGTTCATTCCCAGCCGCACAGGCGAGTGCCAAAAAGAGATCGTCTGCCTGAAGATTGTCGAGAAACTCGCGGATCTCACCTTCGGTCAACGGCTCACTGCTTGCGCTTTCCAGGCGTTTCTCGATCGTGCGAAATACCGATGTCGAAAATGCTTCGATCGAGACGCCGTAATTCGGCGCGTTCTCGCTGCAGCGAGAGTAGATCTCAGCGATGGCGGCATCTGTAAAGGCTTTTGTGGCAGCGTCCATTTGGAAAGCAAAAAGGCGTTTCAGAGAACCTGATGATTATAATCCTAAACCATTAAAATTGGTAATTTTGGTGGCCTCCCGGCGACGCCCGCCTTATCATTGATCGAGCGAGGCCGAGCCCGTTGAGAGCTCATTCGTGGAAAATCCCGGAGCGGATGTATGAAGTTTTTCGTCTGAATACTGCAATTGATAAAGCCGCCAATACAAGCCACGTAGTGCGAGCAGCTCGCTGTGCGTTCCCGCCTCGCGGAGTTCCCCGTGATGCAGCACGATAATTCGGTCGCATTTCTGGATCGTTGATAAGCGATGTGCGACCACAAGCGAGGTCCGCTTGTCCATCACACGATCGACCGCGCGCTGTATCAGTTGTTCTGTCTCCGTGTCGATCGAACTTGTCGCTTCGTCGAGGATCAGGATCTTTGGATCAAAGGCCAGTGCACGAGCGAAAGAAACTAGCTGCTTCTGGCCGACGGAAAGGCCGGCACCGCGTTCCTTCACCGCCGTATCGTAGCCCTCAGGCAATTCACTGATAAACTCGTCCGCCCTTACTTCCTTTGCCGCCCAGCGAACTTTCTCATCAGAGATCTCATCATTCCCAAGCCGGATGTTCTGAGCGATCGTGCCGCTGAAGAGAAAAACGTCCTGCAGCACGACGGCAAAGTTGGAACGCAGGGCTTCGAGGTCCCATTCGCGCACATCGACGCCGTCAACGAGGATGCGGCCTTTCTGCACATCGTAGAACCGCATTATGAGGTTGGTGATCGTCGTCTTCCCCGAACCCGTGTGCCCGACAAAAGCAACGCTCTCGCCGATATCGACCGTGAACGAAACGTCCTTCAACACCCAATCTTCGTTCTTGTAGGCGAACCAAACATTCTCGAACTCGATGCTGCCGTTCGCCCTGCCGGAAAGCTTTGGCGCCTCCGGTGTAGTTATTAGGACCTCGCGGTCAAGCAAGATGAAGATGCGGTGCGAGGCAACGACCGCTGCCTGAAAGACGTTGAACTTATCTGAAAGGTCGCGTATCGGCTGAAAGAGCTGAAGCGAATACTGGATGAACGACGCGAGCACACCGACCGTCATCACCTGTGTTGCGGTTGAAAGGCCGCTGAGATACTCAAATCCGTAGGCGAAGATTATCATCGCGACTCCGACCGCGCCGATAAAATCCACCAGCGGATAAAAGACCGCGTAGTAGTAGATCGTCTCGATATTCGCTTTGCGGTAATCGTCGTTGATCTCGGCAAATCGTTCCTGAGCTTTCTTTTCAGCATTAAAAAGCTGTACGGTCTGCGCACCCGAAACGTATTCCTGCAGAAAGGCGTTCAGCTTCGCGCTGCGCGTTCGCACGCGGTCGAACCCATGCCGTGCGCGTTTTCGAAACCAGTTCGTCGCTGCGAACAGAAGCGGCACGGTGATCAAGGTTACGATGGCAAGCTTCCAATTCAACCAGAACATCATTGCGATGATCGCGAAGATCACGACAAGATCGCCGAGAACATCAATGACACCCGACGTAAAAAGCTCGTTCAGCGCATCAACGTCGCTCGTCAAACGTGTCATCGTACGGCCGACCGGATACTGATCGTAATAGGCGATCTCCTGATTCTGCAGTTTTGTAAAGAGCTCGGTGCGCAGGTCGAACATCACGCGTTGGCCGACCGTGTTGAGCAGGATCTCCTGAAGGTAGGAAAACACGAACCGAAGAAGAAAAACTCCGAAGAACGCGAACGAGAAAAGCCAGATGCCGTCAACATTCTTTGGAATGATGTAGCTATCGACCGCAACCTTTGTGAATAGCGGTTGGATCGAGGCAAGTACGTTCGTAATGAGCGTCAGCAGGAGAGCGGCCGCGGCGATCTTCCAATATGGCCGTAGATAGCGCGCGAGACGTTTCGCGACCTTAAGGTCGTAGGTCCTTCCGATCGCATCTTCCTCATGGTATTTCCGGACCTCTTCAGACATCGTCTATCACTCGCGTGTGCGGAAGCGAATTCTTTATTTTAGCGTGTAGAGAGGCAAAACCCGAACTGCCAGCCGGCGATCAAAATAAGAGACTACTAGCAAATGATGGATTAACGAAAATGGCCCGTTCGCAGCATGTGCGAACGGGCCAAGGGTTTATCTAAAAACCGTTAGGTTTTTAGAAGTACAGACGTGCGCCGAAGCGAACTTCGCGAGGAGCATCAAAGCTGCTCGCCAAGCCATACGTGTTGTACTTGCGGGTAGCACTGCCAGCAAGCCAGTTGTTGACGTACTGCGTGATACCGCCACCGCCTGTGACGAGGTGCATAGCAGCGAACATATCCGTACAGGTAGTTGGAGCGCAACCGCCGGTAAGAAGTGTACCGTTGCTGATCGTCGAGGACGTGATGGTCGAAACAACACCGTTCATCGCTTTGCGGTCAAAGAGATTAAGGATGTTGATGTAAGGCTGGATCGTCACGCGATTGTCGCGGCCGAACTTATATTTGTGATCAATATTAAGGTCGGTGCTGTAGTATGCGTCCGAGCGACCAAGATCGCCGCGGCCATATACGATGATCGCAAGTGAAGCGATGAAGTTAGCACGTGTCGTGAGCGGAACACCCGACTGAGCCGTGGTGAAGAACGAAACCGACGTCGTGTTGGACTTGCTCCAGTTGTAGTCATAACCGCCGTATGCCTTGAAGACATGCGTACGATCGGTGGAAAGAAGGCCGTTGTTCGGCTTACCGGTCATAGCCCAGGGCTCGAACGGAAGGTCGAAGTTACGGTTAACGTTCGGGCTGGTACGGCCGCCTTCGTCAGAGCTGGCGAGACCACCGTAGTTACCGAACAGACGGCTCCAGGTGTAGTTGGCACTCAGGAACCAGTTATTTGCAAAACGCTTGTCGAGGCGGATCTCAACAGCATCGTACTTGCGCTCTGCCTTGACGCACGGGTAGCCGTCAGCGGTGTAAACCTGGCAGGCAAGGCCTTCGCCCGGGTTACCGATAACATAAGCTTCGCTGCCTGACACTGCGATCGAACCAATATCTTCGATTGCCTTGTCAACCTGCTTGTGCGTGTAGCGGCCGCTGACGAGCCAGTTGCGGAACAGCTGATGCTGAATACCAAAGGTATATTCCGACTGACGTGCAGCCTTGATGTTGGGATCGACAGCACCCGAAACGTCGATACCTAGGCCCGAGTTGGACGGGATACGGTAGTCGAGGTTACAGGTGGACCAGCCGGGAGGATAGATAAGCGTACCGTCACCAGGGCAGTTTCCACCGATCGGATCCGGATGGCTTCCGAGGATGTTTGCAAAGGTGTAGTTGGTGTACGCAGTTCCACGAGCAAGTGTGATGTCGAACCAGTCACGACGGTAGAAGTCGCCGCCGAACGAACCGCGGGGCAGTTCATACTTGAAGCGATCATAGAACCAGCCGTAGCTAGCAAAGAGTTTGGTCTTGCCGTTGCCGAAGAGGTCAAAAGACGCGCCGAGACGCGGAGCGACCTTGTCAGCCCAGCTAAAGTGGATACCAGGATTTCCGGCCTTGAAGGACGGAACATCTTCCATGTCAGAACGGACACCGAGGTTCAGGGTCAAGCGATCTGCGATCGTCCATGAATCCTGGACAAAGAGAGCGTTGCTTGCGCTGCTCGCTTTACCAACGGTTCCGAAACGCTGCATGTAGCCGCAGCCAACGGCGCTAGCAGCGCTAACCGTGTAGCCGAAGTCAGCACAATCACGTCCGTAGTAGAGAACCACTACGCCGGTGTTCGTGTAACCCTGCTCTGTCGTGTTGAAGATCCGGTTGTACTGATAACCGAATTTGATGTTGTGACGGCCGCCGGCGTTAAGGCCGACATAGCTAGCGTCAGTGTCAAAAAGCGTACGAGTCGAAACGTCGTATGCGGTTTGGAAGTTTGTAACAAAGTTCGACTGACCGAGGTTACAGCCGGCCTGAGCCTGGGTGATCGGGTTGCCTGCCGGAGCCGTACCTGCCGAAGGCGGGAAAAGGCTCGAAGCACTGCAAAGGAAACGCGTTGCGTTCGGGATGTTATACGAACCAAGCTTTTCGTTCAAGAATGTACGACCAGCGTGGACGTTGATAACAAGCTTAGCAAGCGGGGTCCATGAGACCTGACCATTCAAGCTGTTCGAGTTCTGACGACCGCCACCATCATGAAGGTCGTTGGCCGAACCCGGAGCATTCGTCAAACCATAAGTGGTACCAGGAAGCGTGCCCTTGACCGAGATCGGGTTCCAAAGGAACGATCCGAACAAGCGGAGCTTCGAGTGCGGCTGAGCGTCGAGACGCAGGAAGGCTTCCTGGGTCGTCTGCTTCGCCTTGAACTCTTCAGCGCCAATGGCAACGCGGCCAGGAGCCTGCTGGTTATAGTAGGTTACGTTCTGGCTGTAATCGAAGACCTGCGGAGCATAGATAGCCGAGAACCAGAAACGGTTCTTGACGATCGGTCCGTTGAGCTTCGCAACAGGATAGTACGAAACACCATCCGTCTTCGGAGCCTGCAGGTATTCATAAGCACCAGCACCGCTGCCGTACCGATTAAGGAACGGATGGCTGTCGCCCTGAAGCTTCTGCGGACGCCACGACATACCGAAGTTGCCATGCCACTGATCGTTTCCACCCTGGGTAACGACCGTGATCACACCGCCGGTAGCGCCGCCGTATTCGGCTTCAAAACCGGTCGATTTGACCTGGACTTCCTGGATGAGTTCAAAAGGAACGTTGTTGTTCGTGTTAAGGACACCCGTACGGAAGTTGGTAACTTCCTGACCGTCGATAACCCAAACGTTTTCCGAACCCGAGGCACCGTCAACCTGGAAACCGCCAGAGAGACCTTCCGGACGAACGTTCGGAGCGGCCTTCAAAAGGCTGGTAAAGGTGGTGCCCTTCGGAAGCGAATCGATCAACTTCGCTGAGAGGTTGGTCTGGAGTTTCGATTCCGCCGGGTCGATGGTTACGTTGTCGCCGCCGGTAACGGTAACGTCGTTGACGCCGCCGCCGGCTTCAAGGGAAACGTCGACGCGAGCCGAACGGTCCAGTTGAACCGTAATGGCCTGCTTTTCGCCTCTAAAACCGTCTTTTTCGACCGTAACATTGTATGTACCGACCGGCACGTTCGTGATCACGAAGTAGCCGCTTCCGTCGGTCATTACCGATCTGTTAAAGGCAGTGGTGGTGCCGGTCGAGACCGCGGTGACTTTAACACCGGGAACGACTGCACCCGCACTGTCTTTGATTACTCCCTCGATGCTGCTTCGCGTACCCTGTGCAAACGCTGAGAAAGCGAAGCAGAGCACGATCAGCATGATCGAGGAAATAAACGAAAACTTATTTCTCATTACTTTGTCTCCTATTCAAAGTCTCTTTTCGAGAGTTTCTGAACTTAGTAAAAGGCCTCAATAGACACTTTTTCAGCCTTTTGTATGCAATTTAGCTTCCACAATCGTACAGGGGCGTGCCATACGCCTTAAATTCTGTATTTACACTACTTTACAAATCTTTAAAAATTCGCAGTAAACCCGAGATGATATGGAAAATCCATAATTTTGTACGAAATTTTAGATTTTTTAGGAAGTTTTTGGAGATATTGGACATCCCGCTTGCGAAATGACATCTCTCTGGCTCATATTAGGCACATAATGGCGACCTCAGCCCGCGGCTCGGAGCGATATTACCGCGACGCCGTCCACAACATCATCCGCGTCGACACAAGAACGGCCGAGGGCCGTCTTTTCGCCGACCTGATCGATACGCCTGAGTTCCAGCGTCTTCGGCGTATAAGGCAGCTCGGGCTTGCTTATTTCGCGTACCAGTCCGCCGAACACTCCCGTTTTACCCATAGTTTAGGGGCCTTTAACCTTGCAACGCGGATCATCCGAAAGCTTTCCGACGAGCACAAGATCCCCGACGACGAGCGGATCGCGGTCCGTGCTGCGGCACTTCTGCACGACATCGGCCACGGAGCCTTTTCGCACGTTATCGAGTCGATACTCGGGTTTCATCATGAGAACTACTCAGTAGCCACGATCACCGAGCCGCATACGAACATAAATCGTGTGTTGACAGCATTTTCGCCGGGCCTTGCGGAGAGTGTCGCCGCGATCATCAAAGGAACCTTTCGCAGACGAGCCCTCGCCCAGCTGATCTCCTCGCAGCTCGACGTCGACCGGATGGACTACCTCCTGCGTGACAGCTTGATGACCGGCGCGAAGTATGGCGTTTACGACCTTGAGTGGATCGTAAAATCGATCGACATCGACGAGACGAATGACCGTATTTTCGTCGCGGCCCCGGGTATCGCCGCCGTAGAGGATTATCTGCAGGCTCGCTACTATATGTTCCGCCAGGTGTATTTTCATCGCACACTTCGGGCCGCCGAATCGGTTTTGAAAAGCCTCCTGCATCGTGCGACCGATGTGTATAAGAAGGGCGGTGATGTTTGGCATCTTTCGGGAAGCGCGGTCGAAAAGATCCTTCATGGTGAGAGACTTACGCTGGAAAAGCATCTAGAGCTCGATGACACGGATGTTTTATTTCATATCAAGCAATGGCGAGCGAGCGGCGACGTCATCCTCTCCGATCTCTCGACCCGCTTCATCGAGCGGAAGATATTCAAGGCGTTCGATCTTGATATGGATGAAGGAGATAGAGAGACTTTTCTTGCACAAGCCCGCACTGTTGTGGAGGATCGAGGCTTCGATCCTGAGTATTATCTTCTCGAAGATTCAGCAAAGCACGCAGATTACTATTTTTACACCCGCGATACGCACAATCCGAAAAATTTAATATTCGTTGAATATGGATATTCGCACCCGAGGATCCGTGAGATCTCGGAAGTGAGTGCCGCGGTCCGCGGCCTGCAGGAAGGTTTTCGTGCTCAGCGTGTGTGTTTCCCTGCCGAACTCCGCGATGAGATCGAGGCACTTTACCGGCCCTGAAGTAATGCGTAGAGCTGCGATCCTCCTGACATTCTTGTTGACCTTTTTCGCATTCTCCGCAAATGCAAAAAGCCTTGCGACGATAACGATCGGCGACAAGATCGCTGCGGACTATACCGAGCAACTTCGCAGGACGCTGAGCAAGAATTTCACGCTCCTTGATGAGGACCTCTCGGCGGCCGCATTCGCTTCCTTCACATTCGCGACACCAGCAAATCTCTCCGTCGCTGAAGCGTCCGCAGTCGGGGAGGCAATGGGTTGCGATGCATTCATTGTCATTAACGCTGGGACCATCCGGCGCACGTCGTTTGAAAAGCCCGTGTATTTTGAGTCATACGCATCGATCTTCGTAGTTGACACGCGGACCGGAAAGCTCCTCAAATGGCTGCGGCCATACATCGAAACTCCGACCGAATCGGAAGGGCTTCCGGGCCTCTTGGAAACACTCGAAGGGACTGCAAGTGAAATCACGGGTGCGATCCAGGACGCGAAAGCCGGCGATGTCGCCTTCGAGCAGTCCACGATCGAGGTTCTACCCGACGCCCCCGAAAAACAGCTCAAACCTCCGATCCCATACCGCCGAATCAAACCGTCATATACCGAAGCAGCAGAAAAACTGGGCATTGCCGCGACTGTCGAGATACTCGCGGACATTGACGCCGCCGGCAAGATCATCGGGACAAAGATCGCTCGTTGGGCGGGCTACGGCCTGGATGAGTCTGTGGAGAAGGCTGTGCGGGAGATGAATTGGCGGCCGGCTTATCGGAACGGCCGGCCTGTGCCGATGCGCGTCCTGCTCCGATACAACTTTAAACGTCTCGATCCGCCGCGAAACTAAACCTTTTCCGGCGTTTAACGTAGAATCGTTTTTTGCCCATTTAAATTAGACCTACTCTAGGAGAGCTTATGCGTTCAACTGCTAAACGTTACCTTGTCGCTCTGTTCGTTTTTGCGACGCTTACTTCAAGCGCCTTCGGACAGACGGCGTTCGATATCTCGCGTATGGATCGGAATGCCGATGCCTGCGACGATTTCTTTCAATTTGCGAACGGCACGTGGATCAAGAACACCGAGATCCCTGCATCACAGGCCCGTTGGGGAACTTTCAATATCCTCGGCGATCGCAACCGCGATATTCTGCACGATATCCTTGATAACGCGGCCGCTGCAAAGTCCCCGAAAAAAGGTAGTGATGTGCAGTTGATCGGCGATTATTACTCCGCATGTATGGATGAATCTGCGATCGAGGCGAATGGTATCAAGCCGATCGAGCCGGTTCTTGAGCGGATCGCAAAACTCAAGACGATGAGCGATGTTACACGCGAGATCGCTGACCTTCACAACCAAGGCTTTCCGTCGGTTTTCCGTTTTGGCGGCGGCCGCGACCCGAAAGATTCGAACTCGGTCATCGTTAACTCCGGCCAAAGCGGCCTTTCGCTTCCGAACAAGGATTACTACACGAAAGACGACGCCAAGATGGCCGAAACTCGCGCGAAATTCGTCGAGTATATGACGAAGGTTTTTGATATGTCGGGCGATACACCGGCCGAGGCGAAGGCAAACGCCGACACCGTGATGGCTATCCAGATGCGGCTTGCCAAAGCATCAAAGGCGCCCGTGGAAATGCGTGATCCGGACAAGAACTACAACAAGATAAAGCTCGCGGATGCACAGGCGATCATCCCGAATCTCTCACTCAAGGATTATATGAAACGCCGCGGGATCCCTGTCCCGGAAACCCTCAATTTTGGCCAACCGGACTTCTTCAAAGAAGTGAACACGATGTTAAAGGACGTGCCGGTCGATCAGTGGAAAACCTATTTCCGCTGGATGGTGCTCGATTCGTCCGCCAGCTACTTGCCGAAGGCTCTCGCAGACGCAAGCTTTGATTTTCACGGCCGTTATCTTTCGGGGACGAAAGAGCAGGAGCCTCGTTGGAAACGCTGCGTTTCGGCAACCGACCGTACGCTTGGCGAGGCCCTCGGTGCGGAATATGTAAAGACCGAGTTCACACCGGAAGCAAAGGCCCGGATGAACCAGCTCATCGATAACCTGTTTGTCGCAATGAAGTCGCACATCAACGGACTCGATTGGATGACACCTGCGACCAAGGAGAAGGCTCTGGCGAAGCTCGCCACCTACAAGCGAAAGATCGGTTATAACGAACATCCTCGCGGCTACAAGGGCCTCGACATCGACCGAAGCTCCTATGCCGGTAACGTCTTTCGTGCACGGGCCTTCGAGATCAAGCGAAACATCGCCGACATCGGAAAGCCTGCGGACAAAACGCGTTGGTTCTTCTCGCCACCGACCGTGAACGCCTCTTATTCGAGTTCCAACAACGAGATCACGTTCCCGGCGGGCATTCTGCAGCCTCCGTTTTTCAATTTCAAGGCAGACGACGCGATCAACTACGGCGCGATCGGTGCGGTTATCGGCCACGAGATCACGCACGGGTTCGATGATTCCGGCAGCAAGTTCGACGCTCAAGGCAACCTCGCATCATGGTGGCTACCCGAAGATAGAACAAAATTCGAAGAGCGTGCAGCGTGCGTTGCAAATCAATTCGACGGCTATGAGGTACAGCCGGGAGTACATATCAACGGCAAATTGACGTTGGGCGAGAATATCGGCGACCTCGGCGGCCTCGCGATCGCATACACGGCATTGGTTGATGCTCTAAAGGGCAAGGAGATCGAGAACATCGACGGCTTTACGCCCGAACAGCGGTTCTTCCTCGGCTGGGCACAGGTCTGGGCGACAAAGGCAACGCCGGAGTTCGAACGGCGCCAGGTGCTGACCGACCCGCACTCTGCTGCGAAATGGCGTGTTAATGGCCCGCTCTCGAATATGCCTGAATTCGCTAAGGCATTCGGCTGCAAGCAAGGCCAGGCGATGGTGCGAAAAGATGCCTGTCTGATCTGGTAGATCCGACAGGTCGTCTGAAGACAAGAAGCTGCTTGGGAGCGTGTCCGCTTCCGGCAGCTTCGCCTTTTTCGTACAAGCTGATTTCAACCGCCTTCGGTTTGCAGTTACGCCGAGAAGCCTGATAATTGTGATACAAAGTTTTCGTTATTAAAATGCTTGATCCAAATTACGTAAGAGAGAATCTTGAGGCGGTCCGTGCCGCGATGAAAGCCCGGAACTTTCCGCCCGACGCACTCGACCACTTCGCCGAACTCGACGCCGAACGTCGTCGCGTCAATAGCGAGGCGGACGCCGTCAATCACGAGCGAAATACTGCCAGCAAAGAGATCGGAGCCTTGATGCAGTCCGGCAAAAAGGCAGAGGCTGAGGAGAAAAAGGCCGCCGTCACCGGGTTGAAGGAAAGGCAGGCCGAGCTTGAGAAGCGACGTGATGATGCGGACGCCGCAATGCGCGAACTTCTTTCGGGCTTGCCGAATTTGCCGGCGGCAGACGTCCCCATCGGCGCCGATGAATCAGCAAATGTTGAGGTACGCAGATGGGGCACACCGCGTGAATTCGGTTTCGAGGTAAAGGATCACGTCGACCTTGGGACCAACCTTGGCATCCTCGATCTCGAACGCGCGGCGAAGGTCGCGGGCTCCCGCTTTGCGATCCTTAACGGCAAAGGCGCAAGGCTCGAACGCGCACTCATCAACTTTATGCTCGACGTGCACACGCGCGAGCATGGTTATAGCGAAACCCAGCCGCCGCTGATCGTAAATCGCGACAGTCTTTTTGGCACAGGCCAGCTGCCGAAGTTTGAGGAAGACCTTTTTAATCTGACGGACGAGCGAGGCTTTTCGCTTATTCCCACCGCTGAGGTTCCGGTGACCAATTACCATCGGGACGAGATCCTGGACGCGTCAAGCCTGCCGCTGAAGTTCGTCGCCTATACGCCATGCTTTAGGAGCGAAGCCGGAAGCTATGGCCGCGATACACGTGGGCTTATTCGCCAGCATCAGTTCGAAAAGGTCGAGCTTGTAAAGCTTTGCCTGCCGGAGGAGAGCGAAAAGCAGCACGAGGAACTTACCGCAAACGCCGAGAAAATCCTCCAGCTGCTCGGACTGCCTTTCCGCACAGTCGTGCTCTCGACCGGTGATATGGGATTTTCTGCACGAAAGACATACGACATCGAAGTTTGGCTGCCGTCGCAGCAAACCTATCGCGAGATCTCTAGCTGCTCGAATTGCGGTGATTTTCAGGCCCGGAGGATGGGCACTCGTTTCAAACGCGCAGGCGGTGCCAAACCCGAGTTCGTTCACACACTCAACGGCAGCGGCCTCGCGGTCGGCCGCACTTGGATCGCCGTGCTTGAGAATTATCAGCAGGCAGACGGTTCGATCACGATCCCCGATGTGCTCCGACCTTATCTGACTGGCGATACCGAGATCCGATAGTCCGAAAGGCAGGTTCTCGAAACACTTCGATGGTAGAATGATAATTACTTTGTAATTATGCGATCACAGATAATTCAGATCGGGAACTCTCAAGGGATACGCCTTCCCAAAGTTCTTCTTGAACAGACCGGGATCTCGGGCGATGTCGAGTTGGAAGTGCTCGATGGCGGTATTCTTATACGGAATGCAGCAATTCCAAGAAGCGGTTGGGACGAGGCCTTCAAAGCGATGGCGGAGCACGATGCTGAGGACACGGCAGAGAACCTGCCTAATGAATTCGAGAAGAAGGAGTGGCAATGGTAGAGCGTTTTGATATTTATCTTCTAAATCTCGATGAAGAGATCGGCAAGGAAGCTAAGAATACCCGGCCTTGCGTAGTTGTCTCTCCAGATGAGATGAATCGCCACCTCAGCTCTGTCATTGTTGCACCCGTCTCCACAACAACCGACCGCTATCCGACTCGCGTTCCTGCAAATGTGTTCAACTCTGAACGGTCTATCGTACTCGATCAGCTGCGAACGGTTGATGTTGAACGTCTTGTAAAGAGGATCGGTTCGATCGGAAAGAGCGAAAGAAAGGCGACGCTTGACCGCCTGCAGGAGATGTTTGCCGAGTAAGGTAACCACGATCATTTCCGGCGGACAGACAGGCGCCGACCGAGCAGCTCTCGACTGGGCGATCGACCACCACTTTCACTATGGAGGCTTCATCCCGCTTGGACGTTGGGCTGAAGACGGCAAAATCCCTGATAAATACAAGGGTTTGATAGAGCTCGATTCAGCCGATCCGGCAGAACGCACCGAGCGAAATGTCATTGAGTCCGACGCAACGCTGATCGTTACAAACGGAAAGCTTACCGGTGGAACACTTCTTACATGGAAGGTCGCAGGAAAGCATCGGCGGCCTGTACTCGTAGCGGAACTTTACCGATTTTCGCTTGAGAATGCCGCCGATAAGGCACGCGAATGGCTTCGGCTCGCAGACGTTTCGACGTTGAACGTTGCCGGCGCTCGTGCTTCGAAAGATCCCGCGATCTATGAGGCCACGTATTCACTGCTCAGCAACATATTCGGTTGATAGACTTAGTTTACGACGATTTCCCCCCCACGCAAACCCCAATCCAGGACTCACGACGTAATTACAGTGTAGATACAATTCAGTCACAACACTGAATTCCCTCAGCGATTTGGATATAACAAACTCCTAAATGGCCTTCGCCTCGTTCCAAAGATCGTCCATTTCCTCAAGACTTGCTTCTTCGAGGGTCTTCCCGTCTGCTGACAACGCTTCCTCCACATAGGCAAAGCGCTGGCGAAACTTACGGTTCGTCTGTTTGAGGGCAGTTTCGGGCTCAACCTCCAGGCGGCGGGCGAGATTTGCAATGACAAACAGGAGGTCGCCGATCTCTTCTGCCGTATTTTCCGTATCCTTGTTGCGGATCGCCTTCCGTAGTTCGCCGACCTCCTCGTCAAGCTTTTCAAAGATATCGTCGACCTCTTTCCAGTCAAAGCCTTTCTTTGCTGCTTTTGAAGTAAGCTTTAGAGCCTCGATCAAGGCAGGAAAATGGACCGGAACAGCGTCAAGGATCGAACCGGAGACGGTCTCGGCCTTGCCGGATGCCGCACGTTCGTTTGCTTTCAGCTTGTCCCAGTTGTCGAGTACATCCTGTGCGCGTTCGAGCTTTGCATCACCGAAAACATGCGGATGACGAAGCACGAGCTTTCGCGTAACCTCTTCAGCCACGCTATCGATCGTAAAATCGCCGCGTTCCTTGCCGATCGTCGAATGAAACACGACCTGCAGCAAAAGGTCACCCAGTTCCTCGCGTAGATGGGTCGTATCGCCCGTCTCTTCCGCCTCCTGGATCGCATCGAAAGTCTCGTACGCCTCTTCCAGCAGATATCGGGCGAGCGAACCATACGTTTGTTCGTTGTCCCACGGGCAGCCGCCGGGCGCGCGCAGACGCTCCATTACTGCGACAAGTTCATCGAAAGCTTTTGACATCGTTGTTAGTAATTAGAAAACAGTTCGCTACTGAAAGTCTATCTTCGCCGCTTGTGTCTTTAGATAAGACCGCCGGGCAAATGGTAAAATGTTGGGTATTGAGGGTTTGCAAAATTATGATCGGACACGACGACGAGAACGAAAAGGTACATTTCAAGGTCGCAGACAGGCGAAAGTTCAACGCGGACGGAACTCTCCGCGAAGGCGTCGTTCTTGACCGGGAGCCTGAGCCAAAGCCCGCAGCCGCTCAGAAGCCTGAGCCGGAAATAGGAACCGACCCGACTCGCGCCGAAATTCCACAAGCTGAACAGGCCGAATTGCACGTTGCGTCTGATACGAATGATGAGAGTTTTGACGCCGATGCAGAGATCCCCGGTGCGGAAGACCCGGCGAGTTTCGTCAACTTTCTCTCGACACTTGCTACGAACGCCGCAGCATCGCTCGGCGCGATGCCGCATCCTGCGACCGGAAAGCGGAGCCTCGACCTAGAATCAGCGAAATATTGGCTCGATGTCCTGGGCATGCTCCGCGATAAGACCAAGGGGAACCTCCACCCGCAAGAGGCACGCCTAATCGAAGGGCTCCTCGCCGATCTCAGAATGCAGTACGTCCGTCTTGTTCGCGCAACCGAAGAGAAGCTCAAGGCACAAGCAGCCGCAAAGTTTTCGGGCGACGACATTCTGGGGAAAAAGTAGCTTGCTGATCTCGTTGGGTTCCGCGAATTTTGCCACGCGTACAACCATTTTATGAAACTGACCTTTCTCGGAACCGGGACCTCAACCGGCGTACCTTCGATCGGGTGCGACTGTGAGACGTGCCGATCGGAGGATCCGAGGGACAAACGGCTTCGCGTATCTGTGCTTATCGAAAATGCAGGACGAACGGTTCTGATCGATACTTCTTCCGACTTTCGACAGCAGGCCTTGCGCGCTGGGATCAATTATCTGGATGCGGTCCTAATAACGCATTGCCACGTTGACCACGTCTTCGGGCTTGACGACATTCGTCCATTGAATTTTAGATACGGAGCGATGCCGGTATTCGCGAATGACGTAGCGTGGATCGACCTTCGCAGGATCTTCCAATACATTTTTGAACCGTCGCATTTTGGCGGCGGACTCCCACAATTGATCCCGCATACGGTCGTTCCGCAGGCACCGTTCAATATTGGCGAAGACCTCCTTATCACGCCGATCGAAGTCACCCACGGAAAACTGCCCGTTATCGCCTATCGCCTCAACGATTTTGCATACGCGACGGACCTCAAGCAGATACCGCCGGCTTCGATGGATGCTCTTCGCGGCCTTGACGTACTTGTCCTGGATTGTGTTCGGATAAAGCCGCATTCAACGCATCTATGCCTTGAAGAGGCTCTTGAGATCATCGCCGATCTTTCCCCAAAACGGGCGTACCTGACGCACCTGAATCACGACATCCTGCACGAACGCGATTCGCGCCTGCTGCCCGATGGTGTGCAATTTGCGTGCGACGGCCTAGTCGTCAACGCCTAGTTCGGACTTTTGCGGCAAGCATCGGCGCAAAGAGGGTTAACAAAAGTACAAGCGGCCAAATATTCCCTTCCTTGAATGAGTATGCGGAAAGTATTTCGTCGAGGCTAACTCCGCGTGCCAAACCGAATGAAAATTCGAACGCAAGCGTAAGCATCAGCCAAAGAAAGCCGATCAGAAGGAGCTGATTCGAGCCGGCCGCATCTATCCAAGGTAGCGTAAGGTACGCGACCACGAAGATGATCAGGCCGAGGATGATCCCGCTAGTGATAAATCCCGGGACCCTTCCCACTGCTGGGAAAAGCACGGCCTCTCGAAGGATGCCGTTCAGAACGGCAAACACGAGGATCACAAGCCAGACGATCGTCGCCCGAATCAACATCATATTCGCATTTCAGATCCACCGGCGGACTTCCGAGAGAAACTCTTCATATTCAGCGCCGAATTTTTCGCTCAAGATCCGCTCCTCAGGTTTGATCTGGAATTGGGTCATATAGAGGACAAAACCTGCTAACAGGAGAATTGCAATAAAGTTGGCGAGGTAGAACGCCCACGCCGCAAGCAGCAGTAACATACCCAGATACATCGGGTTTCGCGTCAAGCGGTAAATGCCAATCTTAACGACGCTTGACGCCTTTTCGGGCGATCTTGGATCTACCGTCGTCTTCATACTGCGAAACGCGAGAACCCCGGAAACGATCGTTACGCCGCCAAGCGCCTCGAAGATCCACGAGACAAAGGGCTGTCCGGGCATCGCAAAACTCGTGTGCGGGAACAGCCAGCTCGCACCGTACATCGCGAGTCCAAAACCTATGACGACCAGCAGCGGCGGGATCTTCAACTCAAGCCAGCGCATAGTTTCGACAAGGAGTCCCTAAAGCAATACAGCACCATCAACCTTCGCAAGTTTTGCGTCGAAGGTTCCGAGTGGTCTATGCCCCGCCTTATGCGCGACCGCAATTATCAGGCAATCAGAGAAACTAACTCCCTTAACTTCATTAAAGGATTGTAGCGCGCTCGCGACCGTTTCAGGATCTTGAATGACAAGTGATGCGTGATTCAGAAGTAGGTGGACAGCCTTTGCGATCTCGGCTCTGGTTTTCTCGTAATACGAATCCAGAACGCATAGCGATTCAATAAGAACGAGTAGCGAAACCCACGCTCCGTTCTCTATATATCTTTCGGCAGAAGCAGTTTGTTTCGGGTTGTCCCTCACCAAAAGCCTGATGAGAACGTTCGTATCAACGGCGTGCATGCTTCTTCCTTATATGGGTTCTGATCGCCTCTCTAATTTCGTCCAACTTGATCGGCTTTGGCGGCTCTTTGAAAAGCACGTTATGGATGTCCTCGCTGCTGTATCGGCCGGCCCTTCGTACCAAAACTTCGTCGCCGTGCTCTTCCCATTCGATGACAGAGCCGGGACCTAGTCCGAGCTTCCGGCGGATCGCAGCAGGCACCGATATCTGACCCTGCGCCGTTATTCGCGATCTGATCATACTCATACAATAGATACTAGTTACATTACCGCGGTAATGTCAATCATTTTTGTCGATGACAATTTCGCACAAGAGTGACGATCATTTCCACTCTGCCATCGGTTTGCCGAGGCCGACCCACGCGATGAAATCTGTCTGAGCAGGTTCACCACCTATCTCGCGTAGGCGTGCGCTTACCTGTCCTCGATGATACGTGCTGTGAGTTGTGATCTGAACAAAGCTTTCCCAAAGCTGGGGCTGCTGAAAGTCATCGCCCGTCTCGGGAACGATCACTTTTCGGGCGAGGGCGGATTCGTCGAGCGAGGCAAAGTACACGTCGACCTCTTCGTGATAGTCGCGTGCCCAATTTGCAAGGTCCGCAAGGTCGAGCGACTCGCCGGCGTGCGGGTCGAATGAGTCCTCACTCCAGATCTTAAGCCAAACGTGCTGACAAAGATGTATGTGATGCAACCGCTCGCGGATCTGTCCATCGCCCGCCGCAGGAGCGTACGCGAGGACAGCACTCCACGTAGCAGCGTCGGCCCACGCCATCTGTCGAAAAAGGTCGCTTAAGATCAAAGTTGAGTTCATCGTCGCGTTAGTATCGCTCAAGGGAGGGGACCGAGTTTGGACAACAAGGATTCTTTCCTGCGTAATGCCGACAGGACCAAGTCTCCGCCAAGCAGTAAGATCACCGAGCCGACAAGATATCTGAGCACGGCGTCGAGTTCGCCAAAAACGCAGACATAACCACCGAGGATCAACAGTCCGAGACCGAAGACCGCAGTCACGATCCGATAGCCCGACCGCTCATGATATCGTCCCATCTTGCTCAGAAAGGTTGCGAAACGACCTTGCGATAAACGGCGCAACTGCTAAACGCACCTGATCGTCGGGAACCCATGCTTACTCAGCCAATCATTATTCTCCTTGGCTATCTGTTCGGAACATTGTTTGTCTCGCCTGAAAGTCACATTGGTCTTGTATGCTTTTACATTTGCTGCATATCGCGGGTCGAGGGCTCCGAAAATGCTTGGGGCCGGGGTGTTTGCGATAGCCTCCGCAGTCCCTTCATCGACATAATCCGCTTCGCCTTGTCCGGCAGTGGGCTTCCAATACGTGCCGCCCATCGCGCCGTGGGTGCCGAAATAGAACTTCTCAGTGTATTTTGTCGGCGCGGTGTATTTTGTTCCGTCATTGCCAAAGCTCATTCGTGACCTCGCCGCGGGGTCGCGTCGGATATGCAGCACCTCGGCAACATTATTCGGAATGGTCTCGCCATCCGCATACAGATATCTGTCAACGCAATCGAACAAAACCATCGCATCGACACCGATGTTCAGCTTCTGAAGCCGCTTTGCTATCACAACTGCACCGAGAGCACCGCGGCTATATCCCGTCAGCAAGACCCTTTTATCAACGACACACTTAAGGGCCGTGACAACATAGTTGACGCCGGCAGCCATCGCATCTTCGAGCCCGCCACCCAGGGCCGACGGCCCACGCCGATAGTTCGACGTGCCGCACATTTGGTTGACAAAACTGTATCTGAAGTCCGCAGCATACTCGCTGTTTGAAGAAGGGCCCGTGCCGTCGATCCCAAATAAAATCGCCATTATCTTTTCTCCTTATAGATCCCTGACCAGAAGCGCTTCATTTCATGCTTTCGCCCAAAGCATAAGTGGAATTCTATGACAAAAGCTGATGCGCCTTACATATATGACGTGATCAACCACGCCGTTTTGCCAAAAATTTTTCGAATTTTCTAAGTCCGTCTGGATCATTCGATATCGCGGCGGATCTCGCGTATGCCGGGCATATTGCGTAGATCGTCCATCAGCGAATTTACCTTGCTGGTCGCGGCACGATCCACCGTCAACGCAACCGTCTCTTCGTCATCGCTCTCGCCGGGCTGGAAAAGGATACTCTGCATTCGCAGGCCTGCCGATTCAACGGCAGATTCGAGTGCGGGCAGGGAGAACGCATGCCGATCGATCCTAAGGGTAAGAGTACGTGGGCGGCGGTGAGCAAAGTATCGCCGCTCGATCGGTTTGATGACGACGAGGATGATCAGGACGACGACGCTCGCGGCAACCGCACCAAAATAAAGCCCGCCGCCGACCGCAAGCCCGATCGCCGCAACCGCCCAAAGACTCGCCGCCGTCGTCAGGCCGTGCACGATCGTCCGCCGCATTATGATCGTTCCCGCACCGAGAAAGCCGATGCCGCTTACGACCTGTGCGGCAACACGCGACGGATCAAGAACTACGTTCGGCTGGCCGAGAATATCGTTGAACCCGAAAGCCGAGACGAGCATAAAGATCGCCGCACCGACCGCCACGAGCATATGCGTGCGAAGGCCCGCAACCTCCTCGAGACGCTCACGCTCCAAGCCGACGACGCTGCCCAACAACGCAGCCAACAACAACCGTATCAGGATCTCTTGATAGCTCAGCATCCTCTTTCTCCATTAGACCGTGCGAGTAGAACCCTAGAGAAGTGCTCCCTCGAATATTACCATTTCGATCCGCGAAGAAAAGAGATTTGTGGAAGGATATTCACGCTTTGTCCCGATCCGTGATCTCGACCTGCAGTAGTATTCATTTCTACGGTTGATCCTCTGACCGGCTGCCGCAAGTTACTCAGCATCGTCGATCCATGACAGTGCCACTATTCGCCAGCCGACCGAAAAGCGAGCCAGCTGAAAGAACTTTGTGCCGGAGCCGGAATAAGGAGCGCCGTTGTGGGTGCCGTTTTTAGAATAACGCGATCTGCGCACTGCGATCGCCCGCACAATCTCCGTCGAAGATGAATCTTCCCACTCGTGAAAATCAACCAGAGTGCCGTCATTCAGCAGGCTAATTCGCGGCTCCGCAAACTCGATCGGCGAGAGAACTTCGGATCGGTCATCACGATGAACCGTAATAGCAGCCATCTCTGAGAATGATCGAGTTACCTCGTCCTCTTTGGGCACGCGGCCATCCCTGTTATCAAAGGCCGCAAAGAAAGCGGCGATCAGAGTGTCTATCTCAGATTGGCTTTGAGGATCTTGCATTACGATATCGATAGGGAAGTCATTGGCGGCGAGAATGCCGCAATGCGACCAGATTCTCGCATCGCACGAAATCGACATTACCCGAGAGCGCTCGATGTAGTTTCTCCTTTAACGAATTGCTAGGCGGCTCACACCGTAGTCGCCACGGCATCCCTGTTGACCGATCTAGCCATCATAGCGGCGAAGAAATCGGTATGCGATCAAAAACACTGCGACAGGAGCCGAGACGAACACTGTGATGGCAGCAACAGTCGCGGCTGTGGCGGGTACGCCGGCGGCAAATGATAGGGCGAAGGCGAGACCATCTACTGCATCTACTGGGCTTAGCGATGCAAGCAATCCCGCATTGTCTGGCGCGCCAGAGAACAGCAAACACAATGAGAAAAACGTTGCCGCCGCTGCGAAGATAGAAATGGCTACACTTTTCTTCACCTACCGGACTCAGCCCATGAGTGCCGCCTAACGACCCAAGCTCAGCGACCCGGCGTACGGGACGCGACGATTGCAACCGCGACGCTCCCGCCGGGTTCGCTGCAGCGCATGGTTAGGTCACGTAATCATCGTATCACTCTTTGAGTGAAACAGTCGTCTCCAAAAGTGAAATGCCGCTCACCACATCCTCGATGCCCATGTTTATGATGCCCAACTTTTCCTCAACGGCAACACAAACACTGCTCAACTCGCTCACCACATCCTCGATGCGCACGTCTATGACGCCCAGCAGGTCCTCAACGCCACCAGGACTGCTCAACTTGCTCTCTACAGCCTCGACGCGGTCTGTCAACGTAACTAGCTGGTCGTTGATGTCGGCCAGCAACTCAATCATTCTATCGGCTTGTTCTTCGTTCATAAGCGTGCCGAGTGGCCTCACACCTGAGTTAAGCCGCGCCGCGAAGCGGCGTCGGCTTGAAGGAATTGTTAGACCACACTTACGACTCCGTACAAAGCTCGATGCTTTCACCAGATGTGCCGTCGGAATTGTGGCGCATAAGGGTTCCCGTTGATCCGGCGCCAGAACCCTTTGTCCACCACTCCAACTCGCCACCGATGTAACGAGAGCCGCTGCCAGAAACCGCGATTTTCATGTTGTAGCTACTACCCTTGTATTGGACCGTAGCCGAGTCGGTGGAAGGGTAGGATGCAACAATCGTTTCGCCGCTCTTGCACTGATATGAATGTGGGGAGGACATTGATGGTGCCGCCGCAGGCGTTCGGCTGGTCTCCTTGTTATTCGGAGAGCTTGCACAAGCAGAAACAAGAAGGGCTGAAAAGAGGGCTAAGGGAACGAGAATTTTCATGTGAACCTCCATTTTGTTCGCGCGTGGTCTAACTATTGATTAACACCAACGCCGCTGATAATACGACTGTATTGACTCATTATCAAGCGAAAAAGATGCCGGGTCCACCCAACTTCTCGACCAGGTGCGTGATCTAATACGGTTGACTCGCGACGGATTGACGGGAAAGATCCTGTTTCGGATCTTTCGTGTTTTTCGTGGGTACAATTTATCATTGAGAAATGAACGCAGCCATAACGGACTTTATCAAACATCACTATCGGCATTTCAATGCAGCGGCGCTCGTTGACGCGGCGGAAGCGTATAAGAGACATCTCGAAGGCGGCGGGAAGATGATGATCACGCTCGCCGGGGCGATGAGCACGGCGGAGCTGGGCTTGTCGTTGGCGGAGATGATCCGGCAGGACAAGGTGCAGATCATTTCCTGCACAGGTGCGAACCTCGAAGAAGACCTTTTCAACCTCGTCGCACACGATTTTTATGAACGCGTGCCGCATTATCGCGATCTCACGCCCGCTGATGAGCAAGCCTTGCTCGACCGCCATATGAACCGCGTGACTGACACGTGCATCCCGGAAATGGAGGCGATGCGACGGCTCGAGAACGCGATGGTCGAGGTCTGGACGCGTGCCGACGTTGAGGGCCGCCGGATGTTCCCGCACGAATTTATGTACGAGGTTTTGCGAAATGGCTCGTTGGAGGAGTTCTACCAGATCGACCTAAAAGATTCGTGGATGTACGCGGCGATGGAGAAGAACCTGCCCATGGTGGTGCCGGGCTGGGAAGATTCGACGATGGGGAATATGTTCGCGGGCCACGTGATCACCGGCGACGTCGAGAACGTCCACACCGTTCGCACCGGCATCGAATATATGACGTTCCTCGCCGATTGGTACACCGAGAATGCAAGCGAAGATTCCACGATCGGATTCTTCCAGATCGGTGGCGGCATCGCGGGCGATTTTCCCATCTGTGTCGTCCCGATGCTGCACCAGGACCTGCAGCGTGAGAATGTTCCCGTCTGGGGCTACTTCTGCCAAGTCAGCGACTCAACGACCAGCTACGGCAGCTACTCCGGCGCCGTCCCTAACGAGAAGATCACCTGGGGGAAACTCGCCGCCGACACGCCGAAGTTCATCGTCGAATCCGACGCCTCGATCGTCGCCCCGCTGATGTTCGCGTATATCTTGGGTTGGTAGTGGAAATGCCTATCAAAATAGTCCCTAACAACCGGCCTTGCTTGTTGAGCTAGAAGGTCGTCGTTATTTTTTGGCTAGGCGACAGCAAGCATTCTAACAAATTGTGCTAGTTTCTCTGCTTCCGACGAGGATAGATCTTCCGGAATATTTGAAATTGTGATCACACGTCCCGTGCCGACTGGGAATGACGACTGATAAGTTCCGTGGCGACCGGACGGCACCGGAGTCGTCACCGGATCCGTAGAGGTCGAAGCCCGTTCTTTGACGTTGTCACCGTTCTTTATCTTGGTCGATTTTCGCCGAGTATTGGTGGCTCGTGTTTTGACTGAAAAGTCAGCGGGATTTTCTTTCCACTGTTCGAAGAGTTCAACTGCCCGTTGAACTCTTCGGGCATATTCTTTCAGTGAGCCGGGATTGAAATCTCGTGCCCTTTTGTTGTTGAATCTTTTAATGACGGCTTCTAAACTGATCTTGCCAATATTCTTTTGTTCTTCCGGATCTAATACACCAAATACGTTGCGAGCGGCAACGGCAAATGCCCTGGAGGTCGCTGTCGGCATCATCCCTTTATTGCCCGTATGTGACAGAAAATCAAGTAAATCATCGAGCGAATAGTCGTTTGTCATATCCATACCAATACGTTATATTCTCTACTGATAGCAAATATAACGTATTTTATGTTTTATAGCAACTATTTTATGTTCTATGGCAACTACTAAATTTCCTCGAGTATTAGAACAAACAGTCCGTCGCGATCTGGACATTTACCCGGTTGTAGCCGTAATGGGCGCCCGGCAAGTTGGCAAAAGCACGCTTTGCCAAACGATAGCCGAGGATCAAGGATTTACAACGTGCACGCTCGATGACACTGATTATCTTCGCAAGGCTATTGACGTTCCCGAACTACTGCTTGACGAGTTAGGCCCGAAAGCCTTTATCGATGAGGCACAAAGGGCGCCCGGGCTGTTTTTGGCTATAAAGGCAATCGTTGATCAGGAACAACGTGCGGGGGCTTATTTGCTAAGTGGATCAAATCAACCACAAATGCTTGGCAAGATCGGCGACTCACTGCAAGGTCGTGCTGCATACCGAACGCTTCGACCATTGCTTCTTAGTGAATTGCGTTTCGATGCGATTCAGCCCGGTTGGAGCTTTCTGTTTAAGAACGATGAATCGCAGATACTCGCCGAACTAGAGGCTCGCGCGGCGAGTAGCGGCGAGCTTGACTGGCGAGATATTGTAACTGTCGGAGGCTTTCCGAGATCTCTGGCGGTGTCCGAAGATTATCGCCTACAGATATTGAATGATTACATAGTAACTTTCGCCAATCGAGATATCCGAGAGATATTAGAGGTTGAGTCTCCGGAACGCTTTGAGACCTTTCTTCGACTTGTCTGCTCATGGACGGGGCAGGTTTTTAACGCTTCGGCATACTCCCACGACTTGGGCGTATCGGTAAACACCGTTCGCAGATGGATAGATGCCCTTAAAAGAAGCTATTTGGTTGAGGTCGTTCAGCCGTACTCACGTAATGCAAGCCAACGCGAAATCAAAGCTCCTAAAGTATTTGCTGTCGATCCTGCGCTTGCTCTTGCCGGGTCCCGCGAGATTGAGCCAACCGGATTTCATCTTGAAACACTGGTTTGCTGTGACTTGCTTCAATGGCGTGATGAAGCGCCAGGTCGCGCGGTATATCATTGGCGAGCGTCAAGCGGTCAAGAAGTCGATTTTATCCTCCAAGACAATCAACAAATAGTTGCCCTTGAGATCAAAGCAGCAAAAGATATTGGCAGTCGAGAGACGCGATATCTGGTTGCATTTCGCGAAAAGTATGCCAATACAAAACGGGGAGTAATTTTGAGTTGCGACCCCGAGATTCGACTGCTGAGCAACGGAATCATTGCTGCACCGTGGTGGGCCGTATTATAACCTTCTGAATTGTCATCGCGCATTATGCTTCGTCGTGGTGGCCGAGCATTGCGGCTTGGTTTTTGTGGCCGCGGGTTTCGTAGACGATGGCTGTGACGACGGGAGCGGGTGTAAGGATTATCAGGCAGAGCGGCATCGAGAGGTCGGTGAATGCGGCGGCAATCGCAACCACTCAGATGAGATGCCGCCTTGGCGTTTGTGGCGGAGCGCGGACACTCCTGTCCGCATCGCCGCTTGCGGCGAAAATCGCACGATTCGGTTGCCGGATCATTAGAGCCGTGAGCACGTTTGTTCGTGCTTCGCACTCATGCGGACAGGAGTGTCGGCTCCGATATCGGTCACTTCCCTCGCGACTTCTCGGTTTGCGGCGGTGTGGCTTTGAAAGGTAATCTAACCTCACCATACTTAATTCGGAGATAATACAAATGAAACGGATCCTAACGGGCATTGCGGCCGCGGCGTTCTTTTTGTCGCTGCCGGGCATCTCTCTTTTTGCACAGACGCACGACGACAAGGCTGAGGCGAAATTGCGTGCGAAGGCATTGAAGATACACAAGAAGGTCATCACGCTCGACACGCACAACGACATCAGCACGCGGAACTTCACCGACGCGGTGAATTATTCGCAAAACCTCAACACGCAGGTCAACATCCCGAAGATGCGTAAAGGCGGGCTCGACGTATCGTGGATGATCGTTTACACAGGCCAGGGGCCGCTCACCGATGCGGGCTACGCAGCCGCGTATAAGAACGCGATCGATAAATTCGATGCGATCCATCGCCTCGTTGAAAGGTACGCACCGAATGACATCGGCCTTGCGCTGACATCCGCGGACGTTCGACGCCTGCACAAAGAGGGCAAGCTCATCGCGATGATCGGCGTTGAGAATGGCTACCCGATCGGCACCGACCTTTCGCGTATCAAGGAATTTGCCGACCGCGGTGCACGCTATATGTCGCTGGCACACAACGGCCACAGCCAGCTCGCCGATTCGAACACAGGCGAGGCCGACGGCGTCTGGCTCCACAATGGCCTTAGCGAGCTCGGCAAGAAGGCGATCGCCGAGATGAACAAATGGGGCATTATGGTCGACCTTTCGCACCCGTCGAAACAATCGAACCTGCAGGCGATCGCCCTCAGCAAGGCTCCCGTGATCGCTTCGCATTCGGGTGCACGCGCTCTTTGCGACCACAGCCGCAACCTCGATGACGAACAGCTCGAGGCCATTCGAAGAAATGGCGGCGTCGTGCAGGCCGTTGCTTTCCGCAGCTATGTGAATAGAGAGAAAAGCGCGCTCCGCTCGGCAAAGCAGAGCGAGATGCTCAAGGAACTTGCCGCCAAAGAAGGGTTCACGATGCTCTCGCGGGCCGAGATGATGAAGCTGCCCGAGGCCGACGCCGAGGCGTACTTCGGCAAGCTGCAGGCATTCCGCGCGAAGAATCGGGACATCATCAACGAACGCTTAAAGGACACGGCTCCGGACGTCAACGTCAAGGATTTCGTCAACCACATCGACTACCTCGTCAAGAAGATCGGTATCGACCACGTCGGCATCTCTTCGGATTTTGACGGCGGTGGTGGCGTCGAGGGCTGGGACGGAGCCGACGAGACCTTCAACGTAACGCTCGAACTCGTCCGCCGCGGTTACACCGAAAAGCAGATCGCAAAACTCTGGAGCGGCAACCTCCTGCGCGTCCTCGACGAGGTGCAGGCCGTCGCCCGAAAACTGCAAGCGCAGAAATAGTCCAACCATACGAAGAGGCCTCAGCACACTTCGCGTGTCATCGAGGCCTCTTCGTGTGTCTGGGTCTTGTAACTTTCTATGCGTCTGGCCGATGGCCTAACGTCTCAGCCTGGAACTTGTGGCCGCGGGTTTCGTAGCCGATGATGGTGACGACAGGGGCGAGCATCAGGATGACGAGGCATATCGGCATCGAGACGCCGAGGTAAGCTGCGGCGATCGCAGCGGCGGCGACCAGGAGAGTGCCGAGCAGCAGCCAGATGTGAAATCGGTCAAACGCGTCGACCAAATACGCATAGAACGCGTAGATCAGCGCGAGAAAGAGTACGACCGGAATGACGACCGAGAGCAGCGTGGCAAGCGGACCGATCTTGGCTTTGTGTTCGATAAAATAGGCGGCAGTGTGCAGGCCGGCACCCGTAGCGACGATCGACGCGAATGTGACCATCATGCCGTAGCCCCAAACGAACGATTTGCTGCGTTTTTCGTGCAGCATTTCACCCGCAGGCACGAGAAAATATACCCACCACATCCCGAAAGTAAGCCCCGTGCCCGCAACTCCGACAAGAGCGACATCGAGCGTCCAGCCTTGCGATTCGATAACGGCAGCGAGTGCCGCAACGGTGCCGACGACGCCTTCGCCGAGGGCGATGATCGCAACTAGCGAATAGCGTTCGGCTATGTGATGAGCGTGCCATGGCGTGCCGCCATCCTTTCTTTCGGCCAGGTAGGGACCAAGCATCTCGATCCCGACGAAGAGAGCCGTCAGCGCAAGAGTGACGCCGATCGAAAAATTCAGAAAGATCAGCACGATCCAGCCGATCTGGGCCAGCGAGATCGCCGTCGCGTATGTAATACACACGCGGCGATGTGCTGGATCTTGCCTTGCGGCACGCAACCACTGAAAAACCATCGCGAGCCGCATGATCACGTATCCGAGAACGACGATGCGGTTGTCGAGATACGCGCCCTTCTCGATCGACGCAAAAACATCGGGCAGCCCGAGCGCGAGGATCAGCACGCCGATCATCTGCACCATCGTCGTAACGCGATAGATCCAATCGTCCGTGTCAAAGGCCGACGCGAACCACGAAAAGTTTATCCATGCCCAACAGATCGCAAAGACCGAGATCGGAAAAGCGAGCAGCGCCGTCCCGAAATGTCCGTCCGCCACGTAATGCGAAAATTGCGCCGCGGCCTGCGCAAAGGCGACCACGAATGTCAGATCGAAAAGTAGTTCGAGCGATGTTGCTACGCGATGAGTTTCGTGCGGATCGCGCCCCCGCATCCGGCGGCGATGATGATGTAGGATCGATGTTTCGGCCGCGGCCGCCTGCTCAGACATAGCTACAAAGATAGCAATCCACAGCATAATTTTCACATTCCGCTGTGAACGCCGCAGTCTTGCGGTGCTTCTCATTCAGCATCCAATTTATGCGGCAACTACCCATTGCCTGCGACATCGGAAAAATACCTCTTGACAAGCGTGATATCATTGTAACTGCTGCAACACCTGTTGCACTCGCCGTCAACCTAAACGGTCGGACGAAGTGATATATGAAAAGCCTTATTTTAATCGCGTTACTGGCTACGGTCTGCTTGATCGTCTTCGTCGCCGGTTGGCGGTCGCAATCGCCGGCACCACCAGCCGTGCAAGGTTCTCTTGGCGTTATCCAAAGTTACACGATGCCTACGGCTGCGGGGGGAATTACGTCCGGATTCGGTTTTGCGAACGGGATACTGTGGTCTCGCGGCAGCCCGGATAACAAGGCGAATGAGCTGATGTACTCAGCCGATCTTGGAGCGCACTGGCAATTCGTTAAAGTTCCCCGTTCCGGTCGCAAAGACGTTCCCGAAGGCCTAGGCGGTGACGGCGGATTTGAATTCGTCGATCCGGAAAACGGCTGGGCTTATGACATCCGGACGCTCATTCGAACATCTGATGGCGGGCGAAGTTGGCAGAACCTTGATGATGATCTCAAGATGTTCAAGCTTACGGAGATACAGTCGGTTCACTTCGTTGACAAAGACACAGGATTTCTCGGTGCATCTGCTTCGCATGTAGTTGATAAGGGGTTAGGCACGTCGTACTTCGCGATAGTCATACTTTGTACGAACGATGGGGGCGATAGCTGGCGGGTTTGCAAGAAAGAAGAAGGCGTTGGGGATGTACGATCGATCGTCTCCGACGGAAAGCGTGTTGCGGCCCTTTCTGATATGGGAAAGATCCTATACACCGACGATCTCGGCAAGACCTGGGCAAGCTCTGACCTGAAACGGGACGTTAGCGCTCTCGTACCGGATCTCAATGGAAGGTTTTGGCTAACCCGACGAGACGGTGGACTAGAATCAAGCACCGACCTTATCAATTGGACCGGATCGCAAGTTGACGGAAAGCCTGTTACAAAGAAATTGGAGACGATAGCTTTCTCGCCGACCGGGAACGGCTTCGGTCTGGCCGGAGGCCCGGATGGATATCTCCTCGCGACAAGGGATTTTGGTGCAACATGGACGCAGGTCGATCTAAAGCAGGTTAATGGCGATATCTGGAAGCTCCGCGTTGACGGCACCAAGGCAGCAATGCTGGTCAACGGACACAGCATCATTACGGTGCGTCTAAGTAGCAATTGACTACGGCCTTGGCGGATCAAATGTGGTGTAACGCGTGTAAATATCGTCGAGCGACATTTTTTGTCGCCGAATAATTTTTCTGCGGCCGTCCTTCCCGATAACGCTGACGATAAGCTCTTCCCCCGTGTCAACGGTAGCAAATTTCTTCAGCATACCGCCTTCAAGATGAAGAAAGACCGTGGTTGTCGCACCATAGACCATCCACGAATCAATGCAATTCAGCGTACGGTTGTAAGCGAGGTTCGGGTAGTCCTCAGAGTTTTTGATGTGGATAAGATCGTCGCCGCGTTTGTCGTAGATCAAAAGAGTTCGGATCTCGTTCGCGCCTCTTGCGGCGGAACCCGACATGAATGTGATGTCCCTAAAGCCATCGTTGTTAAAATCCTCGAAATGTGGCTCGGCATCCATTATGGCGTGTGTTTCAAGTTGAAGGGTTTGCTTTAGAGACCAAGTGTCCGGGGCAGTTAGCGAATAGAATTTGATCTCGGCAATATTCGACGGAGCGGTATTTGGTGAGGTGCCGCTCCCTTTTATGATCCGGATCTCAACCTTGCTGCGGTGTGGTTTTCCGACGCGTGAATCATCGCTATATGATTCGAGGATCGTTCCCGGCCGGAGGGTTTTCACTCTCCTGTTCAGTAGGCGAGGGGATCGCAGCCGCATTGTATATTTGCGGGACCGTGTTTTCGGAACTCTGATGCGTGGATCGACAACCCACGCAAAACGCGAGGAAAAACAGACCCGTGAACAAACAACTTCGACTCATGATGGCCATCCCAAACGCCGGATATTGTATCATTGTCTCTTATGGCTGAGGCGAAGATCATCGTTACGGGTGGGGCGGGTTTTATCGGAAGTGCGGTCGTTTGGCGGCTGAATGAGCTTGGCTGCGACGACATCTTGATCGTCGATCGGATGGACGAGACCGACAAGTGGAAGAACCTTGCGCCGCTCAAGTTTGCCGACTATATCGACGCGGACGATTTTCTTGACGACATAGGCGATCTAAAGCACACCGAGGCGATCTTTCACCTCGGGGCGTGTTCATCGACGACCGAACGCGATTCGGACTATATGCTCCGCAATAACTTCCAATATACGAAGGACGTTGCGGAGTTCGCTCTGGAGAATGACATTCGATTCATCTACGCGTCGTCCGCAGCGACCTATGGCGACGGTTCGGCGGGAATGGCTGACGGTACGGACGCGCTCGACAATCTTCGGCCGCTGAACGTTTACGGCTATTCGAAGCAGCTTTTCGACCAGTACGCGGCACGCAACGGCTACTTCGACCGGATAGTCGGGCTGAAATACTTCAACGTCTTCGGGCCGAACGAGAACCACAAGGGCGATATGCGTTCGCTCGTGAACAAGGCCTTCGATCAGATAAAGGAGACGGGCAAGATCAAACTTTTCAAGAGCCACAACCCCGAGTACGCCGATGGCGAATTTGGCCGCGATTTCGTCTATGTAAAGGACGCGGTCGATATGACGCTCCACTTTTATGGCGGCCTCGGCGGCGGTTCGAGTGCGGGTCGGGTCGGCGGATTGTTCAATGTCGGTTCGGGACGAATGAGCACGTGGAACGAGCTTGCCGATGCGGTCTTTGCCGCCTTTTCACTACCGCGAAATGTCGAGTTCATCGAGATGCCTGAACACCTTCGCGATCGATACCAATACCACACTCAAGCCGACCTTACCCGACTGCGCGATGCGGGCTACACGACCGAAACTACGGAACTTGACGCGGCGGTCGCCGACTATGTGCAAGACTATTTAGTACCGGGAAGACACCTCGGCGATTGATTGCCTCATGTATTTGCCACAAAGTCACAAACACACGAAGACGAAAAGGTGCGAAGCAGGATATTGGTAGGATGAAAATATTCCACGGCCTTGAGAATGCAAACATCCAAAAGCCGACGCTCCTGACGCTTGGCGTCTTCGACGGGCTGCACCTTGGGCATCAGCAGATCATCCGCACGGTCGTCGAGCGGGCAGGAAAGACCGGTGCGATCCCGACGGCGATCACGTTCGACCCGCATCCGCGTGCCGTCCTGCATCCGGAATCTGCCCCGCCGCTTCTTCAGACGCTCGATCAGCGGCTCTCGTACCTAGAGTTCCTCGGTATCGAGCAGGCGATCGTTATACGCTTTTCGCTCGAATTCGCGGGCCAGTCCGCTGAGGATTTTATCCGGGATACGATCCACGACCGCCTGCGTGCAAAGGAGATATACCTCGGCAAAGGATTTGCGTTCGGCAAAGGGCGGAGCGGGAATATAGACCTTCTGCGGAGGCTGTCTGATGAGCTCGGGTTTCATGCCGATGAGGTTGACGAGGTGCGTCTTCGCGGGCGGCGTATCAGCTCTTCGCTGATACGCGAGGAATTGCTCGCTGGACGCGTAAACCTTGCACGCAGAATGCTCGGGCGGCCATACGGCGTCGAAGGCGTCGTCGTCCGCGGGGACCAACGAGGCCGGACGATCGGCTTTCCGACAGCGAATCTCAAGCCTCAAAACCGCGTCATTCCGCGATACGGTGTTTACGCGACGGCAACGCTCATCGACGGCAAATGGCGAAAGAGCGTTACGAATATCGGCGTGCGGCCGACCTTTGGCGGCGAACGCGAACCTTCGGTCGAGACGTTCGTGTTGGACTTCGAAGATGACCTATATGGCATCGCGCTCCGCGTAAGATTCCTGCATCGAATAAGGGACGAACGGAAGTTCAACGGAGTTAACGAATTGACCGACCAGATAGGCAAAGACGTAAAGCGTGCAAGGAACTATTTCGCGAGGCCGGGCGTAAAGAATATGCTCGCATTGTTGTGAGGCGACGCGATGAATGACCTTGCTTTAAAAGAGAAGAATGACGAAGAGCTTGAGCGGACGGCCGGGCCTTCCGGCCTTTCGCTTGTAAAGGCCGCCGCACCGATCGAGAAAAGGGACGAGCCGCACACGCACGAGATCAGGCCGTCGGACGGCAAGCTTGGAATCCGCGGTTATCTACGATTGTTTCGCATCTCACGCGTGATCGCGACGCTGTCGCTTTATCTGTATCTCGACCAATACGACGTTCACGTAAAGCATCAGAAGAAGCGCCTTGCAGCCCGGCGAGCGAGTGCGTATGCGCTCACGCGAGCTGCCGTTTTCGGCGAATGGCTGCATCGGATGAGATTCACCGTGCTCGATGCGTTCTTGCGCGTGTTGAGAAGGTTCATCGTCGGCGGTGCCGCAACAAAGCTCGAACATCAGGAGCGGCAGGCCGTATGGCTTAAGAACAAACTCATCGAGCTTGGGCCGACTTTCATCAAGATCGGGCAATCGATGGGCACGCGTGCAGATCTGCTGCCGCTGCCTTTTGTGAAGGAGCTCGGCACGCTCGTCGATAAGGTGCCGCCCTTCCCGAACGCGATCGCTCATCAGATCATCGAACGCGAACTCGGCCGCAAGATATCCGAGGTCTTCTCGGAATTCGACACTGACCCGGTCGCGGCGGCATCGCTCGGCCAAGTCTATCGAGCTCGTCTTCATTCGGGAGAGGAGGTCGCCGTAAAGGTTCAGCGTCCGCACCTCGAAGGTACGATCAAGCACGACATCATCATCCTAAAGAAGGTCGCGGCGTTTGCCGAGCGTTTCGAACAGTTGAATGAGAATGCGGATTGGACCGGAATGCTTCGCGAGTTCGATCAGACGATCCACGAAGAGATGGATTACGTCGCCGAAGGCCGCAACGCCGACCGATTTCGGGAGAATTTTAAGAATTGGGCGAACATCCGCGTTCCGGAGATCTATTGGAACGAGACGACGAACAAGGTCCTTACGATGGACTTTATCCGCGGTACGAAGGTAACCGATCTCGAAGAACAGGAACGCAAGAATATCTCGCCGTCAAAGGTAAATCGCCTGCTGATCAAGACATACTTGAAGCAGCTGCTCGAAGACGGGTTCTTCCACGCCGATCCGCATCCGGGCAACCTGCTCGTACAGGATGACGGACGCCTTACATTCTTTGATTTTGGGATGGTCGGGCGGATCGATGCCGCGCTGCAATCGAAGATGATCGACGCGTTCTTTCACGTTGTAGGCAAGGATCCGGCGGGCATTGCGCAGGACCTGATCGATCTTGATTTTCTAAAGCCGGGAACGCCGCATTCGGTCGTAAAACCGGTGGTCGAGCGAATGTTCGAGTTCCATTTCAACCTGAAGCTCAAGGACGTGAATTTCAAGGAACTCACCTACGACCTCGCTGACGTGATGTACGATTACCCGTTCCGTCTGCCGTCGAATTTTACGTACATTATGCGTGCGCTAATGACGCTCGAAGGCATCGGGATCATTACGGATCCGGAGTTCAATTTCTTCGAAACGGCGAAACCTTACGCGAAAGAGTTTATGTTAAAACGCGAAGGCCGCGATTTCCGAAAACTCTTCGTCGATAAACTGATGGGCCGCGACGAAGGCGGCAAGATCGACTGGAACCGCACCTGGAAACTCGCAAAAATGGCATTCAAGACGGTTCTGAACACGTAAAACTTTGAATTGATAACTCATCACGCGATGCGTTATTATCGTTTATGATAGCCTCATTCCGCTGCCGCGATACTGAAGCTCTTGCCGCAGGTGAAAAGGTGAAGCGGTTTGTCAATATCTCTGCCGTTGCTCGACGAAAATTGCGGCAGCTAGAGATCGCCGGCAGGCTGGAAGATCTGCGGATACCGCCGGGCAATCGCCTCGAATCCCTTAAGGGTGACCGACTCGGTCAGTGGAGCATCAGGATCAATGACCAGTGGCGGGTCTGCTTCCGATGGACGACGGCCGGTGCAGAAGACGTTGAGATGGTTGATTATCATTAAGGTCCTTAGCCATGAAAAGATTAAAGCCAATTACACCGGGCGAGCTCCTTCTTGAGGAGTTCCTGAAGCCGATGGGGATCAGTCAGTATCGGCTGGCGAAGGAGATCCGCGTACCTGCTCAGAGGATAGGTGAGATCGTGGCCGGAAAGCGATCGATAACCGCGGACACGGATCTGCGGCTTTGTCGATTCTTCGGACTTTCAAATGGGTATTGGCTCCGGGCCCAGGTAGCCTTTGATACCGAGGTCGCTGAGCAGAAGCTGCGCGGACAACTGACACTGATAAAGCCCTGGCAACCACACGCGACGGCCTAGACGTGGCAAGTCGATGAAAGATCTCTCAGTCCCCGATCATGAAGCGGCACGCAAACTCGTGCTTGCGCACGGGTGGAATTCGACATCATTTCAGATAGTAAATCCGGGCATAAGACGTTGGTTCTCCGAGGACGGCGACGCGGTTGTCGGTTATGTTCCGGCGAAGCGAATGAGGATCGTCGTCGGGGCACCTGTGTGCGAAAAGGAAAAGCTTGCGGCCGTTTCGAAAGCCTTCGAACAAGATGCAGAGCGGGAGGGTTTTAAGGCGTGTTATTTCGGTGCGGAAGCTCGGCTCGAGGATGCGGTCGTCCGCGACGGGCGACATTCGGAATTCCTGATCGGTGCTCAACCGGTTTGGCATCCGCGGGATTGGGACACGATCGTCGCCTCACATCGCACTCTTCGGTCGCAGGTAAATCGGGCGCGGAATAAGGGCGTTATCGTCGAAGAATGGAGTGTCGAGAGGGCGGCGAATAACACGCAGCTTGGCGAACTTCTCGCTGCGTGGCTTGAATCGAAGGGCCTTCCTCCGCTTCATTTTATGGTCGAGACGGACACGCTTGCGCGGCTCGAGCATCGCAGAATATTCGTTGCAAGATCCGGCGAAGAGATAGTTGGTTTTGTTGTCCTGTCACCGGTTCCGAATCGCAAGGGATGGCTGTTCGAACAATTCCCGCATCGCCCCGGAGCAGCTAACGGTACGGTCGAATTGATGATCGACACGGCAATGCGCAGGCTCGCCGCAGACGGCGCAGAATATGTAACGCTCGGCATCTCTCCGCTTTCGACGCGTGCTCCGCTTCCGGAAGAAAGTCCGCCGCTTTGGCTGCGGATGATGCTCATCTGGTTTCGAAAGCACGGCAAGCGTTTCTATAATTTTGACGGACTTGATGCTTTCAAGGCGAAACTGCGGCCGACGAACTGGGAGCCGGTCTATGTTCTCGTGAACGAACCGAAAGTCCGCGTGCGTACATTGTTTGCGATCGCCGATGCATTTAGCGGCAACGCACCATACGCGTTGGTCACAGGCGCGTTGTTGAAGGCAGCAACAACAGAATTCCGGCGTTTCCGAGCGCTTTTATCGGCGAAGAAATACCTTGGGAAAAGGTAGCATCCTCAAAATGAAGCAAGCACCCGCAATCGTTTCGTACATCGAGACAGATCTCGCGATCGACGATCTAGCAAACTCTGCGTGGCAGCGAGCAGATCCGATCTGCGTTACAAAATATTGGTCGGGAGAGGCCGCGCCTCGCGAACGGCATTTCGAAGCTCGGCTTCTGTGGTCCGACACGCATTTTTATGCACGGTTTGATGCCGAACAGCACGAGGAGTTGATCGTAGCTCCGGAACCCGATCTAACGCAAAAGACCAACGAACTTTGGGAACGGGATGTGTGCGAGATCTTCCTCGCGCCGGATCGGACGAAACCAACGCGGTATTTTGAATTCGAAGTTGCGCCGACAGGCGAATGGATCGACCTTGCGATCGAGATTATTGGAGATGTTCGGCGGACAGATCACGAGTATGCTTCCCAAATGGAAGCCGCGGCGACGATCGGCGATTCAAAGGTTACGATGGCGATGAGAGTGCCGTTCTCGACGCTTGGCACGACACCGAAGCACGGTGATGCTTGGCTCGGTAATATCTTCCGTTGCGTCGGAAGCGGACCGACGCGCGGCTATCTGTCTTGGCGTCCGACACGCACAGAAAGACCTTCCTTTCATGTTCCGGAAGCGTTCGGCGAGATCGAGTTTCGTTGATCGTCACACGGCGATGAAGTGTTCGTAAATGATCGTCGCACCTAGGATAAGACTAAAGAGTCCAGCGGCAACTCGAATTCCGGAGTTTAGGAACCTGAATCGCGACGCTGTGAAATGGAACGGCAGGCCGATCAGCAAGCTCATCGTCATCATTCCGGCGATAGAACCGACGCCGAATATCACGATGTAGAGTAAGGCAACAACCGTCGATGGAATAAGCGGCACGATCATCAGCATCAACGCCGCGCTTCCAGCGAGGCCGTGCACCATTCCGACGAGTACCGACCGCGGACTGAGGCGATGATGGGATTCAGCCGTCTCTTCTTCATCATGCGAGTGAAGGTGAGTATGCGTAACGTCGCCGTGACTATGCGTGTGAGCGTGCGTTTTATCACTTTTTACGAGTTTGTATATCGCGTTCAGGCCAAGCGCGACGAGCATAATGCCGACAACGCCCTCGAGTTTTGATTCCACGCTCTCGGAGATCTGCAGCTTTAAGAAGATCACGATCAGTGCGACGACGAACAGCGAGATCGTGTGTCCGATGCCCCAAAGCCCGCCGACGAGCGACGCCGTGAAGATATTCTTCTTCTCGCTGACAATGGCCGTCACCGCCGCAAGGTGATCGGCCTCGATCGCGTGATGCAGCCCAAGAACGAATCCCAAGAGCAGGACCGAGGTTGTCGTTAATTCCGTCGAAATTTCCATCTGATCTATTGATCCAACACGGGAATGGCTAGGATACCACGCTGAAAGAGATTTGCCGTAGATTCACGAAATACGGTTTAATCAAACTATGCCAAAGACCGAAAAGGAGCTTGCTTATCTAACCGACCTCTACATCCACGATGAGTGGACGAGGCGATTTACGGAGCTTGTCGATAAGCATATTGACCTCTCGGACGCCGAGAACCTTGCGTATTTGAATGCCGGGACCGGGAATCATGCACTGACGCTTGATGAGAGATTCGGTGAGAAGACGGACATATTTGCGTCGTGCGAGAACGCGGAGGTCCTGCAGATCGCTCTTGATAAAGGGGCCGCGTTATCGTCTAGAGTAGATTTCTCGCAGATCAGGTTTGAGGACGATGCGTTTGACGCTGTGCTTGCGGATGCGAGCTTTGCGTCTGCGGAAGAAGCGGCCGACCTTGTCGAAGAATCGATCCGCATTGCGCGTGTCGGCGGCGATGTTGCTTTCTATCTGCCGTCGTCGGGCAGTTTTGGTGAGATCTTTTCCCTTCTGTGGGAAGTGATCGCGGCCGAGGATCTCGGGCCTGACGCGCCGAACGTCGAGGAACTCATCACGCAGATCCCCACGGCGGCCGAGTTAGAAACGCTCGCGAAGTCGCTTGGAATGGTGAACATTCAGCGCAAAGTAGAAAATGAGGTGTTCGAATACGAGAACGGCGAGGCATTTATCACCTCGCCGCTTGTAGAAGATTTTCTGCTGCCGCGTTGGCTTGAGTCGCTCGACGACGATAGCCAAAAACGCGTTGTCGAAGCGCTCTCCAAGCTGATCGACAGTGAAGATGGAACACTATCCTTTCGCTTCTCGGTCAAAGCAACCCTTGTTACCGGCGAGAAAGGTTAGCGGATGTCGTTCGCGTATCAATGCTCCATGCGAGCTTGCTCGCGGCGTTCCATCTCGGCTTTCAATTCGGCATCCGTGAGGGCCGCAACGGGACGGTCCTTTTCAGACTGCCGCAACTGTTGCGCGGCGAGGTCGTCTTCCTCAGCCTCACGCATCCCTTCCTTAAAGGCTTTGCGCGATTGCCCGAGCGATTTAGCAAGCTGCGGCAGCCGCGACGCACCAAACAGCAAGAACAACACAACTACAACTAAAAATATTTCCCAGCCACCAAAATTCATACTATAAAGCCGTCCTTTATTTAGACGTTCCGCACAAAGCGAAGGTTCAGATCTTTATGATAAACCTTTATTTTCTAGCTTGCTACACTTGAATTCGCAGCCTGCTTGAACCTGTCCATAGCCTCGACCAGAGCGGATGTAATTCCCGGCTCCGACACAGAGTGTCCCGCGTCGGGCACGATGGTGAGCTCTGCCTCCGGTAACGCCCTGTGCAGCTCCCACGCTGATGTTATCGGGCAGACCACGTCATAACGTCCCTGCACGATGACGGTCGGGACATTCCGTATCTTGTCCACGTTCTCCAAAAGAAAATTCTCGCTTTCAAAGAACGAGTTGTTCATAAAATAATGGCATTCGATGCGTGCAAGAGCGAGAGCCTCGTGAGCGCCTTCCCAATGTTCCATTAGATCTTTGCTCGGAAAAAGTTTCGAGGTCGAACCTTCCCAGACGCTCCACGCCCTGGCTGCAGACAATCTGACCGCCTCGTCGTCGCTCGTCAGACGCTTGTGATATGCAGATATCATATCGCCGCGTTCCGCCTCCGGGATCTCGTCGCGATATCGTTCCCAATAGTCCGGGAATATCTCTGAAGCGCCATACTGATAGAACCACTCAAGCTCCTTACGCCTCGTCAAAAAGATGCCGCGGAGCACAAGCCCGAGACATCTCTCCGGGTGCGTTACACCATACGTGAGGCTAAGCGTACTTCCCCACGAACCGCCGAAAACATACCATTTCTCGATGCCGAACTTCTCGCGCAGCTTTTCCATATCCGCGATCAGGTCCCACGTCGTGTTCTCGCGAAGGTCGGCGTGCGGCGTCGATTGGCCCGATCCACGCTGATCGAAAAGGATCACGTGATATGCCTTCGGGTCGAAATACTGCCGATACATCGGAAGAAGACCGCCGCCGGGCCCACCGTGGAGAAAAACGACCGGAATGCCATCGGGATTTCCGACGCGTTCGTAATAGATCGTGTGAATGTCTGAAACGGGCAACATTCCCGTATCGAAAGGTTCAATTTCGGGGTAAAGAGTAGCCATATGTCTCAATGATACGCCTTTATCTCGCAATTCGCGATTTTTCACGGGTTCGCGGGCGAGAATTCTGCACGTCTATTTGAGAAATTTGCGGTTCCAGAGCTGAAAAACAAGCAGCGTCCAGAGTTCCTTATGGTGCGAGGCAATACCCTGTTCGTGCTCCGAGATCAGACGGTCAACATACGAAGGCTCGAAAATGCCCTGCTCTTTAAGCTTTTCAGGCGAAAGCAAATCGTGAAGCAGATACCGCAAACGCCCCCGGAGCCAGGCTGCGATCGGTATGCCAAACCCCTTTTTTGACCTTTCAAGAATCGTTTTTGGCAGCATCGGCTCGACGGCCTTCTTAAGAATGACCTTGCCGTTCGAGCCCCGCAGTTTGTATTTCATCGGCAGCGAGAACGCGAGGTCCGCGATCCGCGGATCAAGGAATGGTGCACGCGTCTCAAGGCTTACCTGCATCGCCGAACGGTCAACCTTCGTCAAGATATCCTCGGCAAGGTAAAAATTCACATCTAGATACTGCATCCCGGCGATCTTGCCCTTCACCGGGCTATTCTCATAGACCTCGCGCGCGGATGCGTAAATGTCGGCGTTCGTAATGTCGAGCACATCGCGCGTCAGCAAATTCTCCTGTTCATCCTGCGCGAACGAACCGAACCACGAATGATGCCGTTCGACGGGATCAAGCTCGGCCGCCCGGACAAAGCGTTTTGCCTTGTAGTCGAACGACATATTCTTGTGCGAAACGGGAAGCTTCTCGACGGCCGGACGAACCAGGCCGTTTCGTACAAAGCTCGGGACAAAGCGATACATCGCTGCGATCTTGTGCGCGCGATACATCGGATAGCCTGCAAACAGCTCGTCGCCGCCGTCTCCGCCAAGGGCGACGGTAACGTATTTTCGGACAAATCTGGCGAGCAAGTACGTCGGTATCAACGACCCGTCAGAAAGCGGTTCGTCGAGCCATTCACCGATGTCCTCGATCAGGTCGCCGGCGGTCGTCGCTGAGAGTTTTTCCTCGTAATGCTCTGTGTCTAAATGCTTTGCGACTAGGCGTGCGTATTTCGATTCATCAAAGGAATCTTCTTCGAAGCCGATCGAAAAGGTCTTGACGCGTTCGGTTGCATGGCGAACTGCAAATGCCGCGATCGTCGACGAATCAATGCCGCCGGAAAGCAAGATCCCAAGCGGCACATCAGACACGAGCCGCATACGGACCGAATCGGACAGGAGTTCGCGCAGCTCCTCGGCTCTATCACCGAGTGCTATTGCGGTCTGGGAACTATTCGCTCCGTTCGTCCGCGTGGAAGAGATCCGTTCCAAATCCCAATATCGCCGCGTCTTTATCTCACCATTCTCAACGGTGAGCATATGCGCGGCGGGCAGCTTGTAAATGCCCTTGTAGATCGAGAGCGGTGCCGGTACGTAATCAAATGAAAGATAATGCCGCACTGCGTTCAGATCTAGCTCGGCGTTGACCGACGGGTGGGCGATGAGAGCTTTCAATTCCGACGCCCAGATGAGCTTGTTGTCGAAAACGCCGTAGTAAAGCGGCTTTTCGCCGAAGCGGTCGCGAGCTAGGATCAGTCTTCGCCGCCGAAGGTCCCAGAGCGAGAACGCGTACATTCCATTGACGTGGTCGATGAACGCGTCACCATACTTAGTATAAAGATGCGGCAGTATCTCGGTGTCCGTCCGCGTTACGAACATAATGCGATCTTTTTCGAGTTCCGCACGCACCTCGCGATAGTTGTACAGCTCGCCGTTCATCATCACGACAACGGTGCCGTCTTCGCTAAAGACCGGTTGATCACCAGTCTTGAGATCGATCACCGATAGACGCCGCATCCCTAACGCGACCGTTTCATCCCACCACAAGCCTTCAGAATCAGGTCCGCGATGCACTATCCGCTCACACATCGAGTGCAGCACGCCTTCGACGTCCTCACTCAGATCAGATTGTTTCAGGTTGATCCAACCCGCAATTCCGCACATAGGATGGAGCGCGGACACTCCTGTCCGCATGAGTGCGAAGCACGAACCACACTCGCACCGCACAAAAAACTATCTAAAACAGACACATTGCGGACAAGAGTGTCCGCACTACGCTATTCAAACCCTATCCGTTCCCGCACCGCGTAGATCGCCTTGTCCTGCGATTCGTGGTAGGTGCGCACGAGTAGTTCGGCGAGCAGGCCCATCAGGAAAAACTGCACCGAGATCGCGAGCATTACGACGGCGACGACCGGTAGCGGCGTTTGGATAAACGATGTTCCTTCGATCTTTAGGACAACGGCCCAGATGCCTGCGATCAGCGAAAGAAAGAACGCGAGCATCCCGAACGTCCCGAAAACATAGATCGGCTTTGTCTGATACGACGCCATGAACTTTATCGTCATCAGGTCAAAGATCACCTTCACGGTTCGCGAAATTCCGTACTTCGATTTGCCCATCGTGCGGGCGTGGTGATCGACGGGAATCTCGGTTACGCGTGCTCCGGCCCACGATGCGTAGATCGGGATAAAGCGATGCATCTCACCATAAAGCCTTACGTCCTGGAGCACATCGCGGCGATATGCTTTCAGGCTGCACCCATAATCGTGCAGGTGAACGCCGCCTATCCAGGAAATGATCCGGTTTGCGATCTGCGACGGAATTTTGCGCGAGATCAGCTTGTCCTGGCGATTTTTTCTCCATCCGGAGACAACATCGTAGCCTTCGTCGAGCTTGTCGAGCAGGCGTTTGATGTCTGCAGGATCGTTCTGAAGATCGGCGTCCATCGGAATAAGAATTTCGCCTTTTGCGGCATCGATCCCAGCGGCCATCGCGGCGGTCTGGCCGTAATTTCGCCGCAGACTGATCACGCGGACGCGGTCATCTTTCGCCGCGATCTCTTTTAAGATCGAAAGTGATCGGTCGGTCGAGCCGTCATCAACAAAGATGACCTCGGCCGTGCGTCCTAGCTCGTCGAGAGCCGCAGCGATCTTCTCGTGCATCGGCTCCAAATTCTCTTCTTCGTCAAGGACAGGCAAGAATAGCGAGATCTCGGGCGATTCACCTTTATCGACAGTCTGTGTTGTATCCATCGTCAAAAATACAGCAAACTAGATACTGTAATCCTGAGATAGAGTAAATCACAATTCAGGCGCCTTAGGCTAAATTCCTTTGCGAGGTTTTCCGTTTATGGACAGACGACGTTTTCTTGAAATTCCCGTTGTTGGCCTGCCGCTTTTGACTGCGAGCAGAGCATTTGGCACCGCAAGATCAAACAAAGCGAAAATGCCTGTCGTCGTCTCGACGTGGGACAGCGGGAGAACGTCGAATGCTGCGGCCTGGCCGATACTAGCAAAAGCCGGTTCATCGATCGACGCCGTCGAAGCCGGTGGACGCGCAAGCGAAGACGAGCCAAGCTGTTGCGTTGGGCTTGCCGCTTGGCCTGACCGTGACGGTAAGGTCACGCTCGATTCGAGCATTATGAAAGGCAACGGCGATTGCGGGGCCGTCTCATTTCTCGAGCGGATAAAGCATCCTGTGTCGGTCGCCCGCAAGGTGATGGAGAACACGCCGCACGTCCTATTATCAGGCATCGGTGCACAGGAATTCGCCGTCTCGCAAGGCTTTCCGCTCGAATCCGGCGAACTCTCGCCCGACGCCGAGAAAGAGTGGAAAAAGTGGCTTGAAAAATCCAAATATCAGCCGATCATCAACATCGAGAACCGCAAGGGCACGTCCCAGTTCATTGCACCGCCCTATATTTTTGACGACGGCACGTTCAACCACGATACGATGGGGACGATCGCCATGGACGCCAAAGGACACCTGGCAGGAATGGTGACAACGAGCGGTATGGCGTTCAAGATCCGCGGGCGCGCGGGCGATTCGCCGATCATCGGAGCAGGGCTTTTTGTGGACGATGAGGTCGGTGCCGCGACATCAAGCGGCGTCGGCGAAGAAGTTATCCGCACGTGCGGCACGCACACGGTGGTCGAGCAAATGCGTCTTGGCCGCTCGCCCGAGGCGGCGTGCCGCGAGGCTGTTCGACGCGTCGTAAAACGCGATCCCAAAAAGGCAAAAGAGATGCAGGTCGGCTTTGTCGCCCTGTCGAAAACCGGCGCGATCGGCGCCTTCGCGATCCAAAAAGGGTTCTCTTACACGATTACAAGCTCAAAATATGTGGGCGGAAAGGTCTTTCAGTCCAAAAGCTGGTTCTAGGCCGGCCGGCGTGCTGAGATGACGATCGATACGCCAAAAGGAAAGTTGAAACTTCGCAGCCAAAATCGTTCGGCGCCGAAGAGCTTGCCGAATACGCCGTTAAGGCCCGATATCGTGATGTTGTTCTCGCTTTCGGGTTTAATGCCCGTTAGCTTCATGATCGTGCGGCCGCCGAGTATCGGCGCGAAGAAGGTAAAGTTCGCGTATGTCGCTCGCTCGATCTCGTAGCCGGCAGCCTTCAACCGATCGACGATCTGCCGCTTTGTATATCGAATTCGATGGTGCGAGATGTCGTCCTGAACACCCCAGAGCCACATAAACGCAGGGACAAAGATGAGCGACCTGCCGCCTTTTCGCGTTACGCGAAACATCTCCTTAAGACCCGCAACGTCGTCGTCAAGATGTTCGATCACATCGAGAGCGGTCGTTAAGTCGAAGCTTTCATCTTCGAACGGCAACTCTTCCGCAACGCCCTTGTGAACCTTCAAGCCTTTTTGCCGACAAAATTCGAGTGCGTCATCGGAGACATCTACGCCTTCGGCCTCACCGAACTGTAAGAGCATCTTGATGTTCGCTCCCGTGCCGCAGCCAACATCGAGGATACGAAGGCTATCACCTTGTTCGGCACTTAATTCATCGCAGATCGGCCGCAAAAAGCTCTCAAGGATCGCGCGGCGGCCAACGAACCACCAATGCGAATCCTCTACGCCATCCATAATGGCGTACGTGTGTTGCTGCATCTCTTGCGGTAGGGTTTGCATCGTTCGACCGTGTTTGTTCAACGCCAAAGGCGACTCTGAATAAATTGCGCAAGAGTTTTCGCCATCTTTGGTTCGACTTGCTGCAAAAGGACCACGTAGTTTTTGGCCGCATCCATGTCGCCCAACTCCGCCGCTAGAACGCCTGCGTTAGCTAGGGCTGAAATATTTGTCGTCCTTTGGGCGACAACTCTCTTATACATTTCATATGCGTCTCGTCGTCTGCCGTTATCGCGGCATAAGCCTCCATACACTTCGAGCGCGGGAAGAAAATCAGGGTCAAGAGCTAACGCTTTTTCGAATGCCTGTGAGGCCTCGGCCACCCGTCCGTTATCTGCATGGAACCGTCCGATGCCAAAATAGGCCATCGCGCTTTCCTTGAGACCGAGAGACCGTTTAAAAACTTCCGCGGCCCTGGCACCTTCGCCCGCAGTCCCGTAAGCCGCTGCAAGGCGGAAATATTGCCGCAGGTCCGTCAGACCCAACTGCCATATCTCCTTTACGAATGGGTCTGTTTCGGCTATCCGCCGAGAGAATATCAGACCTTCGACGATCGTGATCCTCAAGTTAACGTCTGATGGAGATGCCTTGGCGGCTTCTTTCATCGCATCAAGCTGCGGCAAAAATCGTTCTCGTGCCGCCGCAACCTTCAAGTATTGAAGTATCACGGGATTCCCGGGCCACCTCCGATTGGTTTCATCAAGCACGAGCCTTGCCTCAAGGAACTTTGTCGATTCAAATAGGGCGAGGCCGAGGCTTGCATGCGCGGCCAGATCGTCGTGGTCGAGCTCAACCGCCTTGCGCAAAGGTTCAATCGCTTCCTCATATCGGGCAACGGAATTGAGCTTATCACCCAACTCATATTGGTAAGCTGCAATGTCCGGGTAAAGCGAGACTTGTATTTTCAGGTCCTCGATCGCCTTTTGGGTTCGGCCGAGGAGAGCCTCGCTGATCGCCAAATAGTATCGGGCTTTCGGTATATCGACGTTCGTTCCGACAACCTTTTCAAAGGCTGCAACTGCATCTTTATTCTGCCCCAATTTCAGGAAGAGCCTTCCCATAAAATACTGCAGATAAACGTCCGCGGGATCGATGTCCCGAGCCTTTTGTGCTTCTGCCACGGCCCTATCGTCGCGAGCAATAAGAAAATAAACTACCGCAAGTCGTGCGTGGTAGCTCGCAGCGTCGGGTCTCAGCTGCACGAGCCGCTCAAGCATTTCGGCGGCGATCGAAAGCTGGGATGTTCTTAAGTAAAATGCCGTCGCCGCATTAAGGACGGCCTCACTGTTGCGGAAGGCATTTAATGCCGCAAGTACCGCGGTCTCAATGTCGCCATCCGCCACTTTTGACTGTTGCAAGACGAGAAGCAAAAGCGACCATGCGTTTTCCGACTTCGGATCCAAGCGAACAGCTTCTCGGCACTCGGAAGCCGCTTCGTCGAATTTTTTCAGCGCCGCCAACCCACTGCAGAGGCCTAGATGGATCTTTGCATTGCTTGCGTCGAGCTTTAGTGCCTTCCGATACTCCGAAACCGCTTCCGACGGCCTTTTCAAGATCAGGAGCGTGTACCCGATATTGAAGTGCGTTGTGGCCTGATCAGGTTTTAATTTGGCACTCTCGTAAAAGGCAGCTAGAGCCTCTTCCGGTTTTTCCGCCGCCAGCAAGGATAGGCCTTCATTGAAGTAATCTCGCGCGGTTTTAGGAATAACTGCCTTTTGAGCGTACGTACTGCTGCCAAGTGCGAGTAAGACAAAGAGTAGTAAAAGCTTCTTCATTTCTCGATCTCCTGTTGCGGCAAACAAGGTTCCGTCAAACTACGATGCCGAGCATTTTCGTCGCTAGAGGGCCGGTTTTGCTGTCGGCGATTAGGCCGTAGCTTTCGCTCAAACGGCGTCGGATCCCGTCGTCATCGACTATGCAGGAACCATCTGCTGCGTTACAAAGGATCATCAAGCCCAGGCCTTCGTCTAGATAGTCGGTCTTGCCGACCTTAAGCATATAGTTGCCCGCGGCTTTGTGTGCATTCCACTCGAGGTCGTAGAGCGTCGGGTCGAGAAGCCCGAGCGGATTCAGATCGGCATTCGAGTGGCTCTCGATCATTGCGGCAAAATCATATGCGTGACGGCCTTCGTGAACGAGCGTGCCTTCGCAGCCGCGTTGTCCGCCGGTATCGATCGTCTCCTCGGCGATCGCGATGTATAACAAACCGAGCGCGTCGCGAAGACTGAGCCTTTCGGTCGCAAGGTCGTAGTTCGCCTTTACCGCGCTGATCACGCCCGTAACGCCCGAAGCGTTTATCTCGCTCACGGGCCTAACACGGATCAGCATCTCGGAATCGAGGATCTCGCCAATGTACATTCGGTGCTCGTCATCACCGACCTTCATTATCGTGTCAAAAGCCGCGTTGACCGAATCTCGATACTTCTTATCGATGCCGTCATCAAACCTCATAGATTCAAACCCTTCCAAAACCGCACCAGCTATTCTGATTGTGCCAGATTATCTCGACGTCTTCGGCATCTATCTCTTTCCACCACGCTGCAAAATCATCTTTTGAGATATAAAAAGCCGTCGGTGCGACCAGATGATCGAAGACGATGTTGTGCTGTTCCCGCCAGCCGAAAGTGCCCAGATGGTTGAGGTAATCATTGTAGAAAAGACGTTTGGCTACGGGTTTTGCCGCAGCGTTCATCGGGCGATAAACAAGCTTAGTCGTCAAGAAAAGGCCGAGCGTTGGGAGCTTTGAAAGTTGATAGAGGACGGGCTGCGAGATCTGCGACGTAAAGCCGGTACGAACCGGATCGACATACTTCGTGATCCACTCGTTATTCTCGGCACCATATATCCATGCGGAGATCGCACCGCCCTTTTTAACCTTTCCGGCGAGCGAGATGAATGCTTTTTTCGGGTCGGGTGTGTGATGCAAAACGCCGACGCTGAACGCATAGTCAAAGACCTTTTTTAAGGGCAGTTTGAAGATGTCACACTGAATGATGTGCGCGTTCGGCAGATGGCGCGTAAGCTTGAATGCCGATTCGACACCTGCACCGAGATCGATGCCGACGATCTCTTTTGCGCCCCATTCTGCGGCTAGCTTTGTGTGCCTGCCCTTGCCGCAGCCGCCCTCAAGTACGATCTTTCCTTCAAAGAACTCCGGCTTTACGGGCTGCAGCCAACCGAGGAACTGATCGTTGTATTTCTCGTCCTCTTGTGTAAAATTCGTCCACTGCCAGCCAAAATTCTCAGCCGTTGCGGCCTTATCGCTCTCGACCTTTCCAAGATCCGCAAAACGCGGTACGCCACGAACCACTTTGTATTCGCGGTCGCATTTTCTGCACGTTAATACACCGTCAATTATTTCCTTTTCTTCATATTGCGAAACGTATGCGATCAGCAGGTCGCCGCCGCAAACCGGACACGCAAGAAGATCGAGCAGTTTTTCTTTCATTAAAAATTAGAGAGCGTTCCCTACAAAAGATTCGCCCCGAAGGAGCTGTAACAACCTGTCAAATTTCAAGGATATTTCACCGAACGTGCCTTGCTCTGGCAGCGTTGAATCGCTCGAATTCGGCGCCGGGAAATGGCTGATGCCAGTTGAATTCAAAGTCGTCCGTGTCGCGATCTTCATAGAGCCGTGCAAACGTCTCGCCGAAGGCGTCGCAGATGTCTGCCGCATTGCCCGTGTGCGAAAACACTAGCTCGCGATGATCGGCCTGGCGGCCTTCGTCCGGGTATTCATAAACCTCAAAGCGGACGCCGTTCTCGTCCGGCACAAAACGAAGATCGTATTCCTCAGGATCTCGATTCCAATGCAAAATGCGGCCCGCTTTGTCGAGGCTGCCATCAAGCAGCGAAGTGAGAATCTCAAGCAATTCGCCGAGCGCATACTTATGGGGAGCGTGCGCCGTCGTCGTATGGAACTCGCTGTTTCCATCCTTGAAACCAACCGACATCCAGCCGCATTGCGGGGAATTGAAACTGACCTCTAATTTGTTGCCCATAATAGACGGAAGTTGCCAGCCTTTAATTGTAAATTGTTAGTCGAGAATTGTTAATTGGTAGAAGAATCCGGCTGCTTAATTTACAATCAACCTTGAATGAAGCAGTATCACGACCTTCTAAGATACGTTCTTGATATCGGTACGCCAACGGACGACCGCACCGGCACGGGTACGATATCGGTCTTCGGATACCAGACGCGTTATGACCTACGCGAAGGCTTTCCGATCGTTACCACGAAACGCGTTCCTTTTCGGTGGGTCGCGGAAGAGCTTTTTTGGTTTCTGAGCGGTTCGACCAACGAGGCAGAATTGCGTGAACGCGGCGTCGATATCTGGCAGGAATGGGCAACTCCCGAACAGACAGCACGTTTTGGCCGCGAAGAGGGCGATCTTGGTCCGGTTTATGGCTATCTTTGGCGATCTTTTGGCGGAAATTATCCGACGAAGAATGGTGTCGATCAGATCGCTCGCCTTATCCATGAGATCGAGACGAACCCGAATTCACGCCGCCTGATCGTTTCCGGCTGGGATCCGAGGGTTTGCGACGATGTTGCTCTGCCGCCTTGCCACACGCTTTTTCAATTCAAGGTCGAAAGTGGACGGATTCTGCATTGCCAACTTTACCAGCGTTCGGCGGATGCCTTTCTCGGCGTGCCGTTCAATATCTCAAGTTATGCGCTGCTAACTCATCTCGTTGCACACGTTTGCGGCCTCGAGGCCGGCGAATTCATCCACACCTTCGGCGATCTGCACATTTATTCGAATCACTTAGAACAGGTGAATGAGCTTCTCTCGCGAGAGCCGCTGCCGCTGCCGCATCTAGAGCTTGTCGATGCCGATCGTCTGAAAGGACATGAAGGGCTGCTAAATTTTAAGTTTGAAGATCTGAAATTGAACAACTATCAGTCGCACGGCAAGATCGCCGCCCCGGTTGCGGTCTAATTTCCACGAAGCTTATTGTTTGATGATGGAGTATTCGATCCTGCGGTTGCGATAACGGGCATCGTCGCTGGTACCTTGGACGAGCGGCCGTGTTGAACCGTAGCCTCTAGTGGTCAAAACATTTGGATTCACGCCGAATTTTACAAGCGCATCCCTGACCGCGTTCGCGCGATTCTCAGAGAGGGTCTGGTTTGCCGCAGGCTGCCCAACATCATCCGTATGGCCGCCAACCTCGAGCCTGATCCCGGGAGGCAGTTTCTGGATAAAGCTGGCCGCTTTCTTCACGGCGGCAAGACGCACAGGCGGAATGTCGTACTTCCCGGACTCAAAATTGATGATCAGGATATTCAGCGCCTTTACGAGATCTTCCGGCGTGAAAGGATCGGGCAACGCATCAAGAGCCGAGTTATAACAGCGTTCGGCCTTGTCGTCCTCGCCAAAATGGATATTTCCGCAATCGTCGGTCGCGGCGGCTTTCATCGGCGTACATCCGGCGGTGATCGGCTTTAGTTTCTCTCCATCGTCACCTGTAACAGTCTGTTTTACGCAGTTGAATGTTGGATGAACTACGGCGATCGTGTGCGAACCTGCTTTTAGGTTTGGGATGCGGAATGTCCCGTCCTCACTTGTTACTGAGAGCGGCGCGCCGTCAACTGTCACGCTGCTTCCGACCGGGGCATCTTTAACGATGACCTCGTAGCTCGAATTGCGGATGACAAAAATATATACCAACGCAACCGCAATGATCGTCAGGAAAAGCAGCGTCATTCCGCCGGCGATAAACCAAAACCAACCGGGCATTCCCTGATTCGCCTTCTCTTCCTCGGCTTGCTTTGCAGCCGCTTCGGCAGGAGTCGGAGGGAGTTTCTGATACTTGACGCGTTCGGCCTCGGGCAGGCGAAAATACGGCGTCGTCTTGTCGTAAGCAGGTGTCGGAGCGAAATCCTCCGGCTCCGAGCCAAAATCGGCCGCGTTCACGTTGATATTCGGCTCCGTCATTCCCCATTCCGGGGTCGACGGAATACCGGCTCCGCTAAAGCTGTCTCTTCCGGTGTCGATCGGCTTGATGTTTGCGACCGTCTTGCCCCATTCATCCGCCGAGGCCTTTGGAACTTGGATGTTGTAATTCGTTTTTTCCCAATCGTTTGAGGGGATATCATCGCGCCGGACGGGAATGTTCGGCGTCGTCTTTGTAAAGTCGTCCGGCGGAGGCGGCGGTGGAATGTTCTTCGGATCGCTCACTTTCTTACAAAAACCAACAAAAACGTTAGCGCGCACCAAAGTTTACCACACAGACGGGCAAGGAGGTTAGGGAATTACTTAACGTTTGGCGGCTGTGCGGTCTTCATACGAACCGTAATTCCTTCGTTGCCGATCAGGAAAAGCTGCCGATTATCGTAAGCGGACGTGTTGGTCGGAAGGTAAGAGAGGATGTATCGGTTCTTTCGCAGTTCATCGCAGATCGCCTTTGCCGCCTTCTGCGGATCGTCAAAAGAGAAACTTCGGCCGCCTGTGCCCTCGGTCAATTTCGTAATAACAGCCTCCGGTTTCGGCTCATTTCGGCGGTATGCCCCGCCGGTCCTGTCCGGGATCTGAAGGGCGTAAACAACGACGTTTTGGTTCTGGAGCTCCGCCAAGGCCTTGTCGAATGTCGTCTTGCTTCCGCGATCAAGCCCGTCGCTGATGAGAACGACGGCCGTTTTGCGCGTTCCGGGCATAAGCGGAAGGAGCACCTGCTGAACCGATGCCTGCAACGCGTCAAAAAGATACGGATTGCCTTGTTTTCTTAAGGTTTTGAGCGAGGTTTCGAGCTTTTTCGGGTCGTCCGTCCACTCCTGAATGATCTCCGGCTTTTCGTCGTACGCGATCACGAAAAGCTGGTCACCATCAAAGATCTCGTAAGAGAACTCCATAACGGCCTTCGCCATCAGATCGACCGATGTCTGCAGGGTTTTCGAGTTGTCGACTAGGAGGACGATCCGTGAAGGCGAAGTATCGTAAGTGAAATTCTTGATCTTCTGCTCGACCCCATTCTCGTAAAGCCAAAGCTCATCGAGACGGATCGGTTCTGTGCCGTTTGCACGAGTTGCCGTAACTGCGACTACGGTACCTTCCGCATCGGCATTACCGCGGTTGCTATATCCGGATTGAGCGAGAACGCTGCCTGCAAAAAATAGGCAGGCTAACGGGAGAAAAACACAAATTCTCGCAAGTGGCGTCATTCCTTGGATTTGGCCGGCTTTGCTTCCTTTGTTGTTGACGCGGAACCACTGTCGGATGTTGGTTTTGATGCAGCATCGCTCGAAGAGGTTGATTCGCTGGACGTACTTTTTTCTGATCCCTTTGAGCCGCCGCCGGCGTAGTCCGTTACGTACCAGCCGCCGCCCTTGAACTGAAAACCGCTTAGCGACCACTGCTTTTCGAGCTCGCCGTGGCATTTTTCGCAAGTCGTAAGCGGTGCGTCGGAAACACTCTGACGCTTCTCATAGACCGTTCCGCACTGCTTGCATTTGTATTCGTAGATCGGCATATACCTTAATAATTCGTCGCCGTGTTCCTGGCCGCTTCGCCGTGTTCGGCCAAGAACCTCTCGGCATCGATCGCTGCCATACATCCCGTTCCCGCTGCCGAGATCGCCTGACGATAATACGCATCCTGCGCATCGCCGCAAGCAAAAACGCCCGGGATGTTGGTCTTCATCGTGCGGCCTTCCGTCTTCAGATACCCAACTTCGTCCATATCAAGCACGCCCTTAAAAAGGTCCGTATTCGGTTTGTGCCCGATCGCGATAAAGACACCCTGCGTTGCGAATTCGCTCGTCGCCTTGGTCGCGGAATTATAGATCTCAATGCTTGAGACACCATCTGCCGCGGTACCATTTATCCGCTTGACCTCGGTGTTCCAAAGCACGTTGATCTTCTCGTGTGCAAGAACGCGTTCCTGCATGATCTTCGACGCACGGAACTCATCCCTGCGATGCACGATCGTCACACTTGACGCGAACTTCGTCAGAAAGAGAGCTTCTTCCATCGCCGTATCGCCGCCCCCGACGACAACGATCGGCCGTTCGCGAAAGAAGAAACCGTCACAGGTCGCGCATGCGGAAACACCGTTGCCGCCAAGGCCCTCAGGGGTCGGCTCTTCACCCGGAATACCGAGCCACTTTGCCGAGGCACCCGTCGCGATGATCAGCGTTTCGGCTTCGATCAGGCTAGTAATTTCTGCAGAATCAACACTTTCCTTGCCGTAAAGTTTGAAGGGGCGGGACGATAGATCAACCTTATCGATCCACACGTTCACGATCTCAGTCCCGAAACGCAACGCCTGTTCGCGGAACTCATCCATTAAGATCGGCCCCATAATTCCCGAGCGAAATCCGGGGTAATTTTCGACGTCAGTGGTGATCGTGAGCTGGCCGCCGGGCTGAGGGCCCTCGATAACGATCGGTTCCAACTGCGCACGCGAGGCATATATCGCTGCGGTCAAACCTGCCGGCCCGGAACCCAAGATCACGACCTTATGTTTGCTATGTTTCATTTATGTTATCGCCCTTTGCACCAAGATGCGCTGCCGATAAAGGCGTTGGCAATTCGTTTTTCATATAGTATAACTATCGTTAAGATAGTTCGTCTATTTTGTGGCCGATAAGCGCTCGGCTTTGTCCAAGAACAGTATCTCTAAATCGAACGCGGTGAAGGCGTCTTCCTCGCGAAAGTGTTGCTCGAACAGCGTGATCCCGCCGATCTTTTGGTTTCGGCAATGCGATAAGTGTTAAAATAGGCAGCACTTGCGGCCTCGGCAAAATGCCCCTTTCCATGCAGTCGAAATTCGAAGAGAAGAGATTCGCTTTGCGGATGGCTCTTCGTTTGCCTATTGTCGTTTCGGGGCGGACCGAGGACGGCGCAGCGTGGAGCGAACCGACGGAAACGGACGATATTTCGACGCTCGGAGCCCTCTTTCAGCTAAATCAAAAGATCGAGCAGGGCGAAAGCCTCTATATCCGTTCGCATCGGCCTGACGGTGTACCCGTCGAGGTAAAGGCTGAAGCTGTTAGGATACTGCCTGCAAATTACGGTGCTTTGCGCGTCGGCGTCTCCATTGTCGAACCGAAAGAAAGCTGGCTACGCCTCTTCGTCGCCTGGATCGCCGACGACAACGTCGTCGAAGGGTATAGTGAGTAGTTGTAGGATCGCGACGGCTCGACGCTAACGCATTTGCAACCTCTCTAAACTCTGCAGATCACCAATTACCTATGGAAACCATCACTATCGAGCGTCGCGGCCGCGTCGCGCTACTTACCATCAACCGTCCTGATAAATTGAACGCGCTGAATTCAGCCGTTCATAGCGAAGGCGTAGCAGCCCTCGACGAACTCCGCGCAGATAGCGAAGTACGCGTGCTTGTTCTCACTGGGTCGGGCGAAAAGGCATTCATTGCCGGCGCCGATATTTCGGAGTTCGAAGGCAATACACCCGTCGCGCAGAGAGACCTTTTCCATGAGCGGAGCCTCTTCAATTCGATCGATCAATTTCCAAAACCGGTGATCGCGATGATCGACGGCTTTTGTCTCGGCGGCGGTAACGAGCTTGCGATGGCGTGTGATATCCGCATTGCGAGCGATAGGTCGCGCTTTTCGCAGCCTGAGATCAACCTCGGCATCATTCCCGGCGGCGGCGGTACTCAGCGGCTCACGAATCTTGTTGGCGAAGGCCGTGCAATGGAAATGATCCTCACAGGCGATATGATCGACGCTGCGACCGCCGAGCGATTCGGTCTCGTCAACCACGTTTATCCTTTCGCGGAGCTCGAAGCCGAAACGATGAAGCTTGCCGAGAAGATCGCCGAGAAAGCCCCGATCGCCCTCCAACTTTGTAAGGAGGCCGTTAAGTTCGCTTCGAGATCGAACCTTGATGAAGGGCTCCGCCGTGAGGTCGATCTTTTCGCCTTAGTTTTCTCGACCGAAGATAAAAAAGAGGGCATCTCAGCATTTCTCGAAAAGCGAAAGCCCGACTTCAAAGGAAAGTAAGAAGAGCGGCCGATGCGACTAGGCAGAATATATACCGAAAATTGTCTGTCCACCATGCAGCGCATGGACGATGACTTTCTGGACATGACAATTACGAGTCCGCCTTACGACGACCTTCGCGATTACAACGGCTACCATTTCCCGGTCGAGGAGATCGCCGAGTCGCTCTTTCGTAAGACAAAGACCGGTGGCGTCGTGATCTGGGTCGTCGGCGATCGGACGGTGAACGGGAATGAAACACTTACAAGTTTTCGGCACGCGCTTACATTCCAGGACATAGGATTTCGTGTGCACGACACGATGATCTACGTCAAAAACAATCCGATTCCCAGCGATTGCGGGCGGCGTTATCGGCAAGCCTTCGAGTATATGTTCTGCTTCAGCAAGGGCCAGCCGAAAACATTCGATCCGATAACGGAACCGACCAAGTCAGCAGGGCAACAGATCACCGCGTTTCGGATAACAGGGAAGGGCCGTGGCAACGTGCCGGATGAAGACATCGGCCGAAAGATCAAGAGCGAGCGAAAGGTAACGAACATCTTCGGGTACAACGTCGGCACTTCCAGCTCAAAGGACAAGATCGCATTTCGCCATCCCGCAATATTCCCGGAACTATTGGTTGCGGACCAGATCAGGAGTTGGACGAAACCCGGCGATATTGTGTACGACTGCTTCATGGGGAGCGGAACCACCGCAAAGATCGCACATCAGTTGGATCGACAATGGCTTGGCTCAGAGGTTTCCGAAGAATATGTCGCGATCGCGTATGAGCGCCTAAGGCCATATATTCCCCAACTTGACCTTGCTGCGGCGGGCTAGGCCATTGGGGCTTGCTATTGCACGGAATACGTCGTCTCAACGTAGCGTCGTTCCCTTTCTTGACCCGCCTTCACCTTTTCGCTAAAGTCATTAGTTGCTTTCGGATCTCATTTTTGAGATCGATAAGTTGAAATTCCAATACTCGGGGACGTAGCTCAGCTGGGAGAGCGCATGAATGGCATTCATGAGGTCAGGGGTTCGATCCCCCTCGTCTCCACCAACCTTTTTCCAATCCAACACATTACGAGTGCTTTTCCCGAAACGCTGTCGACGTTAGAGGCCGAGTTGTTGGAGAACGGTTTTGAATCGCGGGTCGTCCGCATAGTCATTCCAGCGGCCGTTCACCTTTATGAACACGGCGTCCGCTTCGTGCTCGGCAACAGAACGCTCAAGGTTGTCGAGAGCCTTTTCACGGTCACCAAGGCCGTTATAAATGGCGGCATAGCTATAAAAGGGAACATAGCGGCCAGATGCCCGGAGGTCGGCGATAGCCTGCTCGGCCCCGGCCCGATCGCCCATCTTTGCATGCGTATAGCCGATCTCGGTAATTGGGACGATGCTGCCTATACCCGAGTGTGCGCGCGCGTTCTCAAACTCGGTCAATGCTTCGGCGTATCGTCCCTGTGATACGTCGATACGGCCAAGTAAATTACGAGCGATCCAAAAATTCGGCTCGATCTCAAATACTTTTTGAGTTTGTTTGATCGCCTGATCTGTCCTGCCAGCAAAAAACAGGGCCTGAGCATATAGTGTATTTGTCATTAGCGAGACCGGATCGAGGTCAACCGACCGCTCTGCCTCGCTGACCGCTTCGTCGCTACGGCCCTCAACAGAACGCATATGTGCAAAACTCGCGTGAATTTCGGCGTCATTTGGGCCGAGGCCAATGGCCTTGCGATATTCTTGCTCAGCAGCTTTCCAATCGCGCAAATAGACGTAATCAACCCAGCCGAGCGACGCGTGAGCCGCAGCGAGGTTTGAATCAAGGTCTAGAGCACGCGTTGCAGCTTCGCGCGTCTGTTCCATTGCCTCGCTTGACTTCATCGTCCAGCCCGAAAAGGCCATTATGCTCGAACAACGAGCAATTCCTGCATAGGCGAGAGCGTAGTTCGGGTCAGCATCGAGAGCCCGCCGATAGAGGGCGATCGCCTGTTTCAGGCTGTCCTCCGTGGCCTTTGAGGCATGATATCTACCGAGCAGGTAAAGCTGGTAGGCGTCGTTATTCTGCGTGCTACGGCTAGTAGCTGCTTGGATCTCAAAGGGTCTTAAGCCTAATCGAAGGTTGTTTGCAATATCCTTCGCGATCTCGCTCTGCGCGGTCATAATGTCCGTCGAGCTTCGGACGTACTGATTCGCCCAAAGTTGCGAATCATTTTTGCCATCAATGAGTCGTATGTCGATGACATACTTATCACCGAGGCGTTTCACATCACCGGTAACCAGTGTATCGACGGCGAGTGTGTTTGCGATCTTTCGCACATCGGATTGATCCGACCTGAATCGAAAGGCGGAGTTGCGCGAGACGACCTCTAGGCCCGAAAGCCGCGAGAGGTCGTCCGTAACGCCATCGGTTATCCCGTCAGAAAGAAACTCGGTATTTTGGTCGCCTGTGCTATTTACAAGTGGCAGAACAGCGAGCCTTTTGCCGGAAGGGATACCTCCTGACGTTCGGCTACGAAGAATCGCAAAGGCAGCGAGACCTACGATCAGTATGCCTATCACCGAAAGCCATACCCAACGCGTCGAAGTCTTCCTCACAGTCGATGAGCGTTGTTCCGCGGCCGGCGCGGGTTCCCGAACTTCCGCAGCCGACAATTCCACCGAAGGCAGATCACCGTTCTGAGCAAAGGCCGGTTTCGTATCTCGAACCGCGATAACGACATCGGGCAGGAATCGATAACCCCTGCCGCGGACGGTCTCAATATACGCCACGCCGGGGTCGCGGGCCTCAAACACGTGTCGGAGCGTGGAAATGTTCTTGTCGAGAGTGTTTTCTTCTACAAATGAGTCGGCCCACACCTCGGCCAGAAGCTCGTCTTTAGTGACGAGGCTACGGCTGTGCTCCAACAGTACCCGCAACACCTCGAAAGCCTTATCCGTGATCTGGATCCGTTCGCTGCCGCGGGCGAAGTACCGTTCGCGCTGATCGAGGCGGAAATCATTGAATTCAAAAATGATATTTCCCTTCTCAGACATCACAGATCGATGATTTCAGTAAAATTTCAGACAACTTTCAGACAGCTTGAAAGACTTCTCCGCACCGGGAGCCATAGCATTCCGATAACGCATTGAGAAACTTGAGCAGATCGGCAGGAGAGGATATCTCAGTCACTCGCGGCCCTCGAAGAAGATCACTTAAGTCTACAACTCCGCGCTAACTGGCCGCAATAGCCATTAGGGCCATGCTCACAACCTGTCTATCGATGCGAAACAGCGGTTCTTACAACCGAAGCAAAACAAAGGAGAGTTTATGAGAAAAGTAGTTACTTCTATTGCAACGGGGATATTCCTCACTGTGTACTTTTCCCTGGTCGGCGTTGCACAGACCACAACCGTGATCACGACCGGGCTCAACCGCCCGACAAAGGTGATCAGCGGCCCACGTGGCTCCCTGCTCGTATCCGAAGCCGGGGCATTTTCGCCAAATACCGGACGCGTAGTGGTCATCGATCGAAATACCGGCGTGATGCATCCGCTCATTACCGGCTTGCCGTCGGCAGTTGACAACCTTAGCGGCCCACCGGACCCGGACGGTACGACCGCGATACTACTCGAGGGCCAGTCGCTCTACATCGTCTCAGGTGTCGGCGATGCGGTCACAAACATTGGCGGCGCGCAGGTTCCGACCGGGACAGATTCATCCCCGATCTTCAACTCCGTCCTTCAGGTATTTCTGCCGCCGCATTTCGAATCGCTCCATAGCGAATTCCATATGACGATAGACGACCAGAATGACCTTGCTCGAGGACGTTGGGTTTGGATCAGGAATGCCGAAGGGCGATCGATCATCGTGAGGCTAGTCGTAAATATGCCGGACTATAAACCGGAACCGACACCTACCCATCCGGACGCCGTTCGCTCAGCCCATCTTTATGGCATAGACAGCTTTGGCTGGTACCTTTACGTCGCCGATGCTTCGTACAATATGGTCTACAGGATCAACAAGTTCACCGGTCATGCGACTGTCCTCGCCGAAATGCCTACGCGGCCGAATCCCTTGTTCGGAACGATCGGTGGACCAACTGTCGAGGCCGTTCCCGACAACGTGCGTAGGCTCGGGCGAAAGCTTCTGATCCCTGAGCTCACCGGCTTCCCGTTCGTTGCCGGACTTGCGGATGTCAAGGCGGTCGATATGCGTACGGGCGAGCAATCAACGATCATCTCGGGTTTGGCCTCGGCTATGGACGTCCTACCGGTCGAAGAGCCGGATTGCCGAACTGGCTATTATGCGCTCGAATTCAGCGCGAATCAGCTCGGCGGTGCGCCCGGGCGCCTGCGGTACTTTGCCGCTGACGGCAGCGTGTCGGTCATAGCCCCGGCACTCGCCACGCCAACGAGTATGTTTCGCGACGAACGCACAGGATCTTTCTTCGTGACAAATATCTTTCCTGGCACTATCACACGCATCGATCCGTGATGCTTGAGACTTCGCGGTGGGGTTTCGGCCTCACCGCATTGTTTAACGGTTAAAAGACTTGCCACTAACCTTTTCCTCACTTCGCGACCTGCCGCAGGGCAGGTCATTTCTTCTCCGACTAACAGAACTTACCGCCCGCGCAACAAAAACGGACGACGGAGTTTTCGGCCGAATTGTATTTTTCGAACTCAAGGCTATAAGGTCATAGGTATATGGAATTTAGCCGTGCTTCGGGTATTTTGTTTCATCCGACATCGCTTCCCGGACCCTTTGGGATCGGCGACCTTGGGAGCGAAGCTTATAAATTCGTCGATGCCCTTGCGGCTGCAGGGCAGAAATACTGGCAGATCTTGCCGCTCGGTCCGACCGGCTGGGGCGATTCTCCGTATCAATGCTATTCCGCATTTGCGGGTAACACTCTGCTGATCTCACCTGAAAAACTACGAGACGAAGGCCTCATTTCGAACGAGTTACTCGATCATCGGCCAACTTTTCGCGATCAAAGGGTCGATTACGGCGCCGTCACCGAATGGAAGGCTGACGTGTTAGACGCGGCCGCTGCGAAATTCGCATCAGGCGGCTTCGACGAACTTCGCGCAGCCTTTGACACGTTTTGCCGCGAGAATGCGTTCTGGCTCGACGACTACGCTCTCTATCGTGCAGCGAGAACTGCCCACGGCGACAAGGCCTGGTACGAATGGCCTGAAGATCTACGCATTCGCCGCGAAAACGCGCTAAATGCCGCTAGAGGCATTTTGAAGAGCGAGATCGCGGCCCAGAAATTGTGGCAGTTCCTTTTCTATCGCGAATGGCGCAAGCTGAAAGCGTACGCCGCCGAGAAAGGGATCAAGATCATCGGCGACATACCGATATTCGTCGCACTGGATTCGAGCGATGTTTGGTGCAATCAGAGCGAATTCAAACTGAATGCTGACGGTTCGCCGAAGGTCGTCTCAGGAGTCCCGCCGGATTTTTTCTCGTCCACGGGGCAGCTTTGGGGAAACCCGATCTATGACTGGGATGCGATGGTCAAGGACGGATTCAGTTGGTGGGTCGCACGAATTGCCTGGACGCTCGAGGCCGTCGATATTGTTCGAATCGATCATTTCCGCGGTTTCGAAGCTTGCTGGGAAGTGCCCGGCAAGAATAAGACTGCGGAACATGGCGAATGGGTAAAGGCCGCGGGAGATGAGCTGTTTTCGGCGGTCGTGAAAGATCTCGGCCACATACCGATGATCGCCGAAGACCTCGGGTTCATCACGCCGGAGGTACTTGCTCTGCGCGACAAGTACGAGATACCGGGAATGCGTGTGCTGCAATTCGGGTTCGGCGGAAATCCGAATGACGACCATCTGCCTCACAGATACGTGCCGCACTGTGTCGCGTACACCGGTACGCATGATAATGACACTGCCGTCGGTTGGTTCAATACGATGCGGAAACGACGGGCTACGTCGGCACAGACAGCTCTTGCCCTAAAGTATCTGAACGGGCGGCCTCGTTCGGTCAACTGGGATATGATCCGCGGAGTTTGGTCGTCGGTCGCTGATACTGCGATCGCGCCGATGCAGGATGTGCTTGGTTTGGGCGAGGAGGCACGTATGAACCTACCTGCGACGATCGGTTCGAATTGGGCTTGGCGAATGGAAGAAGGTGCCTTCTCAGAAGCCTGCATCGCACGGCTCGCAGAAATGACACAGATCTACGGACGCGCGGGTTAGTTTCCGCAAGCGCAGGTGTATCCGTCGCTGACCGTTAGGTCGTCGATGAAATCGCCTTCGACGACGCGTGAATTCCCCGTATCCGTGCCTAGCCGCCAGCGAAGCTGCACACGCTCACCGGCCGCTGAAGCAGGAAGCGTTGCGTTGACGGTGACCCATTCCGGAAGCTCGTTGATGCCGCTGCGGCCTGACCATCCGAGGCGGCCGCCGAGCGGATTCATACAGCACGTATCGATAACGCCGTCGTAACCTCCCGTCTCAAAGGTTCCGCCCGCGGCAAGAAAATCCGTCCATTCCGCGTCGCCGATCTTTATCTCGAGAACAGCACCGTCGTAGAGCCGATTCCTCAAAAAGGTTGTTTCGATATTGTAGTAATGCCGATAGGAAAGCTTTGCATTTCCGCCCGATACGAAGAACGTCGGCGAGATGAGAGTCGTTAAGCCTCGGCCGCTTGAATCAGGAAGATAAACGCTCTTTCGTCCGGAAGTTTGCTTCGCAAATGTGATCGCACTTCGACCACCGAGGTCGACAGATTCTCGCGACCAACGCGGCGGAAGCGCGGCGATCGGCGTTCGGTCAAAGTTCTCGTCAAAGATGACTCGCGGCGTCCCAACGCGAAGAGTCTTCAAGATAGCGACTCCGGTTGGCGCATTCGGGTAATTGATCTGAAAAATAAGCAGCAGATCGCCGCCGCAAGCAAAGTTCGGATCGACGGTGAATGTGAATTGACGCGTTACCGGCGGCTGCCCCGGCGAAAGCGTCCCGAAATCAACCGGCACGCCCGCATTCGTCACGCCGCCTTCGTTAGCAAGCGTTACGGCGATCGGTCCGGCTGCGATATTTCCGGTGTTCTGCAGCGAGAGCGATGCAGTGATGTTATCGCCCGGATCGGGTACGGAATTCGTCCCGCAGCTTTCTGCATCGACGGAGAATCCTGCGTTCGTAAAGACCGGCGTAGGCTGCAATACGAAGTTGACCGTCTTGACCTCTCCATTGTCCACCGTTACGGCGGCGGCTCCGGGCAAATAGCCGCGGGCAGTGGAAGAGAGCTGTACCGAACTCGGCGGCAACGTAAGGTCACTGTATTCGCCCGCAGCATTCGTACCTCGCGAATACACACCGGTCGCGACGATCGCTCCCTTGATCGGCAGGCCGGTAACGGCATCGGTTACCGTGCCGTGAATGCTGCCTTTAGGCGGCGGAGTACATTCGGGAAAGCGGAATCTGCCGATACGTGTCAGCCACGTGAACTCGCTGAATTCCTGGCTCGCGAGCGTGTAGTATTCGCCTGTCGTCCAAAATGTACAGTCATCATTCGGATCGACGTTGATCGAGTTGTAATCGCCCCAACGGTAGCCGAACGCACGCTGTACGCCCGTGCCCTCTACCACGGAGGCTTCTGTACGGAACGCACCTACCGGCTCGACCGCAAGCCGCCCTGTGTAGCGGATCGCGGGCTGCTTATCGTCTCGAACATAGTTGTAGGCGACAGCGAGATTTCCCTGATTGTCCTGAGCCACACCGCCGATCCAACGTGAACTTGCCGCATCGCCGATCGTCGAGCTATCTCGAACGGCAAATGCGGCACCGCTCTTTGACAATTCGTGAACGCGAACACCGGCGCGATATTCGCCCGAGGTCGAAGTTCGCACCGTCTGATTCACGACGATTGACTGCCGGTCGCCGAGGTTTCGAAAAGCTGCGCGATAGTTGACGCGGTCGCTGTTCGAGTCGAGAAAGTCGCCTGGTGCGGGTTGGCGTATGTCGGCACGAAATTGCGGACTCGTCGGATCGAACGGAGCCACGGCGAGCGGACTTTCGGCACGCTCTGTGAAGGTTGACATCGATGGGTTTGAAAAATTCGCGTGAAAATCAAAAAGGCGAATTGCGTCAGCCGCATCGCCGTATTCATCCGCCGTATAGCTTACGAAAACATTCGGTGTACCGGGTGGCGGTGGCGTTAACCCATCGAGGTCGGAAGGCAGCATATTACGGCGGCGTTCGGGAGTCTGCGACGGCATGTTGAAATAGATGAATGTCGGGTCAGGTTCGCCCCGGAGCATCCGCCTTCGGTCGAATGCGAACATTCCAGCCCCGGAAAAGTCACTGCCGATGAACTCTTCATCCGACATATAGTAGCCGTCCGGCCATACCCCGAATTTCGCAAAATCGTTAAGCCGGTTGTTCGGCATCACAAATTCCCAAAGGTAGTACTCGCCGGTCGGATCGCCCGTCTTCGAGAGGGCGATAAGCTGCCGAAAAGGCGGAAAATTATTGCAGTATTGCGAGATCAGCCAACGGTCGGCGAGTTGGTCGTATTGGACGATCGCGAGACCGTCATTCCGCGTCGAACAAGGCGTATTGAGCGGGGCAAAAAGGTCGCTGAGTTTGAACGGCGGCGTTTGCGGGACGCCGGCTTTGTCGAAGACGCGGCCGAGGGCATTCACAGTTTGGACGTAGTGACGCGGCCCGACATCGCCGTTCATATCAGGCGGCAAGATCACGAGGCCGTATGCGTTGATATTGTCGAAGTTCGACAGGCCGTCAAATGAAAGCAGCGGCTGCGGCATCGGCGAATCAAGAGTTCGAGCCGGTTGAGACGTAGTCGAACGCGCGGCCGGGCCCGACCTTGCCGGTGAGTTCCCGACGTTAAGCACCTCAAGCTTTGCCGGATGTGTTACCACCGAGGACGTGAGGCTCTTTACCGGCCGTGAAACGGCGCTTGCGACGGGCGATCCGAAGATCGGGTTAGAAACAGGTCTTCGAGCCTTATCGGCCTCTGCGCTTGAAGTAGTGGCATGCCACATCCCCACAGCGGAAAGGATAATGATCAGCAGGATAGCCTGTGTCTTTATCGCAAGCTTCATTTTCCTATGGCTCGCTGAGGATCACGATCTCGGCCTGTCGCTTCCGATCGTCTAGAAAGCTTTCGATCCTCGCGGCAACCTTCTCCTCGACCAGCAAGCTGTGGATCGAATTTCGTTGAGTTTCGAGCGACGGGATAACGACGCCCGGTTGGCGCCGTCGAAACTCCGGCACGAACGTGTCGTTATAGTATTTCAGGACCTCGTCCGGGTTTACTACAACGAATGCACGAAAGCGGAAGTCGACGAACTTATCTATCGCGACGCGTTTTGTGATGAGGTCGACAAAATCATCGTCTCTGACCGATGAAAAACCTACCGCCCGCAAACGCTCTTCAAAGGCTGCTGTTGATGGAAATCTGGCAACGATCGAGCGAATTGCCTCCTGTATCTCCTCATCCGTCGGAGTTGTTCGTGGTAGCCTAAGTGCTTCCAATGCAAAGAGTTGCTGGTTTACTAGCGACTCGAGGGCGTTATTCAGGTCTTCTTTTGAAGGATTGACGATCGAGGAGCGAGGTTGAAGGGCAAGCTGCCAAAGGATCTCTGAATACAGGATAACCTCGGTCCTGACACCATCTGAGACCGTCGCGATCGTCTTATCGACAACGGTTTGGGCATTAATTCCGGCAACGGCCGCAAGGATGAGCGCAACCGGCGCCGAATACCGCAAAAGTGACCGAAAAAACGCCGTGAAATGGGTCATTTGACCTACATTTTCGGTCGAAAACAGCCGAGTGTCAACGTAATTTGCCAAGGTGCAAAAAGGTTGACAAAAGTGTTTAAATCCCTTTTAATAGAAAGGTGCAGATTCTTGGCGGCTCCGCCAAAGTAGGCACCGATTCAACCTGGATTTCCGCTGACGTTCCCCGCCAGCCGCCCGACTTTACACATGCTTGCAGCTCAACGGCCGAAGAGATCTTCGAAGCCGGCGAATCCAACACTATCCGCGGTAGAGGCGGACGACCTGCGGTTTATCGCAGATCTTGGCCGCAGCCTTTTGCTCACGGTACATCCGAAGAAGGTTGCGCAGCGGGTCGTTGATGCGATCTGCGAGGGTACGGGTGCGTCAGGGTGTGTGTTTGCTGCGGAACTGCCGAATATCGGGTTGATCGCAAGCTCTTCGGACGAATCAACGCATCTCGAACGGCGGCGGTTTGAATCCTGGATGTCGCTGCTTCCGCCACAGGTCGGCTATACGGAGAAGCGGCCGTCGGAATTTATGCTCTCCGGCACGGCGTCGAGTGTTGAATACGTTTCGCCGCTACGGATCGAGGGCGACATACGTGGTGCGATCATCACGGCATTTGCCGACGGAGCAGATCTAACAGAATCGCGTACACGGTTGCTAGACGCGATAACGCAGGTTGCCGCAATGAGCGTCAATCTTTCCGCACACTACGAATCAACGATCAACAGCTCGATAAACCAGGCCCGGCAAGAGCATCGCAAATTCACTGAAGCTGTCCTGGACGCACTTCCCGTCTCGCTCTACGTTGTCGATCAGGATTACAAGATCGTTACGTGGAATCACCATCGGGAGATCGGCGACCAAGGGATCCCTCGCGATGCCGCGGTCGGACGCGATATATTCGCCGTCCTCGCAAAGTATCCGGAAGACAGGTTGAAGCGGGAATTTGAGCGGGCCTTCAATACAGGCAAGATCGAGAGGATCGAACAGCAGACAATTGATGATGACGGAGCGACGCGGCACTGGATGGTGAGCAAGATCCCGATGCGGAACGCCGAATCAGGCGAGATCACGCACGTCATCACCGTCGGCGAAGACGTGACGGTCCGCGTGGAAGCGATGAATGCTGTCAACCGCGCGGAGAAGCTTGCAGCGGTCGGGCGGCTTGCTGCTGGCGTTGTTCACGAGATCAACAATCCGCTTGCGACCGTCGCGGCCTGCGCAGAAGCGTTAGAACAGCGCGTTGCGGACGGAGATTTTGGCGACGGTAACGCTGCGGATGACCTGCGTGAGTACCTAGGCTTGATAAAGAGCGAAACATTCCGCTGTAAGACGATCACGACTGGATTACTCGATTTCAGCCGCGTCCGTACGGGCGAACGAGAAGAAATGGATGTCGTAGATATCGTCCGGTCGGCCGCAAACCTGATCTCACACCAGAAGCGCGGCAACTCGATCGACATCGTAGTTCAAGCGGCTGACGATATTGAAAAGATCCAGGGCGACGGCGGTCAGATCCAGCAGGCAGTGATCGCTCTCGCAACCAACGCCATCGATGCAATGCCGAATGGCGGCAAACTAAAGTTCTGTGTGCGTCAAGACCCCCGGCGCGTGATCATAGAAGTTTCCGATACCGGTATCGGAATCCCAACCGAAGACCTTCCACGCATATTCGAGCCCTTCTTTACGACCAAAGAGGTCGGCAAAGGCACAGGGCTCGGCCTCGCAGTCTGTTATGGAATCGTGTCAGAACACTCGGGTCGCATAGGCGTCCGATCATCACTCGGAAAGGGTACGACCTTTACCATCAGCCTCCCCTTGAGGCTCCCATAGCAAATGCCCAAACTATTAGTCGTTGACGACGAGAAAAATCTAAGACTTGTCGTCCAAAAAGAAATGGCCAGGCAGGGCCACGAGGTCGAGATCGCCGAAGACGGCGAGGCCGCGTGGACGTTGATCGAGGAAGAGGACTTTGATGTCATTCTTTGCGACATCAATATGCCTCGGCTTGATGGTGTAAGCCTCTTGCGTAGAACGCGGGAACTTTGTCAGAACCCGCCTGAGGTGATAATGCTGACCGGGCAGGCAACGGTCGAGACGGCGATCGAGGCCATGAAGCTCGGTGCCTACGATTATTTAACGAAACCTTACCGCATCGGCGAGCTTGGGGCCCTCGTCGAAGCCGCGGCCGAAAAGCAGCAGTTAAAACTCGACAATCAGAGGCTCCGGGCGCAGATCGCGCGTTCAAGCCGTTCGCTTCCCGAGATCGTCGCCGACTCACCGCAAATGAAAGAAGCTCTCCGGCTCGTCCAACGGGTTGCGCCAAGCGATACATCCGTCTTGATCACGGGTGAATCAGGCGTTGGAAAGGAGCTAATAGCGCAAGCGATCCATCGGTTGAGCGATAGGGCTGACAGGCCATTTATAGACCTCAACTGTGCTGCACTGCAGGATACGCTTCTTGAGAGCGAACTCTTTGGCCACGAAGCCGGAGCATTCTCCGGAGCGCGGTCGCGCAAGCTCGGACTCTTCGAGATCGCCGATGGCGGCACGCTCTTCCTCGACGAAATAATGGAGATGCCGATGCCGCTGCAGTCAAAGCTGCTGCGTGCCCTCGAAACGCGCTCGTTCTTCCGCGTCGGCGGCGTAAAGAAAGTTAGCGTGAATGTTCGGCTGATCGCAGCAACGAATCGTGATAAGAATGATGCGATCGGCGACGGCTCATTCCGCGCTGATCTGATGTATAGGATCAACAGCTTCGAGATCAACATCGCACCGCTACGCGAACGCCGCGAAGACATCGAGCCGCTTTCACGCTATCTCCTTGCCAAACTCGCCGGGCCGAATGCACCCCGCCTTAGCGATGCTGCTCTCGACGCACTTCATTCTTTTGATTGGTCAGGAAATGTCCGCCAGCTTCGCAACTGCCTCGAGCGTGCCGTTCTACTCGCGGATAACGGAATCATTACACCACGCGAACTGCCGCCCGAGATCGCATTTCGAGATTCGCGTCCTGCAGTTTCAGTAAGCTATCAGCCGCCGCGTGCGAATAGCGCCTCCTCTTTCCAGAATGTGACCCCAACGAATCTGCGCGACGTTGAGCGGCAGCAGATCATCGGGGCCCTTGAGAAGACCGGCTGGCATCGGGGCAAGACCGCTGAGCTTCTTGGTATCTCGCCCTCGACCCTCTACCGCCGCCTTCGCGAATACGGATTGGAATCGCGCTAATTCTTTTCACGAATAACGTACTTGTTGACATAGTCGCGTAGTTTGTCTCGATGCTCGCGAAGATACTTCGGATGGTCCTTGGCGATCCCCGCGTCTGAAGCTGTCAAAAGGATATATGCTTCAAGCAGGCCCTCGGAATCGAGCCGTTCAAGGATCGCGATCTGCGGATCCATTTTCTTCTTGTCTTTTGCTAGACCTTTTGCTGATTGAATGACTCCACGCAGCGCGTCCAACTCGCCTTTTAGCGACCTTCGATAGACAGTTTCGCCTGGATATTCCTTTGCAAACTTCTCGTTACGCCACTTTTCAAGCTCTGCCGGATAAGAGATCCATGCAAGTTGGGAATTATTGTCTTTCCCGCCCAACATCAGATTTAACGAGATCTCCGAATGCATTTTGCCATCTGCTCCGACTGTCACCTTCGGTATATCGATCCGTGGATGCCCAAGATCGGCTCCTACTGCTTTAGCCCATTGGATCAATCCGCTAAGGGCGAGCCGATTGTAGGGTTCCGTTATCCATGCCTCGACATAACGGCTGCGGGCCTCGGCATACTTTTTCTGTTTCATCAACGGTGTCGCAGAATATCGATAGCCGGTCTCTCGGTACGGATTTAGAGCGATCGCTTTTTGATAGTACTCTTCAGCTTTATTCAGATCGCCCAACGACATATATGCATCCCCCGAATACAGCGTCGCCAAATAGTTGGTCGGGTCGTATCTTAGGGTTTCGGCGTAATAAGACAGGGCCTCGTCCATCTTTCCCATCGAAAAAGCCCTTTCCGCGCTTTCCATTGCAGCATTCGCTTTTGGATTTGTCGCGTACTGGGGGTCGGCACCACCATCAGCGGGTATCCCCTCGATCAGCCCCTGTACAAGCTGGCTGTTGTCGCCGGCAGCCTTCGCCGCGACAAACGCTTTCCTTGCCCTTGCCCTATAAGCGCGTCCTTCCTCAGGCGTCAATGCGACGTGAGCTGTAGCAAGCAAGGCAAAACCGAGCCAGAGCTGGACCTGCGCATCGTTCGGCGTTGCGGCGGCGACCTTCTCAAGAGGAGCACGAGCATCAATATAATTTGTTTGGGCGACCAAAGCTGCAGCTCGCGCGCGCAACTCCTTGATGTCTTCCGTTTGGCCATGGATCGGGAATGTAATAGCCGCGGCGATAAGCATCGCTACGCAGGAAAGTCGAAAACGACGTACCAGGGATGAGGTTTTCATAATTTGTCTCCTTTTGACGTGCGATAGGATTGAATTCTTTTCATACAACTGCTCTGATGCCAAGGGCAGGCGTTTGGTTTCACAGCGTACGAAAATGTGTTGCTTTTCCCGAGTCGATATTAACACGTCCCGGCAAACGAGGAGTTCTGCAAAGAATTGCGGACGTGAACCCGGCGAGAGCTTATGTCTCTACGGCATTCTCCAGGGCTTTAACGAAAGGATCGGACCGATCGATCCGATAGTAAACCTTTTTCCCGCTCTTTATGCGCTCGACGAGATCAGCGTTGAGAAGGACCTTCAGGTGCTGTGAGGCGAGGGATTCTGAAATGCCGACGGCGGCTGCAAGCTGGCTGACAATGACGTTGTCGTGTTTTAGCAAGGCACGAAAGATCAGACATCTGTTCGGCTCGCCGAGGGCATCGAACGCCGCCGCCATTCGGCGAACGTCCATACCCTTGACATACTTTTCGAGCTTCTTATGCTCTTTTGGCGTGAGCATTAAACTGCGTCGTATCCGGGGAAATAATCGAACTTGGAATGAGCTTCGTCGATCCCCATTTCCTTGAATTTTGCCTCGAAAGCCTCGACCATCGGTTCCGGCCCCGAAACAAAATAGATCGGGTCGTTGAGCTTTTCGCCCGCCGCCCTGAGAGCTGCCTCGTCGATCAAGTTGCCGCCGATGAAATGGGTGATATTGAAGCCGGGATGTTTACGGCCGAAGGATTCCAGTTCGTCCTTGAACGGTATCGTGCTTTCGTCGCGGTTTGCGTACAGCAGCTCGGCGCGTATCCCTTTACCTTCGTGATCGAGGTGCTTCAAGATCGAAAGGAACGGTGTGATCCCGATGCCGCCGACAACAAAGACGTAGTCCCGCGAAAGATCGTCGACCGTAAAATCGCCTTCCGGCAGATCGGCTTCGATCGTATCGCCGGCGTTCATTGACATCAAATTCTGCTTAAAGGAACTGCTATATTCGCGGTTGATGCGCGTCGTCAAATGTATCTCGCCCTCGTGCGGCGCACTCGAGATCGTGAACCAACGCTCATCGCCGCGTTGATCGGCGTCCTTGTGCGGCAGAGTGTAATGAATGAACTGTCCGGGCAGCCACGAAACAGGCTGATCAGAGGTGAAGACAAAATTCATAATGTCGCCTACGGCCGGAGTTTTCTCTTTGAATCTTAGTTGCATACTTAAACACCTATTCAACCATTAAAAGCATAGCTCTCGGTATTTTTCTTGTCAACAGCCAGACTTTGCGGGAACAGTGCAGCTATGTCGCGAGCACAAACAGGAACCGACGCTCACTGTTCGGCAACAGGATCTCGTCGAACGTTCGATGTGCGGCGTTTAGGCCATCTCGGAGCATCGGACCGCCAAAAAGCAGTAACTGCTTCCCGGCGAATCGCCGTAAGAGGCGAGGCAGCTTTTCGGAGAATTTATCGAGAGCTCGGCAAGTAACATAGTCGCCCTCGAGGTCTCTAACCTCTTCGAACTGTTTGTTTATCACAACCACACGGTCCGATAGACCGAGTTTGCCGGCTGCATCCACAAGAAAATCGGCCTTCTTTACTTTTGATTCGATCAGAATGGCGGAAAGGTCGGGCCTTACGATCAGGCACGGGAAGGACGGAAAACCGCCGCCAGGACCAACATCGATGAACTTTGCACCTATCGGTAGGAATTTCAGGATCGCAAGCGACTCGAGCGTATGCCGCTCGGCGAATTCCTCTGCCGAGACCGGCCCCGTAAGATGCAGCAACGGATTTGCCTCCATTACAAGGTCGTAGTGGGCGGCAAGCTTTTCGATGGCCTCAGGCTCGACCTTGTGCCCAAGCTGATCGGCCATTCGGCCCAAAATATGCTCGAACGTTTCATTTCCCATCCGATCACTATCGAACTGTAAGGTCGCGATTATTGCGAAGATGAAATTTGGTGCGGACGAGAAGAATCGAACTTCCACTCCCTTGCGGGAACAGGCTTCTGAGTCCGATATTTTGCCTCTTGACTATCAACAGGTTACGGCTGTAAACTACTGATAACAAGAGGGTTAGCTGGACACTTCTGGACACTTAAGGCCCTCTTCACGACACCGGCGGACGGCTTTTCGGGTGGCTTTCTACCCGAAAATCTACCCGAAAAGGAATTGGGTCATGATAATTCCCGACAAGTACAAATCTCAGGGCTACTTCTCCCGCGTCACCAAAGAGCGAACGATCCGCAAGAACAAAGAATACCAATACAGGGCGATCTTTTCCATCTGGGACGGTCAGAAGTGGAATACCCAATCGAACACCAAAGGCCTGACGACGAAGGACCTCGCCGACGAGTGGCTAGAAGCGAAGGTGAAGGAGTTGACCGAGAAGGGGAAGGACATAATGCTCAACCCCGAGACGGTGAAGGGGTTCACCGAAGCCCATTACAAACCTTTTCTGAGGGACCACAAGAAGATCCAGTACGAGCAGGAATTCCAGAAGCTGGATGTGATCTGCGAATTTTTCGAGGACAAGCTCATCGACGAGGTGACGAAGCTGGACGTGTTGGCGTTCAAGACCTGGGTTCTGAAAAGGCCCTACAAGCGCGGCAAAGGGGAGAAGAAGCGGTCCGACGCGTCCGCGAATCGCTACCTGTCACGTCTGCGCGGCTTGCTGAATTTCGCCGAAGAGGTCGGCAAACGGAGGAGCCACATCTCGTTCAAGAACATCATCGCCAAAGAGGATCCGAAACAGTCTTACATCTCATTCGATGAATTCATGCGAGTGCTGGACGCTTGCTACGAGGTCCCGAAGTGTAACCGATGGAAGCGGGATCGTTCGCACCTGCGCCTGACGCTCATCGGCGGCTACACGACAGGATTGCGGATCGATGAGCTGCGGCACGTCGTACGCGGGATGGTGAAAACCGACCATTCGAGGCGGATCGGCGTGATCAAGTTGGTGATGAAGGATTCCCGGAACAAGATCCACACCAAGACGGTAGACGTTTCAACCTGGCTCTACGACGAAATGGAAGCGGCCGGCGTTTTCGAACGCGCGGACGACGAAAAAGTGTTCGACACGACGAACTATTACAACCTGGTCAAAGATCTGTTCCGGCGAGCGGGGGTGAGCGACGACGTTACGTTCCACACGTTACGTGCGGCGAACGCGACGGAACGCGATACGGCGGGCCAGGATCGCGAATCGATCCACGCGGGGCTGGGCTGGGCGAAGGACAGCAACGTGCCCGAGAAGCACTACCTGCGGCATCAGGACCACCATGTTATCGAGAAGGGTTCCCCCTACAATGAAAGGCTGCAGAGGTTAAGGCAACATCACTCCGAAAGAACCCCAGAATGATTACGGGTTATTGGGGTCGAACGGGCTAAAAAACGGATTCTGCTCAACTTGACAGCTGTGCGAACCCAAAAGCGGGCGAATTCGCAAGAGTTCCGCAAAACCTTCTCCGCCACCATCACCGGATACGGATTGACACATAGATCAATTGAGCGAAGAGGTCGGTCCCTTTTTGCGCGGGCGGCGGACGCGTCGTGCCTCTATCGCGATGGATCAAGGTGCCTTGCATTTTGCGATGAAGGCTACGATGTTGTCGAGGGCTTTCTGGGCCTTGTCGGTGTCGGGCGGGACGCGGTTTTCGGCGGGCACGCCGTCGTGGACCCAGTTTGAGGCTTCCGTCATTCCGGCATCGATCTCGGCGATCAGTTCGTCGGTGATCTCGAGGTATTTAAGTTTCTTGGTCTGGATCTCCGGCGAATAACGTTCGATCACGCCCTTGAGCAGGCGTTCTTCCACTGCGCGTTCCCAAGTCTGTCGAAGCTTCATGAACCATCGTTCGACGGCGTATTGATATTCGTTGGGGTCCCCCTCTTTTTCGATCTTCCGCAATCGGACCAGTTGATCCTTGAGTACACCGACGCGGGCGTTTACCGACTTCGCCGTCCAGGGAAGATCGGGCATTACCTTTCCGGTCGCCGAACTCGTTCGCCAGATGTAATTCTCAGAAACCTGAACCGATTCACGCTTGGTGATGTGCAGCAAATGCACCAGCATCGCGATGTCGTGTGTGAAGACGATCACCTGCTTCGACTTGGCAAGCTCTGCAAGTCGCTCGGCTATAAGCTCGCGTCGTTCGTGGTCCTGAGACGAGCACGGGTCGTCGAAGATGAGGCCGCGGCATTGGGGGTTGAGTTGGGCCTCGGTGATGAAGTCGGCGATGGAGATGGCCCGCTGTTCGCCCTCGCTGAGAACCTTGCCGGCGGTCTCGTTGGCGATCTTCAGTTTGCGAAGGGTGGCACCGCGCTGGTTGCGCTGCGCCAGTTTGATGAAATGCGGGGCGTCCAACCGCTTGCACTCCGAGGCGAACATGTCGACGTATTCCTGCGTGATGTGTTCGTCGTAAAGCTGCCCCTGGATCGTGGTGATCTTGGCAGTGCTCAGCTTGCCATGCAAACCCCGAGCCCTGGCCGTCCATTTCGCAGTCTCGACGAAGGCTTCCACTTTGTCGCGTATGTTGGCCAGGATCCTGCGATCGTTATGGAGATCGATCTCCGCTTCGAGCCTTGCGGTCTCTTCCGATGGGTTCGAGACGATCAGGGCCGCTTTTTCATCGTCGAGGTTCTTACCGCAATCGTCGAATTCCGCGACCTCGGCATCGAGCGATGCGGGAAGCTTCGCCGCAGCGATCCCGTCGATCGCCGCGAGGGCCACGGCGCGTGTTTCGGCGTACGTCTTTACAAGACCCATCCAACGTTCCGTCAGTTCCGGATCGAATTTGTTGACCGTTTTGAATACGTCGTATTCAATGTCAAACGTTAGCGGGGGCAATTCATCGATCTTCTTGCGAATCTTCGCGAGTGCATCCTTCGCTTTGGCCAGCTCAGTTTCGGCTGTGCTCTTCAGCAGATTCCAGTAAGCATCGATCAGTATGGTCTCTTTGTCGCCGAGCGGCTGCAGACAGAAAAGGCAATTGTCCTGATCGATCGGGTATGTTTCACCGCGGCGGCCCGCAGCGATCGTCTTGGCATATACCCGGCCCGCCTTGATGAATGCCCGCCACGAATCGGAACCGACCTCGGCGATCTGGTACCGATCAAGGCTCTCGACCCCTTCCGCTTTCGCGATCTCCTCGAACGTACTCACGGCCTCGATCGCCGCTCGCGCCTCTTCAAGCTTTTCCGCCCGCAGTGGTTCAAAGGCTGCCGTCACCGCATCGCAGAATTTGTCTAGTTGGTTGCGAGCCGCAATGATCGCTCTCACCTGCTCGGCCCTGTCTTTGGTTCTAAGTTCCGCAAGTCGCGTGGTCTTTTCAAGCAGTTCCGCCTCGTCCTTTTCGGTCATCGTCGCGAGCTTTTCGACCTCTTTTAAGTCGGTCTCGGCGCCGAGAGTCTCGATAAGGGAGCGGACAGGATTATCATTCTGAAACAGGTCGAGAAAACCGTGCGGGGCCGACTTATTGTGAATCTCGGCTTCGAGCCGGGCTTTGACCGCGCCGTGCGCGGCCATCAGCTTTTCGAAAAAATCGAACCCGCTAGGCGTGAACGAAAGGCTGTTCTCCTTCTCGAGGTGTGCCGAAACGCTTTTCGTATCGAAGACGCAGTACTGCGAAAACTCCGACCGGTCCTTATCCGTCGGGAAGACGAGGTCGTACGGATCTTCGGTCCGCTGGTAAGTGATATGGCACTCGGGCGGGCCGCCGTTTCCGTTGGAGCCGAATACGTCAGGCAAGATCACTTTGTCGCCTCGCGAAGGAAACGCATTGTTGAGCAGCCGCACGTATCCCGACTTGCCCGAACCGTTTTTGCCGTAAACGACGGTCAGGTTCGGGCCGACCTTTATGGTCTGTTCGAGGGCGAGGGCGTTGACGTTCGCGATGTTCTTGATCGCTACAAGCTTCAGAGTAACGTCGGGGTCCTCTTCGGCCGCGGCCGCGCCGTTGAACGCGATGGCGGGGCGGTCGGCGACGGGGGCGAGCCCCTCGTCTTGTTTGAAGTACTCGTACGCTTGGACGACCAGGGCGTCGTCCACCGCGGCACCTTCAAGAATGCCGTCCCCAAGATACTGAAGCCAATACGGCTGGGCTTGCAACCATTCGATGATCTGATTTTTCAGTTTCTGGTTGGACATATTTCGACTCGCGACCCAATTGCAAACGCACCGTGTGCCGGTGCAACACCTGTCACCTGCGAAACCCACATTCAATGGTCGGGGGTGATGACAAGCCGTCCGCGGGGGGGAGACCGGGATTGAGGACTGGTGATTCGGGCACACGTATTATACACGAACCGGCGACTGTGGGTATACGTTTGCAGTGGACTTCTTCAGCCGGGGAACGAGGGACTAGCTCGGCGTTGGCGTCTTTTTGGTTCTAGTTTTCGTTGGAATGATCAGCTACTAGTTATGAAATAGACGCCGTGGCCGTCGATCGCCAATTCAACTTCAACCTGCTGCGCGACGGGACGACACATTGTGCGTGGGCCTTAGCGGTCTCCCCAGGACGGCGCTCAGCGGATCGCGCGATAGAATCGCCGGGGGAAGGGTGAAGGGCGTGCGGTGGACATCATCACGGGTCTCTCCAGATCCGACAGCACATCGACTTCTTTCCCTCATCATCAAAGCGATCAACTACCGCTCCTTCGATCGCAATTACTGGATGTAGAAACGTGCGAGCATCTCAACCGTTGGCGCGGATCGTGTCCCAATCAAGTCCGTAGCGTTTGAGGAAAAGGTTCAACAGTGAATTGTAGTTCGTCGCCGAATTGTTCGACCGTGAGGCCCCGTAAAGCGTCCGCCCCGCCTCCGCCCTAGTGCGCGAATTCAAACATGTCTCGATCACCGTCTCAATCTGCACCAACGCGATCCGGTCCAGCTCCGCCATTCTTTCCGCTCCGAGCACCTTTCGCGTCAGCGGGAACCGTTCGCGTTCCGCGGCGGAATCGCTCCACTTTTTCCTAAGGTGTTCGATCTCCCTGTCCACACACGCGATCGTTATCCTCCCTCCGTCCGCGTAAGCGGCCATCCGCACGACCGAGGCCTTCAGGTCGCGAAAGTTGTTGTTCCACGTCGCCGCGGGCGAGGTCGCGAACTCGAGGTACTTCCTTCGGGCCTCCTTGCTCATCGTCACGTTGATATTGTTTACACCCTGGAAATCTTCAAGCTCGCGATCAAGATTCGGTTCGATGTCCTCCGGGCGATCCTTCAGGTCCAAAAGATGAAAGGGAAAGGAATCGATCCTCGCCAGCAGATCCTCACGAAACTCCCCCGCCGCCACCTTCCCCCTCAGGTCCGAATTGGTCCCCGCGATCAAGTAGAAATCCACCTTCTGCGATTTTGTGTCACCGAGCTTTCTAACCTCCTTGTCTTCCAGAACCGTAAGCAGCATCTTCTGCACCTCCGGGTCCAGTTCTCCGATCTCGTCAAGGAAAAGCGTCCCGCCGTCGGCCGATTCAATTAACCCAATGCGATCGACCTTAGCATCCGTGAACGATCCTTTCGCGTGCCCGAACAACTCGGACTTAACGATGTCGCCACGCAATGTCGCACAGTTTACGTGTATGAATCGTCCCTTCGCCCGGTTCTTTTGCACCCGAAGTTCATGTATGCGCTTCGCTAAACTCGTCTTACCGACACCCGTGCTGCCGGTTAGCAGGATCGGATAATTGAAGTTTGACGAGACGTGCAGGATATCGTCGACCATCTTTTCCACTTTTGAATTAGCCGTCGAAATGTGACCTTTCAGCAGGGCGATGTCATCGTCCTTTTCTTTACGGAATCGCTGCGCCAGTCGGTTATAGCGTTCTAGCTCGAGATCGATCACGAAATAGCTCCCCTTGCCGTTCACGAAGGACGACTGGATCAGCTTCGCCGGCGCATAACGGGCCTCCGCCAGCATGAACAGACAGATCTGCATAACGTGCGTACCCGTACTGATGTTCAGGAAGTACGACTCCCGTTCCGGATCGAATTCGTAAGACGTCATGAGGTCGAAGAAAGCCGCATAGACCGTTTCGAAATCCCAGGGCTTCTTCTGCAGATCGATCTCATGCAGCCGCACCTTCGTCTCCGATCGGGCCTCTATGTCCTCCGCCACCTGCACGGCTAGCGCCTTGTGAGTCTTCTGATAGATAAGCTCATACCGCGCGACCGGGAAACCCTCATGCATGCACAACCCCACCGTCGGCCGCCACTCCTCCCAACGATCCGCTTCAACCTCTGCCGCATCCTTATCCGGCCCCAGGCACCCCAGCACTACGATCTCTTTTTCCATTGTGTGACTATCGAGAAATATAATTGTTATAGCATTAAATAGAAACCAAACCTTCGCCATTCGATGGACGATCCCAATAAATCCCGCAAATACAGTAGTTAACCTAACAAACGTCCTTTGGCACGTCCCTCGCACTAACTAATGTTGACAGTCGGGACGAAGTTCCTTCAAACCGGCCGTCGGCGACAAATATTTGAACAAGGAGTAAGGAAAACCTTTATGCATAAAGACGAAAATGGGGAACTCAATTCCGAAGAAGTGATCGACGTGGAGGCCTCGGCGAAGGCGGGGAAACCGGTCCCGCCGGGGAGCAAATATCGCATCCGCGTCGACAAGGACAATTTCACGGTGGACCGGTCGACGATGACCGGGGCGGAGATACTCGGGCTCGTCAAAAAGACCCCCGCGACGCACAACCTGTACCAGCACGTGCACGGCGGGCAGACGAAACTGATCGGGGCGGGGGAGTCGGTGGATTTCACGGAACCCGGCGTGGAGCGGTTCACGACGATGAAGATCGCGAACCAGGAAGGGGAGGAGCGCGCCGCACGGCGCTCCTTCGCGCTTCAGCCCGCTGACGTTGAGTTCCTCGACCGCACGTTCCGGTTGTGGGAAGCGGTCGTAGATGGAAAGAAGCAGTGGGTGATCGCTGAAGGGTTCAAATTGCCGGCCGGGTACAACGTGGCGGAGGCGAGCATCGCGTTGCGGATCGCCCCGACCTACCCGGACGTGCAGATCGACATGGCGTACTTTTCACCGGCCCTTACCCGGGCGGACGGGCGGCCGATGAACAATCTCACGCAATTGAAGATCGACGGGAAAGAGTGGCAGCAGTGGTCTCGGCACAGGGCGGCCGGCGACTGGCGCCCGGATGTCGACAACATCGAGACCCACCTGCTTTACGTGACCGCATTCCTCGAGGGGGAACTGAAAAAATGAACAAGTACTCTCTCAGGATCTCCGGCCGCCATCACGATCAGCTCCGGCGGCATCTGTTCCCCGGCGACGGGCTGGAGGCGGTCGCGTTCGCTCTGTGCGGTCGGAACCGCACGGATGAAGAACACATCTTCACCGTTCACAAGGTCGTCCCCGTGGCGTATGCGGATTGCGATCGCACACCGATCTCCGTAGCGTGGCCGACCGAGGCCCTCGCCGCCATCCTCGACGACGCCCGCCGACAAGGCCTCGCGGTGATGAAGTTCCACTCTCACCCCGAGTTCTTCGAGCGGTTCTCCAAGCTCGACGACGAGTCCGACGCGGAAACGTTCGCGTCGGTGTCCGCCTGGCTGGATGACGGTGAACCACACGGAAGTGCGGTCATGCTGCCGGACGGCCGGGTCTTCGGGCGGGCAATGACGGAGGGAGGCGAACAGGCTTTCTCGAGCGTGACGGTAGCGGGAGACAAGCTATCGTTTTGGTATCAGCCGGGTGACTGCGATCCAGATTTCGATGGAAAGCTGGCCGCACAGCTGCAGCTCTTCGGATCCGGCACGACGGCCCGGTTGCGGCGGCTTCGGATCGGCGTGGTCGGGTGCTCCGGCACGGGCAGCTTCGTGGTGGAGCTGCTCGGTCGGCTGGCGGTCGGCGAGCTGGTGCTGATCGACGACGATCGCGTCGAGGACCGCAACCTAAACCGCATCGTCAACGCGGGCGAAAGGCACGTTGGCGAATACAAAGTGGACGTGCTCAAGCGGGCCGTCGAGGCGATGGGGCTCGGAACTAAAGTGGACGCGATTCCTCGCAATCTATACGATCCGGTCTGCGTGAAAAAGATAGCTCACTGCGATGTCGTGTTCGGCTGCATGGACACCGCCGAGGGCCGACACCTGTTGAACCGAATCGCGGCGTTTTACGTTCAGCCGTATTTCGACCTCGGCGTGCACCTGTTGGCGGACGGCGAGGGCGGGATCGACGAGGCGAGCGGGGTGGTGCACTACCTTCAGCCGGGCGGCTCGAGCCTGTTTGGGCGCCGTGCCTACACGCTGGAGGAGGTTCGGGCGGAGGGGCTCCGACGCACGGACCCGGAAGCATTCCAGGCGGAGCGGAAGGCCGGCTACATCGAGGGGGCGGACGAGAAATCGCCGCCGGTGGCGAGCCTGAACTGCACGATCGCCGGGATCGCGGTGAACGAGTTCCTCTCCCGCCTGCACCCATTCCGGTCGTGCGACCCGCGGGATTGCGACGTCGTCCGGTTCAACTTCATGGAGACGTTGACAACGAAGGAGAGTGCACCGGAGGAGTGTCCGCTGCTGGCGCCCCACGTGGGGCGCGGCGACGTTGAGCCATTGCTCGGATGGTCGTCGCTGAGCATGCGGGAGGTGGAGCCGTGATGCTGCTGAATTTGATCCGGCGATTATTTGGCAGGTTGTGGACCCGCAAGCCCTACCCTCTGCGGACCGTGCTCGCTGACAAGATCCCTGACGACATCGATCCGGGATCGATCTATCTGCTCGGCACCACCGGCCGGCCATGGGCCGCCGCCTTCGCGTGCCCATGTGGGTGCCGCGAGCTTATCGAACTGAACCTGCTGCCGGAGGGGAACCCGAGCTGGCGGGCCGCGGTGCATAAAGACGGCACCGCCTCCCTGCACCCCTCCGTCTGGCGGACCATCGGCTGCCAGAGCCATTTCTGGATACTACGCGGCAGGATCGTTCGGGTCGGGGACTTGACTGATGATTGATCGGCACCCTTGGGTACGCCGAGAAACGGGTTCTCCGCACGAGGGAACGGTTCACCGCAAAGTGAAACGGTTTCGCGGTCCGGTTCAACCACTCACGGAACCGTGAAATGCTTGCGTGGATCGGCGAAACGGTTTTGCGGATCGAAGGCGGGTCATTTGTTTAGCAGCCGATCGTGATCGCGCGTTCGAGGTCTTTGACAAGGTCGTCCACACGTCGTCCTCGATGCCAACGGACCGGCGGAATAGACCGGGCGTGGGAGCGAGCCGGCCGCGAAGCTCTACGGGTAACAGGGAAGGATCGCGTTTTCGAAGAGCAAATTCAGTGCACCGCTGATGTCCGCGGAGTCCTCCACGATGAGAATCATCTTCGGCGTAGAGGGGCTAAATCGCCGGTCAATTGTTGCAGAATTCTTGAGCGATGTAATGTGGCCCAATTGGCCAGTAAAAGTTATCGGCATCGCGCCCCGTCAATGACATTGCTCCAACCTGCTAGTCAGGAATAATGTATTCCGATCAAACGATGCACTCCGCCCATAGGAGTTATTGCGAATCGTCAGTGTCGGACGCGGGTGCCGCGGAACAGGGGTTTAGCGTGGTAAAATCGGCGACTGAACCGCTGAATATATCCAAAAACAATAGCACAAACAGGCAAAAGTTACGAGGATAGGAATCTCGAGGGTCGGCAGATAGGAGCCCGAATTTGGCACCTACGGTTCATCTAAAATCGCCCAACGCCGTGAAGGAGGACCAGAAGTATGGCTCATGAAAACCTTGCTGCTTATTTTGAATCAAAGACAGTGCTGCTTTTTGCATGGCCTTTGATGTAGATTGTGTTTTAAGGTACTCAGCGTAGAACGCGACGGCGAAAAAGTTGGTCGATTTGTCAGTTGCCTCCCACTGCGATGCGATGATCGTCGTGCTACCCGAACCGAGCATCGCCCAAGGGACGCTGATGAGGCCTTCGCCGTTGTGGACTTTGCTGGTGTCGCACGAGGCGAGGAACGCCAGGCTGCCGGGTTTCAGGCGGAGCGCGAGTAGATCGTTGACCGTGACTTTCCCTGAATCGCCAGGTCCCGGAGCGAAGGCGAGAAAGGAGGAAAGTGGATCTTCGCTGTCGAGTTGGGCGTGCATCGAAAAATGGAGTATATCTGCGCCGGCTGCGGACCTCATGAAGGTCTTCCTCGTGGAGCGAATTACAGGAGCGGTTCCGAATAATCCCCCGATGCTTTTCGCTTCGTCGTTTACATGGGCGAGTCGCTGATTGTTGAAGGTGTCATTTGCAAAGATCGCAATTGTCTTTCTGCGAGGTGGCTCCGACGAGAGGCTTTGCTTTAGCAAATAGACCGAGGGCGAGTACGAGATGGTATTGGTTTCTATAAGGTATTTGCTCCCGTCCGGGCTTAGGGCTTGAAACGGGATACGCCACAGAAGCTTATCGGGCACGAACACTAAGTGACTCGATTTGAGCTTCAAAGGCTTGAGTAACAGATCGAAAAGTCGCTTGCCGTTGCTTTTGAAGAATATCCGGTCATTGATCTTTGATCGGGTTTCTTCAGCGAGTTGAGAAATTTGTTCTTCCCCGAGCCCCAGTTTCACGACCCGAAGGGCCTCACCGGGTTCGATGACGAAGGCCAGGAGGCTACCGGACGGGGTGAACTCGTATGAGATCACGGACGTGCCAGGCGGCAACTTTAATCCGACGGCCGAGAAATCCTGATCCAACTGGCTCTCAGTTCGTCGTTCGCTGACGATCTGCTTTTCTAGTTTGATGAGAGACTCCTCGCTAATCTTTCCATCAACAAATTCCTTTGAGGTCGAGAAGAGCTTCGTTCGACGAGACTTCGACAGGTCGGCACGGGGCTTGAGCCCCGATTCTTCGATCCGATCCCTTAGAATATTCGCTTTCAATTGCTCGGAATACTCAAAAGCTTTAATAGGGGCTTGCTCGGACTCGATCTCGGACAGCAACCGATAAATCGAATGATTGACCTCCATCATCCCGATCGAGAGGGACGGCGCATCGCTGTTGCGGAACGGCTCGAATGCCCCGAGTGCCTTGCTCGCGAATTCTCTCGCCGATCGCTCATCGCCCGATCGCCAAGAGCCCAATGCGAGTTTGTAATAGATGCCCGGCAGATCGTCACGGTAGTTTGCCTCCTCGGTCAATCGGCGTAGGGTTTCGGAATGGTTGATAAGCTCTTTCCAATTCTTATCCCGCTCCGCGATCGTGCTTTTCCAGTACGGAATGAGGAAGTCGGAACTCGCCTGCTCTTTCGCGAGCTTCGAGAAATACTCCTCCGAGAGCAACCGGTTACCCTTATAGTTCTCGACCAAAGCGCGTCCGAGAAAACGCCCAAAGCCAAATGCATTCCGCTTGTCAATCAGTTCGAGTTGCTGAAGATACTTTTGAGCCGCCGGAATGTCATTCTCGTATAGTGATCGGAGCAATAGGCTTGTTAGAAATTGTCCGGAGTGCTCGTCGACACCTGCTCGAAACGAAAGGCTCAGGCCCTTCAAATAGTGGTCGGTTGCCTTACGCGGTTGGCCCGTGGCATCGAGCATATTCGCGAGTTCCAGATGCGCCACGCGGTTCCTGTGCTCATATCCGACCCCTGATGAAGCCTCGATCAACTTCTCGGAGTAAGCGATGGCCTTCGCTTGATAGTGCTTTGCGCTCCAGGCAAGACTTAAGAAGCGCAGTGACTCCTGGTAAGTGGTAGTATGCCCGCCGGCTAAGGCCAGAGATTCCGCCTTTTCGAACCAGAGGATCGCCGAGAAATCGTGCCCGGCTGAAAACAATGTTCGTCCGACCTCAAGGTAGTAGCTCGCGAGCGTCGCAGAATCGTTCGGAGCAAGTGATAGAGCAAATTTAATGTTGTCTAAGGTTGGAGGGAATTCTTGTTTCCTTCGATAAACCGAGGCCTTGCAGAAATAGAGGTTGGCTGCGTCTCTAGGAGAGTTTTCCCTCAGGGTCCGATCGGGTGCGATTCGATCGACCGATTCAATGGCGGCATCGAATCTTCCCAATTGGATGTATGTCCGGCATAGATACGAAGAAGCCTGAGCAGCTTCGACGATACGCCTCGCTTTCATCAGGCGTTCTACTTCCGAAGGACCGCGAGCAGCTATCTGGTCGAATAGACCCTGCGCGTAGAGTCTCGCAATACTCTCCGGGTTGCGCTGCGCGTCCGCCGTAACCGAGATGAGGACCAGAATGAGCGCGAACGTTACGGTTCGCTTCAATCTAGTCCTCAAATTCGGGTTATTATCCATTGATCGCTCCTAACTTGCAGGTGGTCGGCAATTGCCACCGCCGTCATCATCGCCGCCGTCGGCTCCATTGTTCGGACGACAGTCGGAACACTGACGTACGGGGCAGTGATCATCCGCACCGAAAAACGAGAGTAGTTGTCCCACCGCATACGAGGCGAAGCTCACGGGCAGGACCGCGACCGAAACAATGCTGCTTGCAGCGAAAATGTTTCCCGCGAGCGTTACAATCAAGGCCGCAGCCACAAATAGGGTTTTGAGTCGTTTCATTTTTGTTTCCTCCCAATATGGGTCTTTAGAAATTCATACATCGCACCCGTGACGAAACGACCGGATACACCGTGCCCCGCCTGTGTCGCATATATGAACCAAACATCGGTACCCGCCTCTCGCAATTGAGATTTGAGGCCGAGAACGTCCCCTTCGGGGACCCTTGAGTCCAGCTTCCCCCTGGTCAGGAACAACGGTGTGCCTTTCCATCGCGACGCGCTGTTAAGCGGGGAAAGCTCGTCAAGCTTTTTCATTAATGCTTCATCGTTGGGATCTCCGTATTCATTTCTAGCGAATTCGTCGATCCAGCTTTGTTTCAGATAATTTCGGATTGATACAAGCGGATATTCCGCTATCACCGCGCGGATGCGGGAAGACTCTTTCAGTCCCGTCGCCAATGCTACGAACCCCCCGTAGCTCTCGCCCCGAACGATCACATTGTCTGGATCGAGATCAGGCTGCTTCGCAATCCAATCTAAGAGTGAGCTTATATCCCGGACGGCATCTTCTCTCTTGGGCCCGTTATCGGCATCCATGAATTCGCTGCCGAACCCTCGGGAGCCGCGAATGTTGGTATGAATGATCGAGAGTCCGAGAAAAGCTGCGAACCGGACGTCAAGTGAATTGAATGTGGGGCGATCAAGAACTTGCGGACCCCCGTGAATGAAGATCAAGACCGGAGTCTTGCGCTCCACCTTCGAGGGCTTAACGATGTATCCGGAGATCTCTTTACCGTCGAATGATTTCCAGCGAATGGTCTCAGGCGACCTTACTTTCCCGGCGAGTACTCCCGGCATACTGGACTCGGTCCAATTGGTCGTTTTCTTCGACCGTATATCAAATGATCTGATCAGTGCCGGCCGAGCGATGTTCTCGATGGTGAAGACCACCTCGCTGTCCGAAAGCCAGCGCGTATTCCAGACCACGTATGAACCATCCAAGAAATTGGTCGTTTCCGGTTTGATCCGTTCGTTCTTGATCTTGCCTACCCAGAGAGTGTCGATGCCATCGAATGCCTCCTGTACGAGGATCCGCTTCCCATCCGGTGACGGTTTAATATCGCCCAAGTGCCCCCGAACATTCTGCAGGCTCACGATTTTCTTTCGGTTGTTTCGAAGGTCGAACGAAAGGAGGCAGCTCTTGCCGCCACACTCGGGAGAATCTTCATTAAGTATCAACGCCTTCCCCGAAGCGAAGAACGCTTTCGTCGAGTTTCCCGACTCCGACAGCGGCGAAAGCGCTCCGGACTTGATCGAGTAATTGAAGATGTTCTGATTGCTTGCGGACTTCCAGTACTTGAGCAAAATGTTCCCGCGGTCTACGTCTATTACATTCCATAAACCTTTGAGATCGACCTGGAAGCAGGTGCTTCTATTCAGATCATGTTGGCAAAGTTTGGTCACCTTCGCTTCGTAATCGTTATGGGTGTAATAGATCGACTTGCCGTCTCGAGCCCAGATGAATGAGTCGACCGAGTCATCCTTGCCCGTGAAATTCGAAAGCTTCCGAAGGTCTTTCCCGTCCCACAGAAACAGCGCGTAATTATCCGCATCGTCTTTGTCGTTATTGAATGCGATCAGAGACGAGGTGGGGCTGACTCTTAAGGTATTAGGGGAGCGACCTTCGACGAGTAGGCTCGGCTTCTTCAACGGAGCTTCAACAGAATAAACGGCAGTCTTCTCATCGGTTACAAGCAATTTGCGAGCCTTGCGGTCCACGTCCCATATGAGATTGCTCTTTATCGCAGAGGGCTCATAGAACAAATGCTTCACGTCATCGTTCTTGATGCGCGGCACACCTTCGACCTGGAACGATGCCGGGACGGGAAAGTCGCCAGAAGGCTGGGCTGGCGTCAAACCTGCAAACACCCCGATAAGCGTCAAAGCTAGAAACGCAGTCTGCCCAAACTTGTTGATTCCACTCTTCATCTCGTTCCAACACATCGCATTTCAAATGATGTCCGCTGTTTTTCTATGGCTTCGGACCTAATAGGATCAGTTGTGCTTGTCCCGGGCTTCTTGAGCCCTTGCGGCGGGCCAACGATACGATTGCCGTTCGTCAACGTGATAACCAGTTTCCATCGGTATGTTTTCGCAGGTTCGAGAACGACGCTCGAACGATAGGAAGTCTGAGATTTCGATTCGAAATGATCGATCAGATTTTCATCAAGATCGGCGATGTAAATTTCATACGAAGCAGCACCCCTAACGGCATTCCATTTAAGGACGACCTCCTTTCCGTCTGAGACAGATTCAAGGTTGACCGTCGTCCTGTTCGAGCACGGATTCTCATTACCACGCGTTTCGACATTTCGAACGGTGGGCGCCGGAGATAAGGCTTTTTGTGTTCGTCCCTGACCCGATTTCTCGTTCTTCTTTGTGTTTACGGGCCCGCTACGACGATCCGGATCTTCTGGAGCCGGAGGATGATCCACCGGCGACGGCAACGTTTCGGTCCCCAGCGGAGGAACCGAATCCACATTCATGCCTACGTCACTATGGCCGCCTCTCGCCACGGTCGTCTCAGACGGAGCAAGTCGATCCCCGGCAACCAGGTAGAGCCCAATGATGAGCACGAAGATTAACCCCGCAAAGGCGGATGCTCTTGCGATCGGAAACGTCGAAAAGCGGGGGACAGCAAAGGCGCTCCGTGGACGTTGGGATTCGACCTGCAGCGAGTCTTCCAGGACGCAGTTCAAAAAATCGTGCGGTGTCGCCACCGGCAGTTTTGCCCGACATTCTTTACAAATGAGTAGGTGTCTGCCGATCTCCATCGAGCGAGACGCGTTCGCCCGGTAAATCGCGATATCAGAAGTTGATAGGTGATTCTGACTCATTTGTTCATCAACTCCTTCAGTCGTTTGTGAGAGTCGCACGAGCTTCTTCACCACTCCCGGGCTGAGCACAAGTGGCGTTCGCCGCCCTTCATTCAAACTCGCCATCTCCGCGATTTCCATATCAGTCGGTACACCTGAGCAGATGCCCCCCAACTGCATGCGACTCAGCGACCGAAAGCTCCTTAACGGCGAAACGCGAAATCTGACTGGTTGTTAAATAGTCTGACGCGTTCATTTTCGTATCGATCCTCCGAGCCTCACTCGGGCGTCGTGCCGGGCTTTCTTGATCGCCGCCGCGGTGCTCGCGGTTTGTGCAGCGATCTCCGCGTCCGTCATGGGCAGCCGGCCAAGGATGCTAATCCATTCAGCGGAGGTAACATCGAGCAGGTCCGCGAACTGCTCATCGGAGATCCCGATTTGCAGAAAATATATAATCAAGTCTTGCGAATGAAGCAGCAACGACTGACGCTGCCGCAGAGTGAGCTGGCAAATTGCTTGCCACACTTGCTTGATCAGTAAAGCAACTTCGATTTCTGTTTGTTTCTCGATCGAGGTCTGAGCGGCTTCGTTGACGGATTCCAGGGGTAAGCTTTCTGATCTTGTCGCGCGAGAAAAGTGCCGCTTCACCTCGTTGTAGGCGGTCCGAGCGGCAAAGGAATTCCACTCGCCCTCGGACATCTTCTCGCTCTTTTGTTGATGATTCAGTCGCCAGCGCCAGATCCTGCAGGCGATCTCCTGAACAAGATCGGCGGCTTGGGCGGGATCTCTCGCCGCTTGGCGGCGGGTCACTATTCGCTTGACGATTCGCAGGGACGCCAGAAAAGAATTTTCCGCCGCCGCATCTGCTTTTGGATCGCGCTTCGGATCCTGTCCATCATACCCGCCATGCTGCGGGAGTTCTTCTAGAAGAGATTCGATCATGCGGACTCTCTTGTCGAAGCAGGATTTCAGATCGGTTCAGGGAGTGAGTTCCCTGAGTTGGTCCTTTCCTACAAAGACGGCTGCGTATTACTGTCGTCGAGAACATTGCGCTGAAAGTTACCTCGGGTCTTGTGTTGGTTTGTTACAACTGGATTAGTGAGCTTCGCGGCTCCGGCCCGGTGATTCCGAATCGCCAAAACCTTCGACCGCCACCTGTTCGCTTAGCATAAAATTTTGCATTAGCCCGAGAAAGCTAGTCAAATGTTTCGAGCTTCAACCGAAAACGCCGGCCTAGGCCCTTTAGCGCGTCACGACCCTGTCGACACATATCTTCTTGGTAAAACGGGAGCAAAACTCGTACCGTACGGCTTATTTGTGCCGTGCGACTATCGCTGATCGTCTTATCCTCGGTCAAGCGCGCCGAACTCCCGACCGAACCTAGCTGATTGACGTCACTGGTCTTGGTAAGTTTTTTGACCCGTTGGTGCAGAAACGCACTGAGGCCGGTTCATTTTTGCACCAAGCGGCATATCGGCGATCCAAGATCTGCCCAGCTTCTCTACCTCATGAATGTGAGGTCATTCCAGTTCTTTCCATGCCGCAAATTCGCTCGGTCGAACTTTGTATCTCGCGACGTTTCCGTCGTGCAGGCTGACCATCTCCGTTTCGATCGCGCGGAAAAGGTCCTCGCGGTCGCTCTCCGGGATGTCGTGCGCTTCGATAAGCTCACGGATCTTACTCACAACGTCCTTGCCCGGCACCCTATCGACGATGATCGATCTGACAATTTCGTGAATCGGTTCCCGGTACCTAAGTTTCAGAAGATTCGGCTCGCCCATCGACTGCTGGATCGCGGTGTACGCACGCGAGGAACGATCGTAAGCCCATAGGTAAAGGTCCCGGATCAGGCTGATATCGTTTTTCTCGTACACGGCGAGCAGGGCGCTCACGTAGGCCCCGTTGTCGACTTCCGTGAATGAGAGCGGCTTGAGGTTTTCGCGAATCAGGGGGATATTCGCTACAAGTCTTGCCGTCCGCTTGTTCACGTCCTCGAACGCCTGCAGGTAGGACAACTGCACGATCGAGAACAACGACTGCTCGAACGGGTCCGCGATGCCGTTCACCTTCTCCACGAACAGGTCGAAGCACTCCTGAAGCACTTGAGGGTTCTCGAGGGGAAGGTATGTCGTTCCGCTGATCCCTACGCGGATCGTGCGCACGCGACCCGAAGCCCTCGGGTCCCCCAAGAGGTTTTGGGACAAGAGTGCGTGGACGCTGCATATCTCGTGGGAGCTTATGCGGTGATCCTGAACCGAATCCACGATGTATTCGATGGCCGCTTTGTGGTTCAGGATCATCTGGGCTTCCGATGCGTCCTTCCCGGTCGCCGTTTCGCCCAGCTCGATCAACCGCTTGGTCTCGAGCAGGGAATACGTGTTCCCTTCAAGACGGCTCGAGTTCCAAGACAAATCGATCAGCAGCCGGTCCAATATGTCCCTGGCATAGGTGCCCGCGAGCCGCTCCACCGATTCCACGCGCCCGGCCGTCTGTAACCGATCGCGCTGATCGGCGGAAAGGTAGAAAGTTCGGTTCGGTTCGTAAGAGCGCAGGAATTCCTGATCGTATCCGACCGGCACGCGTTGTGCCGTGTCTTGTGAAACATAGCGGAGGAGGGCCTTGGACTCCGGTGAGAGATCTATACCTTTAAAGGAACCGTTCTCGTCCGGCTGAGTTCGCTCAAGGTCTGGGCTTTCGACTGATTTTCCTGGGGCACTGCCCTGATCGGCGAGGACGTACGCACGAGCGGGGCCGCTGCCTTTCGAAATTATCAGGTTGCGGTTTTCCAATGAACTCAACGCTCGCCGGATCGCTCTACGTCGGGTTTCGTCAAGTTGAGATATGCCTCTCGCACGCGCGATCGAGCGGACGCTGACCTGCGGCTCTAGGCTCAGCAATCTCAAAATAAAATCTTCGATCTCAACTTTCTTGGTCGGCACTGCTCTCCTTTTAGTAAATAGAATTTCTATTTACCTTGGTGATTATGCACAGGATCCAAGCTGAAAACAATCATTACTGGGACAGAAACTGTCCCAGTAGATGCCTGTAGGGACAGAATCTGTCCCATTATAAACCTAATGGGACATAGCCGGGACAATTAATGTCCCAGCAAAAACTTGATTCCGTCGATATTTTCTAGTATCGAGATCGACCCTCCGATCCAGTGAAGACCCTAACCCTGGGTAACTCCCGCGCGCCGAGCGGCCCCGCAGTCGCGTGTTCCAAAAAAGGACCATAGACCGCCACCGCAGTTCGATCACCGTTACCGGATCGTCCGCGCCAAATTGAAACAAAAAGCTGTCGGCAACCCAGATAACGCCTACGAGTTCTTGTCTATGGCATTCGATTCGAACACGCCGGACCGCGCCCGGAAGGCGGGATTTGAAAGAAACAGCTCAATGGACCAATCGACTAGTCCTGGACGTCGTCCACCCGCGAAACAAAAGTACAAGCGGCGGACAGGTCATGGCTCGGGCGGCCGTCGGGAACTCTCCGAAAGCGGTGACGACCAGAAGCAGGTGCCCGTCGGGCATATCGAAGACTAACAACGATCAGGAGAATTGCATCATGTCAGCAAACATTTCGCTTATCGGCAACCTCGGCAAGGAACCCGAAACAAAGATCACCGACAACGGGACGTTCATCGCGAACTTCTCGATCGCGTCGAACACATTCCGGAATACCGCGGAGGGACGCGTCGAGAAGACCGACTGGTTCCGCGTGACCGCGTTCGGGAAGCAGGCGGAAACGATCGCCCGCTACGTCCGCAAAGGCCACCGGCTTTACATACAGGGCCGGCTCACGTTCAACCCGTGGCTGGACAAGAACTCTTCGCCGCAGTCCGGCGCCGAGATCGTCCTGCAGGAATTCCAGTTCCTGACCGGCAAACAGGACGGTGACGGCGGAGCAGACGTCGTCGTTCCGCAGGCGGATATGCCGACGGAAGTCCAGCAAGCCGCGGCGTACTGATTCCCCCGATCTCAACCTGCCCTACCACCCGTCGACCACGGACCGCCGTCCCTCCGCCTGCACCCAGGCAACGAGGGCGGCGGTCCGCCCCTTCACGAGCTACCCATAGGTGCGAGGGACCATGAACCATCGGATCGAGCGGATGCGGCATATCTCGCGCGCGTACGTGCGGGCGAACCGCGACAAACTGTTCCTCTTCGGCGACAACCTGGAACGCCGCGGCTTTGGCGGGCAGGCCGCCGCGATGCGCGGGGAGCCCAACGCGGTCGGCATCCCGACCAAGAAGAAGCCGAGCTACGCAGGTGACGCCTTCTTTTCCGATGAAGAATTCGAGCTGAACGCGGTGGCGATCGATGAAGCGTTCGCCGAGGTAACGTCGGCCCTGACGGAAACGACCCGTGCGATCGTCATGCCCGAAGCCGGCCTTGGCACCGGACGCGCCGAACTCGCCAAACGAGCGCCGCGCACCTTCGCTCACTTGGAGGCTCGGTTGAAGTTGCTCGAAAGACTGTAGCTGCCTGACGCCCGCACGTGTTCCTCAAAGTGTCGCGACTCCAACTTGAAAGGGATTTTCGAGCCTGAATGAAAGTGATTTTCATTCGGGGCGTGGAAAGCGCTGGCCCCCAAACAACGAGCGTTTTCACCCGGTGCAATCCGGGGCAGATGAGGAAGTTATGGCCGAACAATTGAACATCGAACAGCTTAGAAAATTCACCCCGCAGAACGCGATTCTCGCTTTCTCGCCGGTCAACACCGGGTCGCCGATGCAGGACTGGTGCGCCCATCTCGGGAACTACCCGATGCGCCGCATGGAACTCGAGGAGTTCGCGATCCTCGGCGACGTCGTTGTACGGATCGCCGACGAACTCGAACCGGAGCCGGTCGATCGCGTCCGGATAATGTCGCTCGAATATGCCGTGCGGGTGCTCGGCGATGAGGAAAACGGACGCGAGTTCGTTCGCTGCGTGAAAGCGATCGCGAGCCCCGACGCGGGTCAGTTCGAGTACGAGCAGATCGCGGCGTATTACTACGGCGAGATCCGCAGGCGGAATGTGAGCGATGTGCTCAAGGAAATGGGAATTCTCGGGATGCAGCTCGAAGCCGTCGCCGCGACCATCCCGGACCGCGAGATCTCCTTCGAGGAGTTCGACCGCCCTGATCAGAAGCTGACGGTCGCCGACCAGCGGCGGGTGAAGGAAGCGGCAAAACTTCAGAAGCCGCTGCCTCCACGCGCGTCGATCTTCGACGATGAGATGAAGGCGGTCCTCGCGCGTGTCGGATGCCAAAAGGCGAGCCGCATGATCCACGACGAACTAGCCGCCTTCTACCTCGAAGACGGTGACAAATCCGTCGAGGAACTCGATCGCGACTTCCTCACATTCGAGAACCTGGACCAATACGACGAAAACGGGATCATCGGCCTCACGATGAACAGCGGTCAACGCTCCGTGGTGGTATTCGATCTCGATTGCGAGGTGGACGCGTCGTGCCTTCCGCCCGAGACCGGTCACCTGGCGTCCGAGGTGGGAAGGCTGTTCGTCGGCCACGCGATGGGCTCGAAGTCGGTCCAGAACGGACGCAGGATGATCGGTTGCGCCGGATCGCCGATGCCGTCGAATCACCCGTTCACCGATCAGGAGTTCGAGGAGTGGATGTCGCTGTCGCTCGACCGGATCTACGATCGCAGGGTTGTGCGTTCGGGACGTCGATTGTTCACCCTCGGGAAGGGTTCGGTCGTTGAATTAGCGGTCGAACAGGAGGTCAACCCCGAATACGAGGAGATGCAATACGCCGCCGCTGTGCTGAGGCTACTGTGGCGACGTCAGTACGCGGACTTCCACCTGCGCAGCCTCCGTCGCGAAACCTATCAGGACGCGTACCTCGCCCTCCGCGAAACCTCCGACACGGCGGACGTGGCGGCGATCAAGAAGCGGGCATACTCGGATTTCAAGGAGCGTAACAAGCTCTCCCTAAAGGAGTTCACGGCGCTCAACACCGTCGCGAAATCGCAGGAGGCCCGGCTGCGCGACCGCATCACGCCAGCGGCGAAGCAATGGCTTCGAAAGATCGAGAAGGCGACGGCCGGCGGCGTTCGGTTTCTCAAGTTCGCGCTCTACAACGACGCTGAGGCTAAAGCTCTGACCCGTCAGGAGAAGCAGCGACTTTGGGACGCGGTGCGCACCCGCGAGGCGGAGATCAATGTACAGAGCAGCGCCAGCACCTCTCATCATCAGCCGAACCTTTTCCCGCAGCCCGCGACCCAGAGACGCTACGTTCAAGTCGTCCACGCGGCCTGAAAGTTGAATGGCAAAACACGCCCGAAAGGAGCGGCGGCCAGGCGGCTAGCGAACAGGGTTCGAACCTCGACGTTGACCGGCCGTCGCTTTCGAGCGTGGAAAGAAAACTAACCAAAAAGGAGCAAGAATCATCCATGTCAGCGAATATCTCGATACTAGGAAACGCGGGACGCGATGCCAGCCTGCGATACTCGGAAAAAGGCACGCCGGTCGCGAGTTTCCCGATCGCCTCCAACTCGTTCAAGAGCGGCCCGGAAGGCCGCGTCCAGGCCACGCATTGGTTCAACGTCACCGCGTTCGGGAAGACGGCGGAAACGCTCGCCGCGCACGTGAAGAAAGGGACCTACCTCTTGGTCCATGGGCGGCTGTCGTTCAGCCCGTGGCTGACCGAAGGCGGCGACCCACGATCGGGCGCGGAGGTGGCTCTCTTCTCATTCGAATTCGTCGGTGGAAACCGAACCGACGTGCCGGAAAGCGGTGCCGCCGTACCCGATAATCCGGAGCTCGCCACACCGGCCTACACGGGTGAGATTGACGAACAATCGCACGTCGCGGAGCCTTTCGTCGATCAGTTCTAAAAGACGAGTGTCTCGGGAGGACTCACCTTCGTGACGATCGAATAGTGAATGGGGCATCGGAAATTTTCGGTGCCCTCTTTCTGTGAGGAGCGGGTTATGACCAACTCGAAGATCGTAAACGACAGCGGCCCCTCCCACGCGATCGGTACGTACACGCCGATCGTGTCGATCTACGCGAACGCTTCGTGCCTTCGGAACGGCTCGTCGGATCGATCTGCGGGCGGCGGGGCGGTGATCGTGGATCGCAACCGGGCCGAGTTGAAACTGTTATCGACTTACCTGGGGACGGTGACCAATCAGCAGGCCGAGATACTCGCGTGCACGACCGCCCTTGAGGAACTTCGTCGGCCGTGCCGCGTCGAGATGTTCTCCGATTCCCGATACGTCGTCGACACGATGAACGGCAAGAATCGGATGAAGAGTAACAGGTCTTTTTGGATGCAGCTGGTGCAGCAAAGCTACGGTCACCATGTAACCTGGCGGTGGGTGAAAGGGCATGACGGATTCTACCTTCAGGAGGCCGCCGACCGTCTAGCACGTGCTGCTTCAGCGACCGGAAAAGATTTGCTGCCAGAAGATCTCGAATTCCTGACCGAGCGTCTTGCGTTCGATGGGGATCAGCTAAGTATCAGGCCGTTCGAGATCGAGATCGAGAAGATAGTTGATCGGCATAGAGCGTTTTCGAGCACGAGCGTCGACAACCCGAAGTTCGGTGTGAAAGCGGAACCGCCCTCCGCATTCTCGTATTGATCGAACCCGGGCGCTCACGCTTTCGATTTGCTCCAGTTTTTGAACGACCCGTCACGGTCGAACAGCAGATTGAGCGCGTACTCGACCACGTCGTCGTTGGTGATCTTCGTGCCCATTTGTTCGCTCGCGAATTGAAGATACTTCTTCAGCCTCTTGTCGGTTGCGCTAAGGATCTTCGCGTGCATCTTAATGTAATCGAGGCGGTTGATCTGCAGGATTGGGCGCTCCGGGTTGGATCTTGCCGGGCGGTTGTTATCGGGCATCGCTGTCATAGAAATTGATCGGCTCCTTATCGGGTTTTCGTATCTCCGGAGAGTGGCCTTTCAAGTACCGTGCCAGCTCTGCGGATCTAAGCACCGAGGTGTAGTCAACGCGTCCCTTTCGGTGAATAAATGAGCCGCGGAAGCCGGTGTGTCGGAAACAACAAACAAGCTGCTCGTAAACGTACGACAGGATAGACCGCGATCGGGGCCGCGTAATCCCTGCAACTCCGTGTGCGTGTGCGAATTACAAGTTGTAATCAAGATTACGAACCGGACCGCGGATCGTATCCCCCGACAGCGGCACGTGTTTTGCGAATGTTCGCTTCGCGAGGCCGGTTTACGACCGTTGTTTAGCATCGGGTTGTGAGCTGTGCATTTCGATTCGGATCGCATGAGAAAACGTGAACGCGAAAAGGTGATCGGCAAACTTGAAGGCCCGCCCGACGGTGAGCACGGGCGACCCTTGTGCGTACGGCCCTACCGGTCGGACGAGAAAATGCTCGACGAGATCACCAAGGAAACGGGTGAGAGTCGGTCCGCTCTCGTCAGGCGGATGATCCGTTTCGCTTTGTCCGACCGGCACGAGCGTTTCGGTGCGAACCGGTGCCGGGACAGGTTAGATCTGCTGATCGACCAGGGTCGCCGACGCGTCGCGGATTCCGAGCGTCTCGACGAGATCGTCGAACGGGTCGCCCGGCTTGAGGATCGGCACGAGGCCATCTCGCGCGAAACGTCGATATTCTTGAGCGAACTCTACTCTTTATCGAGCCTGTCGGTGATGGTGATGAACATCCTTCTCACCAAGCTCGTGGAGATGACGGCCCCGCAGGGGACGAGCCACGAAAAGATTATCCTTGTCGCCGACGGGACGATGGCGAACCTTATCGCCAAATCCATCGCCGATTTCGAGAAATGCCTGGCCCACCACGGTATCGAAGCAGAGTGGGAGGATTCGGACGGTTTGTATCTCGCGACCAGGATAAAAGGGCTCGGCTCGGACCGTTCCGCAAAACCTAAACCCGGCACCAATTCGAAATGAGGATCGTCGCGAGCGTGCAGTCGAAGAGGGGAAGCTCGCGCGGGCTGGTGCATTACATAGCGCACAGCAAACTGGACCCGGAACGCGAACCGCCTAATTCGCGTGAGCTTTTCAACGCATTCGCCGATCAACTCTCCGTCAAAAGCGCCAACAATTCCCTCAAGATCGGTGTCGCGAAGGACCGACCCACCAACGACGAGCTTCACCATCTCGTCCTGTCGTTTCGCGACGACGATTACCGACGGTTAGGGGCGAACGAAGCACGGCGCCGAAAAGCGGTAAAACAGATCGTCCGCGCAGCCATGAAAAGCCTCGAAGGGCACGCAAATGCGGATCGATTGCTGTGGACGGCCGCCATGCACCGGAACACCGCCAATCCACACGTGCACATCGCCTTACAAAAGCAATATTTCGCGAACGAATGCGAGAGACAGGCTTTGAGCCGGGTCCCGCGCGAAGCGCTCCCGCACTACGTACGCCGCGATGCCGGAAAATCTCTTGTCCTCGGCTACCTGATCGAAGCCGCGGGCGAGAAGATGGACACGATCATCTTGCGCGAAAGTTCTCGACGTCGCGCCGAAAAGATGATCGCTCGGAGTGATGCTGCCGAAGATCGTTCAAGGCCCGGAGAGAGTATGAAAACGAAGGAGGAAATCGGCGGTCGTTTCGCATCCGAACGAAATGTTTTGCGCGACGCGATCCTCGCCGAGTACGAGATCCGCCGGATCGACTCCCGCATCGACCGTCTGCTCGAACATGGCGACCGGATGCGGTTCACCGTCAGCGATCCGGTGAGGGGCGGAAAGATGAGGGTTTCGCTTCGGGAACTAGAAGCAAAAAGCTCCGACACGGAATCCGACCAGCACGCTGCTCCTTCGGTCCAGATAAAGACGATCCTGCGCAAGATGCTGGCGAGGGAGGACGCCTCGAGAATCCAGATCCAGACCGACTCCGCTGGTGTTCTCGAGCAAGCTGATCGAATCCGCTCCGAGTACCGTAAGACGGGCCGCAAACTTCCCCCGCCGTCACTCACGAAAGAGCAGCTCGATTTGCTCCAGGAACGATGCCTTGAAGGCGTCGAGATGCGGAGGTTCTCATACCTCGAAAGGGTCAGGAACGAGCTCGAAAGGGGGGGCGAGATCGCTCCGAGAAGCAAGTACGATCTGAGGTCGATTATCGCCGAAAAAACTATCGCCGAACTTAGGGCTCACGCTCACGAAAAGGAGCACGCGGAGTTGAGAGCGAAGGGCTACTATCGACGCACCGATGTCGGAGGTGATCGCGCCGTGTCGATGGCGGAACTCGATCGCGACGAAAAGGAACGCGACGCCTCGGGCGGATCATTCTTTGCGAAGCTTAAAGACAAGTTCGTGCGTCGGTCGAACGAAACGAGGATCCGAGCGGGAGAACGCGACTCCGTGGATCCTCGACGCCTCATCATCTCCAAGCTGGGCGAGGAACTCGCCAACATTCAGAGGGGGAGAAAACTGGAGCTCAGCAAGGCGAAAACGCTCGAGAAGATTCTCACAGGAAGCTCGGAAGATCGCCCGACGGAAGGGCACTATTCCCCGCTCCAACTCGCGGAGGTGGAAGTGCTTTCGCTTCCACTCGGACAGAGAGCCGAGTACGAGAGTAGCTGGCAGAGTCAACGGCTCCTGGTCGAAGCCGCAGACACGGACTGCTCAGCGTACCGCAGGCTGGCCAAGTCGGGCCCGACCGCGGACTTCGCCGCGCATAAGCTCCAAATGATTGCGGGGCGGGCCCTTGCAAGAGAGATCGTGGCGGATGTCGAAGTCGGTAAGGCCACGGAGGATCTGAAGGTTTTTCGCGATTCGTACCGGTTCCTGAGACATCCGGTTTCCGATCCCGAGTCCGGAGCGATCACGTATATGTGTCTCCACGATGTGGACTTGCCCCAGAGCGCCTCCCTGCTCGATCGCACGATGCACGAGTTGTTCGAAGACCGCGAACGCCGAACGCTCCGCCGAGCGGTCGAATCCCAGGCCAAGGAACGGGAGAAAACGTTGAAGGACGATCTCGCCCGGGCGACGGAGATCGCGAAGTCGGCGACGCGGGACGCCTCCGAATTCAAAAGCTATTCGATCCTGGGTTTGTTCGCCGAACCGTCTCACCGCCCGATCTTCACTTCCGGCGAGATCGCGATGCTGGAACTGCGGATCGCGAACACCCGCAACGCGAGCGAGGCGAGTCACCTGCAAGCGGTTGTCGAATCCGCGAGCGAGACACCGCTCCGGTCACTCACCGATCTACTTCGAGATTTCGAGGGCAGCAGGCCGGTCGTAGCGGAAGATAAGAAGACGGAGCCAAAGGTGCACGACGACGCTGGTTTACGGGGACGCGAGCGAGTTCCCGAAACGAGGAGCGCTCACGACCCAACTCCACGGACTTTCCCCGAGCACGGTCGCTGAATCATCTTGGCTTCTCACAAGAAGTGGGCACGCGACTTGCTCAGGTGCCTCATCGCAGCGAAGTGGGAGATCGTCCCTTAACAACGGTGTGATGAATTCGGATTTAAGCAATCAGGTCATAGCCCAGCTCGTCGACGCGGACGATCGATCTCTCCCCCGGCGGTCGCTCGACCTCGGGAACATTCTCACGCCGGAACTCGGTTTGCTTTCGCCCCGACGGAGCGAGATCGCACCAAAAGGCGTCGGCCGCGATGCCGCACTGATCGCCTACTCCGAGCGTCTCCGGCACAGCTACAAGACGAACGAAGGCGGGATCAGGGAAGGTATGGTGAAACTCGCCGACGCCTACAACAACGGCCAGACGGTCGCGGTCTCGTGCTTCTGTCGTGCCGGTGACGCATGTCACGCCGATGTCGTGAAGATGGCGATCGAGAAGGTCGGGCGAACGATGAACGCCCGCGAAGTCGCTGCGGAGAAGCCGGCCCGCGCGGTCGACGAACGTACGCCCTCGATATACGCGAACCCCAGGACCCAGCGAGCGATAAACGAGATCCTCTCCTTCAGCCGATCGGAGATGTTGCTCGCGACGTTGGAGGACACCGAGGGCCGCAACAGAAGCGAGCACGCCTCGTATCTCAACGGACATTCGCAGTTCGTCAGGGACGCCTACGAGCGCGGCTGCGTGGTTCGCAATGGCGCCTTGATATCGCCGAAGGATGTCGCATCTGTTGCGCCGCCGCTCACCGTGGCGACCAGCGAGTACGCCGTCAAAAGGCTCTCGACGATCGTGGGGGAGGAACGAGCCAAGAAACTCGCGCCGCGGATCGTCGAACATGGGAACGCGATCGCCGGTAGGTCCGCCGACCGCGATACGACGATCAAGGTCTTCAACTGGATGTACGAGGCCCTGGAAGGCAGAAATGGATTCCTACCCTCCGGTGAAGGAATGCCCGAACATGAGTCGAAAGAGGAAAAATTCGAAAGGACCTTGACGGAGATATCAAGGGCCGCAGTGGAAATGTCCCGGCTCGAACCGTCCGATAAGCTGCTCCCGATGGACCACCAGAACCAGCATGCGACCGTTCATCACGATCAGTTCGCCCCAGGTGAATCCAACGATAGCGATATCGAGCACGACTCCCTGGAAGCGACGGAATCTGTCGTCGCTCTGCAGGAGTTCGATCGTTTTGAATTGGCGGATCCGACTCTTTCCCGCTTGTCATCCGCGATGTCCGCTGAAGAACTCAACCGATGGACCGAGATTCGCTTGCCGGTGATCGACGAAGAGCTCGAAAGCGGTACGTCGGTGGGATCGATCCTGAAGATCTACCAGAACGGCGTCTATCACGCCGCGAAAGAGGGGCCGGCGGAGAAACAATCGGCGATCGACAATCTGAAGTTCGCGTCCGCGTACATCCGCCACCAACTGAAACAACCGGAGTCCAGGCTGCGGCACTACAATCCGCGCTATCGCGACTACGCGGCGATGCTCGAGAGCGCGACGTCGCGGGCGGAGGTGATCGACGCGGCCTCGACGATTCGTTTGGAGAACGCCCGGACCGGATTCCAGTGGGAAAAGCTTCCGGTAGCGGAAAAGGCCAAGACCGACCGACCGCTGACCGCGAAGGAAATGCAGTTCCTGTTAACCGAAGCATCCCCGCGCCACTACACATCGGAGATGACCGCGACGAAACTCTCCTACCTGGCCGTCGGGCACGAGGCCAGAGCGAAAACCGAGGCTTTGATGCGCGCGGAAATCGCGCCGAGCCCGGAAGCCGTGCAACTGATCGGCAGTCTCGAATCAAGAGTTAGAAGGCGAGATCTCAAAAATTCACTGGCCGCCACGAGGCATTTTCTAGCAAGTTTGAATACCTCGAACGACGAGCTGCGTTACAAGAATGTTTTCGATCACAGAGAGCTGTACCAGAGGCTGCCCGCGGCAGAGAGGGACTTTGTATATCAAAGAGCCGTCCAGCAAAAACAGTCGCTAGAGTCGAAGCTCGCTCCCCGCGAGAAAGGTGATGAAGTAAGGGTCAGTGACTCGACCCACGCAACAGGAGAGATAAACACTTCGCTGAAGCACGATGATCTAGCGGCCTTGCGGCGCGCCGTTAAGGACAACGTCGTCGAGTTAGTCGGGCATAATCCCGAAGTGACCTCGGTTCAACTCGCGGAGAGGACGAGCCTTGTATTCGGTGCGGCTTTGGCGAAGATCGGCTTCTCCGATGTTGACGTTAAGTGTGAGATCGACGCGATCAACAGGGAAATGGGCGAGGGCGTTGTGAACGGCTTGAGATCGGCTAACCTTGATCAGCACCGCAGGGACGTTAACCAGCACATAAACTCCAGAAACTCTTCGGGAGACAATGGCTCGCGCGTGGGTGCGACGCAGGAGAGGTTTTCAGACCGGCTCTTGACCCGTTGAAAGATACCTGCACGGCGAGAACGCTTAAACAGGTGGGCCAGTGAGCGGCGGACGGGTTCGCCCTATGCGGCGCCTAACTGATACGGGTGTAACTCCCTTGGATGCCCCGTAAATAACCCCGGACTCATTCAGGGATCTCGTTGCTTCGAGGCGGTCAATTCCTTACCTTCTTGTTTGGAGAGTCCGGCTGTTCGATCAGCCCCACAGCAGCCAATTGGTTGGATGTCGGATCGGAGGTAATCTCTCTAACATCCTCCAGCCGGAGAGCCCCTCCCTTCCATCGCCGCTGTGAGCCCGGCGTCACGACCAGAAACCACGCCGAGGCCTCGTCGCGCCTAGGACCTAGTGGCATCGCCCAAAGGGTGGAGCGGTGGTGGCTCTGCCGCGAATAAAGGTAAAAGTAATTGCGGTGAGCGATAGCGCGATTGGCGTTCGAATAACTGCGACCCTCTTTCGGGTTCCACACCACACCCTCCATTTCTCTCAGGTCTTTGGGGAATCCGCCGCGCTTCTTGTTGAACGAGAGGAGGTCACGCATGATGACCTCGGCCGCGTCCACGGGCAGGTCAGCGGCACGCTGCCGCTCGGCCACCCACAAGCTGTAGACGTACACCCCGACGACGAGCAGCAGAGCCAGCGGAAGGAGGACGAGCGATATCTTCAAGCTGTTCAGCATATATCTCCGTACCTTCTCTAGAGCGTGTGATAGCGTTGTTCGTACCTGCTCGACAGCCGAAGGCGCAGATCGCCGGTCAGGTCGTCGAGGGCGTCGGCGTATGGGTGATCGAAAGAGCCTTCCACTTCAGGCGGGCTTTCTGATCTGACGGCGCCTACTGTTAACGGTTTGAGCAGCCCCATCAACCTTTCGTCGGTGTAGACCCGATCTACCTCCCTCGAAATGAGTTCGGAAACGTCCTCCCGTACGGACTTGATCCCGGCACTTGCCGGCGAAGGCGGGGAAAGGGAGAAGGTGGGGTCGATATCTCCCAAATGCAGTTCACGCGGCGATCCTTTTCGCCTCGCGGCGAAGGATTCCGGCAGCACGGCCAGCGGTGGATACGCGGCCCTGATCGGCGGCGCGGTGTCGCTGATGATAAGCACTTCCGAATGGGCTGCTATCTGCCGGATCTCCGACGGCAGCATGAGAGAACGCTTCTGCTCGGCGTATCTCGTGTTGTCCGATCTTTTGCCCGGGAAATCCTGAAAGGTCTTCGAGAAGATCGTCGTCTCACCAAGCTGCTTCGAGGCGTACTCCGCCGTCACGTCGTCGAGGCCGGGCAGAAATATCTTGGTCATCACGGTACCCAGGATCGCGTTCGCTCGCTCCCGTCCGTACTGGTCGTACATCTGCGGCAAGTCCTGATATCCGAGGCCGAGGCCGACTCCGCGCCCGCGCCCGATACCGGAGATGCGTTTCACCTCCGCTACGTTGAGCTGATACGCCTCGTCTATGAGTACGAAACACGGGAACTCGGGCTCGTTGAGACCGTCGAGTCGCATCTCCATCACCGCCTGCCCGAGGAACGTCGCGATGAACTCCTTATATATATCCGCCGCCCCCTCGGAGACGACCAGGTAAACGGCTGTCCCGGGGCTACGAAGATCGGAAAAATCCACTTCTCTGCAGCCCGCATTTTTTTCCTCCGCGGTTCGCGGCATTGTCACCTTTCGCGCGGGCGCAAGAGTGAACGGCCGGAGCTTGTTGTACAGGCCGATGAGGATTGACCCGCGTGTTTGGATCGGTGCTTGCCGGAAAGCGAGGTACGCCTGCTTCGCATATATGCTCGGTGAGTTCTCCATCGCCTCCGCGAACGAGTCCTTCTCCTGCTCCCCGAGCGACAACAGAAAATCGGCCGCGAAGGCGGGGATCGCCTTCTCCCGGTACACTTCGGAGATGTGTAGGAGAATCGCAGTGAGTGCGATCTGTTCCGCATCGCCCCAGAACGGATCCGCGTTTGTCTTGCGGCGGCTTTCGATCCCGATCATCATCCCGGCGACCTGGCAAGCGAAGGCGGGATCGTTCCGGCACTTCGGGATGAAGTTCCACCGATCGCTCTTCGACGGGTCGTTTAGGTCGAGGCGGAAAACCGTATTCGCGGCGCCCGCCGTTTGTGCGAAAAGTTCGCCCTTCGGGTCGTAAACGAGGCACGAAGACCGGCCGAGGATCGCCCGGATCATCGCGATGAAGAACGTTTTCGATTTTCCGGAGCCGGTCGGCCCGAACATCACGAAATGCCGGAGCCACTGTGCCGGGGGCAGAAACACATCGCGGCCGCCGAACGCTTTCGCGACCGGCAAGGCGTTCGCGGGGGTCGGCAACCCTCGGATCCGGTTCATTAAACCGCAACGGATGAGGTCGGCAGCCTTAGCCCACCGAGCCGATCCGTGAGCCGTGCTCATCCGCCTGATGCGGTAATTCGACAGAAGCGAATAGGCGTCAACGCACCCGCCGCCGACGCAGCAAAGTGCCATCGCCCAGAAAACGAGGTTGACCAGACCCGGTTCCGAGAAAAGCCATCCGGCGAAGAGGCTTAGGACCGCACCGATCACCCCAAGCATGATGAAGAAGGCTCCCTTGCCGATGTCGCCCGCCCAGTGCCAGAACGCATTGTACGAAGGCAGGTACTGCTCGTTCGCCTTGCGTGGGATCCCGTATGCCGCATCCAACCTTTCTATCCGCTCGCGGGAAAACATAATCATTCTACGGGCGTTGCCCTGTCGCTCTGAGCACGTCACTTTGCTCGCGAAGTTCGCGCATCGCGGTTTCGTTCAGCGGCAACGCGTCCCCTCGCCACCGCCTGATCTTCCAGCCCGCGGAGCTCAACTGTTCATTGCTGCTGAACGGAACCGGTGTTTGCGCGGTGCTGGATGCCTCGAAATAAATCACGGAGTTCGCCTCGCTGACGGGAAGGGGAAATTTAAGCAGTATTGCGGGACCGACGCTCGGCGCTTTTGGCAGTGTCAGAATCTCGAACGAAAGTGGAGCAGCGCGGTAACTGAATCGCAGTTCACTCAGGCTTGAACGAAACGAACCATCCTCGATTTCGATTCCGGGCGGAAAAAGTTTCCTTGCCATCATCTCGCTAATCAGTTCGACGTAGGAGACGTTGGCTTTTCCAGTGGCCCCGTGCCTCGCAAACACCGCCAGGGAGACAGCCATCCCTACCGCCCCAGCCTCTCTGAGCCTGAGAGCCGTCTCGTAGGCGGTACCGGAAAGCGGTTCCCGGTGGGAGATCGGGCTTCCGGTGTCCGCATCCGGATTTTCCGATCCACCGTTTTCAACGAAGCGGAGCTGAGCGTGCTCCAGTCTGGACGGAGCGGTCAGCCTCACCGCGACGGTGATACCCGCCGTGAGTAGGATAAAAACAAACGCGCCGGACCGCGACGGGTCGATGAGCGAGCGCAATCGCGCAAATCTGCTCGGAGTAGGCTTCTCGCTCTTCACCGATTCGGATCGGGAATTTGCCTGTCCATTCTTCTCTTTCATCATCGGCAACCCGCCCCAACCAACTGCGGCCATCGCCGCGCCCACGACTCATCCCATTCCGCAAGCCAGGCATCCACCACCGGATCGAACGCGTTCGTCATCGCCAGCAAATAGTCCAGCTGCAAACCGAGCAGCTCGCGCGCCTCGCCGGTTTTCACGAAGTAGCAGAAAAATCGGCTGAGCGACCGCTCGTCGAGGCTCTCGACGGAATTCCTCACAAACGCACCGGCGACATCTATCGATTCCCGGATGCTCGGGTGATCCTCCATCCCCGCGATCCCCCGCACCGCGTCGAGCAGCTTCACCGACAAAGCGAGCTGAGCGGACGTGGCCGTTGGGGTCCGCGCCCGAAGGATCTCGAGCTCCTTTTCGACGGTCGGGTTCGCGAACCGGCTGTAAATGTGCCGCGATATGAAAGGGCCGCTCAGTTTGTGGCGCAGATCGTTCGAGGTCGTAATCACGATCGGCCGGGATGCCCAGTCGCTAACCCCGATGCAGCCACCCTCATATCGAGGGACGTATATGAGTCCGCGTTCGAGCGGCATCAAAAGCGAATCCTCGATGCTCGCACCGAACTTGTCGCTCTCATCGAGCAGGAGCACGGGCGGAGCCGTCCGCGGTTTCGCATCGGCCGCTTTCGCGGCCAGATCGTACGCCAGACCGACCTCGCCGAGGATGAGGAACTGCCTCTGCCATTTCATCCGGCGCGCGTTTTCCATCGCGTTCGTTTTCTCGCTTGCCGGAAGCCCCTTGGCAAGCAGTACAACCTCACGCATCCATGCCTCCTGCTCTTCGCGGTCCCAGTCGTAAAGGATCTCCTCCTGCCGGAGCCCGTCGCGCCCCGCGACCACGCAGATCGTGAGGTTGCACGCCGCGGCGAGAGCCTCCGGGAACGCCGTCTTGCCGCTCCCGCGCGTCCCGGATATCAGCCATGCACGGCCCGACTTCAGGCTCTCGCAAAAATCCCCGAACACTTCCTCCGCCGGAACATAACCGGTGTCGCAGAGGAGACTGTACAGGTCGCCCTCACCCCCCTCCTTCAAAAGAACGCGCGGGTCGATCTGCGGGCGGTCCGGATCGTGCGGGATCATTCCTTTGTCGCCTCCTGAATCGGTTTGCGGCCGGCTAATGTGGAACTCTCCGGCAGGCCGGTGACCAGAACGTAGCCGTTTGACCCGGCGGCGACCTCCAGGAAGGTGTCTTCGCGTTTGTTCTTCAGGATCGCCCCCGACAGGTCCTCGGTCATCGACTCCGTTCCCCGTCGCAGCGGTTCGGAAAGGATAACGGTGCCGCCGGACCTGATCGCGCCGATCGAGCCGAGAACGGACCCCGCCGTCTCCTTCATCCCTCGGAAGAAGCTTGCCCACTGCGATGTGAGATTTCGTCGCTTTCCCTCGATGCCGGACGCGCCGTCGCGACCGAGAAGCTCCCCGTTGAATCTGACAAGCTCGCCGGATACGGGGTCGATGAATCCGACGATATCCACGAAGGCCCGAACGGACTCGCCCGCACGAACATTTCCCACGATCATCGTCCCGGCCGGATAGGCGTACCCCTTCCCTTCGACGGCGCGGGTCAGCTCCATCCGCACGAAGCCGCCCGAGTTGCGCAGCGTGTAGAGGGAGCCGACGAGGCGGACGGGCAGCAATGTTCCGAACGGTATGTGGTTTTGCAGTACGGCTTTTGGTGACACCGTATCGGTGGCCGCGGCGCCTTCGATGGGTTTGCGGATCTCCGCTTGGGGATCGGTCTTTCTAAATACACCGAAGAAGAGGGATCGGCCACGAGCGCCATCCGGGTCGGATTCATTCGACACATTGTCAGGCGTCCGACTGTCCGCAGCACTCGTTTGTTGAAGATGGGATAAACCAGGCTTATCAGTCGAGCTTTGCGGCGGCGTTGTCACCGGGTATGAGGCTACTTCGGCGGGGCGCACCCCGCTGTCTTGACTGCCCGCTCTCAACCCAGGCAAAACATCGCCGGCATCCGCCTTCGGATCCAACGGCCCAGTCTGTGCGTTTTCATCCAGAACGATCGGGGTATCCAGCTGCGTACGGGCCGCGGAGGTCGATGAAGCCGGTGCGATCATGCTGAGCGCCATCTTTAGCTTTTCGTCCTCGGTCGCAGGCGGAGCGGCTTGAGCATTCTTTTGCCCGCTTCGGTTCACCGCTTCCGGCTTGGGTGAGGAGAACCATCCCATGCCGAAGAACCAAGCTACGCCGACGACGAGGAGGCAGAGAAAACCCCCGAAACCCGCGACCGTCTTGAGAACTTTCCACCGGCGCTTCGTTTGTGGGGCCGCAGGTTCATCAATCTGGGCGGTCTCGTCCTCCTCCGCAGTTTCGATTTCGTCGGATGCTTTGTGCAATAGTTTCTCCCTCGCGTCATCGTCCTCGAAACCGGGAAGCGCCGAGGGTATCTCAACCGGATCGGGTGTTGCTTTATCCATCTCTTCGCTCCTTAGTTCTTTCGATCCCCGATGTTCCAGGTAATCGGTGCGTCGGCGGCTTCGCGATGCGCGACGAGGACGCGGATGTTTTGATTGATCCCGAGGATGGGGGCTTTGTAGACGAGTGCGTAGTAAGCGATCGAACCGGCCTGCACGAGCCCTTCAAGCGTGGTCGACTCCACGTCTTGAGGATCGATCCGGGTGGTCTGAATGCCGTTCCCGCCGCTGTCGCGTCTGCACCTGAAGCTCGGGCGAACCGGGCACGAGTCGCAGATTGGCCGTGGTGACGTTCCGCACGCCGACCACCACGAGTCGCGTTTCCGGATCGAGTTCCGTGACGCGCGATACGGCGAGCTCAAGACCGTGGTCGGGTTTGGACCACGGCGCGAGATGTTTGAGGGGCTCTTTGATACTTTCCGCGAGTCTCTTGTTCGCAAGGGCCGAGATCTCCACTTCCGTCCTTCTCTTGTCCGCCCCCTTGACGCGAACCGGTTTCGAACCCGGGACATCCGCGTACACGGAACTAATCGAAGGGCCGTTTTCAGGTTGCGTTCCGACCGGGGACGGCTCCAATTGAGGAACGCCGGAGACGAGCTTCGAGACCGCCCGCGAGTTCATCGGAACCGGCGAACCTCCCTCGCCCCCGAGATCATAAGCCAGGCCCGCTGTGCGCCGGGCCGAAATCACCGCATCGCGGTCGTATGTGACGACGCAGCGGTGCGCGTTCTTCCTGAGTTCCGCGACGGGGATCAACTCAAGAATCAGAACCAGCCCCGACCGCATCTGGAGGCTGATCGCGCTCGCGGCCCCGCCATCACGCGACGGCAGGAACGATTCGCCCGGGTAGATCGTGATCGACCGGTCCGTCTCCTTCGTCGGCGAATGAAAAACGGAAGCGAGCTTCGGGTTCCCTTCGTGGATGTAGTAGATGCCGTCCGAGGCCGGAAACTCCACGATCGAGACCGCGTTCTGTGCGAGACCGAGCCGTATCACGGTCGGTTGCTTGGGGTTGACCGTCACCCTGGCCTCGCCGGAAAGGTAATCCGGTTCCGCCAGATTGACGACCGAGACCGGTGGCGCCTGCGTTGGTGCTGGTGACCTTGCGGGCGATGCGGCCCCCGCAGCCGCCGCGGGGATCACCTTTTGACCCCGTTTCTTGACCAGCTTCGACCCGATAGGTCGCAACTGTGCCTGTGCTTCCATTTCGGAAGATCCGAGTAGGATCGCTGCCGCCAGGAAGACGGCAAGAGCGAGCTTCGATACTTGAACGTTCATAAGATTGATAGGCATTGTTTCTTCGGATAGGTTCACTGTTCGCGAACCGGGTTCGTTTGTGGATCGGCCACCGTACCCTGCTCGGCAGCATCGGCGATAAGGGTCACGGGAGAGACGGATTTGCCGTTCACGGGCTCGACCCTGAACCGCAGGATCGTGAACCCCGTGCGCAGGTTGTTATCGTTTCTCACCGGGGAGAAGGGGCTGTCCTTGAGGAGCAGCTTGGCCTTGAGCTGGACGGATTCCTCGACGTCCTGCCCGGCGGCTTTGCGGCGGATCTTCCGGACCCCGATCGCACGGAGAACGTATGGGTCGTTCTCGTCGACGGTCAGGTCCTGAAGCTCCCACGAAGAGTTGACGCTCTCAGCTTTCTCCGCCGCCAAGACGCCGTTCTGCTTCAGGCGCGTCGCCATCGCGATCGACAGATCTGGGTCCAGCATCCGCAGCAGCTTGTTCACCTGGCTTTCCCGCGTCGATTGCTCGACCTGATAAAGGGCGGTGAGAAATTCCTTGACCAGGTATTTCTTATCCGTGGCGGTGGGGGTATCCGGCGAGATAGCGACCGTCTCCGTAGAGCCGTAGTCGCGGTTGTTCAGTTCCACGACCCGGCCCAACGATCGATCGACGACGATTCTGTCGGCTTTTCTCAGCGAGAGGTACAAATTGATCCCGACGCTGAGGGCGAGAACGATGAGAAGCACCCAGACCGCCTTGAACAGCGAGGAGATCGTGACGATGTCCTCTGGGTCGCGGGTCAGATAGAGCGGTGCATCCGCAGGTGATATTGGTTCTTCTGCACACTCGGATGTTCCTGATTTTGAAGTTGTTTCTTTCATCGTTTTCGATGGCGGTCTTTCCCGCCGGATGCGAGCCAGTTCGCAAAATGGGTGCCAGAGCGGAATTGGCCGGTTGTTCTTTCCCAAGCCCTGTGTCGGGCGGATTTTGGAGCGATCCCGAACCGGGTGGTGCGGCTCGGGGCTGCAGAAATGAACCGATCTAGCGCTTCGCCCGCGGAATGCCCGCGAACGTCGTGCGGGCGCTCCGAGCCGGCAATCCGAGAACGTCGGGGGAGATGATGACCGGCCCCTCACGCTCCAAGCGCGATGCACCGCGATTCTCGTTAACCTCGTAACGGCTTCCGGTGCGCGGATCGTAGAGCACGACCATCGTGAAATTCTTCGGCAGGCTTTTCTTCTCAGTAGATTCCGATTCTGAGATAGCGATCGGCGACTCTAAATCGGGCGATGGGCCTTTCCTAACTTTCGGAAACTTGCCGTTGGCCTCAAGCCAGCGGTAGATCCTCTTCCCGTTCGCTACATAGCCGATCGTCTCCCGGTAAGGGGGTATTCCGTTCGCCGTGCGGCGCCCGGCCGGGTTGATCCGCCTTCCCCCGGTGGATAGTGTCCTCCCGCGAAGATAAGCGAGCACCGTTCCCTCGCCGGCGTTGTACGCGGCTAGGATGGACTCGACCCGGCCGGCGAAAAGTTTGCCTAAGTACTTCACGTACCGGGCAGCCGCGTGGATCGACGACGTGGGCTCGTACGGATCGGCGAGGCCGAACCTTGCGGCGGTCGCGGGTATGAACTGCATCAGCCCCCGTGCGTCTTTCGGGCTCGTCAGCCAAGGGCGGAAACGGGTCTCGTTGTATCCAATTACCCAGAGGATGCGCGGGTCAACGCCGTGCTCGCGCGCCGCGTCCGCGATCGTCCGCTCGAAAAGCCGCGACCGCGAAAGCACGTCCATTCGGGAAAGGGCGGTCCGCGTGATCATCCGCCTCGTCTGTGATGGAACCGGTGCCGGGAAAGCAAAGATAACCGCAAGGAAAAATGCAGCGACGATCAAAGTTCGTTTTCGCATGACCGGGCCGCTTCGCAACCGACGTGCCAACCACCCCGCACGCGAGCGGCACGAGCGTTGCACAGCGTGCAAAATCGTCGACGCTTTTCCGCTGCTCGCGAGGCGTCACGAAAAACTTACCCAGCGAGGACAAGAATGAAAAAACTGCGCGAAACAATACGGCACGCCACCAGATCGTTAGCTCCGATCATGGCGGTTCTGATTTTCACGAACATCCTGCTCGCCCAAGGCCCGATCTTCACCGGCGACGCGAGCAATCTTTCCAACATCATCCGCGAGTCCCTGAAGCTCATGGCGATCATCCTGTTCTGTCTCGGGGCGGTGGGGATCGCGTGGGCGATCTACAACAAGCTCACCGGCAAGGAATGGGGCAACCAGGCTTTCGGCTCGATCCTGTCGTTCGCGTTCGGGACCATCGTGGCGGTGTTTTGGCAGCTCGCACAGGGGCGTGCGGTCGGCGTCGATACGAACTTTTAGGAGGGGGCAAATGAGACGACGAGCTACGCGGCCGAACGTGTTCCGCGGATTGAAAAGATTCGGGGTTTACTCGACCGACTGGAAGTACATACTCGTGCCGACCGCGGCAGCGTACCTGACCCCATTTCTGTTCGGCCTTTGGTTCGGCTACGTGCCGCTTGGTTTCCCCCTTGGCTTATTTACGTTCCTTGTACTGCTCGGAACTTTCAATTACCTCCGCCTGAGCAAACCGGAATGCTGGCTCTCCCAAAGATTCGATGCCATTGCGGACCGATGGGCACCGTTTCGGCCTCCCCTCAATTCCGAACTAGATAAAGCGGATTGGATCAGAAATTAAATCAAAATGGATACAGCAAATCTTTCTTTCGCACATATCGCGGTCGCGCTGTTCGGCAGTTTTTCTTTCGCCGGCATCGGGTTCGCTATCGGTCGGCGGCTGCTCCCCCAATTCCGAATGCATCGCGAGCGGGTGACAGGGATCGCACCGACAACACGGAATTCTTCTTCGACTGAAATTCCCGGCGAAAAGGGACGGCTGCTGCCGACGGAGATCCTTGGTCTGGAGGGAAACATACTCCGCTACCGCGATGGGAGCTTCGGCAAGGCGTACAGCTTCGAGCCGGCGAACACCTTGTACGATGACGGCCGCCTGACCGAACAGCGGATCGACGATCTCAAGACGATCCTGAAGTTCGATAAGCCGCCGGGCACGGTCATCCAGTTCCGTTTCGCGAGTGCGATGGACGACGGCCGAGTGCTCAAGGATCATCTTCGCTCCCGCGACGAGCAGAAAAGCGATCCGATCGCATCCGTCCTCCAAGCTACGAATCTTTCGCTTCTCGAAGAAGCTATCCGTTCGGGGCAGGTGATGCGTCAGTCGGCGACCGTTTGGGTACGCGTTCCGGTGAGGGACAAGGCGGACAACAGTCTCTTCGGCTCCGCATTCCCGTCAGTCATTCGCACCGTGCGCGCGAACGGTTTTCTCCGCTTCCTGCGGCAGCCGATCCTAAAGGCAAGGAACGCGGTTGGCGAAAACATGCTCACGCGGGAACTCAGGGTCGAATCGGAATGCCGTTCCAAAGCGGCCCGCGTTTTTCAGGGGTTCGAGGCGAACTTCCCGAAATCGCTGAACCTTCGTGAGATGGACCCGGAAGATTTGTTCGCGTCTGTTTTCACGAGCCACCGACGCGATCACGCACACGTTCCGATCCTTCCCGAGGACGCGCGCGTCGATGTCAGGAGATATCTCGCCAGCGCTCCGATCACTGCCGGTGGCGACCAGTTCGTCCGCCACAACGGCACCCCCGCAAGCCTCGTCAGCCTCAAGAGTCTGCCGAACGGGTTCGTCACGGCCGACGTGATGCGTTACCTAACGGCGACACGCAACTTGTGCTTCCCGCATGAGATTGTCGTCGATCTGATGACGACTGAGAAGCAAGCGGCAAAGAAGGATCTTCAAAAGCGAATCGACCGAATCGAAGGCAGCCGGAACACCTGGCTTGGCTTCCGGAACCTGAAGAAGGACGCCGTGGTGATAAAGAGCGACCTTGAAGACCTGCTCGAACAGGTAGAAGCCGACAACGAAGAAATCTGCCGCCTGCGGATGAACGTCATCGTCTTCGCCGACCGATCTAAGGGGCCAAAGGAAGCCCGCATTCAACTGGAAATCCTCGACGAACGGTGCGATGCGGTTATCTCTGCGATCCGGAAGAAGATCGGAGCTGATGCCGTCAGAGAGGATGCCGTTCGCCAGCGTGCCATCTATCCGCGAATGCTCGCCGGGGAAGTGTCGGCTAAGCGAACCGGTCAGGAGCTTACCGAAACTGCGGATTCCGTAATCGCGTTCGTCCCGACCGAAACGAGTTGGCGCGGGAGCGCGCGACCGCATAGCATCTTCACCACTCCCAATGGTCAGATGTTCGGGCTCGACCTGTACGACCGGGCATTGATCAAGTCCCCGACGGTCATCGTCACCGCAGCATCGGGGGAAGGAAAATCCTTCCTCGCGTCGATGCTGATAACCGACATTCGCGCGCACCGCGGGAACGTGAAGGTGCGGGTGATGGACTACCGGCATTCGTTCAAACCTATTTGCCGTTTGTTCGGCGGCCGGCATATCGAGTTCACGGAAGAAAATCCAAAGCCCATCAACATCTGGAACTACCCCGGGATCGAGAACGGCGTGCCACCGACCAAAAGACAGCTCGCGATGATGCTGACCGACATCCTGATCCTTAGCAAGACGCCGAAAACCGACGCGATCACGAGCGCAATCGCATCCACCGTCATCGACGAGGTCTACAAAATGGCTTTAGCCAGGAACGGTCACGGCCGCCCGAAGTTCCAGCCCGTGCTCGGGCACTTCCTCGACATTCTGAAAAGCTACCACTGGAACGCGGGCGAAGCGAGGCAGGCCAACGAGCTATACCTAAAGCTAAACGTTCATCGGAAAGACCCGTGGCTCAATTCTCCGACGCACCCCGAATTCGACGAGCCTTCGATGTTCGACGTTTTCGAGTTGTCCGGCATCAGCAGCCTCGACGAGAAGATTCGCGAGAGCGTTGGGTTCCGCATCAGCGCCCAGATCATGCAGGAGATCGGGGAAGAGAACACTCACAACCAGAAGATCCCGATCCTTTTCCTGTGCGACGAGATGCGCGAGATCAACCGGCATTTCCCTGCGATCCAGGAGCTCATCGCGGAGGCGACCGTGACGGGGCGAAAGGAAGGACTCGTCACGGTCCTTTTCTCGCAAGCGTACGAGCATTTCACCGGGACACCCGAGCAGCCGAACGTCACCGGGATCGATCTCGTGAAAAACTCCGGCGTGAAGATGATCGGGAAGCAGATCGGCGGGTTCGAGCGCCTCGCCGACGATTGCGAACTCGCGCCCGAGACCATCGCGGCGATTCGGGGGGTCAGAAACCAGTACGGCCGCTACACCCAGTGGGTGTTCGTGATCGGGAGCGGCACCGACAAGATCGTCCAGATGGCGGAGATCCGTCTGTCCCCCGCGATGCTCTGGGCGAACACGAACGACACGAACGAGGCGAACGCCCGCCGACTGGTCGAGAACGTCCGACCTGACCTTCCGCCCGAAATTGTCGTCTCATGGCTCGCGTCGAAATATCCGAGCGGCCTGACGGCGGTCGGGCTGACCAGCATTTCGCAGCGGGACCTAAACGAGCTTGGCGGACTGGAGGTGGTGGCATGATGAGAATCAACGAAACGGTTAGACAAATCCTTCTCGGCGCTGTTCTCTCGTCGATATTCATCGGCCTTGACGCAAGGCCAGCTCAAGCGCAGTGGACCGTGTTCGACCCATCCCAATACGCGCTGCAGATCGAGAAGAAGATCGAGGAAGCCGCCCGCTGGGTTGAGACGATCAACCACTACATCTCGATGTACGAGAACGCCGTGAAGCAATACCAGAAGATGGTGGAGAGCGTGACGAACCTTCGCGGCATCCTCGACAAGGTGGACGAGCAGATCATGCGGCACAAGCAGCTGATCACGACCTATGCGACATTGGGGCGGCTGATCCGCGGCACGTTCGAACTGAAGAAACGGATCGAAGCCGCCATAACGAGCCAGATACAGTCCGTGGTGAGCATCGCCCGGAGGCTCAAGAACGGCATCTTCGACATGGAGGCGAACAAGCGGGACCTGGACGACTTCCTGCGCCATTCGATAGGGCGCAGTGCGGACGCACACCTGGCGAACCTCGAACGCCTCGCGAAACTCGACTCCGAACTGGAGCGGATGCTATTCGACCGCGAAAACATGCTCCTCGATCTCGCCAAGCTTTACGAGGAGCGCGAGCGGATCGCGGAGGCGACCCGGGCGATCTCCGCGAACCCCGACGCGAACCAGGACGGCGTGCAGTCCCTTATCGACCAGATGCTTGCCGTGAACCTCCGCATCACGACCGTCGAGGGGCAGCTCCGCGAGCTCGAAGCGAAGATCCAGGCGAAGTTCATCGTCTACGGACTCAAGATCGAACAGATGACGGAGTTCGGCAAGGAGATCCGGCGCACGACGGAGATGATGACGGGCATCACGCGTGCCTCCGACGACTTCTTGCGCGAACTGGAGCGACACGAGATCTGGAACGACGACGTCTATCAAAGCCCGCTTCCTTAATGCCAACTTCCCCCGGAAGTCGAACTGCAAAGCAATGAAAGTTAAAAACAGATTGAGCGGCAAAACTGCCGCACTCACCGCCCTGCTCGCGTCCTGCCTCCTTGCCTGCCTTTTCACGACGACGGCGGCCGGTCAAGGGCCGCCTCGTCCCCGCCCGCCCCGGGTCGAAGGGCAAACGCCGATCGGGACGATGAACGGGCAGCCCGTGACCGCGAACGATCTGATCATGGGGATCAATCCGGACTCGCCTTTCATGCCACCCCTCGACGGAAGCCCGGCGCCCATCCTGCAGCAGTTCGAAAACCAGTACCCGGCGAACCCGACGGCAACTCCGCAGCCGGTTCCGGTAATTCCCCCGAAGCCCGCCGCACCGAGTTTCGGCGAGCAGATCACGAATCTCATGCGGACGGGGCAGGAATGGCTGTTCCGGTCGGTGCTCGACACGATCATCCGGCCGCTGATGCCGATCCTGACGTTCTTAGCATGGATCATCGCGAGCTTCGTGCTGATCGTCGCGTTCATCCGCCGCTTCCACGACAACCGGGGCCTCGGCCCCGAGCATCTCGTAGCGTGGGGCGTGCGGACGATCGTGTTCATGGTGGTGATCGGGGCGAGCCCGTTCATCATCGACGCTTTGACGGTCACGGGGAAATTCTTCGCACGCCCGATACGTGGTTATAACAGTTCGCTCATCGCCGAGTTCGACGTGAAGATGAAGCAGTACGTGCGGAACAACTTCGCGGTCGAGGACCCGAACGAACTCCTCGCCGAACGGCTCCCGAACGGGGAACCGGGACTCGTCGGGATCATCACCGACAAGAACTCCACCGTCAAGGACATCACGAGCGAAATGAACGTCCTCGGCTGGGACATGCCCCGGATGTTCACCTTCATGGTGATCGGGCAGAACATCATCAAGTTCGGTGCGATCTTTCTATCGGTCGCCGGGCTGTTCATTTTGATCGGCTTGAAACTCGCCGCTCCGGTGCTTTCCGCTTTCGGGTTCGACGAGAAGTTCGCGAACCAGATCTTTTATCCGTTTTGTTGGGGCGTGGCGACGTTCGCGCTCGCGTTCCCGATCGTCAAAGCGGTGACGCTTTACGTCTGCTACAGCATCGGTCTCCTCGCGCTATCCATCTACAACGGCGAAGCGTTGTTTTCTCTCGATCCGACGACCGCGACGATAATCACCAACGGCAACTACGACCCTGCATCTAGCGCCCTGATCGTTACGATCTTGTTCTTCGTTTCGAGCTTGTGCTTCATCCTTGTCCCCTGGCTGAGCTATCGCGTCCTGCGCGGGCAGGTTTATGAAGGGGTATCTCAGATCTCAATGGGGTGGATGCTATCCTCCATCGGCACGGCACTCGAAACATACGGGCTCGTCGCGGGGGCCGCCCTGCACCGCCAGGCGGAGAACACGCAGATCCAAGGGATTTACAACGCGGAGCAGGTCGCCGCGAGGAAGGCACTCGAAGCCGCCAATCAATCCACCGATGCGAGATCGGTGTCCTCCGTCGCGGGCGTTGAAGGCGGTCTCGTCACGAGCCTCGGGCAGATCCGCGCGAATCAGGTGACGCAGACCCTTCTAGCGGAGGCGAACAAAACCTTCGGCATCGCCAGCAGCTCCGCCGCCACGCAGCGCGAGATTAAGGGAATGAAAGCCGAGGCGGAAGGGACCCGCGAGGCCCGAACGTTCGACGGCAAGAAGGAGGTCGATTTGCGAGGGCAGGGCAACCTTGAGCGGTTCGGAATGAAGACTTATGAGTTCACCCCGGGTGGTTCGTCGATCGCCGGGACCTCTGTTCCCATCCGTACCGGACAGGAGCTTTTCGATTGGGCGAGGGATAAGCATCCGATCCAGGAAGTTAATAAGCGGATGGATTCCACTACGAGCAGTACCGTCGCGCTGCAGAACAACAACACGGACATCGTGACCGACAAGAAGGTCGATGCTTCGAACACGTACCAGGGGGACATCAATAGAACCTATGAGGCGCAGGCGTCCGAAAGCATCGGCGCCATCAGCCGGGGCAGCGGCATAGCCGAGCAGAGCAGCAGGCAAGGTGCCGGCATTCAGCTGTCGGGGATCAGACGGTCAGCGGAGATGGAGCGGGGGGCCAACCTGCTCAACTTCGAGGGACGCACGGAGGCCGCCTCGATCAACCAAACCGCCGCGACCGAAGCCGCCCGCTTAAGGATGGTGTCGACGGTCGTAACGGGCTTCTTCAGAGATATGGATCGCAGGCTGGAGGAGATGAAGCCGAAGTACTAACCGATTAAGCCTGGTAGAGTGTGATCTCCAATTCTTAGTTTTTTGCGGCGCGGTTGACTTCAACCGCTTTTTTTATTTCAATAGGACCAAGTTGAAATTGGAAATCGTTTTCAATAAGGGCTTATCAAGGTTCCCACAATTTAATTTTCTAGGAGTCATAGGTATTTGATCGAGGAAGTTATGCGCGTATTTTTCGCCAGAGCGGCCAGAAAGAAGAGGCGTCACAGCTCAAAGCGGGGCCCACGTTACTGGGTATTGTCGGTGTTGTCGACGGGGGCGATCATCGCGTTCACGATCGGGTCGAGCCATCGCGTGGTGGTCGGGTACGCGGAGGAGCGGAACGGGCGGGTCGAGATGACCAGCCTGAAGCGTGACGGCGACGCCGCGACGGTCGATTTCAACATCGCGGCGGGCCCGCTCGGGCAGGTGCTGGAGCAATACCAGAAACGCACGGGCATCGCGGTCGCTTTCGAGAACGAGCAGATCAAGGCGATCAGTTCGCCGGGGGTGATCGGGAGCTATACGCCCGAGGCGGCGCTGAAGCGGATATTGGAGGGCACGGGCGTGAGCTTCGTGTTCCGCGACGCGCGGAGCGTGCTTGTTTCGCTTAGCGCCGAATCCGCCTCGGTGGAGATCCGCGACGACAGCGTGCGGGTGATCTCCTCGCCGAAGCACACCGAACAGCTCCGCGACACGCCGCAGACGATCAACGTGATCGCGAAGGAGACGATCGAGCAGCAGGGTGCGACCACGCTGCGCGACGTGCTGAACAACGTCCCCGGGATCACGCTGACCGCGGGTGAAGGCGGCGTGGCGGCGGGCGACAACCTGACGATCCGCGGGTTCACGGCCCGCAACGACATCTACATCGACGGCGTCCGCGACTTGGGTGCACAATCGCGCGACCCGTTCAACCTCGAGCAGGTCGAGGTGGTGAAGGGCCCGAGCAGCACCTACACGGGGCGCGGCTCGACGGGCGGGACGATCAACCTCGTGAGCAAGCTGCCCACGCTGCAGCGCTCGTTCGCGGGGACGCTGACGGGCGGGACGGACAAGACGAAACGCGCCACTGCGGACATCAACCTGCCGTTCGGCGATTCGGTCGCTTTCCGCTTGAACGCGATGGCGCACGATTCCGATTTCCCCGGCCGCGAGGAGGTCCAGCAGCGCCGTTTCGGCTTCGCCCCGTCGCTGATGTGGGGCCTGGGCGGCCGCACGCGGTACGCCCTGAGCTACTTCCACATCAACCAGGACAACGTTTCGGATTACGGCATCCCGTGGGTGCCGGCGGCGAACAACGCTCTCGCGGCGTTCCGCGACCGGCCCGCACCGGTCCCCCGCGACACCTTCTACGGCCTCGTCGATCGCGACCGCGAGCGGCTTCGCTCCGACCTCGCGACGTTCCGCCTGGAGCACGATTTCAGCGACAACCTCTCGATCCGGAACCAGTTCCGGTACGGGAACTCGCGACGCGATTCGATCGCGACGCCGCCGCGGTTCGCGAACAACAACTCCACCGCCATAAACCGCGAGATGCGGGCGTGGCTCGCGAACGACGACATCTTCGACAACCAGTTCGACCTGACGGCGCGGTTCAGCACCGGCCCGGTCCGCCACTCGCTCGTCACGGGCGGCAGCTACGCGTACGAGAAGAACCACCGCGTGCTGCGGACCGCTCCGAACTCCCCGACGACGCTGCTGGACCCGAACCCGTTCGACGTTTACCCGGGCGTCATCGCGGTGAACCCGCTGGAGCCCGAGCTCACGGCGAACACGCTCGCCGCGTACGCGTTCGACACGATCCGGTTCGGCGAGAAGTGGCAGTTCGTCGGCGGGATCCGCTGGGACCGCTTCGACGTGGAGGGCCGCAACGTCGTGACGACGCCGGTGAACGCGTTCGTGCCGATCGACCGTGTCGACTCGATCCTGAGCGGGCGTGCGGCGCTGGTGTTCAAGCCGATCGAGGAGGGGAGCATCTACGCGAGCTTCGGCACGTCTGCGAACCCGTCGTTCGAGGGGCTGCTCTACTCGCCGGCGGACGCCCGGACGGACCCGGAGAAGACGCGCACGTTCGAGGTCGGGACCAAATGGGAGCTGTTCGCGAACCGGTTGCTGCTGAACGGCGCGGTCTTCCGCGTGGACAAGACGGACGCGAGGACGCCCAGCCTCGTCGCGGGCGAGCCGCCGACGCTGGACGGCGACCAGCGCATCCAGGGCATCGAGCTGAGCGCGACGGGCAACTTCACGCGAAACTGGCAGGTGTTCGCGGGTTACACGTTCCTCGACAGCGAGATAGTGCGTTCGAACACGGCGCCGACGAACGTGAACGGCGTGCTCATCTCGGAGTTGGGCAAGGAGCTGATCAACACCCCGCGCAACTCGTTCAACCTTTGGACGACGTACCGCTGGGACCGCCTCTTCTTCGGCGGCGGGCCGCGATACGTCGGGAAGCGTTACGGCAACAACATCAACACGCGGTTCGTGGATGATTACTGGGTGGCGGACCTGATGGCTTCGTATCGCGTGACGCGAAACGTGGACCTGCGGGTGAACGTGAACAACATCGGCGACAAGTACTACATCGACCGGATCGGCGGCGGGCACATCGTGCCGGGCGCGGGCCGGGTGCTGCTGGTGAGTTCGAGTTTTAGGTTCTAAGGTTTGGAGTTCCACCTTTAGGTGGCTTGTGTTGCCCGGAGACGTCTCTAGGCAACACGGGGCCACCTGAAGGTGGAACTCCGAACTGAGGTGGAACTCCGAACTTTTATGCTTTTACAGATCCCTGATGTTTTAACGCCTGAGGAAACCGCCGAATGCCGGAGGCGGCTCGAGGCGGCGACGTGGATCGACGGGAACGCGACCGCCGGGCACCAGTCTCGCCTCGCGAAGCGGAACATGCAGCTCGCCGAGGACGATCCGGCGGCCGTCGAGATGGGCGGGTTGATCGCGTCGGCGTTGGCGGCGCATCCGCTGTTCGTCTCGGCGGCGCTGCCCTTCAAGATCTTCCCGCCGCTCTTCAACAAGTACGAGGGTGGACAGAACTTCGGCACGCACGTAGACAACGCTATAAGGCGATCGCGCGTGACCGGGGACCAGATCCGCACGGACCTTTCGGCGACGCTGTTCTTTTCCGATCCGGACGAGTACGACGGCGGGGAGCTGGTGGTCGAGGACACGTACGGGGTGCAACGGGTGAAGCTGAGGAAGGGGTCTATGATCTTATACCCGGCGAGCAGCCTGCACCACGTCACGCCGGTGACGCGGGGGGCGAGGATCGCCTCGTTCTTCTGGATACAGAGCATGGTGCGCGACGACGGTTGCCGCACGCTGCTGTTCGACATGGACACGGCGATACAGCGGCTCGCCGCCGCGGACCCGCTGGACGCGTCGGTGGTGCAGTTGACGGGCGTTTACCACAACCTGCTCAGGCGGTGGGCGGAGGTTTAGAATCGTCGATATGAAATTAATGGAACGCGGACGTTGCTAGCTGCGATCAGCCGGGGCAAATTGCTGAACGAGTATTCGCGGCCGACTGCGTCGTCGCGCTCAGCGGCGTGAAAGGAATCGGGAAACAGTTCCCGGGGGAGGAAGACCCGGCTGGGATGGAGCGGGGCGCCAACTTTCTCAATTTGCAGGGAACGCAGGGAGGCCGCTTCGATCACCAAACTTCGGCAACTGAAGCCGGGCGACTGCATAAGGTCTCATCAGTTGTCACGGGGTTCTTTAGAGATATGGATCGCAGCCTTGAGGAGATGAAGCCAAAGTACTAATTTGTTATCAAGACTCTGCTCGGAAGTTGTGGACGGTCTGGGAGAGGCTTCGAATCTACGCGGCCGCGTCGTCGACCATCCGCTCGAGACGAAAGGGAGTTTGAAGGGACGGCATTGTGTCGTGTCGTTCGACGCCGGATGCAAAAACTTGACAGCACTAATAACGAAAGATTACATTTAAGGATTAGAATCGGGTAGGGTTCTAGCCGAACAGATGCAAGGCATACTAAAACTGATTCGCAGAAAGATCGTCAGAAAACGCGTCGCCGTTCTCTGGCTAGGTCTCGTCGCGATCGAGCTTTTTTGCCCGGCATTGTGCGAGATCGGCACCAACGCCGCCCCGCCACCACCAAACCAATCGACGGTCTCAGTCACCATCCCCGCCGACGGGCGCGATGAGGACAGAACGGCTATATCGAATTGCGAGAACGACGGCGATCACGAAACGTCCGGCGATTGCAATGACGAGTGCCTCTGCCACGCGGTCGCGATCCCCAGCATCGCTACCGACGTCACATCGTCACCGATCGAAAGAAACACCATTCCGTTGAAGAACGGTTCGCCGATCTTCGACTCACTTCCCCCTCCATACCTGCCTCCTAAATTTTCTTAATCGAACGGTACTGGATTGACCCGTGTTTAGGGCGATGAAACGCGCCTTGGCGGTCAATCCTTCGATCACGCTCGCCTCCGGCCCCACGTGCGTCCGCTGAAGCGAGCAAGCATCAGCTTTCGATCAGGAAGATTAACAATGAATTTACAGAGAAAGGTCACCGCCGTTTGGGCCAGCCTTTGCTTGACGGTCTTTGGTTTCACAGCGGCAATCGGGCAGGAACCGACGCTGCTGGCCAGAAACGGGACAGCGAACCCGGACAGGAAAACTTCCGCTGCCTCGGCGAAACCGCTCGTCGAATCGGTGCTCCCGAACTACTACCACCCGCAGGACGGGACCTCCGTCGACGAGTTGATCAAGCGGGCGTTGGGCTCCAATCAGGAGATCATCGCGTCGCGGCTCGAGATCGACAAGGCGCGGGCGCGGCTGCAACAGGCTCGGTTGCGGCCGAACCCGACGCTCGAATTCGAGCAGGAATCGGGTCGCCTCGTGGGGAGTGGCGGGGACGGGCAATTCACCATTGGTGCCTCGCTGCCGATCGAGAT
>JABARP010000012.1:197531-426659 GCA_019186825.1 Pyrinomonadaceae bacterium
CTACGGCCGGCGTTCCGCCCGCGTCAGCGCCGCACAGATCGCCATCGAGGCCAGCGAGGCGGAGGTGCGCAACCGCGAACGTGTGCTGGTCGCGAATGTGCTGACGAACTACGCCGAAGCTCTGGGAGCCCTTCGGGAGCTAGACGTGACGGAGCGGCTCCTCGACCTCGACCTGCAGACCGCCCGTGTCGTTCAGATCCGAGTGAACGAGGGTGAGATCGCGCCCTTGGAACTGAACCTTCTGCAGGCGGAGGTGGAGCGGATGCGGTCGCGGCGGCAGCTCGCCGAGGGGCGGCTGCAGGCCGCGATCACGCAACTGAAACTGCTGAGCGGAGCCCCTTTCGACGAGCCGCTCCGGCTGCGGGAGCAGATCGACGCCGCAGCGCTGCCGACGCTGCCCGCCACAAAGGAGGCGGCCGTGGATATCGGGCTGCGCACCAGGCCGGACGTCGCGCTCGCTCAGCTGGAGGAGCAAGTCGCCACGGCGGGGCTCCGCCTCGTAAGGGCGCAAAGCCGTCCCGATCTCACCGCGTACACGCGTTACTCGCAGGGGCGATCGACGTACGACGCCCCGACCGCGCCGTTCTCCCAACGAGACCGGAGCCTGACCTTCGGCGTCGCGATCGGCCTGCCGCTATTCAACAAAAACCAGGGGGCGAAGGCGGAGGCCGAGATCGCCATAAAGCAGGCGCAGACGAGGCGCGAGTTCGCGGAACGGGTGGTGCGGGGGGAGATCCTCGCCGCTTACCAACGGTACGAGGCGGCGAGCCGGGCGGTGTCGACGCTCGAGATCGGGGCGATACCGCGTTCCACGCAGAACGTAGCGACGTTCCGGGAGGTTTACGCGATCGGGGAGATCAAGGTCACGGAATTGATCGCGGAGCAGCGGCGCCTGCTCGACGCGACGCGCGACCTGACGGAAGCGCTGACGCAGCGTTACCGCTCGCAAGCGGATCTTAGTATTGCACTCGGGGCCGGAGCGTTCCTCCCCGCACCGAATTGAGGTGGCCGGAGCATGAATGACGAAACGAAAAAGAAGATCAACGATACGGAACAGCCGGAGATGACGAAAGAGAATATGGACAACCGAACGGGCCATCACGAGCGCGACGAGGCGGAGCTCGCGCGGCTGGAAGACAACTTCGACCGCCGCCGCGACGCGGCCGGCCATCCCGCCGATGAAGAAGCGAAACCGAAAAGCATGTTCGCGTGGATCCTGACCGCTGTGATCGTCGCGGTTTTCGCGATCGCGGGGCTGGCCTGGATCGCGACGAGGGGTTCTTCCTCATCCACCAAGGTCGAGGTCGCGGCGGGCGAAGAAAAGAAAGAGGAAGGCCACTCCGAGGGTGAAGAGGGCCGCGAGGTCAAACTGGACCCGGAATCGGCCGCGTCGGCGGGCATCGAGGTCGAGGGCGTCACGCAGCGCCCCGCCATCGCCAAACTCTACGTCACCGGGTCAGTGGAGTTGAACCCGGAGAGGACCGAGATGGCGACGCCGCTCGTCGGCGGGCGGATCGAGCAGGTGTTCTTCGGCGTCGGCGATTATGTGGAACAGGGCGCCATCCTGGCAACAATTTCTAGCCCCCAGCTTGCGGAGCTGCACGGTAAACTCAATGAAGCGAGGAACCGGTTGGACCTGGCGCAGAAGAATCTCGCCCGGGTGCAGAAAACCGAGAACCGCGTTTCGATACTGCAGGCGAAAGCCAAGCTCGATGAGGCCGATGCGACGCTCCGGCGGACTCGACGACTGATCGAACTGGGAGCGGGCGCGGGCAAAGATCTCATCGCGGCTGAGGCTAATTACCGAACCGCGAAGGCCGATTACGACTTTCAGTCCAATATCGCCCTGAACCGCGAGCTTCAGCAGGCACAGGCGGAGGTGCAAACCGCCCGGGTCGATTTCCAGCACACGCAAAATCAACTCAGGACGCTCGGTTCCAGCGAACAAAATCTTCAGCGCGACGACCACTCGAGGGACGCTTCGGTGGCCGTGGTCCGGGCTCCCCTGTCCGGGGTCGTGACCGAAAGGAAGTTTAACGCCGGGGCGGGCATCGACGCGGCAACGCCGCTCTTTGCGATTTCGAATCTCTCGAGCGTTTACGTGATCGCGAACGTGCCCGAGGCCAACGTCGGCAAACTCGTCGTCGGGGCCGCGGCGGAGATTAGGTCCACCTCCGCCGGCACCATCAACGGACGGATCAGCTATATTGACCCGCGCCTGGACGAAGCGACCCGGACCGCTCGGGTCCGGCTCGAGGTCCCCAACCCGCAAGGGAGGCTTCGCGCTGGCACCTTCACGGAGGTGGGGTTTTACACCGGCACCAGCGAAGCGACCGGCGAGGAACTCGTCGTGCCCACCGGCGCCATCCAGCGTGAAGGGGACAAGACGATCGTGTTCGTCCCGGAGGAGGACGAACCGGGCGCGTTCGAGATCAGGGAGGTCGAAGTCGGAGGCGAGGTGGAAGGTTACACCGCGGTGAAAAGCGGTCTCAAACTCGGCGAGAAGGTTGTCTCGAAGGGGAGCTTCACGCTGAAGACCCAGATGCAGAAGGGCGAGATGGGTGAGCACGGCCATTAATTGTAAGAGCAGTTGACTATGATTGACATTCGCGATCGAGGATCCTCGGCCCCTACCCCCGCAGGTATCGCGGCCATGCTTTTTGGGTTGCTGCTTCTCGCATCCACATCCCCGATTTTCGGGCAGATGGCCGAAGTCACCGCGGCTCGAGTTCAAGCTCCTGAGAGGAACGCATCCTCGCCAATCGGGTTGACGGAGGCACCGCCAAAGATCGCGGAGCATCACTCGGCTGCCGTCCAGGACGAGGTACCGGTCTCGCGGCGGTTGGGCTTCTCCCGGATTGTAAACCCATCCGTTTTGGGGGAGGTAAATTTGACCGAAACGCGAAAATGGCGGGAAGCGGAAAGTGGTCTCGATAAAATGAATGGGAAGTCCAAGCCCGATGATGATGAGGAGGAGGAGGAGAAATTTCATTGGAAGCCCGCTCTCGCTCAGTCGTCACTTTTCCTCGCGATCAAGCACGGCGCTCGTCTGTTTCAAAAGAAGACGTATCGCGAACTTGGCGGGCCATTTTTTCGCGATTGGGGCAACTCGATAAAGAATCTTCGGGGTTGGAATGACGGCGACGGTCCGTTCACGAACAATTTAGCTCACCCGCTTCAGGGGAGCGTGACCGGGTGGATCTTTATCAACAACAGCGACCGCGCAAAACGGCAGGAATTTGGTAAATCAAGGGAATACTGGAAAAGCCGTTTCAAAGCCCTTGCATGGTCTACGGTATGGAGCACGCAATTCGAATTTGGTCCTGTCAGCGAGGCGACGATCGGTAACGTAGGTTTGAGACGGAAAAATGGGCACAGCACGGCCGCATGGACGGACCTCGTCCTGACGCCGATTGTGGGGACCGCCATCGTCGTCGAAGAGGACATCGTCGACAAGTACATCCTCAAGAACTGGATCGAACGCAAATCCAATGGAGTCACCACCCGGGTGAAGGTCCTTCGTAGCCTGTTGACCCCGACGGCGAGTTTCTCAAATCTTCTTCGCGGGAGGTACCCGTGGAAGCGAGAGGCGCGGTGAGATCGAGCTTTCGTAAGGTGGCTGAACCGGGCGCCCTGCACCGAGTATCGCGGACATTTGTCTCAGTTGGCGCGGAATTGTTACATCGTTTTGGAAGTCCGCAATAAAGGTTCTTATGATAAACGCACTTATCCGATTCTCTGTCGAAAACCGATTGATAGTTTTGCTGCTGGTGGCGATCATGTCCGCGGGCGGTGCGTACAGCTTGATAAATCTGCCGATCGACGCCGTCCCTGACGTGACCAACGTGCAGGTGCAGGTGCTGACCGCCGCCCCTTCACTCGCGCCGTTGGAAATGGAACGACAGGTGACGTTCCCGGTCGAGGTGGCGATGTCCGGGCTCCCAGACATCGAGGAGATCCGCTCCGTCTCGAAGTTCGGGCTGTCCGCGGTGACGGTGGTGTTCGACGAGTCGGTCGACACCTATTTCGCCCGTCAACTTGTACTGGAACGGCTCGCGCAGGCCCGCGAGCAGATCCCCGAATCGATAGGATCGCCCGAGATGGGCCCGATCTCGACCGGGTTGGGCGAGATTTACCAGTACGAGCTTAAATCCCCCGACGGAAGCTACGACGCGAAGGCCCTGCGCACCGTGCAGGACTGGAATGTGCGGCGGCAGCTGCTCGGTGTCCCCGGGGCGACGGAGATCAACAGCTTCGGCGGGTACGAGAAGCAATACCAGGTCCGGCTCGACCCCGCGAAGCTGCAGTCGTTCGGGCTCACGATGCGCGACGTCTTCGAGGCGGTCAGCCGGAACAACGCCAACGTCGGCGGTGCGTACATACAAAAAGGGGCCGAACAGTACCTTCTCCGAGGGCTGGGTCTCGTCGAGAACCCCGAGGACATCGGCAACATCGTAGTGAAGACGGGGCCGGAGGGCGTGCCGGTTTACGTCAAGAACGTCGGCGAGATCGTCGAGGGCTCCACCGTCCGGCAAGGCGCCGTGACCGCGGACGGCAAGGGGGAGATTGTCGCGGGAATCGTCCTGATGCTCAAAGGGGCGAACTCCCGCACCGTCGTCGAGGCGGTGAAGGAACGGGTCGAGCAGGTGAAAAAATCGCTGCCGGCCGGGGTGGAACTCTCCCCATTTTACGATCGAACCGCTCTCATCGACCGGGCGATCGCGACGGTGGAGAAGAACCTGGTCGAGGGCGCGATCCTGGTCATCGTCGTGCTGATGCTCCTGCTCGGGAACTGGCGCGGGGCGCTGCTGGTCGCGACGATCATCCCGCTCTCGATGCTTTTCGCCGCGATCCTGATGCGGGCGTTCAACGTGTCCGGGAATCTCATGAGCCTCGGGGCACTGGACTTCGGGCTGATCGTGGACGGGGCGGTCGTGATGGTGGAAAACACGATCCGGCGAAGGGCGGAGGCCCAACACGAAGCAGAGACTTTGGGGCATCACGAAAACCCGCAGCGCACCATCCTCGAATCCTGCATTGAGGTCGCCCGGCCGGTGGTCTTCGCGGTCGCGATCATAGCGATCGTGTACCTGCCGATCCTCAGTCTGCGCGGGATCGAGGGGAAGATGTTCGTACCGATGGCGCTGACCGTGGTGTTCGCTCTTCTAGGGTCGCTGCTGTTGTCGCTCACCTACGTCCCCGCGATGATGACGCTGGTGCTCAGGGGGAAGGTGTCAGAGAAGGAGAGCTTCCTGATCCGCTGGGCGAAGCGGGCATACATCCCGGCGTTCGATTTCGTCGGCCGCTACCGGGCTCAGGCGCTCGCGCTCGCGGTCGGGTTGGTGGCGATCAGCGGGGCGATTTTCCCCTACCTCGGCTCGGAGTTCATCCCGCGCCTCGACGAGGGCGACCTCGCGGTGCAGGTGCAGCGCCTCCCGAGCGTGTCGCTGGAGGAATCCGTGCGGAACACGACGGAAGTCGAGAAGGTGCTCATGGAGTTCCCCGAAGTGAAAACGGTGATCTCCAAGACCGGGCGGGCCGAGGTCGCGACCGATCCGATGAGCGTGGACTTTTCCGACCTCTACGTCGCGTTGAAACCGCACGACGAGTGGACGACCACGGAAGACAAGACCGAACTGGTGGAGAAGATGTCGGAGGCGCTTGAGCGGCGAGTGCCGGGGGCCATCGTCAGCTTCTCGCAGCCGATCGAATTGCGGGTCGCTGAACTGATCTCCGGTGTGCGCTCGGACGTCGCGATCAAGCTGTACGGGGACGATCTGAAGGTCCTGAAGGAGAAAGCGGACGAGATCGTGCGATCCGTTCAGGCCGTGCAGGGAGCCGAGGACGTCAAAGCCGAAGCGACCAGCGGGCTGCCGCAGCTGCAGATCAAACCGGACCGTGCCGCGATCGCCCGATACGGCCTCAACGTCGAGGACGTGAACGACATGGTCGAGTCCGTCGTGGCGGGCAAGGAAGCCGGGCAGGTTTACGAAGGGGAGCAGCGCTTCAACCTCGTCGTCCGGCTCGACGAGGCGTCCGGGCAGAACGTAGATGCGATCCGCAACCTGCTTCTTACGGCCCCGAACGGCTCGCGGGTTCCGCTCGCGCAGGTCGCCGACATCCAACTCGTCGAGGACGCCGCCCAGATCACCCGCGAGGACACCCGCCGCCGCATCGGCGTCGAGCTGAACGTGCGCGGGCGCGACATCGGATCGTTCGTCGAGGAGGCCCAGGCAAAGATCGCGCGGGAGGTGCAGCTTCCTCCCGGGTACTACCTGAAGTGGGGCGGCACGTTCGAGAACCTGCAGCGCGCCTCGCAGCGGCTATTGATCGTCGTGCCGATCGCGCTCTTCCTGATCTTCGTGCTGCTGTACACGACGTTCAACTCCATCAAGCAGGCGCTGCTGATCTACACGGGGATCCCGTTCGCGATCGTGGGCGGGATCGTCGCCCTGGCCTTGCGCGGGATGCCGTTCTCGATCTCCGCGGGGGTTGGGTTCATCGCCCTTTTCGGCGTCGCGGTGCTCAACGGCGTTGTGATGGTCAGCTTTATCAATCACCTGCGCGAAGAAGGAAAGACGGTTCTCGACGCGGTTCGCGAGGGGGCGGAAACGCGGTTGCGTCCCGTACTGATGACCGCGCTGGTAGCAAGTCTCGGGTTTATTCCGATGGCCCTTGCGACAAGTGCCGGTGCCGAGGTTCAGCGGCCGCTTGCGACGGTCGTTATCGGAGGGTTGATCACATCGACGCTTTTGACCCTGCTGATCTTGCCGACGCTATACGGCTGGGTAGAAAAAGATCGCGAAGGCGAATTTACGGAGGATGAAATATGAAATTGATCGTCGCGATTGTGAGGCCATTCAAAGTGGACGAGATCATAACCGCATTCGAAGCGATCGAAGGCTTCCCCGGCATGACTGTTACGAACTCGGAGGGCTTTGGCCGGCGGTTCGGCACGGCTCTTTACGATTCGTTAGATCCGTTTATGCCGGGCAAGAGGCTCGAGATCGCGGCGAACGACGAACTCGTCGACCAAATCGTCGCTGCGATCAAGCAGCGGGCTCACACAGGCAGAAAGGGCGATGGCCTGATAGTCGTCCTCAACATCGAAAATGCTTTGCTCATTTAGCTGATCGAGAACGACGAATAGGCAGAGAACATGGAAGTTATCTGGAGCGAACTATCGTCGGGCTTTCCTGATACAACGCAACTGGTGCATGTATTGATACGTTTGGTTGCGGCTATCGTGCTCGGGGCGGTCATTGGATTACAGCGTGAGCAAGCGGGCAAGGAGGCGGGGCTGCGAACACACATCCTCGTGTCATTGGGTACAACCCTCTTTGTTCTTGCGGCAGCAGGAAGCGGTATGTCGTCCGACGGCGTTTCGCGGGTTGTTCAGGGGCTCGCAACCGGTATCGGCTTTATCGGAGCCGGGGCGATTCTGAAGCTGGAGCGGGAACGCGCGATCCACGGACTGACAACCTCCGCCGGCATCTGGATGACCGCAGCCATCGGAGTTACTGTTGGCTTAGGTGGTCTGGGGTTAGCTTTGATAAGTACCTTCATGACATGGATCGTACTCGCGGTTCTGGGCTGGTTGGAACTGAACGTGGAGATGAAACAGGGCGCAAGGGAAGACAGGGAAATATAATGAGTTAGGGGAGAAAAATAAATGAAATGTCCAATTGACACAAACACGGATCTTCAAATGTCGGAGCGGCAGGGTATCGAGATCGATTTTTGCCCTGAATGCCGTGGCGTGTGGTTAGACCGCGGCGAGATCGACAAGATCATCAAACGGTCAATGGCGACCGCCCCTGCCGCGCCGGCCAAATACGACGACTATCAAGATCGCTCGCGCGATGATCATTCGAGAGATCACCATTCGCGAAAACGGCGCAAAGGTTTTTTAAGCGAACTATTCGATTGATGTGCATCGGTACCGGCGGGTGCGGATCGAGAGCGGTTGCTGAATCTGAATGTCCTTGGCTTAATAACCGTTAGGTCAGCGTACGGAAAAAGAAGTCAGTCTGTACCATCAACTCGTTGAACATCCGATCATCGTGTTTTTGGTGGGATCTCTCCTCCTGATGTTGTTGGTGATACTCTTCGGAATATGGTGGCACCGCCGCGACAGGCGCCGGGAAGAGGGAGCGATGAAAACCAAGAGTTCGAATCAAGAGTTCGAATAAGGATACGAAGCCGGTGATCTAAGTTCCACCCGGCGGTTAGGTTTTTATGGGACACGGACACGTGCAGAGCGCCTCCGCGCGCAACAAGAGAAGTTTGGCCATAGTCTTCGGCCTGACCTCATTCTACTTAATCGTGGAGGTCGTTGGCGGGTTGTGGACAGGGAGTCTTGCGCTGCTCGCCGATGCCGGTCATATGTTAACGGACGTAGCCGGGGTCGGCCTTGCGCTGCTCGCGATCTGGTTCGCGGAAAAACCCGCATCCCCGGAGCGAACCTACGGGTACTACCGCGTGGAGATCCTCGCGGCCCTGACGAACGCGGTCGTGCTGATCCTGATCTCGCTCTACATTTTGTACGAAGCCTATCAGCGTTTCAAGAACCCGCCGGAGGTCGAAAGCGCGGCGATGCTCGGCGTAGCATCCGTCGGGTTGATCATCAACATCATCGGGATGTGTATCCTCCGTGCCGGTTCGAAAGAGAGCCTCAACATGAAGGGCGCGTATTTCGAGGTGCTGTCGGATATGCTGACCTCCATCGGCGTGATCGTCGCCGGCGTGATCATGCTGACGACCGGGTGGTATTACGCCGACCCGATCATCTCGGCGGGGATCGGGCTGTTCATTTTGCCGCGCACGTGGGCGTTGCTCAAAGACGCGGTCGGAGTCCTGATCGAAGGGACCCCGGCGGACGTGAACATCGCCGCTTTGCGCGAAAGTTTGTCGCAGATCGAGGGCGTCGCGGGCGTCCACGATCTGCACGTTTGGAGTTTGACCTCCGGCGTCAACGCGATGAGCGTGCACGCCGTGCTGGCCGACGAGGCGGAGCACGACGAGGTTCTGGCGCGGGTGCACGAGCGTTGCACGAAGAACTTCAAAATCTCTCACGTCACCGTGCAGACGGAACGCGGGGATTTTGCGACGCACGAAACGCATCTTTGAAGGGCGGCAAGATGAGGGAGCTTTTCGTCGGGCCGCAAGGTGGAGGTTGTATATGCGTAAGCAGATCAGCTTGGTGAGGAAACCCGAAGATTTAAAAGAGCTGGGAGGACAACAAAAGGATGTATCTGCAGCACGACGACCCGCACCGCCACACGGCACCGGGAATTGAAACCTTTTACTTGTTCTTGATCCTAGCTCCGATTCTGGTCGCCCTTTTAGTGTTTCTGCTGTGGAAAGTATTGAATCACTTAGAAAACGAAAAGCCTCCGATCCCTCAAAAAAACCGGACCAACCCGGACGGCGCCAATGAGAAACATGTCCGAAACGCTTAGATGAAGGCAAGAAAATCGTTCGGGAAAATGGAATTTACCTCAATAAGAGAAACCCTTTCATACTTTGCATGGACCACCGCGCTTGTCGCGACCACTGGTAGCCTCTTCTTCAGCGAGGTGATGGAGCTGCCGCCGTGCGTTTTGTGTTGGTATCAGCGGATCGCGATGTACCCGCTGGTCATCGTCCTCGGCGCGGGGATCATAATGCGCGACCCGCGTATGAAATATTACGCGCTACCACTGGCTATGGTCGGCCTCCTAATTTCGATTTATCACAATTTGCTTTATTACGGGGTCGTCCCGGAAAGCATCATGCCGTGCCAACAGGGTATCTCGTGCACGACGGTGCATATCGAGTGGCTCGGGTTTATCACGATTCCGCTGATGGCATTAGCGGCGTTCGCGGTGGTGAGCTTGTGCTTGTGGCTCCATAAGACGGGGCGTTTGGAAAAATGATATGAGGAAAGAAGTAATTATCTTAGGGGCGATCGTCGCCCTCGTCATTGTCGGTGTCGTCGTGGGTTCGAACTATTATCGAAACTCGCCGCAGAACGAGAGGGTCGCGACTAACACGGGCGCCAATTCAAATAAAACCGGCGTCAATCCCGAGACGCTTGTAAGGCCGGACAGCTATACCCTCGGTCCGGCGGGCGCGCCCGTGACCGTGGTCGAGTTTCTGGACCCGGAATGCGAAGCCTGCGCCGCTTTCAGCCCTGTGGTCAAAAAACTGCTCAAAGATTACGAAGGCAAGATCCGCCTCGTCGTCCGTTACATGCCGCTCCATCCGAATTCGCTTGCCGCGGCGACCTTCACCGAAGCGGCGGGCGAGCAGGGTAAATATTGGCAGGCCCAAGAGATGCTTTTTCAAAAGCAGCCCGAATGGGGAACCAAGCACGGGCCGCAAGCCACCGCCGAAAATTTCGACATCACCGCGCTGTTCCGGAAGTACGCGATGGAACTGGGGCTGGATCTCGACAAAATGGACGCCGCGTTCGCCGAAAACCGCTACCAGGCGAAGATCCAACGTGATCTGAAGGACGGGCAGTCGCTTGGAGTGCGTCAAACACCTACGTTCTTCGTCAATGGCAGACGGCTCGCGAGATTCAGCGAGGCGGACTTGAGGGCGCTCATCGATGATGAATTGCGTAATTGACCCCCTGGAAGGATTGCCCTGATGAACATGAGCGAATCGACAACAACCACCGACGTAGCGAAGCCCGGTCTCTGGCAGGACCGAAAGTTTCAGTGGCTCATAGCGAGCGTCGCCCTCGTCGCCGTCTTCGAGTTCTTGTCGTTGATGGGGGACGACTACAAGCTTCGGCGCGATCTCGCATTCCCGTTTTTCGCGGCCCTGATCCTCGCGGTCGGGTGGCGGACGCTGTGGAGCGGGCTGAAGGCGTTATCGAAGCTCAATTTTCGCAGCATCAATCTCTTGATGACGATCGCTGTCGTCGGCGCGTTTTACCTGGGCGAATACGAGGAAGCCGCGGTCGTAGTGGTGCTGTTCGCGCTTGGCGAGAGGCTGGAGAGTTTCGGCATTCAGTCGAGCAAATCGGCTTTGCAGGCGTTGGTCGATCGCACGCCGAAAACTGCCCGCGTGCGGCGGGAGGGCGGTGAATCAGAGCTCCCGATCGAGGAGATCAGCGTCGGCGACACTTTGATCCTGAAGCCCTCCGATATGATCGCGCTCGACGCGGAAGTGACGTCGGGCGCATCGAGCGTCGATGAGTCGGCCATCACCGGCGAGCCGCTGCCGAAGGACAAGCACGCTGGCGACCGCGTTTTCGCGGGGACGCTGAATATGCAGGGCTATCTAGAAGCGAGAGTGGTGAAGACCGCAAAAGACACGACGCTCGCGAAGATCATCGAAACGACCTTCGCCGCGACGAAAACAAAAGCGGAAACCCAGAAATTCATCGAGGCGTTTGCGGGTTACTATACGCCGTCGATCATCGCGATCGCGACGCTGCTCGTCGTCATACCGTCGGTGTTTCTGGGCCAGCCGTTCAACCCCTGGTTCGAGCAGGCGATCACGATCCTCGTCATCGCGTGCCCGTGCTCGCTCGTGATCTCGACGCCGATCTCCATTTACGCCGCGATTGGCAACGCCTCGGCAAAGGGAGCGTTGGTTAAAGGCGGCAAGTACATCGAGGCAATCGGGCGCATCAAGGCCGTCGCGATGGACAAGACCCGCACGCTCACTTACGGAAAGCCGAAGGTCACCGACGTGCTGCCGTTCGGCGAGACCACGCGTGAGCACCTGCTCGCGTGCGCGGCCGGGATCGAGAGCTACTCGGAACATCCGCTGGCGGCCGCGATCGTCGCGGCGGCGAACGAGGAAAAGATCGACATCCACGGCGTCGAGAATTTCCAGGCCGTGATGGGCAAGGGGGCGAAGGCGGATTGCATCGTCTGCTACGACAAGCACCACTGCATCGGGAAACTGCCTTTCATAACGGAAGAACACGAGGTTCAGGAGGAGGTCGTCCGCCGCGTCGAGGCGTTGCAGAAGGAGGGCAAAACCTCGATCGTGGTGAGCAGTCAGTACGGAGTGGAGGGTGTGATCGCACTGACCGACGAGATCAAAACGGAAAGCCGCGCATCCGTCGCCGAATTGCAGGAACTGGGCATCGAGGTCGTGATGATGACCGGGGACAACCGCGCTCCCGCCGAAGCGGTCGCCAAAGAGGTCGGCATCCGCGAGGTGAAGGCGGAAATGCTTCCCGAGGACAAAGCAGAGGGCATCAAGGAACTGCTCGCCAAATATGGCCCCACCGCGATGGTCGGCGACGGCGTCAACGACGCCCCGGCCCTCGCCCTCTCCAGCGTCGGTGTGGCGATGGGCGCAGCCGGCTCCGACACCGCTATCGAAGCGGCCTCGATCGCGATCCTGAACGACCGCCTCGAGCTGATCCCTTACCTCGTAAGGCTTGGCAGGCGGGCGGTCTCGACGATCCGAATCAACACGGTCGCCGCCATCGCCACGAAGCTCGTGTTCGTCGTCCTCGCGATCCTCGGATTAAGCAGCCTCGCCCTCGCGATCTTCGCGGACGTCGGAGTCACCGTGCTCGTGATTTTGAACAGCCTACGGCTGCTCAGCTACAAATAGTCAAAAGTTTGGATCAGAACCGCGCCGTTGACGGCAGGAAATTTCTGCGTTATTTTGAAATATCGTATGAACGTCTGTTCATATATGCAAATGCTAGGCTATGCCGAAACCAGTATCACCCATGGCAACAATTTCACCCGCACAAACTTCCGCGGTCGGTGGCAAGCTCACCATCACGCTCGCCGGAAATCCGAACGCCGGGAAAACGACGCTCTTCAACGCCCTGACGGGTATGCGGCAGAAGGTTGCAAACTACCCGGGTGTGACGGTGGAGCGCAAGGAGGGCATGTGGCGCCTCGGCGAAGAGTCGGTGCGGTTGATCGATTTGCCCGGGCTTTACAGTCTCAACGCGAATTCGATCGACGAGGAAATCGCCCGTGACGCGTTGACCGGTAAGATATCCGGCTTGAACGCGCCCCACTGCATCATCGCCGTCGTCGACGCGACGAATCTGGACAGAAATCTGTATCTCTTCACGCAGCTTCTTGAGTACCGGATCCCGATAGTCGTTGCGCTCACCATGATCGACGAAGCCGAAGCGCGTGAAACAAAAATCGACGCCACCAAGCTCTCTTCACATCTGAAGGTGCCGGTCGTCCCCGTCGTCGCGGGGAAGCGGCGCGGGCTCGAAGATTTAACGGAAGCGGTCGAGAAGGCCGTCAAAAGCGGCCCCCCCGCACAGGTGGAATTTCCGTTCTTGGATCGCGATGGTACGGAAGCGCAAAACGGCAACGCCTCGATTCTGGCGCGCTACAGTTGGATCGCTAATGCGGTGCAGGAGTCCGTCAATGAGCGCGAAGAATCCGGCGAGCGTTCCTTCAGCGAGAAACTCGATGGCGTTCTGACACATAAAGTTTTCGGGTTGTTGATCCTCGTCGGAATCTTGTTGTTCGTCTTCCAGACGATTTTCTCGTGGGCGCAGTTGCCGATGGATCTGCTCGATTCAGTGTTCGGGGCGCTGCAGAATGCCGCGAGAGACGCACTTCCGCCCGGGCTCCTAAACGACCTGATCGCCAACGGCATCATCGCTGGGGTCGGCGGCGTGATGATCTTTCTGCCGCAGATCGTTTTGCTGTTCCTCTTCATCTCGATTCTCGAAGACACCGGTTACATGGCGCGGGCGGCTTTTCTGCTCGATAAATTGATGAGCAAAGCCGGGTTGCACGGCAAAGCATTTGTGCCTTTGATGAGCAGCTTCGCGTGCGCTATCCCAGGCGTGATGGCGACCAGAACGATCGAGAACCCGAGAGACCGTCTGGCGACGATCATGATCGCGCCGTTCATGAGCTGCTCGGCCCGACTCCCCGTTTACACCATGATGGTCGGGGCGTTTTTCACCGGGCAATACGTGCTCGGCTTCATCTCAGTCGGCGCGGTGCTGATCCTGTCGATGTATGTCCTGGGCGTGGTGACGGCGATCGTCGTCGCGTTCGTTCTGAAACGGACGATCCTTAAAGGCCCCACGCCGCCGCTCTTGATGGAACTGCCGCCCTATCGGATACCGAATTTCAAGGTCGTTTTTCTGAACGTATACCAACGCGCAGGGATGTTCGTTAAACGAGCCGGGACCGTGATTCTGGCGATCTCGATAATCCTCTGGGCGTTGGCGAACTTCCCGCGCCCGCCGAAAGTCGGGTCCGACGCGGCAGTCGCCGAGACGCATATCGAAAAAACTAACCAGTTGGACGAGGAGAAACAGAAGCAAGTAGAAACCGAGGCCGCCGCCGAGCAACTTCGGTACAGCATCGCCGGGCGGATGGGCAAAACGATCGAGCCGGTGATCGCCCCGCTCGGGTACGACTGGAAAATCGGTATCGGGCTTATTTCCAGTTTCGCAGCCCGTGAGACGTTCGTTTCGACGATGAGCATCCTGTACAACGTCGGCAAGGACGAGGAAGCGACCTCGCAGTCATTACTCCAAGCGATGCGCGATGCGAAACGGGACGATGGCTCGCCCGTGTGGACTCCTCTGCTCGCGCTGACGACGATGATGTTTTACTTGCTGGCGTTTCAGTGTATGTCCACGTTCGCGACCGTCAGGCGCGAAACCAACTCGTGGGGCTGGACGTTTTTTATGGTCGGCTATATGACCGCCCTGGCTTATGTCGTCACCTTCCTTGTTTATCAGGGCGGCAAGCTTTTGGGATTCTAAGAAAAGTGATTCGAACGAGTAAAGCTATGAGCGAAAAAGCGGCACAACCGGTGGGCGATGCGTGCGAGATTCAATTCGTTGACGAAGGCAAAGTGGAAAACGTCCGCCGCGCGATGAAGTCGGCCGAAGCAATTGGTTTGCTCGCCGAGACTTTCAGAATATTGGGCGACCCGACGCGAATCAAAATCGCATTCGCTTTATCAAAAGAAGAATTGTGCGTCTGCGACATCGCCAATCTTTTGGGCGTCTCGCAGTCGGCGGTTTCGCATTCCTTGCGGACGCTGCGGCAGATGAAACTCGTCCGTTTCCGCAAGGAAGGTAAAATCGCCTACTACACTCTCGACGACGAGCACATCGCCAATCTTTTCGACGAAGGCTTCCGGCACGTCGAAGAATTGTTGTAAGGCGCCGGATACATATTTTTGACCACGAGTGAAGGGGAAAACACTTGGTCGCGGGCAGCTATGAAAACAGAGAGTAAAGAAAATTACATTCCAGCGTTAGGTCTGGATTTTCTCACGCCTTTTTACGACTTGGTGGTGAAGTGGACTACTCGGGAAAAAGTTTTCAAAGGAAAGTTGGTCGAGCAAGTCGAAATCGCTTCGAACGGGCGGCTGTTGGATTTGGCTTGCGGGACGGCGACCTTGACCGTCGCGTTGAAACGTAGATTTCCTCAGGCGGAAATTCATGGACTAGACGGTGACGCGAAAATTCTTCGCATTGCCCGCCGCAAAGCTGCCGCCAACGGTGCTGAAATAAATTTCAGCGAAGCCTTATCAACCGCACTGCCGTACCCGGACGAGCATTTCGACGCGATCGTGACGAGCTTGTTCTTTCATCATTTGACGCCCGCAAACAAGCGAAAGACTCTTGGGGAAGTGTTCAGGGTTTTAAAGACCGGAGGCACCTTGCACCTTGCCGATTGGGGTAAGGCCGCAAATATTCTGATGAAGGCAGCCTCGCAGCCGATCGTCTGGCTCGACGGCGCGACGACGGCGGACAGCCTGCAGGGAAGGTTGCCGGAACTTGCGGCGGGCGCGGGTTTTACTGAAATCCGCGAGACGGCAAATTTCGGAACATTTTTCGGCACGATTCGCATTCACAAAGCACGAAAACCACTTTAGGATATGCAATCGAAAACGCTCGGGGCGGGCCGTACACATTCAGATGGCTGGAGACGGAAATGAATCTGCACCTGCGCGATATCGCAAATAAGCACGAATGGCATAACGTCCGATGGTTCCGCAGGATGGCGCCGGTTTATGACATCGTTGAGATTTTCGCGCGTCACATACGAGAAAAGGTTGTGATCGATTCGGGGTTATCTCATGGCGCAAGGGTGTTGGATATGGCTTGCGGAACCGGGGCGCAGAGTGTCGCGTTCGCGAAATATGGATTTTCCGTCGTCGGGGTTGACTTATCACCGGACATGCTCGCACGCGCAAAAATGAAAGTCAGAAATGGTTACGACGTAACATTTATTTGTCGGGACGCGTCGAGCGTCCCTTACGCCGATTCGCATTTCGACCTTTCGACCGTTTCCTTCGGACTTCACGACATGCCGGAGCAAATCGGTCTGGCGGTTTTGCGAGAAATGCGGCGGGTGACGAAACCGGACGGCAAGATCGTGATCGTGGACTACGACGTGCCGCGAAATGCACTTTCGGCTTTTCTGGGCCACGCCGTCGCAAAAACTTGGGAGACCGTATATTACGACCATTTTCTAAAAGCCGGCCTGCAGCACTACTTGGTCGAAGCGGAACTTTCGGCGGAAGAGAAAGAGAATTTTGTATTCGCGAATGTTCAAAAGGTGTTATGCACGAACCGTAAGCGGACCTGATTAGTCTACGGACTCCCGCACCGTAGCATTCACGAGGTGGGAAGTTGACCCGACGATCATTTCGTCTGTTGGTAAAAGCGAAAGCCCGAAGGTTGATTTAAGGAATGGAGAAGACAGTTTTTCACATACCGCAGATGGATTGCCCGTCCGAAGAGAATCTGATCAGGCTTAGGCTCGACGGGATCGCCGAGATAAAGCACCTCGCGTTTGACATTCCGCAGCGACGACTGACCGTTCATCACGAAGGGCGGCTAAGCGAAATCGAAAGTTCGATAGCGGATCTAAATTTGGGCGGCACCCGCGTCAGCACGGAGCAATCGGAAGAGGTCCAATTCGAAGAACCCGCGAAACAGCGGAAACTATTGTGGACGGTTCTCGCGATCAACTTCGGATTTTTCGCGATCGAGATGGCGACGGGTTTGATCTCAGGCTCGATGGGCCTGGTCGCCGACAGCCTCGACATGCTCGCCGACTCGTTCGTTTACGGAATTAGCTTGTTTGCGGTCGGAGCCACCCTGGCGCGAAAACAGCGCATCGCTACGCTTGCGGGCTATCTTCAGATCGCGCTCGCCACCATCGGCTTCGTCGAGGTTATCCGCAGATTCTTAGGCGTTGAGGAGATGCCGGACTTCGCCACGATGATCGTCATTTCGATCCTCGCTCTGGTCGCGAACGGGCTCTGTCTTTATCTGCTGCAAAAATCCAAGAGCAACGAGGCGCACATGCAGGCGAGTGCCATCTTCACGTCCAACGACGTGATCATCAACCTGGGCGTGATCGCGGCCGGAGTGCTGGTCTACTTGTTCGGATCGAACAAGCCGGATCTGATCGTCGGGACCATCGTGTTCATGGTGGTCCTGCGCGGGGCATTGCGGATCCTGAGATTGGGGAAACCCGCCGATGGATAGATCCGCTACATTTTGGGTCACCGTTGTCGTGGCTGTCATCCTTGCGGCGGTTCTTTACGCACTCGCGAGGCACGCATTGCGCCGGTTCAAGTTTTCGAAGCGGGACATGAAGGCGGCCGGGTTGAACCGCAAGGAGCGACGGCAATTCACGGCGCGGCGGAAGGGGGCACGGCGGAGCGGCAATAAGCGTTTCTAAAAAAAACATGGATCGTTACACGCTACTTACCTACCTCATCGTTTACCTTACCGTCGCGTTCGTTCTGCCGACGTACCGGGTCTGGAAACGCACAGGGCTCAACCCCGTCACGTTCGGCGGAACCGATAGCGCCCACGATTATGTGGGGATGCTGTTCAAGATGGTGATGCTGATCCTATTGCTCGCGACCGGCGCGAGGGCGTTGCTCCCCGCGGTCGATGAGTACCTGATACCGATATCCTGGCTTGAAATCGATCTCTTTCGGTACGTCGGCTACGCCCTGCTCCTCGCCTCGCTCGTATGGGTCGTGACGGCCCAGGTCCAAATGGCCGACTCGTGGCGGATCGGGATCGACTCCTCGAAGACGCAACTCGCGAGTACGGGCCTTTTCGGTGTCTCGCGGAACCCGATCTTCCTCGGGATGGTGGGCACCTTGCTGGGCCTCTTGCTCGTGCTGCCGAACGCATTGACGCTTACGATTTTCGCTCTAGGTTTTGCACTGATGCAGATTCAGGTGCGTCTGGAAGAAGAATTCTTACGACGGTCGCAAGAGGGCGAATACGAGGAATACGCGAATCGAGTGCGGCGTTGGTTGTGAGATCGGCCATCGGATACATTTGAGGCTCGCACGATCGCTGGAGGAATTTAATGTTTTTGACCATAAAGGAACTTGTCACGTACGTCCCGTCCGAGGATTTCGGTGTTTCGCAGCGCTTTTACCGGGTCCTCGGTTTCGAATTGACGGAGGGCTGGGGCGGGACGATGGATTGCAGACTCGGAAACGCCGTCTTCCGACTGCAGAACTATTACAACAAGGACTGGGCGGAGAATTTCATGATGAAGTTCGATGTCGATGACATCGAAGCGTGGCATGCGCACGCGAAAGTGGTGATCGACAACGGCGACTTCGGTAACGCACGGTACGATAAGGCGATCGAGTTGGTGGGCGGCGATACGAAGATCTTTCACGTTTGGGACCCGTGCGGGGTTTTGCTGATTTTTATCGGCTAGCCGATTTAGAGGTCTCAGGAGCGCGGCGCATACATGATCACACTCACCCCCTAGGATCCAAATGCCGCCGCCCAGAATATCCCAAACGTCACGCTCAACGCTGTCAATCCACCAACCCCAGCGTATTGATAGGACAAAGACGCCGAATGGTGTAGCAACCATGGCGAAAAAACTGACTTGACTCTGGAGTTAGGTCAAGGCTGTACAATGTTGCTTGATGAACAAGTCCTTCCGCATCGGTGAAGTTGCGGAGCGCTGCGACGTCAGCATCGACACGGTCCGGTATTACGAACGCCGCAGGCTACTCCCGGAAGCGCCGCGGACCGCGGGCGGATATCGCCTGTTCGGTTCGGAGGCGATCGAACGCATCACCTTCATCAAGCAGGCACAGGATCTCGGTTTCACGCTGGAGGAGATCTCGACGCTTCTTTCGGCCGATGGGACGAGCGATTGCCGACACGTCCACGACCTGCTCGACGTGAAGCTGGCGGACCTGGACGCGCGGTTGAAAGCGATGCAAGCGTTTCGCCGAAAACTCAAGCATTACCTCGACGAATGCGAGGTGGAATTGAAGGAGCATCCTAACTCGGAGGAATGTCCGGTCATCGATGAAATAGCACACTCATCCCGAGCTGATCACAAATTGAAGTACTAAATGACGCAATAATGAATGAACTATCAGTTATGAGAAAAGAGAACGTATTAATGGGAGGCGGAGTCGCAGCGGCAATCGTCTCTAGTCTTTGTTGCATTTTGCCGTTGATCGCCGCTACTCTTGGCATCGGAAGCATCGGCATCGCGTCGGCTTCTGAAACGTTGCGACCATATTTGTTGGTATTGGCGTCCGCGGCCCTCGCCTATGTATTTTACCGTGTTTATTTTCGCCGAGAGGAATGTGCTCCGGACGACAGTTGTGCCTCTAAGCCGGTCGATAAGATCAACCAGATCTCGCTTTGGATGGCGACTGCGGTTATAGTCGCGTTCGCACTAGCACCGTACTACACCGGCTATATCGCAGCGGCAATCACCGCGCCGCGCCTTCCAACGACCGCATCCGCACCTGTTATCGCGCCGCCGCCGGATGAGTCTTCTTCTAAAAACACTATTGTCCTTAATGTACGCGGTATGACTTGCGACGCTTGTGAAACGCACATAGAGGTCCCGCTCAGAAGGCTGCATGGCGTTGCCTCGGCCGACGCCGATTATAAAAAACATAACGTGACGGTCGTTTACGATCCCGCACAGGTCACGGTTGAGAGGATCAAGGAAACGATAACAGCGACTGGTTACGAGCTAATCTGAATAAGCATGGGAGACCATAACTTTGATCTCGTCGTGATCGGAACCGGAGCGGGCGGGTCAACCGTGGCGCATAAATGTCGGAAGGCGGGCTGGAACGTCGCGATAGTCGATTCCAATCCGTTCGGCGGCACATGCGCGTTGCGTGGATGTGATCCTAAAAAAGTACTCGTCGGCGCCGCCGAGCTTATCGATTGGAATAGCCGCATGAAGGGAAAAGGCTTTTCCGCTAATGTGGAGATCGACTGGCAGCAGCTAATGGAGTTCAAGAACACTTTCACCGGGCCGGTTCCCGCAAGCACAGAAACGACATTTACAAAGGCGGGTATTGCCACGTTTCACGGTCGCGCGCGTTTACTCGATAAGACGATCGTTAAGATCGGTGCGGACACGCTGATAGGTCGACACATCCACGTTGCTGCCGGAGCTAAACCGGCCGTCTTGGGGATCGCGGGCGAGGAACATTTCACGACGAGCACCCAGTTTCTTGAAACCCAACAACTTCCGAAGCGGATCATTTTCATCGGGGGCGGTTACATCTCTTTTGAATTCGCGCATGTCGCTGCGCGGGCCAACGCGAAGGTTCGAATCGTTCATCGTGGAACCCGTCCGCTCGAAGGTTTCGATTCGGACCTTGTGGACACATTGTTGCGGGCGACACGGGACTTGGGCGTCGAAGTCAATTTGGGCGCGACAGTGGAATCTGTTCGAAAGGACGGCGAGCAGTTTATCGTAACCGCGTCTACTTCCAATTCGAGCGAAACCTTTGAGGCTGACATGGTCGTACACGGAGCGGGGCGTGTTCCAGACATCGATGATATGCATCTCGAAACCGCCGAGGTCGAGAGAGGAAAAAAGGGAATACTGGTGAATGAATTTTTACAGAGCGTCTCGAACCCGCTCGTATTTGCGGCGGGTGACGCGGCGGACGGCGGCGGATTGCCGCTTACGCCTGTCGCGACAATGCAGGGACACGTCGTAGCGAGCAACCTGCTAAAAGGTAATCATCGCCGGCCTGATTATCGTGGAATCGGCACCGCCGTTTTCACGATCCCGCCGATGGCTTCCGTCGGATTAATGGAAGATGATGCGACAAAGGAAGGCCTCGACTTCGACGTCAAGTATGAAGACACTTCCGGCTGGTATTCGTCTAAACGGGTCGGATTGAAATATTCGGCTTATAAGACCCTGGTCGAAAAGGGCACTGGTCGAATCTTAGGGGCTCATCTTTTAGGTGCACACGCAGATGAGGCCATTAACATTTTCGCCCTCGCGATCCGTAACGGGCTAAGCGCCAAGGATTTGAAAACGATGGTCTATGCGTATCCGACAAGCGCCTCGGACATCAGTTACATGGTTTAGTGAATTTATGATAAATGTTGCCGACAACACCGAATTCGAATCCGAAATTACATGTCCTCGGTGCGGTCACAAAAAGACCGAGATCATGCCCACGGACTCGTGCGTCTTTTTCTATGAGTGCGAAGGCTGCCAAGCCATGTTCAAACCTCTTCCCGGCGATTGCTGCGTATTTTGTTCCTACGGATCGATTCCGTGTCCGCCGAAAACGACGTGCGCGGTTTGTTCCGAACATTTACCGACGCTCTAAACTATTAATCATGGCCAGGAACATTCTCGATAAGGTCGGATCGGTCGGAGCCCTCGTGGCGGGCGCCGCGGTGCCTTGTTGTTTTCCGTTTCTCAGCCTCGCGGGATCCATCCTGGGGTTGAGTTTTCTCGCACCATACGAGAGCTACGTTCTATACGCGATGCAGGTGTTCGTGGTCGTCGCCTTGATCGGCGCGGTCGTCGCGTACCGGGGCCATCGAAAGGTTCTTCCGTTGATCCTCGGCGTGTTGTCGGTACTGGCGGTGCTTTATTCGCTCAACGCCGGTATGAATGTCAAGATCTTGTACCCGGGTCTCGCCGGCCTCGTGGTCGTTGCGATTTGGAATTCAATTGAGGCTAGGCGTTGTGCAGAGACATGTCAGAGGTAATGCCCGTTCTAGATCATAAGCAGGAAACTAATACCGATAGTGTACACGAGAGTCTCTCGCACGCGGTGAGTCTGACCGTTCTGGAACTGGACGCTAACCCGCAGAAGTTGGTGCCGGCGTTTCTTCTTGCGAATCTCATGTCCCCGGCACTGTGGGATTGGCGGAACGAGAAACGCGCCGCAAACGAGCAAGGTGTCCTGAACAGCCCCCGCAACCGGTTGAATCAGATCCAGCGATTTTTCCACCGATACACCTTCACAAACTTGCCCGATCAACCCGGCGGCGATCCGTGGGGGCTGATCTCGTTCAAAGAAGAGGAACAAAGACTCGGTGTGGAGTTCGTTCGGAACATTCGGACCGAATACGACACAACGCTCCGACAATTGCATGTCGAGAATCCGGAGTCGCAGTTCGGCCAGATCGTGAATGAGCCTTACTACGACCGGGGTCTTTTCCCGAGGCTCAAGAACGAAATATTAGAGGTGATGAACGCGTTCGCCACGACCAACGAGGAAGGGAAGGCTTCCGGGAAATGTTGGGGGCTCGCGGCGCTCTGGGCGGCGGCCCTGGTCGTTTGGGGCCGCTTTCCCTTGGACCAGGTGGTTATCACCGGGAATCGAGCGCATGTGTTCGTTTACCTCGACGTGGAGGACGGGCATCTGTTGAACAACACCAAATGGTTCAGCACAACGCGGATCAACAACCAGTCGGAATTGTCGGATTTTGTCAGGGCGGTTGCTTCCGGTCCGGAAACGACGTTCTTCTATAATCCGTCTTTGGGGATGTGCCATTGCATATCGCGCACTTCGCAGATTCCGCACCATCAGGTGAAAGACATCTATCGGCGAATAGGCGAGTTCGTCTCCAACCCACTAAAGCATCCCGACCCGGAACAGATTCGATACATCGAACCGTCGCACGCCGTCCCGGATCCCTTAGACCACGATTCCGCCGAGGGTTACCAGTCCGCGATCCACCAACTGGCTCGTGAATATCCGGGATCGATCTTCGAGTACGCACTTTACGCGTTCAGAAGTTTGCGCGTTCGGAACCCGGAGGTGTATATTCATGCCGCCCTGCGCGACCCTAACACCGCCGAACTGGCCGCAAAGGTAACGACGCTCGACGATGCGTTGTCAATCGTTCACAACATCGAGGGAAATTCATCGATATTCGGGAGCCGCGACCGGATCGCCCTGCCGGATGAGGTCGTTTACTTTAATACCGGTCACGAGGCGGAAAAGGCGTTGCTTCTGTACACCTTGCTGCGTATGTCATCTATTGAAAATCTCGATAGTTCTCTTTTGCTTATGAAGGACCACAGCCTCGTGATGGTGAACGGAAGGCCTGTTTACCCGGAAAGCTACGTTTCGTTCGAACGGGATGAAAAGACGGTCGGGGCGGCCCCGACGACGATTAGCCTGAGCGCGATCATAACTTGCCCGAAGTGCGGATTCGTGAAGGCCGAACAGATGCCGACGAACGCTTGCGTCTTTTTTTACGAATGCACGAACTGCCTGGACCTCCTTAAGCCGCTCCCCGGCGATTGTTGCGTTTTCTGTTCGTACGGTTCGGTGCAGTGCCCGCCGAAAGGGGCGGGAAACGTCTGTTGTTAGAGGTGTAAATTTGAAACGCATTTATATCAAGATCGGCGTCGTCGCGGCGGTGCTGCTCGGGTTCGCCGCGCTTGCCCTTTATCAATTCAGCGGCGGGAGCGAGTTTTCCTCGAACGTCGGCGACCTCAAATCCCAATTCAACGAGGACAAGGGCAAGGTGAGGCTGGTGGTTCTGCTGGCCCCGACCTGAGGGCACTGCCTTCGGGGGGCTTCCGAAATTCATCAGGTTCTGATGAAGTTGAAAGATCAGGATATCGAGGTTTATTCGGTTTGGGTGCCCATCCTCCCGTCGGATTTCGAACTGACCGTCGGGCGGGCCACCAAAACGCTCCCCGACCCGCGCGTTCGTCACTACTGGGACGGCGGCGGCGAACTGGTCAAGGGCTATGCTGCCGTATTGGGGATCGACGATCAGGCCTGGGACGTCTATCTGCTTTACGATAAAGATGCGGAGTGGAAAGACGGACCGCCGAAGCCTATCTATTGGCAGGAACAATTAGGAATATCGGAAGAAACGAAGCTGGACGGTGCGAAACTTACAGCCGAGATCAATAAACTGCTGAAATAGGTTTGTGGGGACGAATGAGAACAGCCCAAAAGATCGCGAGCATACTCATCATCGCCCTCGGTCTCCTTCATTGCTCCTTCACGTTCCGAAACTACTACGGTATTTCGTATGAGGCGGCGTGGTTCCTAGGGACCGGCGTCGCGATCGTGCTGGCGGGGTTCTTGAATATTGCTCTCCTCCGCACCGGAGCGCGGGACGTGGTTATCTGGACGATGGCCCTCATCGCGAACGTGTTTTTTCTACTCGGGTTCGCCGCCTCGTCGTACATGATGCGGCAGCCGCAGGTGTTCGTGGGGGCCGCACTGTTCCTCACCGCAACGACCTACTGCTTCGTGGTCAAACCAGCTGAATCTAGGAATTGGTAACGCTGCTGTTCCTGCCCGATGAAACAGCGAGCCACCTCGACGAGCGAGAACTCGGCCCCGATCGGGAAGGGTTGCTGCTGTCCTTGTGACACGAAATGCAAGGATGGTAACTCCGTATGAAGTGATCGGGATCACTCTTATCCCATTGAAGTAGGGGCGACTTTGTTCGCCCCTAATCTTTTGGAGCGCCTCCCGGCTGAAGGAAGGGCGCTTCACCTTTTCGGTCTCACTGATACCAAGGCCGCCATCGCACTCCGCGCGAAAGCCCACCTAAATCGGGGTACTAAAGCGTGTCCGACTAGAGGCTTCGCTGGAGAACCATAAATGGGCTTGACTCAATACGCGACTACAGGGTTTATCATTGAATGGTAACCAGAATTGCGCTGGGAATTTGTGTAACAGGGGGACAAAAACTATGGCGATAAGGAAAAACACGGCGACGACGATCGTTGGTCGCACTGATCGGCTTTCGCCCCGGACTTCGATGAAGATCGGCGAGGTTTCACAGGAATCGGGGGTAGGCGTCGAGGCCTTGAGATTCTACGAGCGCAGCGGGCTTCTGGGGAGACCCGCACGTTCGCAGAGCGGCTACCGGCTTTACGACGAGGGGGTGCTGGAGCGCCTCGCGTTCATCCGGAAGGCGCAATTCCTCGGTTTCTCGCTCGACGAGATCCGGCACATCATCAGCGACGCCGAGAAGGGCGCGAGCCCGTGCGACAATGTCCGGGCGATCGTGCGGCGGCGCCTCGCGGAGGTGTCGGAGCGTATCAAGGAAATGCAGCGGCACCACCGGGAACTTACGCGCACTCTGGAAGAATGGGACGAGGTGGGCCGGGCACCGGGCAATATATGCGGTCTTATCGAAGGCACTCAGATGCAAAACCCATCGCCGACTAGCGTGCGCGTCACGCCGAAAAAGCAGAGAAAAAAGACGGCGTAGATTCTTTTCACATTTCTAGAAAAAAGGGCTTGACACTGTACTTGACTACAGAGAATAGACTTTATCTATCGGGCGATTTTTCCCGAAATTATTACTGAGATCAATGAGGTATCAAAAATGAAAGTAGCTAACGAATCAACGAGCGAGCCGCGAAAGAATGACAATGGTTTCACGACGGTGACGGCTCCGGAAATAGTCTGCGGCGGCTGTGCGAGTTCGATCACGAAAGCGTTCGCGGACGTCGAGGGCGTGTCCGCGGTCGAGGTGGATGTACAGACGAAAAGGGTGACGGTGCACCACGACCAGGCGACCTCGCGGGAAAAGATCGTCGAGGTGCTCGATCGCGCCGGTTATTCGGCGGAGTGAGCGTACTTGATCGCGGTGCTGGTGGATCCGCGGGTGAACGGGAGGGATAAATGATTACGACGAAAACGATCGACCCGGTGTGCGGGATGGAGATCGATCCGGCGACCGCGGCGGGGCGGAGCGAGTACGAAGGCGAAACGTTCCACTTCTGTTCCCCCGCGTGCAAGGAGAAATTCGACGCGGCACCGGAAGAATTCGCGGGTGCGAAGGAGGTCGAGAGCGTAGGCGGCAACAAGGAAGTTAGCAATGGGTTGACCACCAAACAAGCCACGGACGGAACGCACAACGACCATTCGCTTCCGGATGGTGCGGGCCAACGGGTCGACCTGCCGATTACGGGGATGACCTGCGCGGCGTGTGCGAACCGGATCGAGAAGCAGCTGAAAAAGCAGCCGGGGGTGGACGCTTGCTCGGTCAACTTCGCCACCGCGAAGGCGACCGTCAATTACGACCCAGCCAAGACAAATGTCGCCGCCCTGGTGCAGACCGTCAAAGACACCGGCTACGACACGGCTGGGACGGCACGCGCGGAGTTTGTGGTCGACGATTCCGCGCGTCCATCCGGCTCGGGCATCCCTCTTGAAAATCATTTGATGAAACTGGGTGGCGTCGTAAAGGCGGGTTTCAACCTCGCCACGACGACCGTCGCGGTCGACTATTTACCCAGTTCCGCGGACGTGAAAGGGATTCGGGCGGCGATCGAGGACTTCGGCTACAAGGTTCGCGAAGTGTCCGGGAATTCCGACGGGGGAGAGGATTCGCTCGAACACGCCCACGCGGAGGAGTACCGAGATCTGAAGAAGAAGTTCTGGATCGCGGCGGTGCTCTCGCTGCCCGTGCTGATCATCGCGATGTCGCACGGGACCATCGAGTTTCTCGACTTTCCCGGCGTCAACTGGCTGCAGTTGGCGCTGACCGTCCCTGTCGTTTTTTACTGCGGGGCCCAATTTTACCGCGGCGCTTGGGCGGCATTCCGGCACCGGGCGGCTGACATGAACACCCTGATCGCGGTAGGGACCGGGGCGGCATTCATATATTCGGTCCTCGCGACCGCGTTCCCCTCGTTTTTCATGACCGCGACGCACGAAGCAATGGGCGGGGTGGCCGGAACGATGGCGGTGCCGGTTTATTTCGAGGCGGCGAGCGTGATCATCGCCCTGATCCTGCTCGGGCGGATGCTCGAAGCGAGGGCGAAGGGCCGCACCGGCGAGGCGATCAAAAAGCTCGTCGGCCTGCAGGCGAAAACCGCCCGCGTGATCCGCGACGGGCGCGAGATCGAGATCGAAACCGAGGAGGTCGTTCCGGACGACATCGTCCTGGTGCGACCGGGCGACAAGATTCCCGTCGATGGTGTGTTGACGGAAGGTTCGTCGGCGGTCGACGAGTCGATGCTCACGGGCGAGTCTATCCCGGTTGAAAAGAAGGTCGGGGACGAAATCTTCGGCGCAACGATCAACAAGACGGGAGCCTTTTCCTTCCGGGCGACGAAGGTGGGCAAAGACACGGCACTGCAGCAGATCGTCCGGCTCGTGCAGGACGCGCAGGGGTCCAAGCCGCCCATCGCAAAGCTCGCGGACACGATCAGCGGGATATTCACCCCTATCGTGATCTCCGTCGCGATCGCGACGTTCGTGGTGTGGTTCGTCGCTGCCTCGCCGGAGGTGCGGTTCGCGATGGCTCTGGTGAATTTCGTTTCGGTGCTGATCATCGCGTGCCCGTGTGCGCTCGGCCTCGCGACGCCGACGGCGATCATGGTCGGCACGGGCCGCGGCGCAGAGAACGGCATATTGATCAAGGGCGGCGACAGCCTGGAGACCGCTCACAAGCTCGACACGATCGTCCTCGACAAGACCGGCACGATCACCAAGGGCGAACCGGCTCTCACGGATATAGTCGCGGCCGACGGTTTCGCGGAGAACGAGTTTCTAAGAATAGTCGCGTCCGCCGAAAGGCAAAGCGAACATCCGCTTGCCGCCGCGATCGTGCGCGGCGCAGAGGAACGCGGGTTGGATTTTGCCAAACCGGAAAGCTTCAACGCCCTCGAAGGGCGCGGGATCGAATCGCGGGTCGCTGGCAAAGATCTGCTGCTCGGGAACGTGCGACTGATGAACGAACGGAAAATCGGACTCAACGGCGCAGAGACGACGGCGGAGAAACTTGCAACGGAGGGCAAAACGCCGATGTTCGCGGTGATCGACGGCAAGTTCGCCGGCGTGGTCGCCGTAGCCGACACCATCAAACCGGAATCAGCGGAAGCGATTGCCTCGCTGCGAAAGCTGGGGCTGGAAGTCGTTATGATGACCGGCGACAACCGCCGAACTGCAGAAGCGGTAGCGAGCGAGGTGGGGATCATCCGCGTGCTCGCGGAGGTGCTGCCGGAAGGCAAATCGGGCGAGATCAAACGCTTGCAGTCCGAGAAGAAACTGGTGGGGATGGTCGGGGACGGCATCAATGACGCTCCCGCTCTCGCGCAGGCGGACGTTGGGATCGCCATCGGCACGGGAACGGACGTCGCGATCGAGGCGAGCGACATAACACTGATCAAGGGCGATCTGCGCGGGGTGGTCACCGCGATCGGGTTGTCGAAGGCGACGATCCGTTCGGTCAAACAAAATTTGTTCTGGGCTTTCATCTACAACGTGATCGGGATCCCCATTGCGGCGGGGTTGCTATACCCGCTCACAGGTTGGCTGCTCTCGCCGATCATCGCTTCGGCGGCGATGTCGCTTTCTTCGGTCTCGGTGGTGGCGAACAGCTTGCGACTGCGCAAATTCGGCGCGCCGGTGGTTGGCTAACCACTAAGAGGACTTATATGGACACAATGGAGATTGTCGTGATCGTGGGCGGCGTCGCTCTAATCGGTTTGACGCTGTGGTATTTCTTCGGTGAGCGCGAAAAGGTCGCTGCCGAAACGAACGAGACGGGCGTGCAGGAGATCAAGGTGACCGTTAAGGGCGGATACGCCCCTGACGTGATCGTGGTCAAGAAAGATGTGCCCGTGCGTCTGAATTTTTACCGTGACGAAACGTCGTCGTGCAGCGAGCAGGTGGTTTTCGGCGACTTCGGGATCGCCCGCGACCTCCCGGCTTTCAAGACCACCCCGATCGAGTTCACCCCGGCGGAAACGGGCGAGTTCACGTTCGCGTGCGGGATGAACATGCTCCGGGGGAAGCTGATCGTGCAGTAGTTCGAAGAATCTCAGATGAAGTTGCGCCTGCTTGATAACAGACAGGTGTGTTCGATAGCGGGCGCTTTTCCAGGTTCGATTGTGCGATCGCCGGGTTCTTTAAAACGGTGTTTCTACTAGGTTTACCTGCGCTTGGGGCTGGATAGCAACGGCCTTCTGCCGAGGCACACTCATTGCACTAATCGTGGGATTACCAACCTGGTCGTTTAGGAGGATTGCGTGAAGGAGAAATTTGGAAAAAGGTTGAAGGCCCGGCTGGCGGCGTTACTTTGCGTTCTGGCGATCGGCTCGCCGGCCGGAGTGGTGCGGGTCTCGGCTCACGGTGGAGAGGATCATGGCGATCAGAAGCCGAAAACCGAGACGACCGCCAAAGGCGCGGTCCTCAGAACGACCCGCCTCAGCGATTTCGAGGTCACGGTGAAGCACCCGCCTCTGGAGCCGGGCACGATCGCCCATGGAAGTTTGTTCGTGACCAGGTATGCCACTAATGAACCCGTCGACGCGGGTAACGTTCAGGTGGCCCTCGAGGCGCCGGGCGGTTCGATCTCCGAAGTCGCCGTCGCGAAATCCGCTACGGCCGGAAGCTACGCTCTCGACATCCCTGCCCTCACCGATGGGGGATACACGCTCCGCGTAACGTTAACGGTCGGCGGTAAAGCGAGCACCGCTACTTTCTCTGGCGTCGAGGTGCTCAACGGAGCGCCCGCGGCCGGTGCCGCTGCGTCCTGGTCAGGCTTTTTGTTGACCTCGATTTTCCTGATCGTGGGAATCGGCCTTTTTGCGGCCCTCGTTTACCTGTCGGTGCGGGTCGCGGGGCGCCGGACGCTCAGGGAGGAGACCGTTTCCGCGTGAGAACATTTCTCGTTCCACAATTCTTAGATTTTTTTTCGAACCGGGGAAGTTTCAAGGTGAAGGCATCAAGACGCGTTTGGACGTGGGGGGCGCCCCTCTTTTTTCTGACCGTTCCGGTCCTTGCACAGCAGCAACCCATTCTTGTGCCGACTCAGCCGGCCGTTAAGCTCAGCTCCGTGGAGTCGGTCGCTCAGGATGGCCTGCCCGTCGAACGATTGATCTCGCTCGGTGCGAGCCGTCGTGCGGATCTCTTGGCGGCTCGACAAAGGCTGGCCGTCGCGGAGGGGCGGCTGCAGCAGGCGCGGCTTCGCCCCAATCCGACCTTGGACGCAGAATACGGATCACCTCGATTTTTGGGCGGTGAGGCGGAAAGCGATTTCTCGGTCGGCGTCACGCAGGTTTTCGAACTCGGCAGGAAACGCAGCCGCCGCGCGGCGGTCGCGGAGCTCGAGCTGAATCAGATACGCGCAGAGGTCGCCGCGCTGGAGCGGGAGTTGGCAATCGGCATCCGCTCGGCGTACATCGCCGCGATCGCGTCCGCCCGGCAGCTAGACGTGCTTGAGAGATTGATCGCCGGGAATGAGGAATTGGTTCGGGCGACCGACGCGAGGTTGAAAGAAGGCGACGTTGCACCGCTGGATCTTAACTTGGTAAGGGTCGAGAACGACAGGCTCAAGGTGCAGGCGATCCAGGCGCGCGGGGAACTCGATACGCAGCTTTTACAGCTGCGAACGCTCATTGGGGCGGACATAGCGGAGCCTCTGCGGATCGCGCCGCAGCCTGACCGTCCGCCGCGCTTCGACACGGGATTGAACGAACTGACCGAGATCGCCCTTCGGGAACGATCGGATCTCCGGGCTGCTCGGATCGGCGAGGAGCTTGGCTCGGCACGTATAAATCTGGCGCGCGCGAACGCAGTCCCGAACGTTTCGGCGGGAATCAGATACTCACGCACGAAGGGGATCGTCGATCTGCCCGGGCCGGTCAACGGCCGCGATTTCGCGACCGATCTAGACAACGAGCTTACTTTCGGGGTGTCGATCGACATCCCCGTCTTCAATCGCAATCAGGGCGAGATTGCCTCCGCGACCGGCGAACGGCTTCAAGCCACGCGCCAGCGCGAGTTTCTCGAAACCACGATCAAACGCGACGTCGCCGTCGCGTTTCGCAAATACCGCGCCGCCGCCGAGGCTCTGGTGCTCAGCACTACGCAGATAATCCCGAGGTCGGAGGCGAACCTGCAAACGGTCCGCGCGGCGTACGGGGCCGGTGAGTTCTCGATCTTCGAGGTGGTCAACGAACAGCGGCGGTTGACGGAGAGCGTGACCACGCTGAACCAGGTGACGCGGGATTATTACAACGCCCTGACGGAACTGGAAACTGCAATCGGCCGCGAGCTGCCCGCGACGGGGTTTGCACCGAGCAGTTCCGTTCTGCCGGATGAACGGTTGAAACTGTCGCCGGAAGATCGGGCGAAGTTTCTCAAATCGATCCGGGATGTAGCGCCGAAAAACGATTTTGATGTGCTGAAGGGTCAGCAAACCCTATCTACGAAACAGGAGAAAGAGAATGACTAGGATGACGTTAATGACGATTACGGGGGTCGCCGTGCTGTCGGCCCTCGCGGCCGGATGCTCGACCGATTCGGTGGCAAATAACGCTACACAAGGAACGCGGCCTGCTGCCAACACGAATGCGGCCATTGCGAATACCGCCGCGGCGAACTCGGCCCACGCTCAGACAGGCGACGAAACCCCGGCCCAGGTGAAAAGCGCATTGCCGGACGCTCAGAGCTTTACTACGCAGCACAAGGACGTTCCGCAAAATGCCATCGCGGACATCGAGAAGGATACCGGCGGCAAGGTGCCCGGGACGGACCACCATTCGTATCTCGCGTTTTCGACTGGGGGCGGAACGCGCAAGCAGATCGGAGCGGCGACCGTCGTGAAAGCGGATGGAAAAGATCTCGTGATCGTGTACGAGAACAAGGACGGATCGCCCTACATCAAGGAAGTGAAGGCAGATGGGGTTCCTGCACCTTTTCTCGCACAGTTCGCCGGAAAGGGCCACGACGACAAGTTCGCCTTCGGCACCGAGATAAAAGCCAACGGCGTGGACGAGGCCGCGGCGAAGGCGATCACGACGGCCGTTAAGGTCGATGTGTTGACGATGCAGGCGCTTTACGGCAAGGCACATACCCACTAAACGGAGATGAAGGCGGAGCGTAGGGTGTGTGCCTTTTGCACCCGCTCGAAAGTCCTACGAAACAATGAAACTCGCGCTGTACCGATCTAAATTATTCCGACTGCCGGCGACCGTGGTGGTCATCGTGGCGTCGCTTTTGGGTGTCGTGCTCGCGAATGGTGAAGACGATCACGGCCCGCCCGCGTCCGCTTCGTCGGCCGCCGCGACTGGAACGATCGCGGTCGCGCGTGCCGAGCGGAACATCGACACCGACTCAGGGAAGTTTCTCGTGCGCATCGAGCGGTACCCGGCCGATCCGAGGGAAGGCGAGCTCGTTCAGATCGCCGTGAGGGTGCTGGAGAAAGTGGAGGGCGGCTTCGGCGCGAACGAGCCGATCGCGATCGAAGACGCCGTTGTTTCCATCACCGTGACGACCGCGGACGGCGGAAGCGTCGCCGCGAACGTCCCCGCGATCTTCGAAAAAGGCTTTTACCGCGCCGATCATTCCTTCGCGGGCGACGGGGATTTCAAGATCGTAGCCAACGTCGCCCCCAAAGACAATCGGACATTTTCGGCCGACTTTCCGGTCAGCGTCGCGAACGCCCCAATCCGTTGGAGTTTCTGGTTGGGGCTGTTGATCCTAAGTCTCGTCAGTTTCGGAACGGTCGGGGCCGTTTATTACTCGATGCGCAACGTGGAGGATCGGGGAGCGAAAATGAGACGGCTTGCCCCGGTCACGGCGCTTGCACTTCTTTTTTTCGCGTTCGGGGTCGTCGCGTTGGCCTATCTTTCCCCGCCCCGCGAAACGCGGGCGATGGGGAATTTCGTCCCGAGCGGCGAGGCCGCGACTAACGCGGCCGACACCGGAACGTTGTCAGTTTTGACCATCCCGAAAGAGTCCCAGCTTCTTTTCGGCATAAAGACCGAACCCGTCTCCACGCGACGGATCACGAGCGGCATGAACGTCACCGGAACGGTGCGATCGCGCCCCGATGCCCGTGCCGTTATCGTGCCTCCGGTAGCTGGGCGTGTCGTCCTTCGCGAGGGGTTGTCGCTCGGAGCGGCGGTCGGACGCGGGGAGCAGATCGGTTACGTAGAGCAGGTGCTGGACGTTTCCGGTCAGACCGAACTCGAATCGCAACGGTTGGAGGTCGCCGCGCAGCAGCGCGAGGTGGAGGCCCGCAGACTCGAGATCCGTAATTCGGTTTTGCAACTTCAAGGGCAACAGGCCGAGCAGCGGGCGAAAGCACAGCAGTCCCGCACGCAACTCGCTCAGGCCCAGCGTGAGCTTCGAAGGGCGGCGAATTTGGTGGAGGTTGGAGCCGTCCCGGTCAAGCGTCTCGAAGAGGCCCGAACCGCCGTCAGCGTCGCCGAGCAGGATGTTTCGGCGGCCGACCAGCAGGTCCGCTCGCTCGAATCGCAGATCAGGCAGACCCGCGCAGGCGAGACGATCTTTCAATCGCCGCGGGTGAACGCGCCGTCGAGGAGTTTCCCCCTCACTTCCCCCGTGACCGGCATCGTCAACGACATCAAGGCGACGAGCGGGCAGGTGGTGGAGACCGGCGCGGAACTGATGTCGGTGGTCAATCTCTCGACCGTTCTGATCGAGGCTCAGGTTTTCGAGCGCGATCTTCCCGCGGTTCGCGAGTCCACGCGGGCGAGTTTCACCAGCGCGGCCCTGGGGGACGAGGTTTACACGGTCGGCACGCCGGACGGGGACGGGCGGCTGGTTTCAATCGGCCAAGCGGTGAACGAGCAGACTCGCACGGTGCCGGTCATCTATGAGGTGAAGAATCCGCTGAACCGACTGAAGGACGGGATGTTCGTCGAGATCACGATCGATACGAGTGGCGAGCGGCAGGTGCTCGCGGTTCCAAAATCCGCCGTGGTGAACGAGCAGGGCCAAACGTTCGTGTTCGTCTTCGACGGCGGAGAGACTTTTAGAAAACGTGCCGTCGCGCTCGGTTCCGAGGGGGCCGACTATTTCGAGGTGAACTCCGGTTTGGAGGAGGGCGAGCGGGTCGTCACGGAGGGGATATACCAGCTCCGCTCGACGCAGCCTTCGGCGTAACTTTAGTTGTGATCGTTAATGAAATTATGTTTACGAGAATTCTTCTAACTGTACTTTGCTTCTCGGTCTTTGCCTTTTTGCTCGCAGCGTGCGGCGGCACGGCCGCCACCTCGACTGCGGAAAGCCAAAACACCGCGAGTGGGCACGACATGTCTACGCATAACGGTACCACGACCGAACTCGGTCGAGCTTTCAAAGCCGATTTCACTAGCGAGCCCGGAACGATCCAGGCTGGCGCACCGGCGACGCTGACATTCACAGTGAAGGACAAGCAAGGTACGACCGTGAAGGACTTGCAGATCGTCCACGAGAAGCCGATGCACCTTTTGATCGTTTCCAAGGACTTGGCCGAGTTCTACCATGTCCATCCGGAGCAATCGGCGGATGGCTCATACCGCGTGCAGCACACGTTCCCGAACGGCGGAGACTACAAACTGTACGCCGATTTCACTCCGAAAGATTCCGTGCAGGTGGTCGAGCAAGTTGACGTCAAAGTTGCGGGAACCGAACGGGCGAAAGTTCCGCTCTTAGCCGATACGAGTCTCATGAAAACCGAGAACGGTTTGAAGGTCGTGATGAAACCGGACGGTGAACTGAAAGGCGGGGCCGAAGTGATGCTCAATTTCCAAACGTTCGACGCGGCCAGCGGGAAACCCGCGACCGATCTGCAGAACTACCTAGGCGAGCTAGCCCACTTCGTCATCATCAGCGAGGACATGAAAGATTTCGTTCACGCGCACCCGATGTCGAAGGGGGAGCACGACAAGGGGGGTAAAACGGAACCGGGCGGCGAGCACAACGCTGACGGGCACCAGCATTCTACGATGGAGGGCACGACCGTAAAGCCGAGCGCGTCGGAAGTCGCCGCCCACACTTCCTTTCCACGCTCCGGTCTATACAAGATCTGGGCGCAATTCCAACGCGGCGGGCAGGTAATAACGGTGCCGTTCGTGGTAGATATCGCCCCCGGTGAGCGGCGAGCCGAACTGAACCCCGCGGACGTTCCGGCCGGCGCGACATTGATCACGCTTTCCGCGAACGGTTACGAGCCAGCTTCGGTCACGGTGAATAAGGGGCAGCTTGTCAAACTCGCATTCTACCGGACGGACGCGGACAACTGCGGCGGCGAGGTTGTGTTCGCGTCCCGAAGGATCACGAAGAAGCTGCCGGTCGGCAAGCCCGTCGTGGTTGAGTTTACACCCGAAACGGCCGGCGAGATCGCGTTCGCATGCGGGATGGGGATGTACAAGGGGAAACTGATCGTGCAGTAAGAAATCAAACAGGAGACACACAACAAAATGAGAATCGCTAAATCTGCGGCCGCCTGCCTGCTCGTCTTCGCGTTCACCGTATCAAGCATAGAGGCTCACCCGAAAACGGTTCGCATCAGCGTGACAAAGAAGGGCTTCAGCAGCAGTTCGATAAGTGCCGAGGTCGGGTCGCCGTTGACGCTGATCTTCACCCGGCGCTCGAAGGAGGGCTGCGGCAACAAGGTGGTATTCCCGTCGCTCGGGATAACGAAAAACTTGCCGGTCGGCAAGGCCGTCACCGTCAAGTTCACGCCCCGACAGGAAGGAACTATCAGCTTCACCTGCGGAATGGGTATGTATAAGGGCAGCATCGTTGCGGCCGAGCATTAAAAACAGAGGAAGGGGGGCAGAAATGAAAAATACATTGTTAGTGGTCGTTTTAACTATCGCTGCGATCGCTTTCGCGGCTTGTAACCAAACCACTTCCAACGGCAACTCAGCGGCAAATCACGGTGGAATGCATAACGGCTCATCGAATTCGATGAATCACAACTCGATGCCGATGAATTCCAACATGTCGGGGATGGATCACGGATCGATGCAATCCTCGCCGAACGCCGCGAGCCAGCCGTACGATCTGCAGTTCATCGACACGATGACGAATCACCATCAGGGTGCGATCGAGATGGCGGAGATGGCACTCAAGAAATCGAACAACGCCGAGCTCAGAGCCTTCGCCCAAAAGATCATCGACGACCAGAAAAAGGAAATCGCGCAGATGAAGGACTGGCGCGAAAAATGGTACGCGGGGAAACCTGAGGCGGTGAATATGCAAATGCCCGGGATGATGGACTCGATGAAGATGATGGCGGGTGACGAGATGAAGAAAATGGAAACCGCAAGCGGCAAGGATTTCGACGTTCATTTTCTCGATATGATGACCCCGCACCACGCGGGCGCCGTAACAATGGCGAAAGAGGCCTTGGCACGCGCTGAGCACCCGGAAATCAAGACGCTGGCCAATCAAGTCATCAAGGAGCAGGAAGCAGAAATCAAAGAGATGGCTGACTGGAAATCGAAGTGGTCGAAATAGTTGGGAGCTAATGTGAAAGGTGAAAAATAAGGGAAGGATCCACTGGTTACGCCTCATCCTCACTGACCTATGAACGCAATTATTAAATGGGCACTGCAGAACCGGTTGATCGTCGTCGCGATCGCCGCGTTGTTGCTCGTGTGGGGCGGCTACGTCGCGTTCAACCTGCCTGTGGATGTTTTCCCTGACCTCAACAAACCGACGATCACGATCCTGACCGAGGCCGAGGGCCTCGCTCCCGAGGAGGTCGAGACGCAGGTTTCGTACCCGATCGAGACGGTGATGAACGGCGTTCCGGGCGTTACGCGCGTGCGCTCGCAGAGCGGCATCGGTCTTTCGATCGTGTACGTCGAGTTCGATTGGGGCACCGACATCTACCGCAACCGCCAGCTCGTCGCCGAAAAGATCACGGAGGCGCGCGAGCAGCTTCCCGTGGGCGTATCGCCGTTCCTCGCCCCGATCTCGTCGATCATGGGCGAGATCATGCTGATCTCGATCACCTCGGAAGGCGGGAAAACTAGCCCGCTCGACGTGCGCACTTTGGCCGACTGGACGGTGCGCCCGCGGCTGCTTACTATCACCGGCGTCTCTCAGGTGATCCCCATCGGCGGCGGGGTCAAGCAGTACCAGGCACTCGTCTCCCCGGAAAAGCTCAAGCAGTTCGGCGTCACGATCGAGGACGTCTCGACGGCCCTCGAAAAATCGAACTCGAACTCGACCGGCGGGTTCGTCGATGCGCAGTCGCAGGAGTATCTGGTCCGGAACCTCGGTCGGTTCTATTCCATCGACGAGCTCAAGAACACCGTAGTCGCTTACCGAAATAATACCCCGATCCGGCTCGGCGATGTCGCGACGGTGGAGTTCGGCCCGCGCATCAAACGCGGCGACGCCGGCTCGAACGGGCAGCCGGCTGTGATCATGTCGGTACAAAAGCAGCCCGGCGCATCGACGATCGAGCTGACCGAAAAGGTCGAGACCGCGATAAAGGATCTGCAAACGACCCTGCCACCCGATATCGTCATCAACACAAATCTTTTCCGCCAGTCGAATTTCATCGAGGCGTCCATCGGGAACGTCGTCGAAGCCCTCCGCGACGGGGCTATCCTTGTGGCGATCGTCCTCTTCCTGTTCCTGCTCAACTTCCGGACGACCGCGATAACGCTAACCGCGATCCCGCTTTCGTTTGTGGTAACCTTCCTGGTTCTCTGGGCGTTCGGGATCTCGATCAACACGATGACTCTTGGCGGTTTAGCCGTCGCTATCGGCGAACTCGTGGACGACGCGATCGTCGATATCGAGAACATCTATCGCCGGCTTCGTGAGAACTACGCGTTGCCTGATCCCCGTCCTTCGCTCGAGGTAATCTATCACGCATCGCTGGAGATCCGTTCTTCGATCGTGTTCGCGACCATCATCGTCGCGCTGGTCTTTCTCCCGCTCTTCATGCTCACCGGGGTCGAGGGAAGGCTGCTTGCCCCGCTGGGTCTCGCGTACATCACGTCCTTGGTCGCATCGCTTTTCGTCAGCCTGACGATCACCCCGGTTCTGGCGTCGTACCTGCTCCCACAGCTTTTCAAAGTGAAGAGGGGGCGTGGAGTTTTGGCCAGCTGGTTCGGAGCATTGAAGGCGAGATTCTACGGAGCCGGGACCACGGATGAACCCCAGGCATTTGAGGACGGCGAAGATGCAAAAGACGGCGGCCATTCCGAGGAGGACAGCTTCGTCGTTCGCAGGTTGAAAAAGTGGGACGAGCGGCTCCTTCACTGGACGCTGCGCCACCCGTACAAGGTGATGATCGGGGCGGCTATGCTGTTCCTCGCGACGATGGGGACGTTGCCGTTCGTGGGCACTTCCTTTCTGCCCGAGTTCAACGAAGGCACGTTAACGATCAACGTGCTCGCGCAGCCGGGCACTTCGCTCGCCGAATCGAACCGAATCGGCGCAATATCGGAAAAACTCGTTTTGGAGGTTCCTGAGGTCATCTCGACCGGGCGACGTACGGGACGCGCGGAGCTCGATGAGCACGCCGAAGGCGTGCATTACTCCGAGATCGATGTGGACCTTAGAGAGTCCGACCGATCGCGCGATGAGATCTTGGCGCACATCCGCGAACGGCTCGCGGTCGTCCCGGGGGTTTCCGTGAGCGTCGGGCAGCCGATCTCGCACCGTCTCGACCATTTGCAGTCGGGCGTGCGGGCGCAGATCGCCGTTAAGCTTTTCGGCGACGACTTGTCCGTTCTGCGTTCGAAAGCGGAAGAGATCCGCAACGTGATGGCGACGGTCGAGGGCGCGGCGGACGTCCAGATCGAAAGGCAAGTGCTGATCCCGCAGATTAGGTTCAACATCGACCGCGCCCGCGCCGCCCAATACGGTCTGCAGCCGGGCGAGGTCACCGACACGCTCGAAACGGCGCTAAACGGACGAACCGTCTCGCAGGCGATCGAGGGGGCTCGACGGTACGACGTCGTAGTCCGGTTCGATGACGCGTCGCGCAACAGTCTTGAGGCCCTGCGCAGCGCGACCGTCGATACGCCGCAAGGAGTGCAGATTCCGGTGTCCGCGGTTGCCACCATCGAAAATCTGCCGGGCCCGAATCAAATTTTGCGAGAGAACACGCAGCGGCGAATCGTGATCTCGTCCAACACGGCTGACCGCGACCTCGGCTCCGTCGTCCGCGACATGGAGAACCGCATCGCGGCGCAGGTCGATCTTCCGCAAGGGTACTTTCTCGAGTTCGGCGGGCAGTTCCAGGCATCGCAGGAAGCGACCCGAACGCTATCGCTTCTCACCATCTTTTCCCTCATCGCGATCTTCTTTCTTTTGATAAAGGCGCTCGGCGACTGGCGTTCCGCATTGCAGGTGATGATCAACATCCCGCTCGCCCTGATCGGGGCGGTCATCGCGCTTCTTCTGAGCGGTGGCGTCTTCTCAGTCGCCACGCTCGTTGGGTTCATATCGCTCGTCGGCATAACGTCGCGCAACGGGATCATGATGATCTCGCACTACCTGCACCTGATGCGCGAGGAGGGCGAGAACTTCACCGAGGAGATGATCATCCGCGGCTCGTTGGAAAGGCTCGTTCCCGTGATGATGACCGCCCTAACCGCGGGCCTCTCGCTCGTCCCTTTCATTTTGGCAGCGGACGCACCGGGTAAGGAGATCCTTCACCCGCTCGCGGTCGTCGTGCTCGGAGGCATCCTGACATCGACGCTGCTCGATCAGCTCGTCACGCCGGCGGTGTTTTATAAGTTTGGGAAGCCCACCGCGGACCGCGTCATCGCCGAACGCGAGGGCCGCGCTGAGAGTGCGCTCGGCGACGCCGACGTCCCACCGTTCGGCGCACGTATGCCGCAGTGGAAGGAAGAATAAGAACTTGAATTTTTCCGGCTCGGCTTTGGAATTTCGCAAGGAGGGTTGTATGCAACATTCAATGTGGCTGCGGCTAGCCGTAATGACGGTCGTCGGGTTCGTGGCAATGTATTTGCTGATGTTCACGATGATCGACACGGGGGCCGATTTCTACCAGAACCTGAACATGGCGTACATGGCGGGGAGCATGACGGCTGCGATGGTGGTGATCGAGCTGATCGTGATGAGCGTGATGTACAAGAACGCGAAGTTACGGAACCTCCTGATCGGAGTCAGCGCCGTGTTGCTGGTTGTGACGGTTTTGTGCACGCGCTACCAGACGGGGATCGGCGACGTCGGGTTCCTCCGATCGATGATCCCGCACCATTCGGGGGCGATTCTGATGTGCCGGGAGGCCGCGATTACGGATCCGGAACTCGTAAAGCTCTGTGGCGAGATCACGGAGAGTCAGCGGCGGGAGATCGACCAGATGAACCGGATATTGGAGGGCAAGTAGCGTCGTCGTTTCGGTAGATAGCGGCCCCGGGAGCATCCGGAGGGATTAAGGTTTCCGGTCGCTGCTACGTCAGCTTCCGCAGATGGGCGGATATCTCGTCGGCGAGCGACCGACGTTCGCTCTCTGATAGATCTCCGGCCACTGACTTTTCGCCCAGGGCGGCCAAGTGCTTCTGCAGCATGTCCACCTGCACGCGGCGCAGGGCGTTGATGGACGCCGATATTTGGTGGGTGACATCGAGGCAGTCACGCTCGTTTTGGATCATCTGCTGCAGGCCGCGTATCTGGCCTTCGATGCGGCGGAGTCGGGGCAACTGCTCGCGGTGGGATGCCCCGCTTGCCGGGTTCGCTGTTTTTCGAGTCAAGCTTCGCAGCCTCCTTTGACCATTAAAGGGACGCGGCGATGATGCGGAGTGTTTTCAGTTACCGGCTGACACACTCCGACAAAAGAGTAGCGGAGGCGTCGCCAACGCTTCCGCTACTTGCACAATAGCACATTTCGTACCCCCAAAAATACCCTCGAGCTCGAACCGCCACCGTCACGCCGGAGCCTATACTTGCTTTTCGCATACTCCCTGGGGGTATGTCCGCGAGTATACATTTCTAGCCATCCCTTTTCGCTAATCTTGGTTAATTGAGTTTCATCCGCGGAGGACGAAAGTTTGCCCAATATGCCCGAAGCGGTATCCCAGGGAGGTTGCCCGAATGGAAAAACGCACAGACCCCATTTGCGGGATGCAGATCGACGAATCCGACGCAGTTGGGACGACGGAGTATCACGGAACGACCTATTACTTCTGCTCGCCCTCGTGCAAGCAGAAGTTCGAAGAAAGCCCGGAGGATTACGCAGAGTAGCTGCAGGGGACGCATCGTGGCCGTCCGATAACGGCTTTGATCAATAGCCGGTTAACTGTTTTTTAGAGAATTCAAGGAGGAAAATAATGCCACATCAAGAAATGAGTCAGGAGATGCGGGACTGCATCAGCAATTGCATGACCTGCCACGCGGTTTGCCTGGAAACCATCAGCCACTGCTTGGAGATGGGCGGGGAACACGCCTCGCCCCAGCACATTAGACTTTTGCAGGACTGTGCGCAGATCTGCGTGACCAGCGCGGACTTCATGCTCAGGATGAGCGATCACCACCCGCAGGTTTGCGGCGTTTGCGCCGACATTTGCGACGCGTGTGCCCGCGAGTGCGAAAGTATGGCGGACGGGGCCGAATTCATGCGGCGCTGCGCCGACGCCTGCCGGCGCTGCGCGGAAAGCTGCCGCAGGATGTCCTCGGGGGCGTCATCGACGGCTTCAATGTAATGGTCAGTTGGCGGCCGGATCGCGGGATTGTTTCCCGCACGGCCGCCATCACTATTATTTATCGAATTAATGGGGGAGCTATGAACTTTGGAAATGGAAAGCCGACCATATCATTGATAGTGCTTTCTTTCGTGCTATTTCTTGGATTGTGCGTCACTTCAGTGAACGCCCAGTCGCAGGAAAGTGGACCGGCGCCGGATAAAGCGACGGCGAAGTACGAAATCGATTTCATGCAGGACATGATCGACCACCACGCGATGGCGGTGCAGATGGCGAACATGTGCGTCGAAAAAGCGATCCATGTGGAACTGCGGACGCTTTGTCAGGAAATCATCGCCGCCCAGTCGGCGGAGATTCAGCAGATGCAGACGTGGTTGATGGAATGGTACGGCATCTCCTATTCGCCGGAGATGAAACCGGGCGACATGCGGATGATGGAAAAAATGGCGGAGCTTTCAGGCGCCGAGTTTGAGATCGAATTCATGGAGATGATGATCAAGCACCATTTGAAAGCGATCCGGAAAGCCTCCAAATGTGTCGACCGTGTTTTCCATGACCAACTGCGCGAGATGTGCGAAAACATAATCGTCACGCAAGCCGCTGAAATAGAGCAAATGCGGACGTGGCTGTGCGATTGGTACGGCATCTGCAAGGACAGGCCGGCGGTTTGAAAGTGTTGTTGACGAGAAAGCGGTAAATGGGCACCGTAGATGTTAAAAAATTTGTCTCGGAACGCTATGAAGAAACTAGGAGCGATTTCAGGTGCCGAGTACTACGGGATGTTCCTCGACACGTTCATCAACCATCATCGGATGAGCGAATGATACGGCGCGGGAGAGAATCGCGAAGCACACGCCGCGGACGTCTCGCAGATAGGTAATTCAGAACCCGGGCGGGAGCGCGCGTAGGGCCGTGCATTTAGTGGAATCTCTACGATCGAGAATCGCCGGGCACACACAGAAAACGCGGACCCGCCGGAGCCCTGCGGAGTGCGGAGCGCAAAACTGCCGTTTCGAGATCGCCGATTCGCTTTGGAACGGGCGCGACTCGCGTCATGGTTCCTGGATTACCGGCCGTACTGCTTGATGATCGCGTCCCGGATCTCCCTCCCGCTCATTTTGGTTTCCTTTTTCATCTTGTATGCGGCAATCGCTTCGTTGATGCATATGCTGCAGTTGGCACCGTGGTCGTCCTTGAAGCAGCTATGCAAGCTCTTGTGCCCGAACCCGCGATCGCAGTGGCAATAGCACGGGACCTCCGCGAGGGTTTCAGGGATCTCCTTGGCGATTTTGTAGGCGGTCTGTGCCGAGCCGGTGAACATTGCCGGATCGAGGGTCGGCCCGAGGCTCGCGGCCGTCGGTGCGATCTGGAACGCAGGGACGGGTTTCTTCGATTCCGGTGCTTCCGTTGGGGTGCGCTTTTCCATCGGCGCCGACGTCCACGCGGGTCGACCGGCACGTGTGACCTGTTCCTGTTGATTCAGTTTCCACATGGCCGCAACGGCGGCTGCGAGTAACATTACGATTCCTAAGACAATCAAAATCCCTTTCTTTTTCATATCTTTTTAGGGGAGTAGCGGACCGTCCCGTTCGTGGCCTTTTTCGTCAGGCGGCAGGGTTGAATCCGCTCCCACGTGCGCATATGCAAGATCCGTGCCCTCTCCAAGGCTCGCAGAAGTCGGTCCAGCGCATTGGCGGGAGCCTGAGGCGTCAAAGGGAGCATGGTAGTTGGTGGGCGGCTCTGCGGCTCCATCGCCCGCGATGAAACTGCGCGGGACTGCGGACTTCTCCGCAACCGATACGTGATCCTCCACGGCAGCGGATATTGTGACGTTCCGACCGTTCCGCCGGTCGTCATCGCACACACGGCGACATCAGCGTGTCCGTGATCGACGTGTCGGAAAGCGAAAGAGGAAGCCGGATCCCGGTCGGCGAAGCTCCGGAGCAGGTCGAGTTCACGCCCGGCGGCCGCTAAGGTTGCGTCGCCCACGAAGGCACCGGGAGAATCCCGACAACACCGTGTCGGTGATAGATACGGGGCCGATCAGGTCGTGACGACCGCCGAGACGGGGAGGGGAGCGCACGGCGTGGTCGTAAGCGACGATGGGAGCCGCGCTTTTATAGAGAACACGGTCGACGGCACCGTTTCGGTGATAGACACCGCGACTCAGACGGTGACGCGCAACATAAAGGTCGGGAAAGGTTCGGGTTGCATCTTGTTCAGGAGCGCCGATCGGCAATGTACGCCTTAGAACCCGGTCGAACCCGCCCTCATAGGAAGCGACTCTTGATCCCGAGGCTCGTGTTGGTCTTTTCGATCGACCTCTCGGCGGACTCCTCGATCCCCGTCAACGCCCGGATGGCATCGATCGTTTCCGGGATCACGATCGCCTGGTTGTCTACAAGGTACGCGTAAAACAGCTCGTCACCGATCACTTTGACCATGTCCTCCCAAATCGCGACCTCGTACATATCCCCGTACGGACGCCCGAGGCTCAGCATGAGCTCTTTCACCGTGTTGTTCGCCGGCAAGCCATCGGAGTACTTTATGAATGCTGTGCGTGTCGAGGAAGCGAACGCTTCGAGCACTTCTTCAGAGGTGGACGTTCTTGTCAGTTGCACGTTCCAGTAATGAAGGTGACTGAGCGTTTCGGGGACCTTCACCGCCGCCGTGATTACATCGAGTTCCGGATCGACGGTCTGGGCGTCGGGGCCTTGGTGGCTCGGGATCTCCTTCTCAGGGACAAGCGTGTTCATTATGCCGCCGAGATGACTCTCCCACGGGTCGGTCGCGCGCCGCAGCAGCGTGCCGCGGGCCTTCGCAAGCAGCCCTGCCGATTTCAGTGCGGTGAGCGTCCTCACGATCGACGTGGTGTTGCAGGAGACGACGCGTGTGCTGTCGCGCCCCAGAGCCGTCCCGTAATTGTTTTCCGCACTGAACGAGTGCCCGGTCGTCTCGTGCTTTTCGCCCCCCTGAACGACGAATTTCAGCTTCCGGGAACGGTACAGATCGATGTTCTGCGCCGCGATCTTTTTCGGGGTGCAGTCGACCACGATATCGCTCCCGTCGAGCATAGCCGAGAGCGTGCCGGAGGTCCCGATACCGGCGTCAGCCATCCGTTGATTTGAGCCGTCATCGAACGCGAAAACCGGGTAGCCCTTCTCAACCGCGACCCTTATCCGCCAGTCCGCGGACACATCGCACACCCCGGCCAGTTCCATATCGTCCTGCAACTCAACCGCGTCCGTCACCCGCTTTCCGATCACTCCGTAGCCATTTACGCCAACCTTAAGTTTGCTCATTTCTTTTCTCCCTATCGATACGATATTCATCGATCATCCCGCGTCTTGTTTCCTTATGGGCCGCTCGAGAGCAGCTGAAAATGGTGCCGACCCGCTAGTCCATACCACCATGCCGGCCAGAACGAGCAGCGCGCCTGTAAGTAAGAAAGGCATGCCTGCGTTCCAGCCGAATAGCACGCCGCCAAGCACGGGACCAACGAACTGCCCCAAACTGTTCGCTACGCTTTGCACACCCAGTGCCGCGCCCGTGTTCGCCGAACCGGCACGTTTGGATATCAGGGCAGAAAGATTCGGCGCGATCATGGCCATGCCCAAGGCTAGCGCGCCAACCAGACCGATGACGGTCGAGAAATTCTTGGTCATACCTAAGGACGCTAAGCTTATCCCCATCAAAACGAAGCCGATCGCGATTCGGAAAATTTCAGAAATACGCTCGGTAAAATAACCGATGATCAGAAGCGATTGGAAAATCGCCATAACCAGCCCGCACACGATGAAGACCGCTCCGACTTCGGCCGGTCCGTAATCGAATCTCGCACCTGCAAAGAGCGCGATGATCGCCTCGAAAAGTGCTAAACCGAACTGGCCGATGAACGCTAGAATGAGCAGCGGGCGCAACCTGTTCGCAAGTTCTCTCCAGCCAGGTCTCTCCGGCTCAACGATCGAAATCACCTTTATGCCGAGCGATTCGGGAAGCCACTTTGCTGCTACAAACAATACGAGGAAAGCCAAAACAGCGGCCGCAAAAAATGGAACGGAGAAGCTGTCAACAACAAAATGCCCCCAGCTTGCCGAAAAGTGCCACTCGCGGCGGGCTAGTGTGCCGCCAAGAGCAGGACCCACGACGACCCCAAGGCTTGCGGCTGTCCCAAGCCATGCCATACCCCGATTGCGGTTCTCTGCAGTCGTTTCGTCAGAAACGTAAGCCGCCGCAGCCGGAAGGGCCGCCGAAGAAAGCGCGCCACCAACGATCCGCGCGGCATAGAGCAACCAAAGATCGGACGCGGCACCGAACAATAAATTAGCGACCGCATACCCGGCGATCCCAAGCAACAGAAGCGGTTTGCGTCCTATGTTGTCTGACCATCTTCCCCAGACCGGGGCGAAAAGCAGCTGCATTAACGAATAGATCCCGGTCAGAAGACCGACGTGCAACCCAACGGAATTCTGCGAAGCTCCCTCTGACAAAGCTAATCTTTCCGCATAAAACGGCAGCACCGGCAATGTGATCCCGAAGCCGATATTTACGACGAACAGACAAAACAGCAAGACGAACAATCGTTTATTCATTTCGCTAAACTCTTCGCTTCGTCATTTATGGGCTGATATCAAATCTGCCTTTTAAGAAGCTGCGCGTTGAGCGCCACGATTATCGTGCTGAGGCTCATGAACACTGCCCCGATCGCGGGGTTCAGCACGAACCCCCACTGGTAAAGAACCCCGGCAGCGAGCGGTATCGCTACGACGTTATAGCCCGTCGCCCACAGGAGGTTCTGGATCATCTTCTTGTAGGTCGCCCGCCCGAAATTGATAAGGTTCAGGATATCCTTAGGGTTCGAGTTGACCAGGATGATATCCGCTGTCTCCGCCGCGATGTCGGTACCCGAGCCGACCGCGATGCCGATGTCCGCCTGCGCGAGAGCCGGTGCGTCATTGACGCCGTCGCCGGTCATCGAAACGAACTCGCCTTTCCCCTGGAGTTCCTTGACGAGGTCGACCTTCTGGTGCGGCAGCACCTCGGCGTAGTAGCCGTCGAGCCCCATATTGTTGGAAACTGCCTTCGCGACCTTCTCGTTGTCGCCGGTCGCCATCAACACCTTTACGCCGAGGTTCTTAAATGCCCTGATCGCGCCGGCGGATTCCTCGCGCACCTCGTCGGCGAGAGCTATAAATCCCGCGAGGCGGTCGTCCAAAAGGACGAAGACGACCGTCTCCGCAGCGTCGGAATAAGCATTCTCCGGTATCTCGATCGAGGCGTCGCGCAGGAACCCCGGGCTCACCACCTTCACGTCGCGGCCGTCGACGGTCGCTTCAATGCCCTTGCCCGTGAGCGCCTGAAAACTTTCCGCGCTGGGTATATCGAGCTTCTGCTCTTTCGCCTTTCGGATTATTCCGACCGCGATGGGGTGCTCTGAGTTCTGTTCGAGAGCGGCTGCCGTTCTGAGGAGTGTTTCCTTATCGATCGCCGGATCGATCGTTTCGATACGCGTTACGCCGAACTCTCCCTTCGTCAGCGTGCCCGTCTTGTCGAATATCATCGCGGTTATCAGTCTTGCGTTCTCGAAGGCGGTCCGGTTCCGTATCAAAAGACCGTGCTGGGCGGAGATGGCGGTGGAGATCGCCACCACCAGCGGCACGGCGAGGCCGAGAGCGTGGGGGCAGGAGATCACCATCACCGTGACCATCCGTTCGACTGCGAAGTTGAAGCTCTCGCCGAGCAGCAGCCACACAACCAAAGTGCCGACGCCGACGACCACCGCGACGACGGTCAAAATCTTTGCGGCGCGATCCGCAAGATGCTGCGTTTTCGACTTTGTCTTCTGGGCCTCCTCGACGAGCTTGATCACCTTGCTCAGGTAGCTGTCCTTCCCGGTGTGCTCTACCCTCACGTGGATCGAACCGTTCCCATTCACCGATCCGCCGATCACCTCGGAGAACTTTTCCTTCTTCACCGGTTTGCTCTCCCCGGTAAGCATGCTCTCATTCAGGTAGCTCTCCCCGTCCGTTACTACGCCGTCGGCGGGGACTTTCTCTCCCGGCCGGACGAGGATTATGTCCCCTTTCTGGAGATCTTCCAGACTGATGTCTTCAACTTTCCCATCGACGACCCGGTGGGCCTCGGCGGGCATCATGCTGACGAGAAGCTGGAGTGCCTTCGATGCACCGAGCACCGATTTCATCTCCATCCAGTGCCCGAGGAGCATGATGTCGATCAGTGTCGCCAGCTCCCAGAAAAAATCTTCGCCGGGGAACCCGAACACGACCGCGCTGCTGAAAACGTACGCCACCGTGATCGCGAGGGCGATCAGCGTCATCATCCCGAACGAGAGGGTCTTGAATTCGCCGACAGCTCCTTTCAGGAACGGCCAGCCGCCGTAAAAGAACACCACGGACGAGATCGCGAAGAGCAGCAGGCTGTCCCCGGGGAAACGGAGTTCGAAACCCAGCCACATCTGAATCATCGGGGACAGGAGGAGGATCGGTGCGGTCAAAAGGAGCGACACCCAGAAACGGCGCTTGAAATCCTCGATCATCATCCTGTGGTGGTCGTGCTCGGCGTGCCCCATCGGCGGGTTCGCGCCGTGGCCGGCATCGTGCCGCGATCGCCCCGCTCCGTTCTGCGGCTCCTTCGCAGTGTGGTGCGCGTGTTGATGGTCCATAGTTTTGTTCTCCCTTTCTCTCTTGTGCTGAAATCTCGGTTACGTTTCTTCAACGAGGTCAAATATGTCCGGTAATAAAATCCACGAACAACCCGGAAACGTCGATCCCGTTCGTCGGGTGGGGGATCGTGTTGCATGTCACGACGCGGGCAGCCCCCGCTCCCATCAACTCATCGTAAGCGTCACCGGCGAAGATGGCGTGAACGCCGATGCAAACAGGCGCGGCGATATCGAGCTCCCGCAGGCGGTGGACGGTTTCGATCATCGTCCGGGCGGTGGAGATTATATCGTCCACCAGCACGGGCGTGCGGTCGCGGTGCGGCCCGTCAAGCTCTATCGGGGAGACGCTCACGTCGCGATCGCCGCGGCGGGTTTTTTCGAGAACCACAAATGGGGCCCCCGCCATTTGTGCGACCTCCGACACCCATTGCTCGCTTTCCGAGTCCGGCCCGACGATTACGGGGTCGCGGACGTTGTTTCTCACCCACTCGGAGATTTCGCCCGCGGCTGCCGCGTTGAGGTTAGGTATCGAGTAGATCTCCGAAAGTGATTCACGGCGATGGAGATGCGTGTCGACCGTCGCGATACTGTCCGCGAACGAGCAGATCAGTCCGGCGAAGTACTCTGACGTGACCGCCTCTCCGGGCCGGAACGCCTTATCCTGCCTCATGTACGCCAGATAGGGCGCGGCGAGGCAAACGTGAGCGGCCCCCAACGATTTGAGGCTCTTCCCCAGGAAATACAAGGGCGCCAACTTTTCGTCCGGCTGGACCAGGGTGCTGACGACCACTGTCAATCTACCCTCGACGTCCGAGCGGATCCGCAGGTACGTCTCCCCGTCGGGGAAGCGGCGAATGTCCATCTCGCCGATTTCCGCACCAAGGCGGCCGGCGAGGAGCGCAGCGAACTCATCATTACCGGGCATTGCGAAGAATACCGGCTTGTCGGATATTGTCATCACTTTATCTCCAACACGTCAGTGTTTTCCTTCAGGTATTCCAGCGAATAGGCAAGTTCGCCTTCAGCTTCCGCGTGGACCTCGAACAGTGTGTCCCCGGCCCGGACCGGATCGTCCAGCTTGATATTCAGCAGTATCCCAGCCGCTGGAGATCCCGGCGCCCCGGAAAGCTTTGCGGTTCTCGAGAGTTTCCGGTTGTTTATGGACACGACGGTGCCGCTCCGGTCCGCCTTCACCTCGAAACGGTGGCGGGCCGTCGGCGGCTGTTTGAGTCCGCCCTGCGCCTCGCAGATCCTCACGAACTTCTCCCACGCCTCGCCCGACTCGAGTATCCCGCGGGCGATCGCGTAGCCGGATCCGGCGTTGCCCTCCCGTGACATTCCGATCAGCCTGCCCGCAAGCATGAACGACTTCTCGGCCAGGTCTAGCGGAGCATCTGTTTCGTTCCTTAGCACGGCGAGCACTTCGCGTGCTTCGAGTGCCGGCCCGATCCCGCGTCCGACCGGTTGCGAGCCGTCCGTTATGACCGCGTCAATTTGCAGGCCGACCTCTCGTCCCACTGCACCCATGACTTCCGCCAGGCTTTCCCCGGCTTCCCGGCTTCTCACCTTCGCGGTGGGCCCGACCGGGATGTCGATCACGACGGAGGTCGACCCGGCCGCCGCTTTCTTCGAGAGCACCGAGGCGATCATCTGCCCCTCGCTGTCGATGTCGAGAGCCCGCTGCACGCGCACCAGGATGTCGTCCGCCGGACTAAGTTTCACGGCGCCGCCCCAGGCCAGGCAGCCTCCCTCAAGTTCCACAACCTTCCTGATCTCGTCGATGCCGAGATCAACATTGGTGAGCGTCTCCATCGTGTCCGCCGTTCCCGCGGGAGATGTGATCGCACGCGAAGAAGTTTTCGGGATCGTCAGGCCCGCCGCGGCGGCGATCGCGACGACGATCGGTGTCGTGCGGTTCCCCGGCAGCCCGCCCACGCTGTGCTTGTCGAAGACGGCGGGTTTGTCCCAGTACAGGCGGTCCCCAACCCCGATCATCGAGCGGGTCAGAAAAACGACCTCGTCCGCGCTCATGCGGTCCGCCGCACACGCCGTGATGAAGGCGGAGAGCTGGACGTTCGAAAGGCTCAGGTTCGTCACGTCCGCGACGATACGCCGGAACGAATCCTCGTCGAGAGTTCCGCCGAAGATCTTCCGCCTGATATCGCTCATCGAGGCGAGATCGCCCAGATGGGAAAGCGTCAGCAGGTCGCCTTCGGCAGCGTTGAGAAACCGGATCGCCCCGGTCGACAGTCCAAGTTCGTCCGCCCGAAGGCGGCCCGGATCGTCGACAACGATCAGCGAGGCGGCCAGGCGCTTGTTCGGCGATGCGACCCGCACGCGGCTCAGCGCGTTGAAGCCCTCGGCCACGCACACGGGGCAATCCCGACGCATGAAGACGAGATGCTCGTTCCGCGAGTCGATGCCGAGGTCTCTCAACCGCAACGCGTTGGTGATGTTCGGTTCGTGATGCTCCATTGTCGTTCAATCCTCAGCCGTGACCGTTTCGCAGATCGCGTACGCCTCATCGATGACATCGTCGATGTTTTGCTTCGAAAGGCCGATTTCGGCCAGGATCCCGGGCGAACCCTTCAGCTCTCGGCACAGCACGATCCCCCTTTCGAGCAACTGCCGTTTCAACTTCACCGAAAGAGTTGTGAGGCTGGTGACGGGGTGCAGCCCGGCGGAATCGATCCACCCCCGTAGACTTTTCTCTTGCGGATAGTCCCAGCTCAGCAGCCCGAGACCGGCACATGTCCCGTACGTGATCGCATCGCTGGTCATGCGCGTGTTGGTCGCAAGCATTCCCTTGTAGATCCGGCCTTTGTGGGGAGCCTCCGATGCGAACCCCTTTTCGATGTCGACGAAACGGGCGTGCGCGTAGAGTGCGTGCTTTATGTCACAGACTCTTCCGAGGAAACTGTGGAATTTGCATTCGGCATGGTAGAGAAGATCGCCTTTCGCCGCGACGACGTCGACCTCGTGGCCGACGCAGCGGCCCTTGACGATCTGGCCGGTCGACGCGGTGTACCCGTCCGCCCCGAAAAGCGCGGCGATCAACTTTTCGAAGGGGTAGCCGGTCGGACCCAACTGCATGATCGCCCTCTTCAGGTTGTATTTTCCAGCCGAACGCCTTTGCAGACCTTTCAGCTCCGCGAAAACGATGGAATACAGATCCGATGTGGTGATCCGGTCGTACATCTTCTCGGTGACCCGCTCGATAACGATGTCGACCACGTCCGGGTCCGCCTTTACGCGGCGGAGCGATCGCCGTATTTTCTCTTCATCGAAAGTGACTTCGTCACCGTTGGCTTTTATTACATTCATATCTTGTTGCGTTCCTTAAGCGTCCGTTGCACCAGCAACTTCTCTTCAATGTTCTCCCGGTCGATCAAGCCGAGAATGGAACCGCCTTCCATCACGGCCGCCGCGCCGCCCTTGGCGGAAAGCTGCTCCATGAGGTCCTGGAGTTTCATCTCCGGACCGGCGACTACGAAATCCGTATTCATGAAACCGGAAATCAGGGCGTCCTTACCCTGTTCAGATAATCCTCTAATGAGCTCCGTCCGGCTCAGCGTCCCGACAGGTCTGTCAGCGTCCGCGACCAGGAAAACAGTCTCTTGGCTGTTGAGGAGCACATCCGCTGCTCGTCCTAGAGTGTCGTCCGGCCGGAGAAGGGTGAAACGCCGCATGACTGCATCCCTAACCTTAAGGCCGGAGAGGGCAGCACGCATGGTTTCCGCAGCAGCCTCGCCTCCGGCGCCGAGGAAAACGAAAAGGCCAATGAACACGAGCCAGAAGTTATAAAAGAAACCGAAAAACACGAACATGATCGCAAGGAACTGTCCCAGGGCCGCGGCAGCCCGCGTTGCGTTCGACTTGTCCATCATGAACGACAGCAAGCTCCGAAGCACCCGCCCGCCGTCCATCGGGAAGGCTGGAATTAGATTGAAAACGGCTAGCACCACGTTCGCGAAAAGCAGGTTCCACAGGAAGGGCACGCTCGCCATATCGTCCGAGCCCGCCACCGCCGCAAGACCCGGCAGTTGACCGGTGGCACTAAGGTAAACCCAGATGACGAGGGCAATACCCAGATTGACCAACGGGCCGGCAAGTCCGACGAGCAATTCTTCGCTGGGCTTTTCCGGCATACCTTCGAGGCTAGCTATCCCGCCGATCGGATAAAGGGTAATGTCCTTTGTCTTGATGCCGAAGCGGGCGGCCGTCAAGGCGTGACCGAATTCGTGAAGGACGACGCAAGCGAAGAGCGCCAAAACGAAAAATACGCCTGCAATGCCCCCGGCCGCCCCGTGGCCGCCCGAGATGTGCATCAGAAATATCCAGACGAGAAGTATCGAGAAAGTCCAATGGACAAACACATCGATCCCGAAGAACCTGCCCAGCCGCAACGACCACGACCTCATGCTCGCCCCCCCGTCGCGGCGTTGTAGATCGCGGCGATCGACGCGCCGGAAAGCCAGGCGATAACGAACGTCTCGATCAGCCCGAACAGTGCCTCCAACAATGGAATGTCCGTCCGGATGATCCCGGAGATATCCAGCCCGTGTAGCAGACTGTTCCCGAACCTCACCGCGGTTTCGTGTCCCGCCACCATCAGCACGACCACGCACCCGAGGTAAAGCAGCGCAACCGTGCTCCCGACCGCGAAACCGAATATCTTGACATCAATTTTGTTCATCTCTCAGCCTCCCCGCCCTCGCCGAAGTGCTTGTCGCTGTGGCCGCCGCTCACGCCGAAATGCATCGGCATCAGCAGATGACAAAGGAACATCGCGATCACGAATATAAGAAGCGAGATCTTCCCGTCCAAACCGATCAGTGGTGCGAGAAAGATCAGAAGCAGCGGCAGGACACACCCGATCACCATCAGGACCATATGCTTGTTCATAAAACATCCTCCTTTCGATAATTGCCGGCCGCGACATTGTTATTCGCGCATCAAGAGACTGTACAGGCTCAATATGACGAAATAGCGTCGCTTCCGGTGCGGCATTTCTTTCCGGCCTGGCTGCTCGACACCTCATATTCGGGATAGGTTCGCGCTCACTGCGGAAATTTTCACGCCTTCTAAGCTTTTGCCTAGCGGCCTGCATGGCCCTCGGGTCCGCTTCATGCGCGAAGCCCTCCGCTCCAGACTTTCTTCATCCGACCGTGGATTGCATCTGCAAATGGACCAGCCGAACAACACAACGGCGAGGCCGGAACTCCCGAAAAATTAATGAATCCGCCGATCAAGTGGGCCGGCGGAACATATCACTCCAAAGACCCCAGATGTCTGAGAACAGACTGAACTGCTTGAAAGTGAACAATTCACCCGGCGCCAGAACCTAAGACATTTCCGTTGAACGCGGCTGAGACGCCCTATATCTCTCGGTTTCTTGATTCATATCGAAATTGGCACATTACTTGCGGTTTACATTAAGGAAAATCTCGTGCCATGGGGCGGGCGCAATTAGATGAAAGGGAAAGCACGGCGAAGCGGGAATCAGATGAGTGTCTGGCTTTACTGGCTCTGCTGGGCCGTCATCGCGGGCGTGATTACCTATTTGGCCCTCCGGGTCACGGGGGTGGTGTGAGCGAGGTGGACCTCCAGACGGCGAAGGCTTCTGAATTCCGGGCTTCCGCTTTCGGCGCTGGGATCGCGGGATTCGGACTCGGTGTAATGTTTGCGGAATATTTCCAGCCTTTAGCTGTGCTCCTGATACTCGCCGGATTTGCCGTTCACGGGTGGGGGATGTACAGGATCCACGTCCGCAATGGATAAGGATTCATTACCGAACCGTTTTGCTTGGTATGTAGATTGCTAGTGACTCAAATTAGTGAATATTCACCGCCAAGGCCGACAGAGGAATTGGTAAACCGCTCAGAAAGTTTAACGTGAAAAAACGGCTCACTTCCATTCTCTTGCTTCTCGCGATCGCCGGAGGCGTCGCGGCGGGGATGCCGCTCCATTCGGGAGGCAACGGCAAGATGGCGAGCTGCTGCAAAAAGGCGAAGAGCGGGGAGCAATCTGCTGCCGCGACGGCCGCTCGTTTATGCTGTGCGGCGAACTGCACGGAACCCGCAGAAACGACGTCGGGACCGAGCGTGCCGTTACCGGTTGTGCTCAAGGCGGCCCAGTCTGCCATCGAACGAAACAGGGCGCTGCCACCTGCTAAGCCGGTTTCTCACACCTTCCACTATCAGTCCGAGAATAGGATTCGTGCCAAGGAACACCTGCCCCTATTTCTACGTCACCACTCATTCCTGATTTAGCTTCAGGGGCGCAGAGCGCCTGAATTTCACAATTCCGTATCAAAAGGCTTCCGCGATCGAGTAAAAATACGCTCTTTCGCCGATCCGGCTGACGGACTCGGTAGAAGTCCATCAATTTTAAGAGAGGAAAGTTTAATGAAAAGAATAGCTATCGTTTTAGTGTTTTTGGCTGCCGCAGTCGTTTTGGCCGCATGCGGGTCCAGCACGGACAGCTCGGCTGTCAGCGGGAAGGTCATCAAGAACGGCCCGGCGGGCAACAACCTCACGGTCTCGCTGGCGAACACGGACGGCGTGCTGCGCGATGGGAAGCAAGACCTTATTTTGACGTTTGCGGACGCCTCAGGGAAGCCCGTCGATGCCGGGGCTGCGTCGCTGAATTTCTTCATGCCGGCGATGGGAACAATGGCCGCGATGAACAATGCCGCAGTGCTGACCACGACCGGGACGCCAGGTGTGTACAAAGCGTCTGTAGATCTTGAAATGGCGGGTGAGTGGCAAGCGCAGGTCTCGTATGAAGGCCCTGTCGGAAAGGGGAAAGCCAACCTCGCGGTAACGGCACAATAGTTTCGCGCAAGCTCTAGAACAGCTAGGCAAATCCAATGTCATGATCAACTGGCTAATCGAATGGTCGCTTAAGAATCGCGTTATCGTGATCGCTATTTATATCGGGTTGGCGATCGCTGGGTACTACGCATTGGTGAACACACCGATCGACGCGATTCCCGATCTTTCCGATAACCAGGTGATCGTCTTTACGGATTGGGCGGGCCGCTCGCCGAAGGAGGTCGAGGACCAGGTCACCTACCCGCTCGTCACCAACCTTCAGGGGTTGCCCGGCGTCCGCACGGTGCGGGCGAGTTCCGCCTTCAGTTTTTCGATGGTCAACGTTATTTTTGAGGACAACGTTGATCTTTACTGGGCGCGAACGCGGGTTCTCGAACGGCTCAATCTGGTATCGAAACAACTTCCGGAGGGCGTCACGCCGACGTTGGGGCCGGATGCGACGGGTCTCGGTCAGGTCTACTGGTACACGCTCGAATCGGAAACGATGAACCTTCGTGACCTGCGGACGCTCCAGGATTGGTTCGTGCGGTATCAGTTGAATTCGACGCCGGGAATTGCTGAGGTTGCCAGCGTCGGCGGTTACATTCAGCAGTATCAGGTCAATGTTGATCCGAACAAGCTCCGCGCTTACAACCTTCCTTTATCAACAGTTGTTGAAGCCGTCTCACGGTCAAACAACAACGTCGGCGGGAACGTCGTCGAGCAGGCCGGTGAGTGGGCGGTCGTTCGAGGTATCGGCCTTGTTGAATCGGTCGCTGACGTCGAAAACATCGTAGTCGGCTCGCAAAACGGCACACCGATCTACGTCCGGAGTCTCGGCGAGGTGGAGCTCGGCAACGCGTTCAGGACCGGAGCACTCGATAAAAACGGCAAGGAAACTGTCGGCGGCGTCGTAATAATGCGCTACGGCGTCAGCGCTCTCGAGGCCATCGAGAACATCAAGCAAAAGATCGAAGAGATCAAGCCCGGCCTCCCTCCCGGCGTCGAACTCGTACCCTTCTACGACCGCACCGACCTCATCAACCGCACAGCGGACACGCTTAAGGAAGCTCTGATCGAAGAGTTGATCCTCGTTACTCTAGTTAACCTGATTTTCCTTGCGCATTTCCGATCAATTCTGATCGTGACGGTCCCACTCCCGCTTGCGGCTCTTGCGTCGTTCCTGTTCATGTATTTCTTCGGGATCACTTCGAACATCATGTCGCTGGCGGGCATCGCGATCGCGGTGTCCGACCTCGTCGACGCCGGGATCGTCGTGACGGAGAACGCGTACCGGGCGATCGAAAAGGAAGGGGTCAACATGACCGACAAGAAGCGCGTCTGGGAGATCGTCCTGGAGGCGACTAAAATGGTCGGCCGCCCGATCTTCTCGTCGATGGCGATAATTGTCATTGCGTTCATCCCGGTTTTCGCATTGACCGGCCAGGAAGGAAAACTCTTCCACCCGCTTGCTTATACGAAGACCTTCGCAATGATCGCCGCGGCGTTCATGGCGGTAACGCTGGTGCCGGTACTTTGCGGTTATCTGCTCGGCGGAAAGCTGCGGCCGGAGGAATGGAACCCGATAATGCGATTTCTGCGGGGGGTTTACAAGCCCGTTCTTGTTACCGCCCTAAGGAACCGCCCCGCCACGGTTCTCATCGCTCTGACGTTCTTCGCAGGTGCGATGTTCGTCGCCACCAAGATCGGGAGCGAGTTCATGCCGCCATTGAACGAGGGCGACCTGTTGTACATGCCGGTAACAGATCCGGCCATCTCGATCGACGAAGCTTTGCGGATCATGAGCAGGCAGGACGAGATACTGAAGAGCTTCCCGGAGGTCGAGTGGGCAGTCGGGAAGGCGGGGCGGGCGGAAACGTCAACTGATCCGTCGCCGATAAACATGAACGAGACCATCATCCACCTGAAGCCGGAGGATCAGTGGCGCGATGGGATGACGCGGGAGAAACTCGTCGCCGAGATGGACGCCGCGTTGAGGATGCCAGGCGTGACCAATATCTGGACGCAGCCGATCATCAACCGCATCGAGATGCTCGCGACCGGGATACGTTCGCAGGTGGGGATCAAGATATTCGGGAATGACCTCGACACCCTTGAGGAAACTGCCCAGCACATCGCGGCGGTCGTGAAGGACGTTCCCGGTGCCGCGGACGTCTACCCCGAGCAGATCGGCGGGGCCCCGTACATCGATATTGTCATCAATCGCACGGCTGCCGCACGTTACGGCATCGAGGTCTCGATGATACAGGACGTCATCGAAAAGGGTATCGGCGAAACGAACTTGACGGTGACGATCGAAGGGCGAAGGCGTTTCCCGATCCGGGTGCGCTACGGGGAAGAGTTCCGGTCATCAGCCGAGGCGATCGGGCGCATCCCGGTGACGTCGCCGGCGGGGGAATCCATTCCACTTTCGCAACTCGCCGAGATTCGCTCAGTCGAAGGACCGTCCATGATTCAAAGCGAGAACGGACTCCTGCGCGGCACGGTGCTTCTTAATGTGCGCGGCCGCGACATCGGAAGTTTCGTCGACGAGGCCAAACAGGCGATCGCCCAGAAGATACAGCTCCCGGAAGGTTACTACGTTGCCTGGAGCGGGCAGTACGAGAACCAGGAGCGTGCACGGAAACGATTGACGATCGTGGTCCCGATCGTGATCCTGATCATTTTCGGGACGCTGTACATGACCTACCATTCGTTCCTCGAAGCCGCTCACGTTTTGCTTGCCGTCCCGTTCGCGTTGACCGGCGGTTTTTATTTGTTGTGGCTGCTTCAGTACAACTTCTCCGTAGCGGTGTGGGTCGGGTTCATAGCACTGTTCGGAGCCGCGGTGCAAACGGGTATCGTCATGGTCGTTTATCTGGAGGAAGCTGTTAAGAGGAAGAAGGAAGAGCTTGGCCAACTCGACCGGGAAAGCCTGCTTGACGCCGTTACCGAGGGAGCGCTTCTACGTCTCCGCCCGAAGGTGATGACCGTGACGACGATCGTCGCCGGATTGCTCCCGATCATGCTGAGCACGGGCGCCGGGTCGGAACTGATGAAACCGCTTGCGACCCCGGTTTTCGGCGGTATGGTGTCGAGCCTCGTGCACGTCCTGATCGTGACGCCAGTGATCTTTTACTGGATGCGGCTATGGGAACTGAAGCGCGAAGCGGCAGGTGTGATGCGGGATGATAACTCTAAAGGCGACTGGACCTAGCATAAAGTGATGGAACATTTCTCGATAGGTTTGTCGAAGCGTGCGCTGTTAGCGGTGATCACCGTCCTTTTGGTGATACCCGGTTGCCTCACAGTCCGCCCGCAAGTGCCCACCCGTCCGCAAGTGAGTACGCCCGACGCCCAACCGCTTTCTCACCTGAAATATTTGGATCAAACCGGCGGCCGGACGGCGGACGATCTTGTGAAATTCGCGATCGCCAACAATGCCGAGATCGCGGCGATGCGCAATGAAGCGGAGGCCGGCGAAGCCCTGATCCGACAGGCCCGGCTGCGGCCGAACCCCAGCGTCGAGGTCAGCGGCACACGCATGATCGGTGGGCCCGACAATAGCCTGATGGTCGAGGGCGGGTTGCCGCTCGAACTGGGCGGCAGGCGCGGTTCTCGCATCCGGGTCGCCGAGCGCGAGTCCGAGATAAGAAAGCTTGCGGTCGCCGAACGGGAGCGGCAAGTTGCCGCCGAGGTGCGAGCGAAGTTTGGTGAAACATTGGCCGCGGCACTTAAGCTGAGGTTCACGGAAGAGATGCTCGCAAGGGCGCTGGAGAATTTCAGCTTGGTCGCCGCGAGGGTGGAAGAAGGCCGGACGCCGCCGCTCGAGCGGAGCATGGAAACGGTCGAGCTCAATCGCATCCGTGCGACCCGTGAGACCAGCGAAGGAGCCGTCGAGATTCGCCTTCTGGAGCTGAGGAATCTGACCGGTATGCCGCCGGAGGAACCGCTCCGGATACGCGGCGATTTCGGTGATCTGATCGACCAGCTTCCCCCGGCGGACGAGGCGACGAGGCAGGCTCTGGAACGCCGGACAGACCTCGCGGGTGCACGGGCGGTCGAGCAACTCGCCGCGGCAAGGACCGCGCAAGCACGGACCGAAGGACGCATTGATGCGGATGTTATGGTCGGCTATCAACGGATGAGGTCGGGGTTCCCGCTCTCGGGGATCGACGAGGCCGGCGCGCTGCAGCCGATCGAAATGCGATCGAACTTCTTCACGTTCGGTGTGCGGCTGAACCTCCCCGTCAGGAACCGCAATCAGGGCATGATCGAGGCCGCGATCCTTGAGGAAGAAGCTGCCAGGAAGCGTCGAGAATTCGGCGAACTCACGATCCGAAGGGAAGTCGCAGCCGCCTACGTCCGGTACAACCGTTCGACCCGTTCGATGGAGATATACCGCGTGGGTGTGCGTGATCAGGCGGCACAGAACCTTGCGGTAGTGCGGCAAACTTACGAGTTAGGGTCCAAAACGCTTCTGGACTTCATTGCGGAGCATCACCGCTTTATCGAGACCGAAAGCGGATTTATCGATTCCCAGCTTGAATCTTATCTGTCTCGCGTGGAGATCCTCCGCGTCGTGAACGCATCGGAACTGATAAGCAAATGAACGAGAAAGACGAAAACAACATCCCTGAGCCGGATCGCCCCTTATTGGAGACGGAGAACACAGTGTTCGACGATGACGGAACTGTCATTTCGCACACGGAGCAAACGATCACCGACCCGCCCCGGTCAAGGCGAGTTCACCCCGGCGTGATCGCTGCCACCATATCTGCGGCCGGGCTGATCCTCCTGCTCGTTTGGTATTTCGCCCTGCGCGACAGCAGTGCCGGGCGGCCGGTACCGGCCCCGCGTTCCACCGCTATGGACGATCTCCCGGCGGGCGAGCCCATGACGAGGCAAACTCTGACGATCACGCCTGAACAGCTTGCCACCTCCGGCATCTCCATCGAAACCGTCGGCGAACAGCTCGCCGCTGAGGTCGGCCTTACCGCGTCGACGGGCGTGATCGAAGCCAACGCTTACCGCAACACGCCGGCCCTGGCACTCGTGGGCGGCGTTGTTCGCGCAGTACCGCCGGAACTCGGTGAAAACGTGAACAGGGGACAGACCGTCGCCGTTGTCTTCAGTAACGAATTCGCGGAAGCACAGTCGCGTTACATCGCTCTTCAGACTGAAACGGAAAACGCCCGGCAGAACTACGAACGCACGCAACGTTTGGTCGGAATAAATCAGCCCGGGCGAACCGAACTCGACCAGGCAGCAAAGCAATTAAAAGCCGCGGAAGCCGCGCTTGCCGAGATGCAAAACCGATACCAGCGAACCACGCGCCTTATAAAAATAGGCGCGGCGAGCCGAGAGGAACTCGAACAGGACAACACCAAGTTGCGGACCGCCGAGGCTGAAGTGACCGAGGCGCGGCGCCGCCATGAAAGGGCGGGGCGGCTTGTGGAAATCAATCCCGAAACGCGAACGCAGAACGAAGAGGCCCTGAACAAACTCCGCTCCTCCGAAAGCGAATTGGCGACCTCGCGGCAGAGGTTGATCCTTTACGGGATGTCGCCGGACCGGGTGAGTTCGCTCCGAAACGCGTCACAGGTCACCTCCGAGCTCGCGGTCCTGGCCCCGATCGGTGGTACGGTAACAAGCCGTACGGTGAACGCCGGTGAAGTCGTGGAAGCGAACAAGGAGCTCTTGCGCGTAACCGACCTGTCGAACGTGTGGGTGATCGCCCAAGTTTTCGAACAGGACCTTCCCCGCCTGCGCGTCGGAAGCGGAGCAAGCGTCACGGCCGGAGCCTTCCCTGATCGGCTCTTTCGCGGGCATGTGACGTACATCGATCCTTCAATAGATCAGGCGACTCGCACTGCGAAAGTGCGCGTAGAATTGGCGAACGCCGACCGGGCGCTGAAACTCGGGACATACGTGAACGTCGCTTTCGGCTCACTTGGCCAGAGCGAGCGGACGGTGCCTGTTGTGCCGTCGGCCGCTGTACAGAATATCGAGAACCGCCAGGTCGTCTTTATCGCCACATCGGACCCGAACGTGTTCGAATTAAGGCCGGTCCGATTGGGGAGCGAGGTGGACGGGCGGTTCCCCGTTCTCGAAGGCGTGAATGTCGGTGATCGTGTTGTAACGAATGGAAGCTTCATGCTCCGCGCCGAGTGGCTCAAGACAAAACTCGGCAGTGGCGATCACCAGCAGCACGGCTCTTGATCCGGGTAGGCAAAGCGTAAAGCCGAGATCGTAAGCGATCAAACCGATCTTGAGTTCCTGTACATGATAGAGATGCACTACGCTGACGGCGCCGTGAAGATGTCGAAGTTCAGGGAGAACAAATCGCAGGCGTGAAGGCACCCCGGGCAAAGCGTTAGCGTGCAGGGAAATATCTGTTAATAGATGTGCGTTAGCAGACACTCATGTCTGCTAACGCACATCTGCGCACTGCGTGCCCGAATAATCGCATCGTTTCCTTGAGAATGCCGGGGAACGTAATTTGCACGACTAAGTGTCAGCGGTCTACCTTACTAGTCCCATTAACGATCTCTGATCCAGCGCCCCGATGAATGATGACCGGTATATTCCTGCTCTGTCTTATCACGCGTTGACGCCTCTCTACGATACGGTTGTGGGCTGGACGACCCGGGAGCGGTTATTCAAGGACGCGCTCGTCGAGCATGCGAGGATAACGGCGGGTCATAGCGTTTTGGACTTAGGATGCGGTACCGGCACGCTTGCGCTACTCATCCATGAGCAGGAGCCGCAAGCGGGGGTTGTCGGTATCGACGGCGATTCGAAGATTCTCGGCATAGCGAAGAAGAAAGCCCGCCATCGGAACGTTGCGGTTCGGTACGTTCAGGCGATGTCCTTCGATCTGCCGTATGAGGACGAGTCGTTCGATCGCGTCGTCTCCAGCCTTTTCTTTCATCACTTGTCCGAGAAGAGCAAGGCACGCTCCCTGGCTGAAGCAAGACGGGTTTTGAAATCGGATGGCGAACTGCATATTGCGGATTGGGGGAAGCCGGCGAATCTGCTAATGAAGCTGGGTTCGCGGTTCATCCAGGTGCTCGATGGTTCGGAGACGACCAAAGACAATTTCGAGGGGCGGCTGCCGGATATGGTCGTGCAGGAAGGCTTCGTCGAGGTCGAGGAGACTGATTTCTTCAACAGCTTGTTCGGCACGATCCGGCTCTTAAAAGCGGTCAAAGAAACATGATTCGACGGAGGATAAATGAAACGAAAAATCGTTAGCTTTATGCTGATCGCGGTTTTGCTTGCTTTGCCGGCGTTCGGGCACGATCTGTTCTTGAAGCCGGAGAACTTTTTTACCAAACCGGGCGGGACGGTGCGGTTGAGCGTGATGAACGGCACGTTTATGAGTAGCGAAGCCGCAGTCGCGTTCGCTAGGCTGACGGACGTTAGCGTTGTGTCTCCGGGCGGCAAGCGTTTGAGCCCGAAAGAGGCCGACTTCACCAAGAACGAGACGACCGCGTTCCTGACCGTAGCGACGCCGGAGGCAGGAAACTACGTCGTCGGGCTTTCGACCAATTGGCGTGAGAACGCGCTCGCCGCGAAGGAGTTCAACGAATACCTTACACTCGAAGGCATCCCGGACGTCCTGGACAACCGCACGCGGGACAAAGAACTTGATAAGGACGCGCGGTACCGCTACTCGAAATTCGTCAAAACTATCCTGCAGGCCGGCGAAACGCAGACGGACGATTACAAGGCCGTTCTGGGCCGCGCGGCCGAGATGATCCCGCAGCAAAACCCGTATCGATCGAAGCGGGGCGAGAGCATCGATGTACTATGCTTGAAAGACGGCAAGCCTCTTGTCGGTCAAACCGTCCTGGTCGGGTACGAATCGAGCGGAAAACTCGCTACTGAAAAATCCCTCCGGAGCGACGCGAAGGGGATGATCAAGATTAAACTTGAAGGCGTCGGCAAGTGGTACGCGAAGTTCATCAATATGGTCAAGGTAGACGACCCCAAAGTGAATTACGAATCGAAATGGGCCACGTTGACGTTCGAGATAAAATAGAAGGAGCGATTATGAAGAGAAAAGCCTTATTCACTGCGGTACTTGCGTTGGTTCTTTTGACCGCGCAGGTTTTCGGTCATGATCTTTTTCTCAAGCTCGACAGCTTTTTCGTCGCGGCGAATTCGAAGGTGACGATAAACATCCTGAACGGGACATTCATGGCGAGCGAGGGGGCGGTGAGTTTCGCCCGGTTGCGGGACGTGAGCCTTGTCGCGCCGGACGGCGTTCGGATGAAACCGGTAGAGGCGAATTTCACCAAGAACGAGACGACCTCTTTTCTCAACTTAGACATCAAAGACGCGGGCACATACGTAGCCGGTCTGTCCACAATGGAACGCGAGATTGATCTGGAGGGCAAAGACTTCAACGATTACCTGTCGCATGACGGTATCCCGGACACTCTCGCCGAGAGAAAGGAGAAAAAGGAACTCGACAAAAAAGTGCGCGAAAGATATTCCAAGCACGTAAAGGCGATCTTTCAGGCCGGCGATGTGCGAACCGATAGCTTCAAAGCGGTTCTCGGGTATCCGGTCGAGCTCGTCCCACAGGAGAACCCGTACAAGTTGAAGCCCGGCGATACCATCGAGATACTTTGCCTGAAAGACGGAAAGCCGCTGGTGAATCAGTTCGTTCAGTCCGGACGCGAGACGGATGGAAAAGTTGTGACCGGTCGGGATGTTCGAACCGATAAGAAGGGCATCGCGAGATTCAAGCTTGACGGCGCTGGCAAGTGGTACGTGCGGTTCATCAACATGACGCGGTTGGACGACCCGAAGCTCAACTACGAATCCAAGTGGGCGACGCTGACGTTTGAGATCAGGTAATGCGGTTGATGCGTGGAACATGAAGTTTCTTAAGTGCTACAAAGAAATCTGGTTCGGGATCGGCTTGGGGGCTTTCGCCTGGGTGGTCGATGCGGTCATGCACGTCGAACTCGGTGCGGATGTACACGCAGGCGGATTATGGTCCGAGATCTTTGCGCCTCACCCCACGGCATTCATTTTTCGTGTTTTCTATTTTGTCGTAGCCGTCGCGTTCGGCGTATTCCTCTGGCGGGCGAACTGGCGGGAACGGCAGCTAAGGGCCCTTGAGGAAGCCGTCGTTGCTTTCCAGCGTCAACTCGACGCCCCGGCGCTCCGGATAGTGGCGACAGCGCGCACACTCCAAAACCGCAACTCGGTTCGGCTGGATGAAACGGCCAACCGTCTCGCGGCCGAGATCGGGGCCGACGCCGCGCTGCTCGACGAACTCGCGAAAAAATATCTCGAATTCGGGAGGCTGGTGCAGGAAGGTGAAACGGCCCGCGCGATAGAGACGCTGCGGAACATCGAGGTTTGGCTTGTTGAAAGGAAAACCGACACCAAATAGTGAAAAAAAATGACAGCCATACAGTTCTTCTCGCCGATGACGACGAAAACCTCCGTCGGGTTATGGAATTTCAACTAGGCGAAGCGGGTTACAAAGTTATCTCAGCGGCTGACGGTCAAGAAGCGTTAACGATCTTCGAACATAACGAGGTAGATTGCGTTATCACGGATCTTCGAATGCCGAGACTGTCCGGACTCGAGCTTTTGGAAAAAATTAAAGCTACGAACGGTGATGTCCCAGTGGTCGTCACGACCGCGTTCGGCGAGGTGGAGACCGCCGTCAGCGCGATGAAGTTAGGGGCATTCGATTACGTCAACAAGCCATTCAATCGGGACGAGATACTTTTGACCATCGAGCGAGCCCTGAGCTTTAGCGAAACAAGGAACGAGAACCTGCAGCTTCGGGAACTGGTCGAACGCGAGTTCCGGCTCGACAGCGTCATCGGCGAGTCTGCCGCGATGACGAGCGTGATGAAGACAGTAGAGCGGGTCTCGCGATCGGACGTTACGGTGCTGATCTCGGGCGAATCCGGCACCGGCAAGGAGCTCGTCGCCAAAGGCATTCACTTTTCAGGGCGCCGGAAGCGAGGGCCATTCATCCCGGTCAACTGCGGTTCGATCCCCGAAACGCTGATCGAGGCGGAACTGTTCGGCTACAAGCGCGGCAGTTTCACCGGCGCGACCGCCGATACGAAAGGCAAATTCGAGGCGGCGAACGGCGGCACGCTTTTCCTGGATGAGATCGGCCAGATGCCGCTTCCCCTACAGCCGAAATTGCTTCGCGTCCTACAAGAGCGCGAAGTTGTCCGGCTGGGTGAAAACGATCCCCGAAAGTTCGACGTGCGGGTGATCGCCGCGACCAATCAAGATCTTCACGAAATGGTCGCGGCGGGAAACTTCCGCGAGGATTTGTATTTCCGCCTTGCGGTCGTCCCGATAAAACTGCCGCCATTGCGGGCGCGGCGGGACGACATTTCGCTGCTCGCCAATCACTTTCTCCGCCGGGCGAAACGGAAGCACGGTTTCGAGAGCTTGAGAATGAAACCGGAGGTGATCAAATCGCTCTCCGAATATTCATTTCCGGGCAACGTCCGCGAGCTCGAAAACGTGATCGAGCGGATGGTGGTTCTTTCGGATGAAAACAGTCTAACGGTAGACGACATTCCCGAATACATCCGGGAGCCGGCGACGAGTTTCGGCGGAGTGAAGATGGAACTGCCGCCCGACGGAATCTCTTTCGAAGAATTGGAGCGCGAGATCATCGCGCACGCCCTGGATCTCCACAACGGAAATCAATCGCAGGCGGCTCGCTATCTGAACATCACGAGAAGTGCGTTGATCTACCGAATGCAGAAGTTCGGCCTTGATGAATAAGAAGAGTTCGCCGACCGCCGTGATAGCGCTCGTCGTGACGATCATGTTCGTCGCGGTGCTTCATTATGTCACGCCGGTGGACAGCATCGTCCTCCATCAAATCTACCAGCGCATCTTTTACATCCCGATCATCCTGGCCGCGTTTTGGTACGGGCTCGGTGGCGGGATCGGTGCGGCCGCATTGGCCGCAGTCTCGTATCTGCCGCATATTCTGCTCCACTGGCAACACCAAAACTACGAATACGCCCTGAATCAGTACGCGGAAATCGGATTGTTCTTCGTGATCGGGGCGGTGACGGGATGGCTGGGGGATCAGAAACGTAGGGAACACGAACGTGCCGAGCGGATTAACACCGAGCTTCAGACCGCGTACGCCGATCTCCGGCAGACCGTCGGGCAGCTCTTGCAGGCGGAACGGCTTTCCTCGCTTGCGGAGATCGCCTCCGGGGTAGTTCACGAAGTGCGAAATCCGTTGGGAGCCATCAAGGGCGCCGTCGAGATTCTCGAGGACGAAATCCCCGAGGACAGCCCGCGACGTGAATTTGCGCGTATCGCGAAGGTCGAGGTCGAGCGGATCGATAAGCTTGTAAGCGAGTTCCTCAGGTTCGCCCGACCGCCGAAACTCTCCAAAGTACCGTCGAGCGTCAACGAACTTGTGGAGTCGGTCATATCGCTTTTAGACCCGCGGGCCGCGGAGGGCAGCGTTTCAATAGAAAAGGAATTGGCCTCGGGACTGTCGCCGATCGAAATCGACCCCGAGCAAATAGTGCAGGTGCTGTTGAACCTCGCGATCAACGCCCTCGATGCAACGCCAAACGGGGGCACAATCGTCTTTCGGACGTATGAGTCGGGAGACACCGTGACGGTCGAAATCGAAGACACGGGCGTTGGGATTGCCGCCGACGATAAGGAACGCATTTTCGATCCATTCTTCACTACCAAAGACAAAGGCACCGGGCTCGGCCTCTCGGTCGCGCACAGGATCGTCACCCAACACGACGGAAACCTGACCGCGGAGAACACCGAGCGAGGGGCTCGTTTTAAAGTAACGCTAACCCGGACGGGGCAATAGTCAGCCCCCCACCCAAAACAGCTAATCGCGCGACCTAGCACACCGCCGCCCAGGCGAAAGATTCTCGCAAAGAATCTTTGACAAACGTGGCCCAGACGAATAGTATTCTCCATTATTGAAAATGAATTTCATTTGCAGTTATGAAGATAATCTCATGAAGGGACCTATATCGTAATGTCTTTGTGTCGTACCGCATGTTCGGTTTTTCTGTTGTTGGTGATCGGTCTGCCCGCGGTCGCTCAGTCACTCGCAAGCGTCGGAGGAAGCGTCAGGGATGAACACGGCTCTGCGGTCGCCGGCGCGCGCGTTAAGGTCTCGAGCGTCGGTGTCCGCTTCGATCGCGAAACGCTAACCGACGCGTCGGGAAAATTTCGGTTTTCCGATCTGGCGGCGGGAACGTATCGGATAGAGGTGTTCGCGGACACATTCGGCACGAGGATCCGGGAGGTGCGGCTCGGTTCAGGCGCCGAGAATAATATAGAAATCGAGCTGTCTGCCGTCCCCATCGCGGCCGAGGTCTCCGTAGCCTCCGGGTACCTCGCCGGTACGACGGAAAGCCTGGGCGAGATCCCGGGTTCGATCGAGAGGATCGGCGGGCGTGAGCTAGAAAACGCGCGCGTGTTCAATTTCTCCGAAGCCCTACGCAAGATAGCGGGCGTCAACGTGCGCGATGAGGAAGGTTTCGGATTGAGGCCGAATATCGGGATCCGCGGGGCCAACCCGACCCGCTCGACAAAGGTGCTGTTGCTCGAAGATGGCCTTCCGCTCTCGTACGCCCCGTACGGCGACAATTCGTCGTATTACCACCCGCCGGTCGAGCGTTACAAATCGATCGAGGTGCTCAAAGGCTCCGGGCAGATCGCGTACGGCCCCCAGACGATCGCGGGGGTGGTCAATTACATCACCCCGAACCCGCCGCAAAAGCCGAGCGTTGATATTTTGCTGGAGGGCGGAAGCCGCTCGTTCTTCAACGGCGGGGCGGGTTTCGGCGGCACATTCGGGAGGTTGGGGACTCTTCTGAATTTCAATCACAAACGCGGTGACGGATCGCGCGAGAACACGAACTTCAAGCTGTTCGATCTTGCCTCGAAGGCGACGTTTGATTTCAACGCCCGCAACTCGCTCACCGCGAAGTTCACGTTCTTCCGCGAGGATTCCAACCTCACTTACACGGGAGCGACCGAGGCGGAGTTCGCCGCGGATCCGAGGGGCAATATATTCAAGAACGATTTCTTTTACGGGCGGCGATATGGGTTCTCTCTCCAGCACGCGGCCGTGCTCTCGTCTCGGATCAGCCTCACGACGAATTTCTACTCCAATTACTTCTCGCGCGATTGGTGGCGGCAGACGTCGAATTCCGGCGAGCGCCCTTTCAGGCTCTTCCGCCCATCGGACCCGACCAACCCAATCAGCGACGTCGATTGTTTGAGCCTTGCGGACCTCAATACGACCTGCGGGAACAGGGGCAACTTGCGGGACTACCTGACCATCGGAGTGGAGCCGCGGCTGAACTTCAACTTCAACCTCGGGGCCGTCCGTAACGAAACGAACATCGGCTTCCGGATCCATCGGGAGGATCAGGATCGGCTTGGGAAATATGGGGACCTGCCGACCTCGCGGGACGGGCGGCTGATCGAGCAGAACGAGAGAAAGGCTCTAGTCTACTCCGGTTTCTTCCAGCACCGGTTCATTTGGAAAGATTTCGCGTTCACGCCCGGGATCAGGATCGAAAACATCAATTATGAGCGGTCAAATTTGCTTTTCAACGGCGGCGCCGGCGTTACCGGCGAAACTTCTTTGACCGAGGTTATCCCGGGTTTCGGCGTGGCCTATTCGGGTCTGAAGAACACCACTATATTCGCGGGCGTCCACCGCGGTTTCGCCCCGCCGCGGGTCGAGGATGTCGTGACGGACGCGGGGGGCGTGCGGGATCTCGATTCCGAATTGAGCTGGAACTACGAGTTTGGGGCACGCTCACGGCCTTTCCGCGGCGTCGATCTGACGGCCACGTTTTTCCGGAACGATTACGAAAACCAGATCGTCGCGGCGTCGATCGCGAGCGGCACCCAGTTCACCAACGGCGGGCGAACGCTGCAGCAGGGGATCGAGCTGACCGGCTCGATCGACAGCGGAACCGTTTTCACGTCATCGCACAACTTTTACGTTCGCACCGCCTATTCCTATCTTCCGCTCGCGGAATTCAGGGGCGACAGGCTGAGCACCGTTACTTCGGCGAGCGTCCTCAACCAGTACTGCCCGGCCGAGCGGCGTTTCTCCCCGACGGGCTGCATCATCACCGGGAACCGACTCCCGTACGCTCCGGAGACACTGGTCACGACAAGCTTCGGCTATTCCCACCAGCGCGGGATCGACGCATTTATCGAAAATGTGTTCGTCGGAAGGCAGTTCGGCGATGATCTGAACGCCGTCAACCCCACGCCGAACGGGCAAATCGGAGTCATCCCGTCGCAGACCTACTGGAACGCAACGGCCAACTACAAGATTGAAAAATGGCATTCGACGTTTTTCGTTACCGCGAAGAACATCTTCGACCGGACGTTAATCGTCGACCGTTCGAGAGGCGTCCTCCCTTCCCAGCCCCGGCTCATCCACGCTGGCGTGAAAGTGAATTTCTAAGACGGCCACCCGGGGACGTTCCGCGTTACACGCGCCGAATCCGGTCGGCCGTCACTCGGCTCGAACGCTCTGTTGCCTCACCCCGATTTCGTTGGCTTTCGGCAGAATGAATGCCGAGTTTTTGTCCTGCTTCCTACCGACTTTCTACCAGTCAGAAGTGGTGGAACCTGACATTTGTCAACAAAAAAGTCATGTTTCACCGACCCACAATCCCGCAAGCAAATAAGCTGTTGGCAGTCTGTTGACTCGCTGAGGGAGAACGTCCGGATGATCAATAGCGTCGGGTACAGAAGGGTTTCGAAGAACCGCCCGTGCTCGATCTGCGGAAAACCGGATTGGTGCAGCACCACGGCGACGGAAACGATCTCGTTCTGCGCCCGGTCCACCACGAACGCGGACCGGATCAGCCCTCACGGATGGGGAGTTTTCTACGATCACGATCCCGGTTTGCAGTTCGCGCGCCCGTTCCGCCCCATCCCTGCCCGAAAAAAGTTCGCTCATTCACCCGCTTTGGCTCCGCCCGAGATAAGGGATCGGGTCTACCGCAAGCTGATCGAACTCTCCCCCGCGTCGTCGAGTGACAAGATAGTGTGCGGACGCGGTGGGCTACGCGACAGGGGCGTTCTCGATCATGCGAATTACGGAAGTTTTCCAAAGACGGTCCGAGGTCGGGACGCTTTGGTCGGGAAGCTGGTCCAAGCGTTCGCGGGGGATCGAGCGCTGTTTCCTCTCTCGTTTTCCGGAGTGCCGGGGTTCTGGAGGGATGAAGATGGTGAGACACGTCTTGGGAGCAGGAAGGATTCGGTTGAAGATCTTATGCTGATCCCATTCATTGGGTTCGACGGTCGCATCCGAGCGTGCCAGATCCGATTCATGAAGTTCGTTAGCAACAGGTCGGGGCGGTACATCTGGCTCTCATCCTCCAACGAGCAGACCGGGTGCGGTTCCGGGGCGCCACTGCATCACGCCTGCCCGCATTCGGCGTCGAACGAACCGGTACTGGTCACCGAAGGAGCGCTAAAGGCGGCAACCGCACAGAGGTTCCTCATCGATAGATACGTCGTCGGCAACAGCGGCGTGGCCACCTCCCACCGCGAGATCATTGGGACCGCGCGCGGGCGACCGCTCGAGATCGCGTTCGATCTCGACAGCTTTACCAACCCGCACGTCGCAAGAGCGTTAGCCGCTTTGGTGCGACTCCGCTATTCGGATCAAGCGTCCTTTGGATACGGCGATGGCGTCCGGATCGTCGTGTGGGATGGTTCCATGAAGGGTATCGACGAAGCACTGTTGGCGCAAGTCCCTCTGTTACACCTCAGCGTGCCCGAGTGGCTTAAACGCCTCAGCCCGAAATGCCTCGGCGAAGCGACGCGGCAACTGGCACCGCTCACGCAATAAAATTAGCGGCTGGCAGTCGGGGTGATGAGGCCATTGATCGAACTAGCACACATCCCTTTCTCCCTGGTCGAACAGGTCGCAACGATTATCGAAATGGGGACGCCGATCAACAACCGCGAATTGCTCGCCCTATGCATTGGGAGCGGGATTGACGGATTCGCGATCGATCCACATCTGTGCCACGAAGTTGCGGAGACCGCACTGAACTTTCTCATTCAGGCGAAGTACGGCAAAGAACTACTTCGCGCGACCGACCCGTCCACCGCCTGCTCCGGCATCCTCAAACCTCTGTACAAGAGACTGCCGACGCAGTCTTGGCGGAGTGCCGCACAGGTCACATACCAGCAATTTTCGACGCCCGCCCCGATCGCATATCTGGCTTCGTACCTGCTGAATCTGCACGCGGACGACGTCGTGCTCGAACCATCATGCGGCACGGGCAGTCTTGCGGTCTGGGCACGGGCGGCCGATGCGACCGTGTTGACGAACGAGATGGACGCGCGGCGCCGAGCGCTTGGGAGACTTCTCGACTTCGATCCGACCGGGCACGACGCGGAGTTCATAGACGACCTCCTGCCCGAGAGCGCTGCGCCGAACGTGGTGATGGCGAACCCGCCGTTTTCGTCGAGCGGCGGGCGGGTGAAGGAGAACTGGAGCAGATTCGGATTCCGCCACGTCGAATCTGCACTTCGGCGACTCGCGCACGGCGGCAGATTCGCGGTCATTCTGGGCGAAAGCGGAGCACCCCGAACCCAAGCGGGACGGGTCTTCTGGGACTCGCTCCTCCCCGATGTTCGGGTGACCGGAGCGATTGGTTTGCCCGGCCGGGAATACTACCGCAACGGCACCACGGTCGGCGTGACTTTGATCCTCGGCCGCAAGCTGACGCCCGATGAGCGAGAGTCCGAGGCGGTGGTGGGCGATATTGCCAATATTACTGCTTCATCCGTCGAGGACGCTTTCGATCGGGGACTCGCGGCGGGGTTGCGTTTCAGCCCTCTACCCAAATCCATAAACAAATAGATGTTATCCACTCACGACGAAATGACGGTGGGCACAGATGCGCCTATTTTTGCCTCGCCGGCCGCGGTGACCTCCACCGATGAGGACGCGCCGGACGCGACGGCTCAGACGCTCGCATATTCCCCGCATCACATCGTTGGCGGCTCTCCGCACCCGGGAGTCATCGTGGAGACGCCCGGCCTCGCGAATGTCGAGCCCCCGCCGATTCGCTACCGCCCGCATCTGCCGAAGGAATTGTCCGATAGCGGACGGCTCTCCGCGATGCAGCTCGAAAGGATCATCTACGCGGGCCAGGCGCACGAGCAACGACTCGCCGACGGCTCCCGAGCAGGCATCAGCATCGGCGACGGAACCGGGACGGGGAAAACGGCGACATTGGCCGGTGTGATCCTGGATAACTGGTTCCAGTGGAGACGCAGAGCTGGCTGGTTCTCGGTGAAGGCGGACCTAATCGAAGCTGGGTCGGCCGAGTTCGCGAGACTCGGGCTCGTGCCGCCGATAAGGTCGATAAACGATTTCCCGACCGACGACGAGATCTCCTTCGGCGACGGGATCGTCTTCTGCACCTACCGTTCTTTGATCGCGCGTTCGAAATCGGGCGGTCGCCGGATCGACCAGATCACACGCTGGCTCGGGAGCGACGGGGTCGTGATCTTCGACGAGGGGCACAAAGCGAAGTACGCATTCGCGGACGATCGCGGCAAATCGACCCAAACGGGAGCGGCCGTGCTGGAGGTTCAGGAGCCGACGCGCTTCCCCGATGTAAGAGTCGTTTATTCCTCCGCCACCTCCGCCGGCGAGGTCCGCCACCTCGCATACATGTCGAGGCTGGGCCTCTGGGGCGAGGGGACCAATTTCCCGCTAGGGTTCGAGCAATTCGCCGAGGAGATCGAATCGGGCGGCGTGGGCGCTTTGGAGATGGTCTGCCGCGATCTGAAAGCGATGGGCCGGTACCTTTGCGGGAACCTGAGCATGGGAACCGATCCGGAATCCGGTCTCGCCGTCGAGTTCCGCGAGGTGACCCACTGGCTCACCCCAGCGCAGCGGCGGATGTACGACAACATGGCGCAGGGGTGGCAAGAAGTCTTTCGGAACATCCACCGGGCTCTCGATCTTACGAATTCCGGCAAGGCAACACGCAGCCAGGCCGTCAACCAATTCTGGGCGGAACATCAAAGGTGCTTCAGGAATCTAATCACCGCGTTCAAGGTGCCAATCCTGATCCGCGAGATCGAGGACGCCTTGGGCCGAAAGGAGTCCGTGGTCGTCTCCATCACCGGAACCGGCGAGAGTCAGACGAAAAAACAGATCGAGCGGGCGGCCGACCAGGAAGAGGCGATCGACGGCCTCGACTTCAGCCCGCGCGAGACGCTGACCCGGCTCGTCGCGAACTGCTTCCCGACCGCATGCTTTCAGGAGCGCACGAACCCGTACAGCGGAACCATCGAATTCATTCCCGTTCTCGATCCGGATGGCAACCAGGTCGAGAGCCGAGCAGCCTTGCAGATGAGGGCCGAGCTACTAGACAAACTCTCCGTTCTCGAAGTTCCGGAGCACCCGCTCGATCAGCTGGTCAATTACTTCGGGGTCGAGAATGTGGCGGAGATGACGGGGCGAAAGAAACGTCTGATCCGCACAGCTTCGGGCACGCTTGAATATCGGCCCCGCCAACTTGCAGGCGTTCCGTCGAAGCTTGTCAACCTGCACGAGAAGAACGCGTTCCAGAACGGCGACAAGCGCATCGCGATCATGTCGGAGGTCGCCTCGACGGGCGATAGCCTCCACGCCGGGCATCATGTTGGCAACAAGCAAAGGCGTCTCCACATCGCCGCGGAGCTGAAATGGTCCGCCGACAAGCAGATCCAGGACTTCGGGCGCACCCATCGCACCGGGCAGGTCGCGCCGCCGGTATATCTGCTGGTGTTCACGGAACTCGGCGGCGAGAAACGATTCTCCGCGACCATCGCCCGCAGGCTCGGCAATATGGGGGCCCTCACCAAAGGGGACCGGCGTGCGGAGAAGGCGGGCAATCTCGATAAGTACAACCTCGAATCGAAGGAGGGCCGTTCCGCTCTGAATGTCGTCCTTTCGAGCATCATGCGGGGGAGCGAGATCGGCGGCATCGAAGATCCTAAGCAGGCGCTGCGCGATATGGGACTTGTAAAGGTGGTGGATGGTGTGGAGCAGGTTCCCGAAGGCGAAAGGACGAACATCCCGCGATTTCTAAACCGTCTACTTTCGCTCGAAGTTGACCGGCAGAATGCGCTGTTCGATCACTTCTACGAGACATTTCTCGAAACGCTCGAATATCTGAAACAGAAGGGAAAACTGGACGACGGGATGGAAGACCTGAAGGCCGCGTCCGTCGAGATCGCCGAACCTCCACAAGTGCTTCACTCCGATGTGCTCACTTCCGCGAAGACGGTCTACTATAAGCTCAACCTGAAAGTGGCAACGAAACCTGCAAGATATTTGGAATTATCCGAAAGCGGGGTTCATCAGTTCTTTCAGGATCGGCGTGACGGCTCGTTCGTTGCGGTCCGTCGAACACTATCGCACACCGATCCGGAGACCGGGGAAAGATATCAGATGTTCTCTATCTCGAAGCCGATAGGCCGGAATCTCTCGTACGTCCGCGAGAGCGAATTGAATCAGAAATACCGCATCGTCCCAAAAGCGAAGGCGGAGAAATGGTGGCTACAAGAGGAAGCAAAGATCCCTCCGTATGAACACAAAGCGGTTCACCTTCTCAGCGGGGCACTTCTCCCGATATGGAAATACCTGAAAACTCTAAGCAAGGATGCTCTCGATATCGTTCGGACGACAACGGATGACGGCACCAGACTCGTCGGCGTTAAGATTTCCGAAGACCGTTTGCGCGATCTGTTTCGTCATTTCGGGTTGCGGTCCGACATTCCGTCCACGGCCCCCGAAGTGCTCAGGCTGGTCGACTTTGAAAACAACACCGTACAGCTCGACGGCGATATCCGAATCAAAACGTCCCGATTCCAGGGGCGTCTGCTTACCGAGATCTGCCCTTCGACCTTTGAACAGATCCGCGAACTTCGAGGAATGGGTCTGGTCAATATCGTACAAAGTGGAAAACAGCGGTTTTTCCTTCCTGAACGATCCCCGGATGCTTACCTCGAGCCGATCCTGGCACTCTACTCACCCAAATCCACCGACATCGATTTTCTGCCGGAGTTGGCAACCGAGTTTCGACCTGTTGAAGCGTCCGAGCCGATAGAACTCCCCGGATGGTTGGTCGAGCCTGTTCAAACGGAGATGATGAGTCTCAAAATATCAGAGGATACGCTGTTCGCGAGTTAACAATTGAAAGTGGTCAAACACCGTATTCTTAAAAAATTGGTCTTAAAAAAGTAACTTCCGGGTCTTATGCGGGTTTTTAGTTATGTAGGTTGAATAGCGACAGGTGATTCAGACGCATCCGGCACGGAAGGTCCGCGGGGATCAGAACGGTTTGCTCGAATGAACCTCTCGTCGACTCCATCAGAAAATCCGCCTTATGAACAACCAAATTAATGTCACGACCGTCGACACAGTATCGTTGATTCTAGAGGAGAAGATAGCGTTATACGCCCGGGTGCCTCATTACGTGCTTATAACCGGCGAGCGGGGGACCGGCAAGACGACGATCGCCCGGCAGCTGCACGAGCAAAGCCCCAGATCGAAGCGGGAGTTCGTGAGCGTCAATTGTGCAAGCTTCACATCCGAGCTGCTGGAATCGGAGCTGTTCGGTTATGAGAAAGGAGCCTTCACAGGAGCAGCATCGGCGAAGGCCGGCCTGTTCGAGACGTCCGCGGGTGGGACCCTGTTCCTTGACGAGATCGGCGATCTCACGCTGGGCCTCCAAGCGAAACTCCTTAAGGCGGTTGAAGAAAAACGCATCCGCCGGGTCGGCGGCACGTTCGAACGGGAGATCGACGTCCGCATCGTGGCCGCCACATCCCGAAATCTGAAGGAGATGGTGAGACATGGGGCGTTTCGTCCCGATCTTTTCGACCGCCTCAACATACTGCAACTCGAGACGATCCCGCTTCGGTTCCAGAGGGAACGGATTCGCGAGCTTTTCGTCAAGGAGATGGAAAGGCAGTCCGAGACGGTTGGCCGAACCTTGCCGTTTGAGATCGATGATGCGGCGGTGGAAGCTGTGCAATCACTCGAATGGAGAGGCAATTACCGTGAACTAAAGAACTTTGCCGTGCGGCTCGCCGTCGAAGCGATGGACGAAACCGCGATCACGGCCGAACTCGTCATTCAAATGGCTCGAGACGGTTGGGCAGGCGAGACGACAATTTGCTCTGCCAGCGAAGCTCGCTCCTCCGACATTTGGCACGAGCCTCGGCACACGAAGCAAAGCCTCGTGATGGTCACCTTTGATGCCGAAACCGATGACCTCGATACCGTGTACGTGAAGGCCGCGGCGACATTCATCGAGCATGCGTTGAAACAAAGCAACGGTAATCTTCGTCGTGCCGCTCGTTCCATGAACACCACGCATTCGACGCTTTCACGGATCCTCAAAAAGAACAACGAAAGGAAGGCTCGCATCGACGTGAGCTCAAACGGCCTTACTCTTTCGGCGGCGGCGTGAGCTGCTGGATATTCTTCTGGAATCCGTCGCTAAGCTCTCAGCTCAGTTTCATCCCTGGCGATCCAACACTAAGCCGTTCCTCGATCGGATTCGAACTCGAAGAAGTGTCGCTCGAAACCGCGAGTCGTAGTTCCCTCCTTTCAACTCCCATTTGAGCAATCTGCCCGATCCGGGCTTCCACCCTCAGCAGACACCCGTTTTCCCTCGCCTTCCGTGCGGAGATAGCGGACGAAATGAGCGGAAGACAGCGGTGTGGAAGGAGAGGAAAGCATGGACATTCTGAACAGCGGCTCGTTCGTCACGCTCGACAATCGCGAAAAGATCGATCAGCTCATCTACACCGCCCGGGAACTCGCGACCGAGGTGAGTCGCGCGGAAGGCTTCCAGAACGGCGGGCAGACCAATCATCAATTAGGACTCGAGATGTGGAAGGGGGCTGAGTACATGTGCAGGTCCCACGAGGAAGCAAACATCCGGAACCTATTTCTTAGCAAATTCCTCGAACGACTTCGCGAGATCGAAAAGGAAAGAGGTGCCCAGACCAAGTCGGTCGTCGCTACGCCGGATAGTAGTGCATTTATTCCGGTTCCGAAGACCGAGCCCGTTTCAACACAAACGCCTGCGATAACGCAGGCGAGGCCGGAGCAGTCGCCACCTAACGAGGCCAGGGATGAGTACCTGGGAGTGCTTTCCGGTGAGGATGCCGAGAACAAGCGACCATCCTACGCCGACGAGTGCGTGCCGGAATGCGAAGCGGATATCGAGGCGATCGTGGACAGGCTCGATAATGAAAGTGCCGCCCCGGATGACAATCACCGATCCGGAGAGATCGGCACCCTCGCAGTGCAACCGGAGACAGGGGCAGTCTCCGAAGTTGGTGCCATCGAAACGGCGGCGGACCGTTCCGAATCCGTCGAACGAGGCGGCTCAAACGATGTCCCTGACGAAGAAGCCCGTCCCGACCTGACAGAACCCGTTGAGCCGGAGTCGATCCCGTCGATCGTTCTGGCCGAAAAAGAGCCGTACAACCTCGACGCGTGCACCATCACTGCCGTCATCCAAGTGCTTCCGGAAGAGTCCGGGATACGCAAATGTGTTGTCAGCCTGCGAACCCACGATTTCGCGCCGGTGGTCACGGTCAGCGAGGGCGACGCCGGGGCGATCCTCCCGCACGTATCCGCCGCGTTGAACGACGCCTTGGCAAGATACCGGATCGATCTGCCCGCGAAAGCGGCCGACAAACTGAAGAAGCAAAAGCCCGCCGCCAAGAAACAAACTAAGTCAGGCGCGAAGCCGGCGAACGCAGCAACGGTTCCGTCCAATGCGCCAACCACGGTCGCCGGCTCTCCCGCCCCGAATCCCGAAACGGATCAAGGCCAGCGGGGGCTGTTCGCGTCCTGAACCTACGCAAGAGTCCCAGGAGAATCGAATATGGAACAGAAGAAAGGAACACCGGCTTCTGAAGCGGCCGCCAGCGTGGAGCGCGTCACGGAGCCGAAGGCGACGATCAAGATCGAAGGGCAGGAGTTCGAGCTGGACGCCGCGTTGGCACAGGAGGACAAGACCTTGAAGGTCGTCCTCCAGCCGCACTTCGCCTCGGTCGAGAACGCGAACATCACGCGCGAGGTGAAGGAGGGGAAACTTACGGTCACGATCGTCAAGCGTGCCCAGCATAAGGGGGCTCGGTGAACCTCGAAACCCCGCTCGATCTATTGATCGGCGAGACGGAACGAGTGAACCCGGCGATCCTCCTGGCCGAGGAGTTCATGCGAAGAGACGCCGCCGACCTTCTCAGCGCGGATGAGATAGATCGGGCGGCGGAGGTCCTGAACGACGGCCGGGCGGAGATCGAGACGATCAGGCGTCAGATCGCGGCCTTCGCGAGATCATCCCCGAGTGCGTCGAGCCGGACCCCGATAGGATTCTAGCCAGTGAGTGTACAGTTCAAGTCACCAAGTTCGAGCGAACGTGGGTTCGGCGAGCGGCTTTCGAGATCGCTCGAGTACCTAAGCTTCAAAGCCCGAAGTCACAACGCTATCGCGTCTTACGAACTTGTCGAACGAGTTCTCTCCGAGCAGCGAAAGTACGTGATGTATCGAGAGATGTTCCCGGCGGAGTGGAAGCGATCAAGGGCAAGTCTGTACCGGCGCGGGTATTACACGAGGTACAGCGAGCGTGTGAACGAACTGTTCAATCTGGTCAATGAAAATTGTTTTCCGTTGCTGGAGTTCGCCTACGACGATCCGGAGAACGAGTTCGAGAAGTTCGCGATCCCGCCGATGAACGTCGATCTGTGCTGCGAGGAAATCTACTTCGAGAATCTGAAGGTCAGTTACGCCGCCGCGTTGATCTTTTGCGTCCCCGACGAGGCGTGGGACTTCCTGAACCATCGATTCAACTTGTCGAGAAGCGATTTTCCGGAAATAGTTGCCGATCCCCACCCGAACGTATGGGACGGAAAGAACGGCTGGCTGCTCGGGGAACTCTTGCGATTGGTCGATCACTCCACGGGCAATCCGTGGCTCGACAGCAACTACTGCCAAACGGCCGATTGGTACGACTGGGACCGGGAAACGATCGCGGGGCTCACCGCCGAGTATGAAGCCGCCAACGAGGTCTTCGAAAAGCTTAACGTGCTCGACGAGATGATCGAGGTCGATCCGGGAAAGATGCTGCGGGCACTGATCGACTTCTGGAACACGGGCAAGCATCCGGGATTGGTGTTGCCATCGCCGCCCGCATCGGAGAACCATCTATGAACAAGAGCGAAAGCATCGCCAATCTCGCGAAATCCCTCGCCCTGGTGCAGGCGAATCTGGCACCGGCGAAGCGCGACTCCACCAACCCGTTCTTCAACTCGACGTACGCCGATCTCACCTCGGTGTGGGGGAGCTGTCGCGAACTCCTGGCTAAACACGGGCTCAGCGTGATCCAGGGTAACAGCATCGGGGCGAACAACACGGTCATCGTCGAGACGATCCTCGCTCATGAGTCGGGCCAGTGGATCCAAAGCGAGCTGTGCATGCCGCTCGCGAAGAACGATCCGCAGGGGGTCGGTTCGGCGATCACGTACGGCAGGCGTTACGGCTTGGCGGCGATTGTCGGGATAGTCGCCGACGACGATGACGACGGGAACGCGGCATCGCTCAAGAGCGGCAACGGCCATGTCCAGCCCCCGACGAAGAACCAGCAACCGTCGTACCGCCGCCGTCCCGTCGGCCAGCCCGCGAACGGGTCCGTCCAGGTCAGTTGACCGAAATCCGTCATGCGAAATCACAAAGTCCCGCCGGATGCGGAAGCCGCCCTCTACTTCCTCCCCGGCCAGTACTTATTCGAAGCGTTCCGTGAGAACGGACACGGGCTGAAGGCGTTGTCCAGCGTGCAGGTGACGAGGGCGTTTCGCGATCTTCAGACCGATACCGGGTGGATAGATCGGAGAATATTAAGGTATCGCGAAGCGACGGACGGAATCGCGATTCTCTCGTTTCTTCCAGCAGGCTCGCGAACGATCACGGTGGCGTTTCCGAACGACCGTGTCGAGGCGCTGACCCTGCCGCTCCCGACCTTGATCCTCCTCGGGAAGGGGAAAGACTACTATCTTTGGGCGGCCGGAACTTCGAAGGTGACCCGGAGCACACGACTCGCCGTCGCTCCGTTGCCGAACATCGGCTCAGGGAAGATCTGCTTCGGGAAAAACGAGGTGCCGGAGACACATCCGTCCGCGCTTACCACCATCTGGAAGCTCATTTTCGACGCGCCGTTCAACGGCGACCATTCGGCGGGGCGGTGCCAAACGGAGGACGACGTTCGCGACCTGCTCGCGAAGTTGGCCGCTGACAAAGTGAAGAAGTTTCCAACGCCGCAATTAATCATGTCGTCGAGCACCGTCGAGGACGCGTGGGAAAGCATAGTCGAACGTACCCGATACGACAGTCGGTTTTAGCACCGATTTTCTTATGTCATCGAACCTCTTCGTTCCACCAAAACTTGTGGGGCATCGCATCGCTGCGTCTGAAAATGACCCGATCGAAGCCGCGTTGTACGAATACCTTCTGGCCGGAAACGGGTTGTTCGTTCGGGCTAGACGCCGGGAGTTCGCCGTGTCGTTACCGGTCTGCACCCGGAAGATCGTCGGACTCACGAACCAAACAGTGGGAATCTGGTGGACAACAAGGACGAAGATACGCGCGTCGTTGTGGAGCGAGATCTTGCAGCACAGTCAGAAAACGCATACTTCGTCTTGTTTCAAGGAAGAAGTCTACCTGATCTATTGGGATAGACTTCTCGGCGCTTGGCGGTGGCGGGCTTCGGGCCGCGACAGCAATTGGGCATCGACGATCGCGGACGACAGCTTGCCCGAGTACGTGGAGTGCTGCATCGAACTGCACACCCACCCGCCCGGGGCTTTGAGCTTCAGCGCGGCAGACGACCGCGACGAACTCGGAAAGTTCCGCATCTTCGCGATCCTCATCGATGTCCACGATAAGCCAAAGATACGGTTCCGCTGCGGCGTCTACGAACATCTTGTCCCGATCCCCGCCGCATGGGTCAGCGAGATGCCGGACGGCATCGTCGACCTCAACGAGATCGAGGCGCTTGTGGAGATGTTGTCGTGAACCGGATAGATCTCAGCTTCGCGAACGCGGGCGTCGTGATGCCCAAAGAACATAACAAACTCCGGATCATACAGGTCGGTGCGGGCGGAACGGGATCGTTCGCGGCACTCGCCATCGCCCGGTTCCTGTACGAGCTGAAAGAGTCGGGAAAGGCAGCCGAAATGCTCATCATCGATCCGGATGTGGTCGAGGCCGGAAATATACCCCGAAGCAATTTCTGCGCTGCGGAGATAGGGAGTTTCAAGGCCCAGACTCTAGCGACTCGCATCGCGCTCGCGTGGGGGCTGGAATGCGGCTACGCGAACGAGAGATTCGACGCCGAGGCGCATCTGAAGCAATCGTCGGGCGACTACCGCAACCTCACTGTGATCGTCGGTTGCGTGGACAACCACCTCGCGAGGCGCGAGATGCACCTGGCCGTCGAAAAGCATCAGGGCTATAGATCGGACGACGCGCCGAACATCTGGTGGATCGACGGCGGTAACGGGAGATTCTCCGGGCAGGTACTTATCGGCTCGAACGCGAAGCCGATGAAAGCCGTGAAGCTCTTCGTTGGTTCCAGCATCTGCCGATCCCTGCCCGCTCCGTCATTAGTTCATCCGGAGCTGCTGACGGACTTGGAAAAAGCGACTAGGCCGATCACCCAAGTCTCGTGCCCGGACCGCGTTCGACTCGGAGAGCAGAGCCTGAATGTGAATCAGCGGGTCGCGGTCGAGATCGGCGAGATGCTCTCGGCAATGTTCCTTACACGAAATCTCCGACGCTTCGCGACCTACTTCGATCTCGAGACGGGGACGAGCCGTTCACTCTACTGCACTCCGGATCAGATCGAATCAGCGACCTGAAGGAAGCGATAAGTTATGTCGAGGCTTCTCACCGAAGAGCTTAGTAGATCTCTACCAAAACTGCGTGCTCAGGAGAGGTCGGAGGACCCAATCGTTCACGCGATCTTCTTCTTTCCATTGAGCGATTGGAAATGGTTCGTGACGGAAGGGGAACGGAACGGGAACGATGTGACTTTTTTCGGCTATGTGGAAGGCTTTGAGGCCGAACTGGGCCATTTTACTTTAAGCGAACTCGGAGGCGTGGATATCGACGGGTTCAAGATCGAACGCGTTGAGGATTTCGAGCCAGCACCGTTGCAACACTGCCTCGAACTCCACTCTGGCAGATCGAGAACAAGCGGTTGACGGAAGAGGCACATGGAACGTCAGCAATCAACAATTCAGGCGAATGGGCATCCGTCCATTCCGCCGACAAACTCGCTCGCGTCGTCGGTTCTGCGGAACATATTCGGACGTGGCTCACAAGAAATATCGGAAGAGCGATCCGATCACCAACGCGCCCCGGAGGACTGCGGGCGGGGGAAACAAACCGGCGCCGCAATGTCTGATTCACCAGCTTCAGCAATGGCGAGGAATGCTATTGACCGCCTTTCCGCACGAAAGGAGAGAGCAGCCGTCCGGCTTGGGATCGGCATCGACGAGGTTGAATCGCTGCCGTTCGATCTTTCGAGACTTGAGAGCGAAGGGATCTTCATGAACATCGACTGCCGCGGATTCGGCTGTCTCGTCAGGCAGTTGGAGTGGAAGGCGCTTGGCGTAAAGCTGCCGGAAGATGCGGCCGTGCGGGTCAGCCCACCACGCGCCGGGTTGCTCCCTGATGTCTATCGAAACAAGCTGATGCGCGGCGCGGCTCAGGCACACCACGCGCTGAACCGATATAGTTTCCGGTTTACGCTCTGCGAAACGGTCTGGGGGACAAGCGAGTACAAGTGGATCCCTTGGGGTGCGTTCGAGCAGTTCGAGACGGAATATCTGAAAGCGAACGAAACGCTTGCGGCGGCGAAGGCGGAGACGCTTGGGAATTACGACGACATCCTAACCGTCCTGCAAGATAGTTTCTACAAACTCGCGGAAGACTCGGCGGACCGGTTCCAGGCGACCACGAGCGAGCCTTTCGACCGGGCCGAGTTCATCAATGCGGTCGCGGCCCAGGCGATCGGGATGGTGCCGACTCCGGCGATGATCAGAGACGGTCTGACGATTGAGATGAGGCCCAAGGTGGTAATCCTGGGTTCGGAGGTGGCCGCCGAACAGAAATTGACGCGCGAATTAAGACTCGAGGCAACGCGGGCGGAAACGGAGACCCGTGCCGTCGAGATCGAAGCGAAGACCAGGAACAACATCGAGCGGCTGAAAGTGGCCGGCTTTGAGGAAGACCAGCGCCGCGAGCGAGAGGTCAAGGAACGAATACGCGATATGAAGATCGAGGCGGCCCGCCGCGAGGCGGAGGAGGCGGTCTCGCCGATCAAGGAAGGTCTGGCCCAGATCGCCGCGAGGATATGCGAAGCGGCGCAGGAGATGTCCGTGCGGCTGAAAGATGCGAACTTCGTACCGGGCAGCCTCGCGAAACGGGCCCGCCAGATGTGCGAATGGTACAGCCTCATGAACTTCACGGGTGATGACTCTCTCGAAGACGTGCTCGCCAAATTGCAGGACGCCGCCGGCCGCGAAGCCAAGCAGCGCTCCCCGGAAGAGATGCGGGACGCCCTCAACGATGTCCTGCGTGCGACCACCGTTCAGTCCAGAAAACTCCTCGACGAAGACCGACTATCAGCCCTCGAACTCTGATTTCGGCCGTCGAGCGTGCGACCCACGATCGAAAAAATCGACAAACCAAACGAACATGACGACTACCGAACCGGACGCCAGGAGCGTCGATAGATTCCTGCGCGAACTCGACGTGCGGATAAGAGCCCGCTACCCCTTGATAGCCATCAACACATACGAGGAGGATCGGGTTCGCGAAGCTCTGATCGATCTCGTATTTCAGGAGCGGCATAAGGAGAAACCGCTGTACATCTGGAGCCGGCCCGCGGGCCTGCAGAAAGTGTTCGATCCGAAGGAGGGCATCCTTCAGAACCCAGTATCGGTCGGCGACACGGAGGACCCGGAGGGCGTTCTGGGTTTCATCTCGGAACAGAAGACGGGGCTCTTCTTGCTGTGCGACTATGCCCCCTACATCTCCCCGTACGGTCAGGAAGATCCGTTACTGGTTCGCCGACTTCGAGAGATCGCCTGGAAGCTGAAATCCACCAAAGCGACGGTACTGTTCGTCGCCCCGAACTTTCCCGACCTGAAGACGCTGGAAAAGGAAATAACGCAGATCGACCTCGAACTACCGAAGGAGGGCGAGATCGAGGAGTCGATCGAGCTGCAGCTTGAGAATCTTCGATCGAGCGGGCTGGCCATCGATCTCGAGAAAGAGACGCAGGGCGCTTTGCTTCAGTCTCTCCTCGGGCTTACCGCCGGGGAGATCAGCAACGTGATCGCGAAGGCCGTGATCAGCTGCAACGGCCTCAATCGGGAATCGATCAACGTCATCCTCGAAGAGAAGAAGAACGTGATCCGCGGCAGCGGCTCGCTGACCTATGTCCATCCAGAGCCCGCGAGCAATCTCGGCGGTTATCGAGCTTTGCGATCGATTCTTGAGCGTGCCGCGTACACCTTCAGCCCGCGAGCGAAGGCCCGGCACGTCGAACCGTGCAAGGGAATACTGCTTGTCGGATTGCCCGGATGCGGAAAAGATCTTTGCAAGCGGGTCGCATCGTCGATCACCAACCGCGCCCTGCTAGATCTCGATTTCGGGTCGATCATGGGCGAGGGGGGCGGCGTCATCGGCTCGTCGGCGATGTCTATCAAGCGGGCCCTGTCGATCGCGGGGACGATCAAGGGGATCCTCGGAATCAGTGAATTCGAGAAAGCGGTCTCCGGGATGAAGTCGTCGAACAAGACCGACGGTGGTGAAACGGCCCGGACGATCTCCTACCTGCTCAACTGGATGCAGGACAACAAGGACGTGCTCGTGTTCGCGACCGCAAACGACGTTCGCGAACTCGAATCGGAGCAGTTCCGCATCGGCCGGTTCTCTTACATCCACTTCGTCGATCTCCCTGACATGGAGGATCGGTCCGAGATCTTCAAGGTTCATTTGAAGAAACGCGAACTGGTTCCCGAACAGTTCGACCTCGAAAAGCTCGTCGATAAGAGCAAGGACTTCTCCGGAGCGGAGATCGAAGCGGCGGTGAAGGACGGCGTGCTGGAAGCTTTTATCGACGGCGACCGCCCGGCGGAAACGCGGGACATCCTCAAGGCGGTCGAGGGCATAACGCCGACCGCCCAGATGATGAGCGAGAAGATCGAGGAGATCCGCAAATGGGCTCGCAACAATATCAAAGGAGCGGCGGGCAGGACCGGCAGTCAAGCAATTGGCGGCAATCGCGGCGACCGGGTCTACGAATTTTGAGGACGGTGTTCAAGAGGTTATGAGCAAGTACATGTCATTCGAATCGCAGTCGTTTGCGAACGGCGAGCTGCTGCTCGAAGCCCTGTCGGAATTAGGATTCGCGACCGTCGTGCAGGGTAAGGACCTGCCCTTGGACGGTTGGGACAAGCGAGCGGGGCGGACCGCCGACATCATCATTCGCCGGCGGGACGTCAAGGCTCACAACCTTCTCGCGGACGTCGGCTTTCAGAGAACGTCGTCGGGCTACATCGCCGTGATCGACGACATGGATCTCGATCATCGCCTGGGCCGCGACTTCGTCGTGCGTTTGCAGAATCAATATCACGAAGCCGCGGCCCGGAAGATGGCGAAAAAGCTCGGCGGAACCTTGGTCAAGGAGCGGATCGGGAAAACCGTGAAGATCCGGGTCAGATTTTGAAGGAGCGCTACCTATGGCTGAAATCGAATTCACCATCGACACCGAGACGGGGAGTTGCGAAACGAAGATCAACGGCATCCAAGGGTCATCCTGCGAGAAGACTGCCCGCCAATTAAGGGAGGTTCTCGGGACCCCGACGACGGATCGGAAGACGGCGGAGTATCACGTCACACCTGCGGTGCGGAGGCGAGTGGGCCCCCGTGAATAACGAAGTGGTGTTCGTGCTGGAGCCGGACGCGGGACGCGTCACCGTCGAGATCTCGCAGGCTTCCGGGCAGGCGGCGAACGATCTCGCACAAGATCTGGGTAGACGCGTAGACCTGAACTGCGCGAAGCCGGCCAGTGACACGAGATACTTGCCCGTTCTACAGCCTCACCCCGCGACCGAAGACGAATCGAAAACGGACCCTTTCTCGATCTGGCTGTACCGGCTTTACCATAACTCGGTCGTCGACGGTCCCGGCCGCCGCAGCGTCATACAGACCGCGGGATGCTCGATCCGCTGCAGGCAATGCTTCGTGCCTCAGACCCATGACCGGAAAAACGGTGCGTTAGTCCCGCTCTCGTCAATATTGAAGGAGATCATCTCCTATGGCGCAGACCACGACGGTGTAACCATCCTCGGCGGCGAGCCGTTCGACCAACCGGAACCCGTCGCCGAACTCGTGTCGAGGTTGAAGGACCGAGGGATCCATATAACGGTTTACTCCGGATACACCATCGAGCAACTAATCGAGCGACGGGCTTCGAGTGTCGACTACATCCTCACCCATATCGACCTGCTCATCGATGGTCCGTTCATCGGCAGCATGCGTGATGGAGCGGGCGAGTATCGAGGGTCGCGGAATCAGCGAATCGTTGGGCTGACCAATCAATAATACCGTTGAGCAGGTGATTGATCGGCGCGAATACGTTCCGGTGGTGCAAAAACGCTCAATCAACCCCCCAAGATTCCGACCTACACCACGGTCGATTATCTACTCGCCTGATTGCTACCGATTGTTCTTCGAGATCTCTGGGCGTTGCGATCCTCGTACTCCATGATGTCCAGGAGCCGATAACGAGCCTGATTGCCGATCTTGAACGCCTTCAAGTGCCGGGGGTTGGATTTGGGTAGGGCCCGAAGACGCTGGAACCTCTTGGCGATCGCGGTTTGCGTTCCGATGAGTTTCCAGCGCTCGGCCAGTTGAAGATTGTCGAGGACTTCTTGGTTCATAATTTCTTCCACTCACTCTCCAAGTTCCCCTTCGCAAGAGCCGTGCCTCGTGAGACCTGGCGATCATGGCCAAGTCATCCGTTGTTCCGTTCAACCTCTCCGTCCGTATCCCAGCGACCTCCAAAGCAGTACTTGCATCGATGCCGATGCTCGTAGGTTGGGTAGACCCATGGCAATCTACCCGAAAATCTACCCAAAACAGCAAAACGGCAACAAAAACGGGCTAAATTTAGCCCGTAAAATGATGCCGAATAACGGCGGCAAGTTGTTGTAACAAAAGGGGTTGAAAAGTTGGTGCGGACGAGAAGAATCGAACTTCCACTGCCTTGCGGCAACAGGCTTCTGAGACCTGCGCGTCTACCAGTTCCGCCACGTCCGCACGTTTGGTGGCAAAGAATTGAGGATACAAGATTCACGGCGTTTGGACAATGTACGGTAAGAACGGCTACGGGGTTTTTCGAATCTTTCCGGCTCTCTTTGGTTGCTTCCGGGTCTGCTATATTGGGAGTGTGACGATCGCAGAGAATATTGCTGAGATCCGGCGTCGTATCGAGGCCGCGGCCGAGCGTGCGGGCCGAAAGGCTGATGAGGTCAAGCTGATCGCGGTCAGCAAGACTCACCCTGCCGAAGCGATCCGTGCGGCCGCCGCGGTCAGCGTTGCGAGCTTTGGTGAGAATAAGGTGCAGGAGGGCGAGACGAAGATCGTCGAACTTGGACGCAGCTTCGCGGAGTGGCATCTGATCGGCCACCTTCAATCAAATAAGGCTCGAAAGGCGGTGCAATTCTTCGATGTCGTTCACACAGTAGATTCGATCGATCTTGCAAATAGGCTCGAACGGATCTGCGTCGAGGAAGGACGCGACAGCCTGACCGTTCTCGTACAGGTAAACGTGAGCGGCGACCCGCGATCCGGCGTTGCCTCCGCCGACCTTGCGAAACTCGCAGAGCTTCTGCACAGCTGCGAACGTTTGAGATTTGCGGGGCTAATGACCCTACCGCCGTTCTTCGATGATCCCGAAAAGGCACGGCCGTACTTTCAAGAGCTTCGGCGGCTCGGTGACGAGCTTGCGTCGAAGCATCTTTTCCATACTGAGCGTTTTGAGCTTTCGATGGGAATGACGAATGATTTTGAGGTCGCGATCGAAGAAGGTGCGACGATGGTGCGTGTGGGAACGGCGATCTTTGGAGAACGCGAATACGGAGTTTCTATATAGACTGTCTTTATGCTCTCTATAACGGTTTACCCGATCGTTTTTTTGGTGATTTGGCTGGCTTTTGCGTTCATCGCTGCTTTGCTGATCCTTCGCCTCGTGCTCACATGGGCCGATCCGAACCCATTCGGAAAGATCGGAAAATTTGCATTCTGGATCCGGCGACGAACGGAAAAATGGGTCTATCCCGCGGCACGCCTGCTTGCCACGTACGGTGTAAACACCCGCTACGGACCGCTTATCACGCTGCTGGTAGCGTTGGTGCTTGCGTACTTCTTGACGCAGGTCACTTCAAATACATTCTTCGTGATCGACGGGCTGATCCTAGGCGTCGCAAGCGGCAGCACGAGCATTGTTATCGGCTTCATCCTCTACGGCATTCTCAGCGTGCTGGTGCTGTTCATCTTCATCAGATTCATTGCGGCGTGGTTCGTCTTTTCACGTGCGACCTTCTTGGGATTTGTTCGGCGCGTAACTGACCCGATCTTGGTGCCGTTTCAGCGTCTGATCCCGCCGGTAGGGATGTTCGACCTATCGGCAATGATCGTCCTCCTAATCATTTGGGTGTTGCAGTCGGTCGTGCTTCGCGTGTTCGTGCGGTAAATGATGCTTGATATCAAGGTCAACGCAGATTCGGTCGAGTTCAAAGTCCGCGTCATTCCGAGAGCGTCGAGAACCGAGATTGTCGGGCTGATCGAAGGTGCGTTGAAGGTCCGCCTAAAAGCACCGCCCGTTGGCGGAGCGGCCAATGAAGAGCTTGTAAAGTTCCTCAGCAAGAAGCTGGGCGTTGCTAAAGGCAATGTTGAGATCATTGCCGGTCAAACCTCGAAGATCAAACGGCTCCGAGCTAGTGGGGTTGTCTCGGCTGACCTCGAAAATATCGTTGGTTGAGCGTTTGACCTTACCTGAAACCGCGACATTGCCGTTTGTTTGTAAGAAAATCAGCGTGGTATATTTTCAGTTTCGATAAAGACGGGCAGTTGAGCCTGTTGAGGGAGCAAATACGCTATTTCGCTAACTGCGGCCTTTCTAACAGCCTCGATCTCGCATTGCCTAAAAGATAAATACTCGACGAAAAGGACGATCCGTAAATGTCAGGACATTCCAAGTGGCACACAATCAAGCATAAGAAAGGTGCTCTCGACGCAAAACGCGGCAAGATCTTCACGAAGCTGATCAAAGAGATCACGGTCGCAGCCCGCACCGGCGGAAGCGGCGACGTTGACTCCAACGCACGCCTGCGCAAGGTCGTAAACGACGCCAAAGGCCAGAATATGCCGAACGATACGATCGAGCGTGCGATCAAACGCGGTACTGGCGAGCTCGAGGGCGTTTCGTACGAAGAAGTTATGTACGAAGGCTATGGCCCGAACGGTGTTGCCGTAATGGTCGAAGGCCTGACCGACAACCGCAACCGCACGGTGGCCGAAATTCGCCACATCTTTTCGAAGAATGGCGGAAATATGGGTGAATCAGGTTCGGTCGCGTGGATGTTCGATAAGAAGGGTTACATCGTCGTTGATAAAGCCGCAAAGAGCGAGGATGAGCTTTTCGAGATCGCTATCGAGGCCGGCGCCGATGATATGCAGGACGACGGCGACGTTTTTGAGATCTTTACCGCGCCCGAGAATTTTGATGCCGTTCACGATGCAATAAAGGCCGCAGGCATCGAGCCTCAAGCCGCAGAGATCTCACAGATCCCGCAAAACTACATCAAACTCGAAGGCGGCGACGCCAAACAGATGATGAAGCTCTACGACGCCCTCGACGACAACGACGACGTCCAAAAAGTCTATGCGAACTTTGATATAGACGAAAGCGAGATGGATTGAGATGAACCTCGCCGACATCAAGCGCCTCTTCGACTACACGGAGTGGGCCAATGCGCTTGCGATGGATGCGGCGACCCGCTTGTCCGACGAGGAGCTCCGTCACGATTTCGGGATAAGTCACAAGTCGATATTCGGGACGCTTCTTCACATGGCGGGCGCAGAGTGGATATGGCTCGAGCGCTGGAACGGACGTTCACCTAGCAAGGACGAAGCCTGGCAGCAATGGTCAACCGGGTCGTGTGCGTCGCTTGCTGATCTTAAGCAGCGTTGGGCCGACCTCGTCGAGAGTAGAAGGCAGTATCTTTCTCGGCTCGATGACTCAAGCCTCGAAAAGGTGCTCGACTTCACACTTCTAAGCGGCGCCACCGACTCGATGCCGCTCGGGTATCAGATGCAGCACGTCGTCAACCACGCAACGCTGCATCGTGGACAGGTCGTCGGCATGATCCGTCAGCTCGGTTCAACACCGCCATCCACCGACCTCATTTTCTACCTTCGCCATTCCGGGCCGCAAAAGTAGCTACAAAGTCCGGGTAGCTTGCTCTATCTAAAAGAAATGGAGTTTATTGGTGCCTGCATTGTGTCGGTTCGCGATCATTTCGTTAACGGCCTGTCGGAGTGGTGGCATATCGCGTTCAATGATCAGCCAGACGAGTTCAAGATCGATACCAAGGTAGTTGTGGACAAGTACGTTTCGAAAATCAGCGATCAAGTCCCATTCTATGTCCGGTCGGGATGACTTTATCTCGGCAGAGAGGCGTTGCGTTGCCTCACTCATTGTTTGAAGATTTCTAAGAGTAGCGTCTTGAATGATTTCGGATGTAAGAAATTCATCCAAGCCGTTTGCGATATTTCTCTCGATACGGAGGAGACAATCAGCTATATGGTTTAGGTAAACTGAGTCGTCTCTCATACCGGAACAGCTTCGCTCAGGACCTTTTCTCTAAGCTCTTTTTTTAGGGCACGTTCCGTTACGATCTCAACGCGCCGTCCGAGCAGTTTCTCAAGCTCCTGAATCAAACCAACCGGAAACCAGGCACTCGTCTCCGCAGTTACATCGATCAAAAAATCGACATCGCTCTCGGCCTTTGACTCACCGCGGGCCGCCGAACCGAACAAACGAATGTTCGACGCTCCGTGTCGAGCCGCGATTTGCCTTATCGCCTGCCGATTGTTCTTGATGGTTTCCTCGACTCTGTTCATCAATACTTCGGGAATAAAAACAGCATTTTAACATGAAAAAAGCTGATCCCGGAATAAACGCGCTTCTAAGACCTAGAACGGAGAAAAAGTCGTCTCTAGTCGCCTATTATTTGTCCGTAGGTGATCCTATGACCGTCAGGGGTCTTGACGCTGAATTCACGGAGTCCCCACGGTTTGTCGCCGATACGATGGATGATATCGGCACCGCGATCTCTCAGTTCTGCATAAACTTCATCAACATTCTCGACAAGGCAGTGAGCAAAGTAAGAATGGTCGCCTGTTTCGTGTGCCCAAAGGGCGTCGAGGCATTCGCCAAGCATTACTTTGAAGTCACCGAACGACAAGAATTCCCAGCCGGGCGCGGTAAAGTCTCGTTCGAATCCAAGCTTGTCAACGAAATAGTCCGACGAGGTGACAAGGTTCTTTACGGCGAGAACGTGCCGTGTATGTACAGTTTTTCGTTCCATCTGATCTCTATCAGCACTATAAGTAACTGAAAACCCAGTGCTTCTTTTGCTGCTTCAGCTTACTCCAAAGGCGACAAAGGGGGAAAAGCAAAACAAGGCCGGATATCCACGCGAGATATGCGATCCAGATAGAGAAGCCGTGGTTCGGCGGGGCTGCAGCACCCATCGAGAGCGGGTCAAGAAAAAGATAACTAACATCGACGCCCGCCAAATAGTTGAGCACAAGGCCGAACGTGTGAGCCGACACCCACTGTAGCAAATAAAAGAACATCGGTACCCGGCCGAAGATCACGCAGACGCGCTGCCACGCGCTTTCGCCACGTATCTGATCGGCGAGCGAGAGGACGATCATTGACGGGCCGAGCGTCATCAACAGAAACAGTAGCGAAGGCGGATATTTCGTCGTATTCAAAAAAGATAGAAAGGTGAACATGGCGCTCGCCTGCTGTGCCCAAGGCTGTGGGTCGCCGTAGATGTTGATGAATCGGATAACGACGAAAAGTACGCACGCGGCAATGCCGATAAACAGCAGGTATCGCCTCCTGACTTCGCCCGCTAATTCATAGATCGAACCGAGAGCGTAGCCCGCCATCATCACCCCGATCCAAGGGATCAATGGATACGCAAAAAATATCTTTGTCGCGCCACCGAAAAGCGATACGATGCCCGGTTGATGAAATATCATCCAAAGGTCTTGGGCGAGGGTCGCCGGCGGCGTACCGGCAAAGGTAATGTTCGGGGGCAAGACAAAGCCGTCCAGCAGGTTGTGAAGCATGATCATTGCGAGTCCTATCGCCGCATTGGCCTTGACCGAAAGCCGAATTGCCGCAGCCATCACGATCATGGAGACGCCGATCACCCATATGACCTGCGCCATTCCGAAGTAGGAATAATCAAGGTTGTAGGTAGTAAGAAACCGAACGACGGTGAACTCTAATAATATCAGCCAAAGTCCGCGTGTCCACAAAAACCGTGAAAGCACAGCCGCGCTCTTGCCATTCATCTTCTGCAGATAAATGCTTACGCCGGAAAGAAATACAAAGGCCGGGGCACAGAAATGAGTTACCCAGCGAGTAAAAAAGAGCAGGGTTGTCGTGTTTGCGAGGTTCGACGGGTCATTGACAAGAGCGTTGTGATGGACAAATTCGCGCGTGTGATCAAGCAGCATGATCATCATCACAATGCCGCGCAGCAGATCGACCGAATTGATCCTGCGCTTTGACCGTACGGATACAGCTTCATCTTTCATCGGCACAGTTTTATATTTACGCCGAATATTTTGTCGTTAGAAAACATGAAATTTGATGAAATTTGTGCCGTGGTCGAGAAGATCGGGGCTTTCTGTGTCCTGACATTTCTTCGCCATGCCCGATGGTTGCTGGGTTTCCAGTTATCTCCGCTCTTAGGTTTGTAGCTACGCCGCTGATATCTCGTGTGGCTGAGACAAACTATCGTACTGTTCGCCGCAAGCGATAATTTTCATAGAACATTTCGTACGTGTGTTGCGTTAGGTTCTCTAGGCTGCGGTCTTTGCGATCGCCCTTGATGCATATGCTGGAAGCAAAAGATCTCTCGAAAACTTACACAAGCGATGGTGTTGATTATCAGGCGCTTAGCTCGGTCGACCTTTCTGTCAGTCAAGGAGACTGCCTTGCCATTGTTGGAAAATCCGGCAGCGGAAAATCAACGTTGATGCACCTGCTTGCGTGCCTCGATGCCCCGACGAAAGGCAAGGTTTTTATCGATGGCAACGACACATCCGCACTTTCCGAACGGTCTAAGAATAAGCTCCGAAATGAGAAATTCGGCTTTGTTTTTCAGCAGTTCTTTCTCAATGGACGCGACAGCGTCTTTGAAAACATTGTGCTCCCGATGCGTATTCGCGGGATCTCGGAATCGCATTTGGCCGATAGGGCAATGGCGGCTCTAAGGGCGGTCAAACTCGAAGACAAGATCAACAAAAAGGCTAAGGACCTGTCGGGCGGCGAGAAACAACGTGTCTGCATTGCGCGAGCGTTGGTCGGCGGACCGCAAGTTATCTTCGCTGATGAACCGACCGGCAATTTGGATTCGAACACCGGTGCGGCCGTAGAGGACCTTTTGTTCGGCCTTAATCGAGAAAGCGGAATAACACTTGTCGTTGTGACCCATGACGACGAACTTGCTCGCCGCTGCAACCGTGTCGTGGAAATGAAGGACGGCCGAATTGTCAGCGAGCATAGAACGGAGGCGATCGCACAATGAAGACCTGGGGAATGATCAAAACCGCGAATCGAAATCTTTTCCGCAACAAATTGCGGACCACGCTTACGGTACTTGCTATCTTCGTGGGGTCGTTCACGCTGACAATGACCAACGGCGTCGGCGATGGAATGCGCGATTACGTCGAAAGCCAGATCAAGAACATCGACGGCGACAGAGTGGCAATGGTCACGCGAAAGATCGAAAGGTCGGAAGGACCGTCGAGCGATGCTGCCGTCGAATACAAGGAGACTGAAGGGCAGGGCGAGGATGCCGTTGACCCGAACACGGTGCTGCTCACCCGTCCTCAGATGGATGCCGTGGTCCGAGACATTCCCGGTATCTTAGAGGTCACGCCGCGCTACAGGATCCGCGGTGAGTACATCTCGATCGAGGGAAGTAAGAAATACAAACTAGAACTCGGTATGCTCTCAGACGGCGTGGTCGCAAAGACAGAAGCCGGCACGAGTGTCAATGGGCCAAACCAGATCGTCATCCCGATCGGGTTGGCTCGTGCCGTCAATGAGAACCTAAAGGATCTTGTCGGAAAGTCCGCAACAATTGGCTATAAACTCCCGGACGGTTCGATCAAGACGATGGATCTGACGGTATCGGGCATCTCGACGAAAGGCTTCATGACGAATGACAGCTCATTGGTTGGTGCTGATGTTGCGAAGGTGATATTCGAAGACCAAGCCTCGCAAGAACCGGGAGCAGATCGCTTCATTGGTTTTACTGTAAAGATGGACTCCTCCGACCCGGAGAGGATCAGCGCGATCAAAAAGCAGTTTGAAGCAAAAGGGTTCAATGCCGAAACGATCGCAGATTCGCGCCAGCGAACCTACGATGCAATTCAGATCTTCAAGACCGGGATGAATCTTTTCGCGCTGGTCGCCCTCCTTGCAGCATCATTTGGCATCATCAACACGCTGGTCATCGCCGTACTCGAACGAACAAAAGAGATCGGCCTGCAGAAGGCGCTCGGTATGGGTCGCGGAAAGATCTTTGCTATCTTCTCGCTCGAATCGGTGCTGATCGGGTTCTGGGGCGCGGTATTGGGCTCCGGCGTTGCGATCGCGGCGGGACTCATCGCAAACCAGGCTCTCGTCAAATTCTATGCACGGTCGTTCGAGGGGTTCAACTTATTCGCTTTCAAACCATTCTCGATCGCGGGAGTAATGCTGCTGGTCTGTGGGATCGCATTCATTGCGGGCGTAATGCCTGCTGTCCGGGCAAGCCGTTTGAATCCGATCGAATCTCTGCGATATGAATAGCATCCACAGATCCGCATAGAGTGTGTATAATCTCGGCCGGTGACGTATTGAATATTTCCGCAACAAAATCAGTGGCCGTATCGTAAAGATGCGATTGGAATTACGAGGGCGTTATGAAGAAACTGCTAAAGATACTCGTCGTGCTGGTAGCGTTGGCGATAGTCGGGATAGCCGGATCGGCGGCATACGTTAAACTCGCATTGCCGAGCACGGGGCCTGCGCCCGAAATGAAGGTCGAGCTGACACCTGAGAGGGTCGCCCGCGGAGAGTATCTCGCAAATAGCGTCACGGTCTGTATAGATTGCCATTCAAAGCGTGACTGGAGCCGCTTTTCCGGGCCGCCGACCGAAGGAACGATCGGAATGGGTGGCGATGTCTTTGATAAAAATATGGGCTTCCCCGGGACGTACTACGCACCTAATATCACGCCCGAAGGCATCGGCCGGTACACGGACGGCGAGCTTTTCCGAGCGATCACAACGGGCGTGAACAAGGAGGGCGAAGCTCTGTTCCCCGTGATGCCGTACCACTATTACGGCCAAATGGATGAAGAAGACATAAAGTCGATCATCGCCTACTTGCGCACGCTAAAGCCGATAAAGAACGAGGTTCCGAGATCGGTCTCGGATTTTCCGATGAACTTCATCATCAACACGATCCCGCACAAGGCAGAGTTCACGCGGATTCCGCCCGCAACCGACACGGTCGCATACGGTAAGTACCTAACGAACGCCGCCGGATGTGTCGAATGTCACACCCCCGCAGACAAGGGAATGCTGATCGAGGGAATGGAGTTTGGCGGCGGACGAGAGTTTCGTTTTCCTGAAGGCTACTCGATCCGATCAAGCAACATTACAGCGGATAAGTCCACTGGCATCGGAAACTGGAATAGCGATATGTTCGTTAACACCTTTCGAACACGTTCGGACCCGACGATCCACGCATCGACGCTCGATTCGTCGAAGCCCAACACGATAATGCCTTGGACGATGTATGGGAAAATGACCGACGCCGATCTGCGGGCGATCTTCGCTTATCTGAGAACCGTAAAGCCGATAAAGAATAGCGTTCAACCGTTTCCACTGCCTCCGGCGGCATCAACGCAGAAGTAGCAAGCCGCAGATGTTAGGGGCCGAGGGCGGCTATCCATTCGCACTGCTCCGCTGAAAGCAAAGGTTGTATCCGTCCGGATCCGTCAGGTAAAGCTGTCGCATTCCATAGGCTGTGTCGAATGGAGGCTCCGGCGCAAGGCCCTTGGACTTTAAATATTCGTAGGCCGCGTCCGGGTCTGCGCCGAAATACAGGCAAGTGTCCTTATGCCATTTTGTTCGCTCAAGGGGCAGTTCGTCGGGCACGTGACCGGGCTCGTATTGATCGTTCAGCATCAGATCACAACTGCCAAGACGCAGCCAGACCCAACTCGAGTCATCAGCATTACCGGAATCACCCACGACCTGAAAGCCCAGAGTATCGCGATAAAAGGCCAGCGACCGCTGCATATTGAATATCTGCAGCAGCGGCGTCATATTCTCGACTTTGATCATTGATCGTTCTTTCCCTCCAAACTCTCTGGCAAATAGTCGCCGACGAACTTTCGCTCCATACCATTGCCCCAGCCGCAGCCGTGATCTGACGTAATCATGGTCCGTGAATTTTCGCCGACGAATTGTCCTTCGAACGAAAGCAAGTGCAAGATCGAGCCGGGCCGTAGGTGTTCGCTCGCCCACGAGATCGGCGAATTGCCGTTCGCGTCACGAGCCTGAAGGTCTGCGCCATGATCGAGCAGGTATTGGATCATCGCTTCGTCGCCGTACGCGGCGGCGCGATGCAGCGGCGTCTCGCCTTTTGTGCGAACGTCGCGCATAAACGCGCCCGATTCGCCGCCCGGAATCGTTTTTGCATTCACATCTGCGCCGTTCTCGACGAGCAGTTTTATCACGTAAAGAAAATACGGCCGACCTGCTTTGCACAGCGCGCTGTGCAGCGGCGTTTCGCCAGTGCCGGGTTTTGCGTGATTGACGTCTGCGCCCTGTGAGATCAGAAAATCAACAACCTTCCAATGACCAAAGAACGACGCGTGACCGAGCTCTTCGTTAAGATCAATGCTCGAAAGATCACCGCCCGCGTCGAGCACCGCTTTTAGCGCCGTCGTGTCGTTGTAATAAACAAACCACTGCAGCGTCTTGATCTCGCCTTCGTGCAAAATGTCGCGCCAATCTGGCAGCTTCAGCAGATCAAAAACCAAATCCGTCCGCCCACGCGAGATGCGATCAAGTAAAGTTTCTTTATCCATAAATTTAGCCACAGATTAGCAAAGGTCGATGTCGATAAAGTTCACTTCCTATCCGTTTTGTCTGTGCCTGTCGGCGGCTAAGTATTGCCAAATCTCACCGCCGCACGCGCCTTGGCTCGCGCAGCTTCACTTTCGCGGTCACGGGGTGACGCCGTTGTAACAAGCGAATTCAGCATTTCCTGGGCTGCGGCCGCAACGCGTTCGACGGCCAGGTTGAAGGCTACCTCGTTTGCCTTCGACGGCTTGTTCATTCCCGACAGCTTTCGGACGAATTGCAGCGCGGAGGCATTCACCTCGTCCGTCGTTGCCGGCGGATCGAAATTATAGAGGGTTTTGATGTTTCGACACATGGCTGACTACTCCTGCCTGGGATACCATTCTCGACGGATCAGACCATCGACGATCTCGTAAATGACCGTGCCGTAAAACTCGACCGGCTTACCATCGGCCGTGCCGGTTATTTTCTCTTTATCGATGACATATTTACCGTCAACAATGCGGTTTACTATCTCGACTTTAAGCTTTACTCCCGGCGCCAGGATGCGTTCAAATTTCTTTCTGAGGGCTTCGTGCCCTTTTAGGATGACCTCGCCGGACGGCAAAGCGTAGGCCGTCGAATCTGCGGCATACGTTTTAAGAATGCCATCAAGATCTCGAGCATTAGCAGCATCGACGAGAGCCTGGGCAACTTGCTCAGGTGTCTTTTGGGCAGTCTGGACGGTTTGCGCGGAAGCGGCAATACCCACAGAAAGCAGAAACGCGGCGATCGCCCCGGTTATGAACGATTTTCTCATTCTCAAAAAAACTCCTTATAGGCCTTGTGAGACTATCCAATCTTTAGTTGTTCTCGCCATCTCATCAAACACATCTTCGGTTGAGGTTCGCGTTCTCTTTAAAGCCTTATAGCTGTGATCTGCTGTGTCCAGTAGATGAAGCGTTGCGCGGTCGCTGAGGCGTTCGATGACCGGCCGAAATAGTGAGAGGTCGTTAAGAGCGTCGCGTGTGCCCGAAAGAAACAGCACCGGCATCTTTATCGTATTCAGATGTGCAGCTCGCGCGTCGCTTGGACGATTCGGAGCATGAAGCGGGAACGAGAACAGAGCTAGTCCCTTAACGGCGTCAAGCGGACCTTCGCTTTGAGCGGTGGTCGTCATTCGTCCGCCAAATGAATGCCCGCCGGCAAGCAGCGTCAACTCCGGCGCGAGCCTTCGAGCTGCCGCAACTGCCGAACGCACAGTCGCCACAGCGACCTTCGGCGAATCGACACCTCCGCGGCCATTCTCTTTGAAAGGAAAATTGTAACGGAACGTCGCGATGCCGTTTTCAGCAAGAGCATTCGCGATATTTGTCATCGCCGCCGAGCGCATATCCGCGCCGGCGCCGTGCCCGAGAACAACCAGATGCGTTGCCCCTTCAGGCCGCATTAAAATCGCTGACACCTCACCTTTGTCAGGTGTCGCGAGAAATTTTGACTCAACAGATTTCAACATCACCGGCTACGGAACCTCGCCGATCTTAGTTTTGTCCAACGGGAGAATTCCGAGCCGGTTCAGCATCAAGGCCGGGCTACGCCGCAGCTCCTGTCGGCTTAAGAGTCGCATCGAGCGTGATCTCGGCGGCAGAGAGAACCTTCGAGACCGGACAATTTTCCTTAGCCGTTGTCGCGATGGTTTGGAACTCTTCGTCGGTGATGCCGGGCACTTCCGCCACAGTTACAAGCTCGATCTTTGGGATCGCAAAGCCTTCGCCCTGTTTCTCGATATGAACGCTCGCCTTCGTCTCGATGCTCTTCGGCGTAAAGCCGGATTTGCCAAGGATCAGCGAGAATGCCATTGAAAAACAGCCTGCATGTGCCGCGGCGATCAACTCCTCAGGATTCGTCGACTTCGTATCGTTGCCAAAACGCGAGTTGAACGAATAAGGCCCTGCGAATGCGCCGCTTCCGAGCTTGACCTCGCCGCTGCCTTCCGTAACGCTGCCATTCCACTTTGCTTCTGAAGTTCGTTTGATATTCATAATTTCACCTCACAACTACTACGATACTCCTTCAGCAGGGCGAAGTGATAATGGCCCTGCATAGCGATGCAGGCATAGTCTTCAATATATTTATCCCTGAAAATTCTTCTTCAACCCCTGCCAGACTTCGCTATATTCGTGTTGAAGTTTTGAGGTTTCCATTGCGAACTTCGTTGGGCGTATTATGTAGCGTGATTCGAACATAAAGGCCATCGTACCGGTCAGTTTCTGCGGCTTGAGGTCGCTATTTGAGGCTTTTTCGAAGGCATCAAGGTCCGGGCCGTGAGCCGACATTTGGTTGTGTAAGCTGCCGCCGCCCGGGACAAACCCCTCTTCCTTTGCGTCATATTGGCCATAGACGAGGCCCATATATTCGCTCATCGTATTGCGGTGATACCACGGTGGTCGGAATGTATCTTCGGCTACGAGCCATCGTTCAGGGAAGATCGCAAAATCACAATTTGCAACGCCAGGTTCACCGGATGGAGAGGTAAGTACGGTGAAGATGCAGGGGTCCGGATGGTCGAAAGAGATCGAGCCGATCGTGTTGAAGCGGCGAAGGTCGTAGCGATACGGCACATTATTGCCGTGCCACGCAACCACGTCGAGAGGCGAATGGCCGCTCATACAGGTCCAAAGATTCCCGCCCAATTTTGCCACGATCTCGAACTCGCCTTCTACGTCCTCGAACCAGGCGACAGGTGTTTCAAAATCGCGCGCGTTGGCCAATCCGTTGGCGCCGATAGGCCCAAGCTCCGGAAGGCGGAACTGCGGCCCGTAGTTCTCGCAGATATAGCCACGGGAAGACTGCATCGCGGACTTGTCCTGCTGCTTGCCGGGGTCAACACGAAACCTCAGTCCGCGCGGAATACAACAGATATCCCCCGGACCAACCTCGAGCACGCCAAGTTCCGTGTAGATGGTTAGTCCGCCAAGCTCGGGAACGATCAGCATTTCGCCATCGGCGTTATAAAAATAGCGGCCGTCCATGCCCTTGTTAAAAGCATAGATGTGAACTCCGATGCCTGCCTGCCCGAAAAGGTCGCCGTTGCCGGCAATGGTCGTTATACCGTCGATAAAGTCTGTTGGTTCAGTCGGGATCGGCAGCGGGTCCCAACGAAGCTGATTCGGCGTCGTGATGACTTCATCAAAAGGAGTTGAGCGGAAAAGCGAGGCTTTCTCGCGACCGTGGATCTCGCTGTATGGAACGAAGGGCTTATGGAGAACACTAGGCCTGATGCGGTATTTCCACGTACGCCGATTCTGCGCACGCGGCACCGTGAATGCCGTACCGGAAAACTGCTCGGCGTAAAGCCCGAGCGGCGCTTTCTGCGGCGAGTTTTGGCCAATGGGCAACGCACCCGCGACCGCCTCGGTGGCGAACTCATTCGCGAAACCGGTTTGATATTTCAGATCCATATCAAGATGTTGCCACGAATGCACGAATTAATAAATCCGGCTCTGATACGTGCATTCGTGACTAAGCTTCTTTGGAATTATAGATTTCCGCGACGGCGTTGTTCTTCTTCTATCGAAACAAACAGCGCCTTGAAGTTGCCCTTGCCAAAACCTTTGCAGCCTTTACGCTGGAGAATTTCGTAGAAAACGGTCGGCCGATCTTCTACTGGCTTTGTGAAGATCTGCAGCAGATAACCTTCGTCATCGCGATCGACGAGGATGCCGAGCCGTTTCAGGTCGTCGATCGATTCATCGATCTCACCGACGCGGGCCGGGATCTCTTCGTAATATTCGTCCGGTACGCGAAGGAATTCGACGCCATTCTCCTGGAGCTTGCCGACCGTGTGCAGAATATCGCGGCAGAGTAGGGCAACATGCTGGGCTCCGGCCGAACGGTAAAAGTCGATATACTCCTGGATCTGCGATTTGCCGCCCTTGCCTTCGGCAGGTTCGTTGATCGGGAACTTGATATTGTGCTGGCCGTCGCTCATCACGATCGACATCAGCGCAGAATACTCGGTCGAAATGTCCTTGTCGTCGAATGTGATATAGCGGAAAAAGCCAAGCACATCGCGATAGAAATCGCACCAGGAATTCATCTTGCCGAGCTCGACATTGCCGACGATGTGATCGACGAGCATCAAGCCGACGCCGTCGCCTTCAACCTTTTGCTCGACAAAGCCGGGAAGGAACGGACCGGAGTAATTATGGCCGTTGTTCGTGTTGTAGGAGATGAATGAGTGGATCGTGTCGCCATAGGTCGCGATTGCCGAATGGCGAACCGAGCCATTCTCATCCTTTAGGTCGCGCGGCTCGACGACAGGCGTCGCACCGCGTTTTACGGCCTCATTGAAAGCGTGGTCGGCGTCCTCAACGTAGAAAGCAATGTCCTTAACGCCATCGCCGTGCCGTTTGATGTGCTCGGCGGCAGGATGTTCCGGACCCATCGGAGCCGTTAGGACGAAGTTCACATTTCCTTGCTTTAGGAGGTAGCTCGTCGTCTCGCGATTACCCGTTTCAAGGCCGGAATACGCCGCCCGCGAAAAGCCGAAAGCCTTTCGATAGTAGAATTCGGCTTGCTTGGCGTTCCCGACATAAAACTCGACGTGATGTATCTTCTTCAAACCCAGCGGATTCTTAACCGCCGTACTCGTGTCTGTTGCTGTGTTTGTTTCTGTGATCATGATACTTAAGACTGCGTGTTATTCGTTTCCCTTTTCAGCGTAGTAGCTGTTGCCAAGGACCTCTTTAAAATCCTTCAAGAATTTTTCCTTTCCGGGCTTTGCTTTTGGCCAGACCATATCGAAATAGGTCCACGCCAGGTCTTCGTGGCCGGTGAAGATAAGGTCGATCATCTCGCTCCAAAAGGCATCTTCAAATTGACCGAATTCGTCTGTATATGGCTCGTTCGATATCTTTTTGCGAGCGGCGGCTGCCTTACGTTTCAAAACGGCCGTGCTCGGTGCGGGCTTTTTCATCAATGCGAAGTTCGGTACAGCCTCGCCATCTTTGAACTCCAGGATGACCGACGGCATCGGGGAGCCTGCAAACGACATATTCCAATACGCCCACGCATTGTCGGCAGTCTCAAAACGCAGCCCGCCTTTGGGATTCTTACCGATCGGTATCATACCGGCGTTTCCCGTATCCACACTGCGGACAGCGACCGGTCCCTCCTTCGGAAGTTCAATGAAATAGTACGTTGTGCAGCAATGTGCTCCGCCCGAATAGTATTCGAGCATTACGTCCGGCACGCCGTCACCGGTCTTATCAGGTGTGTTGTTTATAAGAGCCGCGGTTTTCCTTTCGTCGGCAGGTGCGCTCTTCTCGACGGTGCCGGCGAACGAATAGCCCATGGCCGGTGAACCAACATCGCTGTGAAGAAGATTCTTTAGACCGCCGTCTTTCTTGATCGTGACAAAAGATTCGCCGGCTTCGGTTTCCGTATCGGGAACGTTAACGATCGTTATCTCGTAGCCCGCCATCTTACGCGAAGCCTTTACCTCGCCGCGTTTTGGGATCGTAAAGTCGTTGCCGTAGGTCATAGAAGAAGTCTGCGGCTTTTTGTCCTCTGCTTTCGGGTCTAGGAAGAATCGAATCGAGTAAACACCGGCTGCCGGAGCGATAAAATAAGCCGCGTTTATCCAGCTTGAATCACCCTTTTGCAGAACCTTACCGGAGCTATCTGTTATCTCGTAAAGGAAAGTATTACTATCGCTCGCCGCCCAAGCGAACTGTGCAAAACCGTCTGCCTTAAGCTCCACCGAGAATTTCGCGTCCTTGTCCGGTGCGACCGTGAACGTGACCTTTGTACCCGGAGCAAGTAGCGGAGCGGCTTCCTGCCCAAACACCGAGGATGCAAAGAGAACACTCAGGGTCCCCACAACACCAAATATCAATAATTTCTTCAACATCTTTCTTCCTATCGATCTAAATTCTACTTTCTATCAAAACTCTCAATATACTTACGCGTTACTTCCTTGAGTTCCGCATAGCTCGGGATCACATACAATATCGGCTGCATATCGCTGTATGTGTAGGGCGTGTTGATCACTTCATCGAGATCAAAAGGGCGTCGCTCGACCTCGTCGCCAAAAGCGTGTTCAAGCTCGCCAAAGCTCGAGAGCAATCCTGCTCCATAGGCTTTGATGCCGCCTTCGTGCTCGACGAGGCCAAATTCGACGGTGTACCAGTAGAGCCTGCCGAGTTCTTCGATCTGCTTATCGGTCGCGCGCTGCGCACCTTCGCCGATCGATTGTGAAAAGTCCGCGAAATTCGGATTCGTGAACATCGGGATGTGGCCGATAGATTCGTGAACGACGTCGGGCTCCGGCGTGTAATCCGGGCGAGAGTGATGGCGAATGTACTGCGTCGAGAGCATCACGCGATAACCGAGCCACGAAAGGAACCCGCGCGTTTCAACAAGGCCCTCGATCGGTGCGAGGCGAAAGCCCGTCAACTCCTTCAAACGGCGATTCATTTCCGTCAGCTGCGGGATGCGCTCGTTCGTGATGCCGAGATCGCGTTTTGCCTTTAGGTAGAACGGAGAAGCGTGCTGCTCATGCAGCTCTTCAAGGCGTGTGGCAACGTGCCGCCATATCTCCTGCTCCTGTTCGGAATAATCAACGTCAGTAACCTCGCCTGTTTCGCGAAACTTCTTCGCTAGCGAAGCAATGTAATCGCGGCGTTTTCGATACTCGGGATCATTCGCTCCCGGATGATCGAGATGAAGCTCGTTGATATTCTCGAATTTCAGGTCGCGAAATTCGGGGAGGTCTTTCGCTTTCGTCGGCGTGGTGTGTATGTCGGATCCGGCTTCCGTAGGCATTGCGGCTGTTTCGGTCAGGGCCATGATGTTTAGATTCCTCCCGGCGAGTTCGTGCCGCCTAAGGTCTTAAGCGGCGTAGTTTGTCCTAAACAATCTATTTTAATCGACCCCATCTGTATTTTGAATGGGATTTATATGGTTTGGCGGCTATTTGACATTAGTTCCTTAGGCGAAATGGCACAATTACTTTAGAATATGCACTGAATGCTTGATGAGATCGATCGGAAGCTCATTCAGATCCTGCAGGAAGACGCTCGTATGAGCTACGCCGAGCTCGGCCGCCAGGTCGGGCTGACGACGCCTGCCGTCATCGAACGCGTCCGTAAACTTGAGGATTCGAAGATCATCTGCGGCTATCGAGCCGAGATCGATACGGCACGCGTTGGCCTGCCGATCACGGCGTTCATCAGGATGAGCATTGCGGGTGTCGATTACAGCCACATAATCGAGGTCGCCGAGAGCTCCAATGAAGTTCTCGAATGCCATCGCGGAACCGGCGAGGATTCGTTCATAATGAAGGTCGCCGTCTCAAGCGTCGAACACCTCCAAGAGGTCATCGACCGCCTCACGCCATACGGAATCACCACAACCACGATCGTCCTTTCGTCACCGTTAAAACGAAGGATCGTCGAGATCTAACAGCCGGGCAGAGGCTATTTTTTCTTCGGCGGCCTTTCGGTCGTCTTGCCGTCAAATTCCTCGTCGTTTGCCTCGGCTTCTGCCTTGGTTTTGCGAACGATCTGATCCTTGTGATGTGGCGGAGCGTAGATCGTGTAGAGCTTAAGATCTTCGCTTGCCGAGGTATTGATCACATTATGTTTCGCCCCCGAAGGCACGATGACCACGTCGCCATCCTTGACGTTGTAGGTCGTCTTGTCAATGATCACGCGTCCCCTTCCGCTCTCGAACCGTAGGAATTGGTCGTTCTCCCAATGTGTCTCAAGCCCTATCTCTTCCTTTGGCTTGAGGCTCATCAATACGAGTTGAAGGTGCGACCCGCTATACAAAACCTTGCGAAAATTCTTGTTCTTCAGCGTATCTTTCTCGATGTTCGTTTTATAGCCTTTCATACGGTTCTCCTTAAACGGCTCAAGAGCCATCCTATTCTTCAACGTCTGCTATTTCAACCTTTCAAGGGAAGTGCCCAGTCGATAGCGGCGGCCAGTCGACCGCATATCTCCTGATCCCCTGTCGTTAAGCCGGCGTCGTACTCACGAACTTCATTGTTCATCTGACGACGGGGTCCTTTACACCTTCATTCCAGGCGAGCCGGCTCTTAAGGCGATATATCGTTCGCGAGAGGCCGATGGTTTCGAACACGGACAGCATTGACGGGCCGACGGCGACGCCGGTGAGGAGTGTGCGGGCGCCGTTCATAATGACGCCGAGTTTTGTGCCTTTTTCTTCCGCGAAGGCCTTTACGACGGCCTCGATGTTGGATTCAAAGAAGCGGTCCGAGCAGCATGCGTCAGTGAGCGGCAGATTTCCGGCTACGGGCTGATCGGCGCCGATCTCGCCGAGCTCCGCTTCGAAACGATCGGCAAGCTCCGGGAGCCATTCCTGTAGCTCGGGGAACTTCGTAAGATTCTTCGCAACGGCCGCCGGGTCGAAGTCAAAATCCTCGCTGAAATACGCACGGCCCTGCGTCGAAAAATCCTTGAGCGTAAAGAACCTTGCGCGAATGAGATCGACCGTCGAAACGAACCAATCGTGCGAGCCGTAACGTGGACGATCGATCGCGATCGATTCGGGCCGGTCGCCGATCTCGGTCGATGACTCGAAAGCCTGTGCGCTGGTCGAGGATATCGAGGTCATAAGGGCGCGTCCGTCCGGTTCGTACTCTTCCCGCCAGAGCTTGTTTGCCTTTAGTTCGCTCTTTACTAGCGGCAAAAGCTCGGCGAGCGACATCGTGCGTATGTACTCGGCGTTCATCCAGATCGCCTTATCATCGGTCCAGCGTTTCGGGTCGCCCTCGTGAAAATTGAAGACCGCGTTCGAGCGGTGGATCCCTTCGAGCGTGAATTTCTTGATAAGCTCGTCGAGCGAATATATCTCCTTTTCTTCGCCGGCGGACCATCCTAAGAGAGCGAGAAAATTTCGAAATGCGGCGGCGACGAAACCCGCATCGCGATACGTCGTCATCGAGACGACCTCGCCGTGTTTGCGTTTCGAAAGTTTTCCTTTATTCGGCGCCAAAATGAGCGGCAAGTGTGCGAACCGCGGCGGCTCGGCGTCCAACGCACTGTAGATCAAAAGCTGTTTGTGCGTATTGGTTAAATGATCCTGTCCGCGAATGACGTCGGTGATCTGCATCTCGATATCATCGAGTACGACCGCAAGATTGTAGAGCGGATGTCCGTCCGAGCGCAGCAAGACGAGGTCCTCGGTCTCTGAATAGTCCCGCTCCTGCAGGCCGTAAACGCCGTCCTCGAACGACGTCTTTCCTTCGGCAGGGACTTTAAGCCTGATTGCGAACGGCTCACCCGCAGCGGCACGCGCATCTGATTCTTCACTCGAAAGATCGCGGTACGGGTTATCGCGAAAATTCTTATCACCGCCTTGCTGGCGTGCGCGTTCCTTGATGGCTTCTTTGACGTTCGCGTCGTTCGGTTCCGCCTTCGGTGTGAAATCACGATAGGCCTTACCTTCGGCGAGAAGGCGTTTCGCGGCCTCTCGATGTTTGTCTGCGTTGTTCGACTGGAAGACGATCTCCTCATCGGGCGCGAAACCGAGCCATTTTAAGCCGTCGAGGATCGAACGGGTCGATTCGTCCGTTGAGCGTGCAAGGTCGGTGTCCTCGATCCGCAAAAGAAATCGTCCGCCCGTGTGCCGTGCGTAAAGGTAATTGAACAAGGCGGTTCTCGCCGAACCGATATGCAGATAACCCGTCGGTGACGGAGCAAATCTAACTCTAACAGTCATAATCAAGTAGTTTCCCCGAATGCTTCGCCGAACGCAAAAATCAGGCACGATTTAACGCCATCCGCCGGCAGGCGAATGCGCTCTTCGATCTTGACGGTTTGAAGGTTATAGATCGAGCGAGCGGAGATACGTGCGGAAAGCCTCGCCAAGATCAGGGCGTTTCAATGCGTATTCGACGGTCGCGATCAGGAACCCGAGCTTATCACCGGCGTCGTGGCGAGTACCGTCGAGGCGGACGGCGTAGAACGGCCGTTTCGCGAGCAGTTTCTGCATCGCATCCGTGATCTGAATTTCGCCGCCTGAGCCGGGCTTGGTTTCTTCGATCGCTTCGAAAATATCCGGCGTAAAGATATACCTTCCGACGATCGCAAGGTCGCTCGGCGCGTCCTCGTACGCGGGCTTTTCCACCATTCCCTTGATGCGGTAAACTCCCGGCTCGACCTCATCCGCGTCGATCACGCCAAAACGAGAGATCGCCTCGCCCTCGACCTGCATCGTCGCGATCACAGGTGCTTCGAACCGCTCATAAACGTCGATCATCTGCGCTAACGCAGGACGCGTCGAGTCTATAACGTCATCCGCAAGCAGTGCCGCAAATGGCTCGTCGGCAACGAAATCCTTGGCCTGATAGATCGCGTGGCCGAGTCCAAGAGCCTGTTTCTGCCGCGTGTAAGTGATGCGGGCGATGTCGGAGATCGAGCGGACCTGCTCGAAAAGCTCTTTCTTATTCTTTTCTTTGAGGAGTTCCTCAAGCTCGAACGAAATATCGAAATGATTCTCGATCGCGGCCTTGTCGCGGCCCGTGATTATCAATAGCGATTCAATGCCGGAGGCGACGGCCTCTTCGACCGAATATTGGATCAGCGGCTTATCGACGAGCGGCAGCATTTCCTTCGGCGAAGCTTTCGTCGCCGGTAAAAATCTTGTCCCGAGCCCCGCCGCCGGGAACACTGCCTTACGTATTCTATTTGCCATAAAAATTCGATAAAACGATCAATCGATTTTAGGAGAATTGCCGCCGACAAACAACCATTCGATGCGGTGCCCGCGGCGCGACCGCTATCTCGCCGAGCCCCTACTCACGTGCGGTTACGGACAAAAGCTAGGACATAATGTCTCGCTGAGCGGCGAAGTTCTGCTTCGCCGTAGTCAGAGAGGAAATCTACTTGGCGGCTTAGCCGCCGGGATGTTTGGGTGATCGCGTCGGAAATGCGTAGCATTTCCGCTCGGCGACAAAGGATGTGCATTTGTGCATTCTGTGCATTTTGTATCAATTCGTGCATTCTGTGCATTTTCATACGATCTGTGCATTTTGGGCTTCAAATGGTTGATACGGTCGGATATTCTTCTTGTGGTTGGTTGATGTTTGACAACTAAATTTGGCGGGTTTCACGGGCGACTTGTGTTTGGGAAAAGCGCGTAGCGTTTTAGCTTAGCCACGTCGTTTACGGCGTGGAACAGGAGTAGCGATCCGGCGTGTTTAGCTCCGATAGGAGCGAAATGTTTATAGCACGGCGATGGATCGACTACTTCGGAAGCGTGTGAAACACGCGACAAGGCCTGTCGGCGGCAAGCCGCCTCCGAGGTGTTGTTTGCGGTCGAGTTCTATAGATATTTGGCTCCTACGGAGCCAGGACGCTCGTTCTCGGCTGGCAGCGTCTTTGTGTCCTTTGCGGAAATGCCTTTGTGTTCTTTGCGTTAAGGCCAATGCGAAAAGTGAAAAGACATTGCGTCTTGGATCAGCAGAAAACGCAAAGTTCGCGAAGCGAGGTCCGCAAAGGCCGCGAAGGGAAAGAAACTCGCGCCCAGGTTGATACAGGACAAGCCCGTAAACGGGCTGCAAGCTAATCGACTATACTCATCCCACGCCGTAAACGACATGGCTAAGCGAAACCATGATACTCATACCGGTACTCACACCGTCGTAAACGACACGGCTAAGTGAAGTCATGAGAAGCCGCGCGGTATCGTGAAGGATCGCAAGGTGGGAGATGGCGATTCGCCCTTAGGAACGTCCGCGTAAGGGCAGGCACTGCGCACGCGGCGGACTGCGGGATAACTGTGATATTCTAAGGGCATTTTAGGGGTCGGGTATTTCGGCGTTATCAGCCTTTTTTCAATGCAGTTTCGCGACATTTTGACAGTAGCAACCTTGCGCAATCTGATCGATATTGCGCTTGTATTTGTCATTGTCTATGTCGTCATCAAGCTCCTGCGCGGCACGCGTGCGGTGCCCACAGTGATCGGCCTTGTTTTCCTTGCGATACTGTACTGGATCGCGGTAGATCAGGAGCTTCTCACGCTTGAGTTCGTCCTGCGGTACGCGGTCGTTTACATCGGGTTTGCGATCATAGTCCTGTTCCAATCCGAGATACGACAGGCTTTGATGTATTTCGCGAGCCGTCTGCGGCTGCCGCTCAAGAAGCAGCGCGGGCAATTCGGCGGCAGCGTTTACGACGAGATCATCCTTGCCCTGACGACGCTCGCGAGCGAGAAAACGGGGGCTCTGATCGTCATCGAACGCAACGTCGGCTTGCGTAATTTTATCGACGCTGGCCTGCAGCTTGATGCAAGAGTGAGCTACGACCTGCTGGTGTCGATCTTCAACCCGACGACGCCGCTGCATGACGGAGCGGTCGTTATTCAGCACGAACGTATTGCCGCGGCTGCGGTCTTCTTGCCGCTGACAAAGAATCCGGAGATCTCGCGCGAACTTGGTACGCGGCATCGCGCGGCGATCGGCATTACGGAAGGCTCGGATGCGATCTCGCTCGTCGTCTCGGAAGAGACCGGGCTGATCACCTATGTCGAATCGGGCAAGATCCTACGAAATCTAGATCCAAAGCAGATGAAGAAGCTCCTTCTCGAAGCGATGGATATACCGGTCACGGAACCTCGCCGCGAGGGCGTGAAACTTGCCGAAACCGATACGGACGCAACTGTTGGATAAAGAGATGCAAGGCGATAAGACAGCACGAACTAACCATTCGCTTGTTCTTGCAAAAGATCTCTTGCGGAAGGTTTTCCTTGAGGACTGGCACCTGAAGCTGCTCGCCCTCGGGATCACGCTTGCACTCTGGTTCGCCGTGACGGGGTTGAGTAAACCAACGACCGCGAGGTTCAGCAACGTTCGGCTCTCGATGCAATCGTCTGACAATACGATCACGGATTCGGAAGTGAACACGATCGACCTTGTGCTAAGCGGCGACGCACGCAAGATCAACCAGATCGATTCGCTCTCGGCATCGGTCGACCTTCGCGGGCTTGCACCGGGCGAAAGGACAGTAACGCTTACGCCGACGAATGTCTTTGTCCCGCTGCCGCCGGGCGTAAAGATCGATGACATTTGGCCGAACCGCGTGCAGGTAAAACTCGAACGCGTCGAGGAAAAGGATGTCCCCGTAAAGATCGAAACTATGGGCGATCTCGCACCGAACCTTGAGGTATATTCGCGGACCGCGACGCCATCGCGAATTACGGTTCGCGGGCCGGAAAGCGTTTTGGATCAGTTGAATTCGATCTCAACCGAGAAGATCGACCTTAAGGGGCGAACCGGCGATTTTACATTGACACAGCCGCTTGCCGTTACCGATTCCAAAGCGACGGTCCAACGCGGCGATGTTTCGGTAACGTTCCGTATCGGCGAACGCCGCATCGAGAAGCAGTTCACGATCCCGACCGGCCATGGAAAGAGCGTCCGCGTAACGCTTTACGGCCCGACAAGTCTGCTGCAGAAACGTAAACCCGATGAGTTCAAAGTAACGTTCGACTCGGAGGATACGCCGCAGGTAACTCTGCCGGCCGATATGGTCAACTCGGTCGTCATTAAGTCCACGAAAGTTCTCTAACTTCCGACAAGATCGCCCGCACTTCGATTTGCCGATGCCTTCTTTTACAGCTAAATTCGACCGCCTCGCCGGACTCGACGACAGCAGCCGAACCGCACTCTGGCTCGGGCGGATCGCGTTCTTTTTCCTCGCGGTAATGGCCGCTGCGGCACCGCATTCGATCGCTGCGACACAGATCGCCTGGGGATGTGGAACGCTCGCGACGCTGGCTCGGTTTTTGGTAACAAGACAAAAGCCCCGGATCAAATTTCTCGACGTCGCGTTCATTGCCTATTTCGGATGGTCAGTGCTGAGCGGCGTGTTGTCATACGAGCCTCTTGTGTCGCTCGATCAACTGCGCGGAGTCGCACTTTTTCTCGTTTTTTACTTTGCGATCTGGAATCTGCGAAACGTAAAGGCCGCGTACTTTCTCGCCGTCCTGATGATCGTGTCCTGCACAGTGAATCTCGTGTGGACGCCGGTCGAAAGATACCTCGGCCGCGGTGTCGAGGTGCAAGGCCTCGTGCCTGACGGGCCGCTCGCAAAGGCTCTGCTTTGGGACGGCGACACGCTCCTTCGCGCCGACGGGAAGAAACTTCATTCGCCGGAAGATCTGCTTGCCGCTCTGCAGCAGCACGAAAATGTGCGCGTGCTCTTTTACCGGCCGGATTTTGAATACGAAGTTACGGTCAAGCGCGCGGATCTCTTGGCGGGAGATTCGTCCGAGCAACGGCTTGGGTTCACCTCTTGGGAGAAGAGCCATAATTGGCGTTCGCAAGGGTTTTATAATCATTACGCAACGTACGCCGAAATGCTGCAGCTTGTCGCCGCACTCATTTTCGGGCTGATCGTTGCGAATCTTGGGCGTCGAAAAGAGGAAGTGAAGCAGCAGAATTCACCCTTCGCTCGGTTTGCGAATTTTTTCGCATCGACGCCATTTCTCGCCGCTGCACTCGGCCTTGCATGCCTTGCTTTGCTCTTTACCGTAACGCGCGCATCGCAGCTTGGTTTCATGGTCGCAGCACTCGTGATCGTCCTGCTCTCGGCAAAGAAGAAGCTGCTTATCGCAGGGCTTGTCGTCGCGGTGCCGATAATTTTCGGCGGGTTGTTGTTCCTGCACGAATCGCGAGATGTCGGCTTCTTTGACGCGAAGGATGATTCGACCAAGTACCGCGAAATGATGTGGCGCGACGGCTATCGTTTGCTTACCGAATCGCCGCGGCATCTGCTTGTCGGCGTCGGGATGAATTCGGTCCAGAAACACTGGCAGGAATGGGGAATGTTCGACAAAGGCTGGCAGCCGTTGGGGCATTTTCATTCGACGCCGGTCCAGCTTGCAGTCGAACGCGGAATCCCGACGCTTCTCATTTGGCTATTGATCTTGTTCTGTTTCGCGAAGCTATTCTGGAGAGGCTCAAGGAATGCTCGCCGAGCGGGAGACAGGCGGCGATTCGGGATCCTTTTGGGGGCGGCTGGCGCGCTCTGCGGATTCACGACGAGCGGACTCGTTCATTGGAATCTTGGCGATGCGGAGGTCGCAATGGTGTTCTTTCTAATAATGGCTCTCGGTGTTTCAGCCGCAGATCGACCGGATGACGCCATTGCGAATGAAGTAACAGCAAGCGCCTAGATGATCTGATCGAGCCACGCCTGCGGGCGCATCTCGGCGTGCGGGACGAGAGCACGCGCGATCTTGTAACGCTTCTTCTCTAAACCTGCCAAGGGTTCGCTCCGCAAAGTAACGTAAGGGATCATTCGCGCAAGTTTCTTGTATAGCCGCAGCTTCTGGCCGCGATATCGTGCCGCCTCTCTCTCATCCGCAAGATATTGTCCCCAGCCGATCGAACCGACAAAACCGCACGCGCCGAAGTTCGGCGAAAGCAGAATGTGCTCCATCATCACGCGAAGCCCGCCGTCGAATTCATGCAGGACATCGTGCATCGCAACGATCGCTTTATCGGCGAGATGCGGGCTGAAACCTTCGAGATCGAGCCGTGTGCCAGCGTATGTGTGGTCGCCGTCGATCCACAAGAACCGAAGCGTTCTGTCCCAGGTTTTTGCAAGTTCGTAGGAGAATGTTTGATTGAGTTCGACACGGTCAGCGACACCCATCGACTCGATATTCCGACGGAAATCCGTCAGAGAATCGGCGGCTCCGCGAAGGTCCGGGTCGGTTTCGGACGGCGCCGTCATCGGATCGACCGCATAGATCTTTTCGTTGCCGATCAAGCCCGCTGCCTTTGCAAGCACGACCGTCGATCTTCCTTTGAACGAACCGATCTCGAGTATCGCTCCTTCGGCCCGCGGTACGGCAGCAAGCAGCGCGAGGAACCGTATCTCCCGCGGCGACAGATGTCCCTCGACGGAGTCGACCTCCGACGGCAGCCGTTCGGCAAACGCCTCAAAACCCTTTGGTAATTCCTTTTTTCTCATTCTTTATGACGGACTTCTCGATGCTAGATACTAATACTTTTGGCGGCTGCGTACCTAAAGCCAACGTATACGTTGCGTGATATCCTAAAAGGGTAAGTAAAGATCGTCTTTGCTGGATGCGAACATTCGTTACGCGAAATGCGTAATGCCTTTTATCAATTAGCTAACACCATTTGTATCTATGTTTAAGAATAAGCCGTTTCTTTCCCTGGTCGTTGTCCTTTCGCTTGTTTTCGCTGCGTTACCGCTCTCGGCAGCAGCACAGACCGCACCTGCACCGCAGTCCGCATCGACGAACTACGATGCCGCTCTTGCGAAGATCGAAAAGACGATCAACGAACGCCGCGAAGAGCTCGGCATCCCCGGTGCGGCACTCGCGATCGTAAAGGATGGAAAGGTCATTTATGCAAACGGCCTCGGGTATAAGGATCTTGAGAAGAAAATTCCTGCCACGGCCGATACGCAGTTTGCGATCGGTTCGGCGACAAAAGCCTTTACGGCCCTGTCTGTGCTGATCGCGCAGGACCAGGGAAAACTTTCGCTCGACGATTCGCCGAAGAAATACCTTCCGTATTTTAAGATCAACGACCCCGAGACGGACAAGAAGATCGTTATCCGCGACCTGCTCGATCATTCATCCGGGCTGACACGCACCGACCTTGCGATGATCACCGGCGAGTTAACGCGAAAAGAGCTGATCGAGATTACAGGCCTTGCAAAACCGACGGCAAAGCTTCACGAGAAGTTTCAATATCAGAATATTATGTTCGCCGCCGCGGGCGAGATCTCTGCGACGGTCGAGAAAAGCACGTGGAACAAGGTCATCAGCTCCGAGATCCTACAACCTCTGGGGATGAACAACAGCACGACGACGATAGCCGCGATGACGAAGGCCAGGGATTATTCATTCGGCTATGAATACAACTTCGACACGAAGGCGGCGAGGCGGCTGCCGTTCCGCGAGATCACGGCTTCGGCACCGGCAGGCGCGATAAATTCGAGCGTCAATGACATGGCGAAATGGGTCGAGTTCGTTGCAAGCGGCGGTGAACTCAATGGCAAGCGTCTTGTTTCCGAAAAAGGCTACGAGGAATGGACAAAGCCGCAGATGCCGATAGGCGGCAAGGTCGCTTACGGCCTCGGCTGGTTCATCGAAGATTGGCACGGGTTAAAGGTGCTTCAGCACGGCGGCAACATCGATGGTTTTAACGCGATGGTCGCCGTAATGCCGGAGAAGAAGCTCGGGTTTGTGCTTCTGACGAATGTCTCCGGTTCGCCGCTTACGGACGAAGCCAAGAACATCATCTGGTCGGCGCTTTTGCCCGATGCCGTTCCGCAAAAGCCTGCTGAAACTCCCGGAAAGGACGCGGCGGCCGCGCAAACCTTTCCAAAGGTCAGCGCAGACCTCCTTATCGGAACGTGGGCGACCGCAAAAGGCACGCTTAAGACCGATATCAGAAAGGACGGCGACAAGGTGACGCTGAACGTGCCGGGGCAGCAGCCGTATCCGCTTGTTGCAAAGCCTGACGGCAGTTTCTCGCTTTCGCCGCTGCCCGATAGTTTTTCGATAAGCGCAAAGGTCGATGCATCGGGTAAGGTTACGGCGCTCTCGCTCGTTCAACCGCAAGGAACCGTTGAGCTTGTGCCGACGGCGCCGACCGAAAAACCCGCGATCACGGTCGAAGAGCTCCACAAGAAGGTGATCGCAGCTCTCGGCGGAGAGGAGAACCTGCGGGCTCTCAAGTCCCGCGTTGTCGATGCCGACGTGGACTTTGTAAATCAGGGCGTTACGGGCACGGCCCGCAGCTATACGGAAGCTCCGAATATGTCTGCAACAGCGACGACCTTCTCCGCCCTTGGGAAGACGATCGGCAAGGCTTATGAATATTTCGACGGGACGAACGGCGACGAGACGTCGACATTCGCACCGACCGACGTTTGGGCCGGTTTGAAGCTCGATAATGCGCGGCTTGCGGCAGATTTTTACAGGATGCTCAAATGGGACGAGAATTTCTCCGCGATCGACATTCAGTCCGTCGTAAAGGTTAACGGCAAGGACACGTATGCCGTGAAGTTCACACCGAAGAAAGGCACCGAATATACGGTGTATTTTTCGACCGAGACGTTTTTGCCCGTAAAGCAGGACGCAATGAGCGTCTCGAGCACGAGCAAACAGCGGCTGCCGTATTCTGAGGAATATTCCGATTACAGGAAGGTTGACGGTTTGATGATCCCGTTCGTTGTTACGACGAATTCACTCAGTATGGGCAAGATCGTCATAACGATCAAGGACATCAAGCAGAACGTGCCGATCGACCCGAAGGTGTTTACGCATCACGATGTTGCTCTCGATAAAGCAAGGTCACGAAAGGCCGGCAACGCCCATTAGGTCCGGTTTGTAGGTCGATTCCGCGTGGTCGAAAATATCGTCGAGTTCCTTTTCGACCGAACCATGGCCGGGCGGGATCGCCTTTATCGCAGGCTCGAAATTCTGAAAATCGTATAGCTCGGGATCGAGCAGGTGCGAGGCCGTTACCTGCGACAGCGCCGTCATCATCGTCGAGCGGATGAATGGCGTCTCTTTGGCAAGATCGTTCACAAGACGCTTCACGCGTGCCCGCTTCATATTCGGCTGCGAACCGCATAGGTTGCACGGGATGATCGGGAACTTTTGTTCCTCGGCGTATTCGACGATCTCCTTTTCGTGCACGTATGCAAGCGGCCGAATGATCGTGTTCCGCCCGTCATCCGAACGCAGGATCGGCGGCATCGCCTTTAGCTGCCCAACGTAAAAAAGGTTCATCAGGAAGGTCGCGATAATGTCGTCGGCGTGGTGGCCGAGCGCGATCTTTGTGCATTTCTCTTGGACGGCCGTCGTGTAGAGGATGCCGCGTCGGAGCCGCGAGCAAAGCGAACAGTACGTTTTCCCTTCGGGAATGTGGGCGGTAACGATCGAGTAAGTGTCTTCTTCGACGATGCGATAGTCAACGCCGAGGCCTTTCAGATACTCAGGAAGAACGTGCTCCGGGAAGCCGGGCTGCTTTTGGTCGAGATTCACAGCCAGAAGTTCGAAGTCGACCGGCGCACGCCGCCGAACATCGAGCAGCAGGTCAAGCAGCGTGTAGCTGTCCTTGCCGCCCGAAAGGCAGACCATTACCTTGTCGCCGTCCTCGATCATCGAAAAATCGGCGATGGCCTTGCCCATCTTCTTCAAAAGCTTTGTTTTTGCTGGAGTCTCTGCTTTCACCTTTACTGCCCTCTTCTCAGCCAACGCTTCCAGCCGATGGCGGAAACCTAATATGTTCCCACGATAATTTAGATTGTTCAACCTGCCAAAATTGTGTGGACATCGTTGAACGAAGGTCTTATTATTGTAAATTAACGAAATTTAAGGCTCTGAGATGGGCTTAAGATCGGCTGTTTTTGCTATTGTTTCCCCGTAAAACGGCACTTACTTGATCGAAGCGGTGTTTGTGGACTTGAGTTTTTTGTCCATTAAAAGCGGCTTCGTGTGTTATATCAGACGAAATTCCACGAGAGGTACAATCTAATGATTCGAATGGGTCGAAACACAAAACCCGAAACCGGCGGTTCTTACGGCGAAAGCAGCTCGGTCGAGCCCGAAGCTCCGTACCGCTATCAGTCAGAATCTCCACAGGTCGGAATTCGCGGCGGGGCGATCTCCGACAGCGATGCCATGGCAAGAGATATAAAGGAAGGACGGCTTAGCGGCTTCGTTGGGCACGGCACGACGCTTACGGGCGAGACCGAGTTCCATGCGATGCTCCGCGTTGATGGACATCTGATCGGCACGGTCACATCCGAGGCCGGCACGCTTATCGTCGGGACGAATGGCATCGTCGATGCAAATGTCTCGGTCGCGGCGGCTCTGATCAACGGGGTCGTCAATGGCGACGTTGTCGCAAGCGAAAAGCTGCAGCTTGGCCGCACAGCTCAGGTCATCGGCAACATTCAGGCACCGCGTCTTGTTGTCGAAGAGGGCGCCGTTATCGAGGGCAAATGCAGTATGGTACGCGCACGGCAGGACAGCGAGAAGACGACCGAAAAGGAGACGGTCGAATATCAATCGCAAACCACCTACGAGGAACCGGCGGCAACCGACGAAGAACGCCTCTCCGCGGCACTTTTTGATGAGGCCGAAGAGGAAGCTGAAACGGCAGAGGCCGCAGGCATTTGATCCGCCGATCTTTGCGGGTCAAGGTAATTTTAATATCCTTTTTGGCGGACGTTTTTTGCGTCCGCCTTTTTAGACTTGGTTCATTTTTGAGGAGAAGAGAACAGAATGCTTAGCGAATTCAAACAGTTCATTGCACGCGGGAATGTTATCGACCTTGCGATCGCGGTCATCATGGGCGCAGCCTTCGGCGCCATCGTAAAGACGTTTACCGATGGCATCGTAATGCCTGTCGTCGGCATGCTGACCGGCGGTATCGATTTTAAGAGCAAGGTGATCAACCTCGGGTCGATGCCTGTCGATACGCCCGATCAGATCGCGGCGGCAACCGCGGCAAAACAGCCTTTGATCCTTTACGGCCAGCTGATCAACGACATTATCGTCTTCCTGATCGTCGCGTTCGTGATGTTCCTGCTTGCAAAGTACGTCGTTAAACTCGTCAAGGGACTCGAGGCCGAACCGGCACCTCCGACCGCGGAGGAAACTTTGCTCGGCGAGATCCGTGACATCCTGAAGGCGAAGAATTAGTTGGGCCAGTCGTTCAGCTCTTTGACCGAGGTTTCGGGGCGAAAGATGCTGTCCGGCGTGATGACAACATCGAGCGGCACATCCGCCTCGTGAGTCTCGATCGGCTCGTCGAGCGTCGGCCAGTGGCAAAGCCCGACCTTCAGGCAGTCGAGCCGCGTCCGGCGCAAGAAGCGGTCGTAAAAACCCTTTCCGTAACCGACGCGATGGCCGAAATGATCGAATCCGAGCATCGGAACCAGCACGATGTCGAGGTCGGTCGTTGCGATCATCTCACCCGATGCGGGTTCGCGAATGCCCCAGCGTTCTTCGGCAAGCGGTGTGCGTTCGTTGAACTCGATGCTCTGCATCATGCCCGTCTCGTGATCGATCCGCGGCGCGTATGTCGTGATATACGGCCGATCGCGCCAGATACGCATATAGATCATCGACGTGTCGATCTCATTGAACTTTGCGATGCGGATGAACGTGTGCAGGCAGCGGATCGCCATCAGGTCGATCTCCGCAAAGAACCGGTCGCTGATCTTTCGGCTCATCTCAACGACCTCGCCCGCACTAAGATCCCTACGGCGGGCAAGCAGGTCATTTCGAAGCTCGGTCTTGGTCATTTCGGTGAAGCTAATTTCGCTTGATCCAGCCGCCGCCGAGCACTTCTTCAGCGGTCTCGAGATCGTAGAAGATCGCGGCCTGGCCGGGCGTAACGGCGCGTTGCGGTTCGTCGAATTCGATGCGTGCCCGATCATCCGGAAGCGGAAAGATCGTCGCAGCCGCGGGCTCATGTCGATAACGAACCTTCACGCGCGCACGAACTTCTCCCGCAGGCGTAAGTGAAGATGTCCAGTTCACACCGCCGACCGTAAATTCACTGCACGCGAGATCCGCTTCATCGCCGACGATCACACGATTCTTCGCGCGTTCGATCTGTGTAACATAAAGCGGCTTCTCACTCGAAATGCCGAGGCCTCGTCGCTGTCCGACGGTATAACGGTGTATGCCTGTATGCTGCCCGAGAACCTGGCCGGCAGCATCGACGATCTCGCCGCCCTCGGGAAGCTCGGCTTCTCTGCCTTCGTGCGCGAGGTAGCGGTCGATAAACTCTGAATACTTGCCGTCGGGCACGAAGCAGATCTCCTGCGACTCGGCCTTTTCCGCCGTGTAAAGCTCCGAAGAACGCGCGACATCGCGAGCCTCAGCCTTGTCCATCTCGCCGAGGGGAAAGAGCGCGCGTGAGAGCTGCTCCTGCGTCAATTCCCACAGGAAGTAGCTCTGATCTTTGTTCCGGTCGCGTCCGCGAAGCAATTTGTATCTTCCCGCTTTTTCATCGTACTCAACACGTGCGTAATGCCCTGTCGCGACCTTTTCGCAGCCGACCGACAAGGCCATTCGATCGAGCGACGCGAACTTCAAACGCGAGTTGCACGCAACGCACGGTATCGGCGTCTCGCCCGAAAGATACGACGCGATAAAAGGCTCGACAACATCGCGGTCAAAATCCTTTTCTAAATTGAGTACATAAAATGGGAAGCCTAGCTTTTCAGCGACGCGGCGTGCATCGTAAACATCGTCAAGCGAGCAGCAACGCGAAGGCAGCGGCTCGCCGTTCTCGTCCGTGTTGATCAGACGCCGCTGATCCCACAGCTGCATCGTGAAGCCGACGAGGTCGTGCCCCTGCTCTTTTAATATCGCGGCCGCCGCCGAACTGTCGACACCGCCGCTCATTGCTACCGCGATCTTCATAATACGCCTCGCACCAATAGCGAAACTCTTTATTATAGCCCTCCGAGCGAACTAATTAGTAATTAAATAATTGATAATTGGTAATTGCGGGATCGTCGGATCCGCTCTGAACGGCGCGAAAAATCAACTCTTGTAGATTTTCATTTCCTGCGTCGGATGCTATAGTCTCTTCTGCTATGAAGACCTCTGTCCGCTAAATAACCTCCCGAACAACTTTGGCGAAAGGCACTTGGTGCGCTTCATATTCGCGCAACCAGAGTGGCGGAACGTCTTTTTCTTGTGGCTTTGCCGCGAAGGCCCACGGGTGTTCATGCATCCCGCAGGGCAAAGTGGTTTTTCACGAACCGAAAGCGAACTTTATTTTTTATGTCCACGAACGGTAACGACACGGAGGTGTCTAAAGAATCAGTATTTTCGATCTTGAGAGAATCGATCGCCGGATCGAACCGCGACTTCACAACCGCGCCTTTGGGGACGGCGATCTTTCTGTTGGCTGTGCCGATGATCGTCGAGATGTTCGCAGAGAGTTTGTTTGCGATCGTCGATATCTTTTTTGTCGCGCATATCGGGGCAGACGCGATCGCGGTCGTCGGCATTACCGAATCGATGATGTTTCTCATCTATTCGGTGGCGATCGGCATTGCGGTCGGCGCGACAGCGACAGTTGCACGGCGCGTCGGCGAGGGTGATCCGGACGGCGCTTCGCGAACGGCGACGCACGCGATCTATCTCGGACTTGCTGCCTCGGCAATTCTGGGTGTGATCGGCTTTGTGTTCGCGGCGGATCTCCTGCGGCTGATGGGTGCGGAGCTGTCCGTAGTTGCGACCGGCACGACGTTTACGCGAATAATGCTCGGCGGCAATATCGTCGTGCTTGCGCTCTTCCTCCTAAATGCGATATTTCGCGGAGCGGGCGATGCGGCGATCGCGATGCGCGTGCTTTGGTTCGCGAATATTCTGAACATCATTCTCGGGCCGTGTTTTATCCTCGGGATCGGATTCTTTCCGGAACTTGGCGTAACGGGTGCGGCAGTCGGCACGACGATCGGCCGCGCGTGCGGTGCGCTCTACGCGGCGTATTGCCTCTTCTTCGGCAACCGCCGAATCACGATCAGCCGTGAACACTGGCGTCTCGAACCCGATCGGCTATTGAAGCTCGTAAAGGTCTCGGCGCCGGCCGTACTGCAATTCTTTGTACAGACGGCAAGTTGGATCGGGCTTGTTCGTGTCGTGACCGGATTCGGAACGGCGGCAGTTGCGGGCTATCAGATCGGGATCAGGATGGTAATGTTCGCGTTGCTGCCATCTATCGGCCTCGCAAATGCTGCGGCTACTCTCGTTGGCCAGAATCTCGGTGCAGGAAAGCCCGAACGTGCGGAGCAGGCAGTGTGGAAGACCGTGCGTTACAACGTGGTCGTGCAGACGTCGATCGGGCTCTTGTTCGTGATCTTTGCGGCTCAGATCGCCGCCGTTTTTTCGACCGAGCCTGACGTTCACGCCTATGCGACCGATGCGCTTCGCGTGATCGCGTACGGGTTTTTCTTCTACGCTGTTGGAATGGTGCTCGAAACGGCGTTCAACGGTGCGGGCGACACGATCACGCCGACGTATATCGCTCTAGGCGTATTCTGGCTCTTTGAGATACCGCTTGCGTACTTGCTTGCGTATCATTTCGGGCTCGGCGCACACGGAGCATTCTGGTCGATAACGATCGCGTTCTCGGTGCTTGCGGTCGTCTCGGCCGCGATCTTCAAGCGCGGAAGGTGGAAGCTCAAAGAGGTGTAAGAGGGATGCGTGACCGCGGAGGGACGGCCTCATCCGCGGCCTTTTCCTGCGAAAGCGCGTATCTATGGTAAAACCTTTCTATGCGGCGAGAGAGTTTCCCTGATCCACTCGATTACGATTTTCCCGAATGGGTCGAGATCGGCGAATACCTCTATCGCTCCGATGGCGTCGTCTCCTACGGCACGCCGTTGACGGTCGAGAACATCCGTGAGGCCTATTCAAAAGGCATTTTCCCGTGGCACACGCCGGGATTGCCGCTGCCATGGCATTCGCCCGACCCGCGCGCGATCCTTGTTTTCGATGAGCTCACAATTCCGCGAAGCCTCGCAAAAATTCGGCGGCACAGCGAGCTAACCTTTTCGATCGATCGCGATTTTCGTTCAGTGATCGAGGCTTGTGCCGCAAGCTCTCGTCCGGATCAGCCGGGCACTTGGATCACGCAGGAATTCATCGACGTTTTTGTTGAAGCCCACACGGCCGGCATCGCACACAGCGTTGAGGCGTGGAACGCGAAAGGCGAACTTGTCGGCGGCCTGTATGGCGTCGATGCAGGCGGCGTCTTCTGCGGCGAATCGATGTTCTACCGCACACCGAACGCCTCAAAACTCGCCTTGCTATTCCTCATCGAGCATCTTGCATCACACGGCTCGACATGGCTCGATACCCAGGTAATGACCCCGCACCTTGCCGCCCTCGGAGCAAAGGATATCCCTCGCGCCGATTTCCTTATGATGTTACACTCTGCACAGCGCAACAACCTCCTCACATTCCCGAAGGGCTAGCGGTCTATCGACCACCTCCCCGGTGAGGCGAATTTTTATCGAGCCGTTCCAAGATATGAAATACGACCAATATGTCTCCCTGATCCAAAGTCTGGAGACATTCGCAAAGACAAATAAGCGGCGATACGAGCTGAATGTATCAGGTCTCATCGCGTTGGGATACGGGTACTTCATCGGACTGATCTGCTTACTGTTTGTTCCGTTATTGGCTTTGATCCTAGGTTTTTGGTTTGAGCCGGGAAGGACGTTCGATAATCTGCTGAACATGGTAAAGCTCTGGTGGTTAGTCGGACCTGCTCTCGGGGTCTACTTTGGCTTTCTCGGTTCCGCTATCAGTTCAATTACAGCAAAGGTTCCCGATCCCGCCGGCAGAATATTGAAGCAGAGCGACGCGCCGGAACTCTTCGAGTTCGTCCGAACAGCCTGCCGAGAGCTAAAGGCGAAGCGGCCCAAGATAATTCTCATCGACGATAGTTTCAATGCATCGGTTGCGACCTTGCCTCGCGTCGGCATCTTCGGCCAGAAGGTCATTATGCTTCTTGGGCTCCCGCTGATGAAGGCGTTGTCAGCCGATCAGTTCAAAGCTGTCGTCGCTCACGAGATCGGCCATATATCAGGTAAGCATGGCTCATTTGCCAAGTGGGCATATCAGATGCGCGAAGCCTGGGGACGTTTGATCGAGTCGCAAGAGACGATGGGAAACAAGCTTGGCTTCTTGTATGAGAAGTTTGTTGGCCGCTTCTTTCCGTACTTTACCGCGTATTCATTCGTGCTGATGCGTGAGCACGAGAAGGAGGCGGATCGCGAAGCCGCCCGGCTGGTGGGAGAGAAAGCCCTCGGCGAATCCCTTATCCTGCTCAGCATTAAGGGCCGATCGGTTGAGGAGGATTTTTGGAGGACGATCCACGAAGAGAACATTGCCGGCGATGTCCCTGTGAAACAAGTCTTTTCGAGAATGATCGGTTCCCTTTCCTTTGTAGATCCTGTGAGATCAAAGGCCTCGCTTCAAAAGGCGATCGAGGTTCCAACTGACTTCAATGACTCGCACCCTTCGCTGGCCGACCGCCTTCGCCTGATCGGTTATTGGACCGACGGCGATCTTCCGAAGATGCCCGGGCCGGCAGAAGCTGACGCTGCAAGTGTGTTTCTTAGTAGTATTGCCGCATCCCTGACCTCTGAATTCGATACCGCATGGGACGAGCACTTGGCAACATCCTGGGCTGACCGGCATACACATTTCCAACAGTCCCAACAGCGGGTCGATGAGCTCGCTTCAAAGCGGCTCTCAGGTTCCCTTACGCTTGAAGAGTTGATAGAGGCCGCCGCGCTGACGGCAGAAAAGGATGGCTTTGAAGCGGTGGTGCCGATACTCGAAGAAGCGGTAGATAGGTTTCCCAATGAGGCGGTCGCCTGGTTCAACCGCGGTGGCGTGCGGCTGTCACTCGGCGATGGATCGGGACTAGCCGACCTCGAAAAGGCAGTAGAGCTCGACCCGACGGCTAAAGCCGAGGCGTATCAAATGGCGTTTGACTACCTTCGCTCACGGGGCGAACTCGAGAATGCGAAGAAGTACGCTTCGTATCTGGAAGAGCAGGACGAGATATTTAAGAAGGCCAGAGCAGAGCGCCAAGCAGCTCAGCCAAATGATTCCTACAAGCCGCACGATCTGTCAAACGAGTTTATCGAAATGATACCGAAGAAGCTGGCCGGAATGGACGAGATAAAGGCGATCTATGCCGCAAATAAGGTCGTCAGATATATGCCAGAACATCCGTTCCGCGTTGTATTCGTCGAGCTTCGACCTAAGCAAAAGGGCGATGCCGATACCGCCACGATCATGGGCATCGTCAATAAGCGCTTGGACACGGGTGAGGTACACTTCGTCGTTATTGTTGATAATAGCTGGCGTGAGACGCTCGACATGATATCTCAAATCCCGGGATCGAAGATCTACGAGAAACCAGGGTCTTAACCCCGAGACCTGACACTACGACGATGGGTTCGGTTTTCACGGATCATCGTAGAGAAAAGGCAATTATTTTATGAAGATAAAGTTCGTAGATATCGGCCTCATCATTGTCGCGTTCCTTGTTCTGGCAAACTCTGCTTTCGCGCAAGGAGACAAGAAAGATAAAACATCGACGCGTATCAGAACAAATGTACTTGTTGTCAATGAGAAGAATGAGCCGGTGAACGACGTTGCTCCGTCAGAGATAAAAGTCTTTGAGAACGGGGTCGAGCAAAGAGCCTCAGTCATGAAACTCGATGGTGGTCTGGACTTGGCTCTTGTCATAGATAATACCGGGTCCGTTAGGAAGCAGATGGACACTATCGTGAAGATCGGAAAGGCACTTGTTGACACCCTCCGTCCGTCCGACCAAGCAACCGTGATCCGATTCGTTGGGCGCGACGCGATCACTCAGGAAGCCGCATGGACCAACGAGAGGTCCACGCTGAATACGACTCTTGATGATCTCTTTGTCGAGGGCGGTCGTTCTGCCGTCAATGATGCCGTTTATCTCGCTGCAAGCGAACTCATAAAGCGGGCGCCAATGGCAGAGAACCGACGATACGCAATTGTATTGATCTCGGACGGCGAGGACAGGGATAGCTTTTACTCGGAAAGTGACCTATTAAAGCTGATCGAAGGCACGCCGGTTCAAGTATTTCCGATCACCCTCTCGATGGACCTGCCAAAAGGCGTTTGGGATTGGGAACCGGATAGGAGGACCGTCGGTGAGGTGTCAAAATTCGTGAATCGGATCGCCTTTTTCTCTGGCGGTACATCGTATATCTTGGGTCGTGGGTCGTCGCCTGACGACATCTCCAATGCTCTAAAGTATCTAACAAGTGAACTTCAAGCTCAATATCTCGTTAGCTACCACGCAACCAATACAGGAGATCGCAACAAAGTCCGAAATCTTTCGGTGACCGTCGCGGACGGGCCAAAAGGCGAGAAGCGGAAGGCGATCGTGAAGAGATCGGTCGTTATGATCAAGAGATGAGGCGCACCTCGGCTGCAACGAGGACGACCCGCGAAGAAGTATTTAGCGACAGGAGATGAACGGCAGCATTAAAGCAGGAGCTCCTGCTGTTCTAAGGTTTGCCCTGGATAATTTTTGTTAGCGCGATGATGAAGATCACGGCGAAGATGAGGTCGAGCATTCCGCCGATGAAGAATCCGCCGAATGCCATACGGCCGGTCCAATACAAGATCAGGCACGGGATCGCAAAGCTCAGCTTCTCGAAGATCGCGATCGGCATCAGCAGCCGGAATGAGCTCGGGTCGAACGCGATCACGAGGAAGATGAACTGAAAGACCGTCGCGAGACCGAGAAATCCGTAATAGAACTCAGGATGCGTGATCGCAGGCGGCGTATCGACACCGACCTTTGCCTCTAGGAAGAATTGTGGGAGCAGGATAAGCAGCCCTACAATTCCCGCAAATAAAAAGGAATAGCGAGCAAATTTCATTGTTTCTTTTAACCCAGGCGGGCTAGAGCTTCCCGCCTGCTTTCATTTTCAAACTAAACGTCGAGATTCTTGACGTCGAGAGCGTTGTCCTCGATAAAGCGGCGGCGCGGCTCGACAGAATCGCCCATTAGGACGGTAAAGAGTTCGTCCGTCTCGACGCCGTCCTCGATCTGTACCTGCAGCATCGTGCGCTTTTCGGGATCCATGGTCGTTTCCCAGAGCTGCTCAGGGTTCATCTCGCCGAGGCCCTTGTAACGCTGGATCGAAAGGTCTTTCTTGGCGGCCGTCATTATCTTTTCGAGCAGGACGGCACGCGATTCGACAGGTTCGCTCTTGCCGTTCTCGCCGAGGACGAACGGGCCGGGGAAATCGGCTTCGAGGTCGCGTTTCAGTTCGATGGCCTTTTGAAATTCGATGCGGCTTGCAAGGTCCCAATCAATGACCTGCGTCGAGCCGTTCGGATACGTTACCTCGATCTCCCAAAGGCTGTGCTCTTCATCCTGATTGAGCGAGGTGTTGAAGCCCGCCTCGTCGAGCTTTGCCTCGACGCTCGCGAGCAATTCCTGATCGCTGAATACCTTCTTCAAGCGGATCCCGCCGGGAGCAAGCACGCCGTCCTTGCCGCCAAAGGCATCGATAAGAGCCTTCGTCAATGCGGCATCACCGCCGAGGCGGCGGGCAAGGCGTTCGCGGAAAGTTCCGAAGTCTGTCGTCTTCTCAAGAGCAGAGCTGAGCGACCGGCCCTCGACGACGCGTCCGGCGGCGGTGACTTTCACCTCGCTCGTCGCAAGGCGCATCAGGTAGCGGAACATCGCCTTCTCATCCTTGATGTACTCTTCCTTTTTGCCCTTTTTCACTTTGTAGAGCGGCGGCTGAGCGATGTAAACGTAGCCGTTCTCAAGCAGCTGCGGCATCTGCCGATAGAAGAACGTCAAGAGAAGCGTGCGGATGTGGCTGCCGTCAACGTCGGCGTCCGTCATCAGGCAGATCTTGTGATAGCGAAGCTTTGAGACGTCGAAATCCTCCTTGCCGATGCCGGTGCCGAGTGCGGTGATCAATGCCTTGATCTCGCCATGACTGAGCATCTTGTCAAAGCGCGCCTTTTCGACGTTCAGAATCTTGCCCTTTAGCGGCAGAACGGCCTGATTCTTACGGTCGCGTCCCTGTTTTGCGGAACCGCCTGCGGAATCTCCCTCAACGATATAAAGCTCGCTCAGGGCCGGATCTTTCTCCTGACAGTCAGCAAGCTTGCCCGGCAGCGTCGAAGATCCCAGAGCCGATTTGCGGACGATCTCGCGTGCCTTACGTGCGGCTTCGCGTGCGCGTGCGGCATCGACCGCTTTGCCGACGACCTTTTTCGCTACCGCGGGATTCTGCTCGAAAAACTCGCCAAGCTTTTCGTTGATGAACGACTCGACCGGGCCTTTAACAGGCGAGTTGAGCTTGCCCTTTGTCTGCCCTTCGAACTGCGGCTGCGGGATCTTGACCGAAATGACAGCAACGAGGCCTTCGCGGACGTCGTCGCCCGATAGCGTGACCTTTGCGTTCTTTGTCATTCCGCTGCTTTCTGCGTAAGCGTTGACCGTACGCGTCAGCGCTCCACGAAAGCCGGAAAGGTGCGTTCCGCCATCGACGGTATTGATGTTGTTCGCAAAGGAGAAGATCTTCTCGTCGTAGCTGTCGTTGTATTGCATCGAAACCTCGATCGAGAGGTCGTCGGATGCAAGCTCGAAGTAGATCGGCTCGTCGTGCAGCGGCGATTTGTTGCGGTTGAGGTGCTTTACGAATTCGGCGATGCCGCCCTTGTAATAGAATTCGTGTTTTTTCTCCTCTTCCTCGCGTTCATCGCGGACAAGGATGCGGATGCCCTTGTTCAGAAACGCTTTCTCACGAAGCCTTTCCGAAAGCTTGTCAAAGCTGTAAACCGTTGCTTCAAAGATATCAGCATCGGGCTTAAAGGTGATCTTCGTGCCGCGGCGCTTGGTCTTTCCCGTTTCGGCAAGCGGAGCCTGCGGAAATCCGACCTTGTATTCCTGCTCATAGGTGTTGCCGTCGCGCCAGATCTCGAGCTTTAGCCATTCGGAAAGGAAGTTGACGCACGATACGCCGACGCCGTGCAGACCGCCGGAGACCTTGTAGGAGTTCGAATCGAATTTACCGCCCGCGTGCAGAACCGTCATAACTACCTCGGCCGCCGAACGGCCTTCCTGCTTGTGCATCCCGACAGGGATCCCGCGGCCGTTATCGATGACGGTGATCGAGTTGTCCATGTGGATCGTAACCTCGATCGTGTCGCAATAACCGGCGAGGGCCTCATCGACCGAGTTATCAACGACCTCGTAAACAAGGTGATGCAGGCCCAGCTCACCGGTCGAACCGATGTACATCGCGGGGCGTTTGCGGACCGCATCGCGGCCTTCAAGCACAGTTATCGAATCTGCTGTATATTCTGTCTTTGCCTTTGCCAATTAAGTAACCTCTTGAGCGAGCTCTAAGTAGTGAATCTAAATAAGTTATGAGTGTCTTTGCCTTGAGCGGGCCATACCACGAAAGGGATGAGAAACACTTTATGATTTCAAGTCAATATTCTACCACTTTTTGCCCATAAAACACAGCCGAAAGCCCGGGCAAAACGCTTAGTTTTACTGGCTTTTTGCGGCCCCATTCGATATCGAAAATACGCGTCCGCCGGCCCCAAATCGCTCAACAAAACTCTCTTTCGAGGTGGTAACGATCGTCTGCGTTTTACCGTCCAGAAATTCGAGTAGATTGGCGATCCGTTTGTAGTCAAGCTCGGCGTCGATATCGTCGATCAGGAAGAGCGGATATTCGCCCCTTGTCGCCTCAAAAACGGCGACCTCGGCGAGCAAAAGGATCAGAAGCGCGCTTCGCTGCTGGCCGGCCGACCCGAACTTTCGCAGGTCGTGCCCGTCGAAAGTGATCTCAAGGTCGTCTCGATGCGTCCCGATAAGCGTGTGGCCGGCGACAAGCTCCGCCTGCACGCGAAGCTTTAGGCGTTCGCGTATGAGGTCGGCGTAGGCAGAAAGGTCGCCTTTTCCTTCGAGGGACGAAACATAGCGGATCGCAACCTCTTCGCGGCCAAAAAGCCTTCGTTCGAGAACTTCATTGAGCCGCTCAACGAACCGCATTCTGGCTCTGTGGATATGTGCCGCAAGCCGCACGAGCTGCTCGTTCCACGGTTCGAGAGCCTCGGCAGTTCTCTCAAGCGTCCAGCCTTCGTCGCGCGCGGATTGCAGTAATGCGTTCTTTTGCCGGATGACACGTGTATAGTCCGCAGCAACCTGCACAAAAGGCGGATGAAGCCCCGTGATCCCTGCGTCAAGGAAACGCCGCCGAGCCTCAGGCGTTGCGCGGACGATCTCTAATTCGTCGGCCGTGAACCGCACGGCGAAAAGATGCCCGAGGTAACGGGCGGCCGTCTCTTTCTTGTCGTTTATGGTGAGGATCTTCGAATTTCCGTCGATCGCGACCTGCAGTTTTCGTGTAACCTCGGGCGAATCCGCGACCTGGCCCGAGACGATCGCAAGGCGCTCGCCGAAATTTACGGCTTCCGATAATTTTGAAGTCCTAAAAGAGCGCGTCGTCGCAAGCAGGTCGATCGCCTCGAGCCAGTTCGTTTTGCCTTCGCCATTTGCACCAAAGAGCACGTTCAGGCCGTCGCTGAACGCGATATCACCCTTTAGATTCCTGAAATTTGAAGCGCTTATAGACTTGAGCCGCATCTTTGAACAAAAGGTAGAGTTTAACACGCCGCGGCCGATCGGCATTTCTGGAGAACTTGCCGCGTTAAAACTTTTTTAATATTATGGGGCTATCCCCTGAAAAGCCCCGTAAGTTAGTTTGTTCAAGGCCTCATACGTCAACCAAATGCGAAGATCTCTGCTAATTCTCGCGATCCTTACAGCCTTCGGCATCTCGGCCGGCGCGCAGAATCGTCTTCGGGTTGGCGAACAGGCACCCGTCTTTACGACCGCCGCGATCGACGGCACGCAGGTCGATCTGGCGGCATCACGCGGTAAGGTCGTGCTCGTTACATTCTGGTCCACGCGCTGTGCGATCTGCCAAAGCGAGATCCCGAAATTGAATGAAATGCGCGCTCGCCTCGGCGGTAAGAATGTTGAGCTGCTCGCGCTTTCGATGGAGCCGGAGAGCCGGATCACGCCGTTCTTGAAGAAACACAGGTTCGACTTTCGCATCATCGCTGACAGCTTTGATGTTGTGCTCAAATACGCTGACCGCGACAAAGAAGGCAACCTTAATATGGGCTTCCCGGCGTATTTCTTGATCGATGCACAGGGCCGGATCGCCTTTAAGGACAGCGGTTGGGATCACTCGATGGAGCTTGAAAGCAGGATCAACTCACTGCTCTCCGTGCAGATCGCCTCTGCTCGCCAATAGAGCAAGAACACAGAATTTTAGGCACTGAAAGCGCTTCGCGTTTGTTGTAAGCGCAGATTGAAGGGCAAAGGCTGGCCGCTCGCCCGTCGAGGCGAATCGGCTAGCTTTTTTAGCGCCTGATGCGATATATTCTTAAGTTCCCCGCAGGCAATGCGGAGAGGTAGCCTAATTGGTAAGGCAGTAGTCTTGAAAACTACCGCGGGTGACCGCTTGCAGGTTCGAGTCCTGTCCTCTCCGCCATCAATTTCCTATCCTTGGTCAATAGGCCAACTTTCCTTGCCCGTCCGCATCTTTTAGCCTAAACTCTTGTATGAATGAGCATTCATTCACCTACCAAAGAGACTCAGTATGGCGAGAGCGGCAAAAATGGCGAGGAACAATGTAGCGGATAAACGCGAGGCGATCTTACGCGCCGGGATAAAGGTCTTTGCCGAAAAGGGTTTTTTTAATTCGAAGGTGGCGGACGTTGCAAAGGCGGCCGGCGTTGCCGACGGCACGGTCTATCTCTATTTCAAGGGAAAGGACGACATTCTGCATTCGATCTTTGACCGCGCGATGGCGGAATTCATTGGCGAGGGCCGCCGCGAACTCGAGAGATCCGACGACCCCGCGGACCAGCTCGCGAAGATCGCGGAATTGCACCTTTCGCGCCTTGGTGCCGACCGCGAGCTTGCTGTCGTTTTCCAGATCGAGCTTCGCGGCTCGACGAAATTCATGGAGGCATTCTCTGCCGCCGCATTTGCCGAGTATCTGCAGATCATCCGCAAAACGATCGAGAGCGGCCAGAATGCCGGTTTGTTTCGCGGCGACGTGAAGCCGATCGTCGCGGCGAAGATGTTCTATGGAGCGCTCGACGAGATGGTAACGAACTGGATCCTCTCAAAGAAGCCGTACGCTCTTGAACCGCTTGCGGGCGAGGTCGTCAAGGTCTTTCTCGGAGGGCTGAAAGCGTAAATTATGGCTGGCTCTTCCCACAGCTATCGGATCGACAAGGCTGTTTCCGCCTTGCGCGGCGAACCGCTCTTTGCGGGCGAACCGGCGACCTTGCCCGCGCTCTTTATCTATGCCGCAGAAAGATTTGACCGCTCGGACGCTCTGAACTACAAACGCGGCGGAAACTGGCAGCACATGTCATCATTCGAGGTCGTAAGACGCGCTGAGAGTATCGCGCTCGGCCTTCACAGCCTCGGAGTTATAAAGGGCGACCGCGTCGCGATATTTGCACCGAATTCCCCTGAATGGACGCTGACCGACGCAGGTTGTCAGTTTGCGGGCGTGATCGATGTCCCGATATACACGACGCTTTCGTCCGGCCAGGTCAAATACATTCTGCAGGATTCTGCCTCGAAGGTACTTTTTGTCGATTCGCCCGCGGCGTTTGAGAGAGTCAGCGAAGCGGTCGGCGAATGCAGCTCCATTGAACATATCGTCTTTCTTGATGCGGCGGGCGACCTGCCGAAGAACTCAATTCGCCTGAGCGATCTCGAAGATCGTGGTGCGGAATTTCGCGAACGTGAACCCGATCTCATCGCGACGCTCGCGAACGCAGTCGAACCCGAGGACATCGCGACGCTTATCTACACAAGCGGGACGACCGGTGAGCCAAAGGGCGTAATGCTCTCGCACAGGAATCTGGTCTCGAACGCGATCGACGCGAGCAAGCAATTGGCGTTCTCGCCGAACGATACTTGCCTTTCGGTGCTGCCGCTTTCGCACGTTTTCGAGCGCACGGGTATGTACCTCTACTTCGTCAACGGAATGGCGGTCCATTATGCCGAATCTGTCGAGAAGGTTCCCGACAATTTGAAGGAAGTACGACCGACGATATTCATGGGCGTGCCGCGCATCTTCGAAAAGGTTTTTGAAAAGGCAAGGCTCAAGGCCGCTCGCTCAAGCGCCGTGAAGGAGCGGATCTTTGATTTCGCTATCGAGGCCGCGAAGGAATACGCAAGCGCGAAAGAGACCGGCCAGCCTTCTGCCGCGGTTCGGGCAAGGCATCTCGTCGCCGAGAAGCTCGTCCTGCGCAAGTTTCGCGAGTTTTTCGGCGGCCGCCTTCGTTACTGCATTACGGGTGGTGCCGCGATCGCGGACGAGATCTATTTGATCTTTACGGGAGCCGACATCGCGATAATGCAGGGCTACGGAATGACAGAGGCTTCGCCCGTCATAACGGCGAATAGCCCGGAATTCAAACGCATCGGAACGGTTGGCGGCCCGATACGGAACGTTAAGGTGCGGATCGCGGAAGACGGCGAGATCGAGGTGAATTCGCCCGGCCTGATGAAGGGGTATTACAACAAACCGGAAGCAACGGCCGAGGCGTTCACCGCTGATGGATGGCTTCGCACGGGCGATATCGGCCATATAGACGACGACGGTTTTCTGTCCATAACGGATCGCAAAAAAGAGCTGTTCAAAACATCCGGCGGAAAGTACATCGCACCCTCACCGATCGAGCAGATGATCCGTTCTTCGCGTTTTGTGAATCAGGTCGTCCTCGTAGGGAACGAGCGCAAGTTCCCCGCGGCGCTTATCGTTCCGAATTTCGAAATGCTCGCTTCGTATGCTGAGTTGAAAGGCCTCGATCTGAAAACTCCGGCAGAATTTTGTAGAAACGAGAAGATCATCGACCTGCTCGAACGGCAGGTCGCAGCCGCGACACAAACGCTATCGCATTACGAAAAGGTGAAGAAGATCGCACTCCTCGAAAACGAACTCACGGTCGAGAACGGCGAACTCACACCGACGCTCAAAGTAAAACGCCGCGTCGTTGATGAGATCTATCGCTCAACGATCGACGCGCTTTATAAAGAGTAGCCGAGTCAGGTGCTGAGGCAGGGGCAAGAAAGGCCTCCCGCAGAGACGCAGAGTCGCGGAGAAAGAAAGTCAGTAACGCTTCCGACGCAGACACACTCTTCAACCGCTCAAGGTCTGCGCGTTTGCTCCTTTGCGCCTCTGCATCTCTGCGGGAACCATTAATAAAGTACACGCGTGCCTAGGCCGTTGCCGACGCTTGAAAGTGCCGTGCGGCTTGCGCCCGTAACGATATCGAGGATCGTCTGGGCGATGCTCTTTTTGCTCTTATCGACCTCGACGATGTCGTATGGTTGCAGCATCACGTCCTTCTGTTCGCCCTTTTTTATCAGTTCGTAATTTGCCGAAATGATCTCGCGGTCCTTTGAGCCCTTTTTGAGGCGATAGATCTTGATGTCTTTTGTTTTTGCTTCGCGACGGACACCGCCGATCTTCGCGATGGCTTCTGTGAGCGAAAGGCCGCCTTCCTTCAAATAGACGCCCTGCGGTTGAACGACCTCGCCGGTGATATAGACAGGCGGTGCCTTTTCGACGACGATCACATCGCCCGGATAGATGACCGGATTCGCTTCGTCGAGGCCTTGCTTGATGTCGGCGAGACTAAAGACACGCGACGGCACATCGTCCGGATCGCCACTCTTACTCTTCCAATTCGCATCTTCGTCACGCACCTTCTCGCACAACGGCGGCTGTGTTCGAAATACCTGAACCGTTCCACCTGCCTGTTCGGTAACATCACCGGAGAAGGCGATCAGTTCGAGCAGCGTGGCTTTCCGCATCAGGACGACCTGTTGCGGCGTTCGCACTTCGCCATAGATCGTTGCGGGCGGACGACTTTTCCGTTCCGTAACGCGAAGGCTCAACTGCGGATTCCGCAAATATTTTGCAAGAAGATCGTTTACCTCTTTTCGTAGCGTACGTTCCGACTGGCACTTTGCGATAACCGGGTTATCCGAAAATGGGACGGTTATCTGGCCGTTTTCGTCAACCGTAGCGACAAAATCGAACTGCGGTTCGCCGAGCACCTTGCCCGTGATCTCGTCACCCGGGCCGATAAGATAGCCTTGCGTATCGACCTGCGGAGGCTTTGGCGACTGGGCAGAAGCGGCAAATGCCGTGACGGTAATGATCAAACTAGCGAATATTGCTTTCATTTCTCGTTATAGTAAAGCGAAACTCAAATCAAACAAGGACAAATTTTGAGCATAACTTAACACAGCTCAATTAAACAATGCTTTTTGGCTGTGTTCGCGGTATGCGAAGTTGGCGTGATAGCCTATTGACAGTGCATATTTTTGCAATGTAACTTCCTATATATCGGACAATTTCGGCATTTTCTACACCGGAATTGGTAAAATCCGCGTAGATCTATCTCTCGATGAACGAAGGACCAAGCGCCGACAATTTTTGGTTCCTGCGCCGTCCGTTTCAATTCCTGGCGGACGTTTTCGTGCTATGCGCGGCGTTCTTCATCGCATATCTTCCGGCAATCAATATGCGGCTCGGCGAATTTTACGCCGATACCGCCATACGGCAGCTGCCGCTTGTCGTCCTCGTCCAACTCTCAGCGCTCTTCCTCGTCGGTGCGTACTCGCTGATCTGGCGATACGTCAGCATCGAAGATATCAAGGTCTTCATAAAAGCAGCGGTGATCTCGCTCGTCGTACTTCTGCTTTTTCGATTCGCTCTGAGCTTCACGCATTTTGACCTCTGGCAGATCCCCGTCTCGGTCGTTCTCATCGATACGATGATGGCTTTCGGCGGTTTGTTGGCTCTAAGAATTCTTCGCAGGTTCTTTTATGAGCTTGATGAAAAGAATCGTCTCACCGCCGGACGCAAACGCGGCAAGCGAAAACCGACACTCGTCGTCGGAGCGGGCCGAATGGGAGCAACCCTTGTTAAGGAGCTGCAAGGCCGCGCGGATTCAGAGTTCGACGTACGTGGATTCGTCGATGACGACCCGAGAAAGATCGGCGGCAGCGTTAACCGTATCAAGGTTATCGGCGGGACCGACCGTTTGCCAAAGCTCGTACACGAACTCGATATCAAGCAGGTCGTTCTCGCGATCGATCATGCGAACGGCAAGGACATTCGGCGGATCATGGATATTTGTTCTTCCATTCCGGTCAAAGCGCAGATCGTGCCGAGCCTTGATGAGATCGCACACGGCCGCGTCAACGTAACGCGGCTTCGCGATGTCGAGATCGAGGATCTTCTTGGCCGCGAACCGGTTGAGCTTGATGACAAGAATCTTGGAGATCTTCTCTCCGGACGCACGGTGATGGTAACGGGTGCCGGCGGCTCGATCGGCTCGGAACTTGTCAGGCAGATCAGCAACTATCATCCGAAGAAAGTGCTGCTCGTCGAGCGTTCCGAATATATGCTCTTTGAGATCGGTCGCGAGGTTTCAAAGACCTACGACGAACTCGAATTCGTTCCCCTCATCGCCGACATCTCCGACGAACCGCGTATGCGTGGTTTATTCGCGGAGTTTCGGCCTGAGGTGATCTTCCACGCGGCGGCACATAAACATGTACCGCTGATGGAGCAGAATCCTGTCGAGGCGATAAAGAACAATGTGCTTGCAACGCGTCTTGTCGGGAGCCTCGCGGGTGAATTCGGCGCCAAAGCCTTCGTGATGATCTCGACGGATAAGGCCGTAAATCCAACGTCGGTCATGGGCGCGTCAAAACGCATCGCCGAGATCGTCGTGCAGGATCTGAACCAAACTTACGCGACGAAATTCACCGCTGTAAGATTCGGCAACGTGCTTGGTTCGGCAGGCTCGGTCGTACCGATATTTCGCGAGCAGATCGAAAAGGGCGAGGCGATCACCGTCACGCATCCCGAAATGACGCGATACTTTATGACGATCCCAGAGGCGTCGCAGCTCGTCCTGCAGGCCGGTGCACTTGCGCTCGAAGGCGGCGAGATCTTCATCCTCGATATGGGCCGGCCCGTCAAGATACTCGATCTCGCAGAAGATATGATCCGCCTCTCGGGCCTCGTTCCATACGAAGAGATCGATATCCAATTCACCGGAATTCGCGATGGAGAAAAACTCTTCGAGGAGCTGGAGATCACGGGCGAACATCTCCTTAAGACCCGTCATCCGAAGATCTTCATCGGCAAGATCGCGGAATTTTCCAGAATGCAGGTCGCGGCGATCGTCGATGAATTTACTGCCGCGGTCGTTGAGAATAACGAATCGCGGATACGCTCGGCTTTCAACGAGTTCCTGCCGGAAGCAACTGTTCACCAGATCGATACGATCGCTCCTAAACCGCAGCTCGACCCTGAGAATTCTACGCCTCCGGCAACCGCAAAATTAAAGCTCGCGGATAAACCAACTTAAAAATTCGAATAATGGCAATTCTCGTAACCGGCGGTGCCGGATATATCGGCAGCGTAACGGTCGAGGCTCTCGAAGCGGAAGGCTATGATGTCGTCGTCGTTGATAACCTCAGCCGAGGGCATCGCGAAGCCGTCGCCGATGACGTACCTTTCTACCTCGGCAACATCGGCGACCGCAGCCTTATCCAACGCATACTCAATGAAAATCCCATCACAGCGTGTATGCATTTTTCGGCATTCGCATACGTTGGCGAGTCGGTCGAAAAGCCGCAAATGTATTTCGAGAATAATTTTGTCCAGACGGCCGCCTTGCTCGACGAGTTGATCGCGGGCGGCGTGATGCGATTCGTATTCTCCTCGACCTGCGCGACATACGGCGAACCGCACACGATCCCGATCGATGAAAAGCATTCGCAGAACCCGACTAATCCTTACGGCTGGTCAAAACTCTTCGTCGAGCGAATGTTGTCGGCGTATGACAACGCGTACGGCCTGCGCTTCGTCGCTTTGAGATACTTTAATGCCGCCGGTGCGACCGCGACACGCGGCGAACGCCACGACCCGGAAACGCACCTCATTCCTCTCGCTCTTAAGGCCGCGGCGGGCGAGATCGAACAACTTTCTATCTTTGGCGACGATTATCCTACGCCGGACGGCACAGCCATTCGCGATTACATACACGTGAGCGACCTTGCAAAGGCGCACGTGCTCGCCGTCTCGTATCTTGAAAATGGCGGTGAAAGCGACTTCATCAATCTCGGCAACGGCGACGGCTATTCGGTTCGTGAGATCGTCGATGTCGTCTCGCGTGTCGTCGGCCGCGATGTCCCCGCAAGTCTCGAACCGCGTCGCGCAGGCGACCCTTCGCGGCTGATAGCGGACGCCTCCCGGGCAAAGACCGTCCTCGGCTGGCAACCCGAATTTCCCGACCTCGAATCGATCATCCGAAGCGCCCACCTTTGGCGAGCAAGGTAAAAGCGATAGTTTCTCGCAGGCTACCGACTCGCAAATTCCTGTCTTTTCAGAATAATGTGGCAGACTAGGAAAATACCTAAGAGATGAGTCAGAACAATGAGCCAACTTACCCCAAACCATACGTCCGGACGCGTTGCATCAACAATTGGAACAATATTCTCCGCGCGGGGCAGGAGGTTTCCAAAATGAGTCGGAGCTAAGACAACGGAAACATAGCCGGGAGAGTACGCTCTGATCAGGTTGCAGAGAAAGTAAACAAAAAGCGGACAGGAAGCTCCAATCAGAAGCGACCGGGACAATATCGTAAGAAAGGTAGCCACGCTTGAGTACCAAAAGATGAATGCGAAGGTCGAAAGCATTCGCCGCAGGGACTCCCGAAGATTCTCCGGATCTCCCAAGAACTCGGTGAACGACATAGGCGTATTCAACCAGTACGCTCCGAACAGAGTACAAATGTGCAAGATCGCCACGACGAAAAGGAAGAGGTAGCAGACAAAAACCATTAACGCAATCAGTTTTCCGGCTAAGAGGCGAAGCCTAAGTGGAGATCTAGGCAGTATCATCTTCCAGGTGTCAAGGTGGTAATCGCTTCCGACAACGAAAGCTGTGATCGTAGGCAAAAGAATGAGGGCTATGGTGTGACTTATGGATAATGACGAGAGTAGTGACGCAGGAAAAGCAAAATCATCCTGGTAGGCCTTCACCGCTTGGGCCCGATCCGAGCCAAATATCGCGATGAACCGAAATACGAGAAAGAGAAGAACGCAAAGGATGGTTATTGCGCTGAAAATGAGATTGCTCCGGTTGTAGAAAATTCGCCGAAGTTCAGCGCGGACAAGGTTAAACATAGTCTAGATATCTTGAGTTCCGATCACAGCATAAAAGACTTCTTCCAGAGTGCGAGACTTGACAAATACTTCATGAATGTCGATATTCTCACCCGCTAAATACCTAACCAAAAGTGGGATCTCATCATACCCGATCGCTAGCTCGATCCCCGGCGGATCATCCACCTTTCGAAAATGCCGGTTCGGAAAATACCGTGCAACTACTCGATAGACGGACTCTATCGGGAATCCGCGCACACATACCTTGTTGTTCGTAAGAAGTTCGGCAAGGGTACCTTGCACGCAAACTCTGCCGTCGTTCAAAAAAAGCACTTCATCACATGTGTGCTCCACTTCAGCTAGAAGGTGGCTGGTTACAAAAACCGTCCTCCCCTCATCGTCAGCAAGCCGGCGTATTAACCCTCGCATATTCGAAATACCCTCAGGATCCAACCCATTGGTCGGTTCGTCGAGAAAGACCACTTCAGGGTCACCAATAAGGGCCGCAACAACAGCGAGCCTTTGCTTCATCCCGAGCGAGAAGCCATCAACTTTCTGCTCCGACGCGAATAGTAGTCCATGCCGATCTAGAGCCGAAAGTAGTTGCTCACGCGACATAGATATCCCCGCATAATCAGCAAGTGTTCGCAGAGTTTGGAGGGCTGAGAGATTCGGAAAATAGGTCGGTGTTTCCACCACTGCGGCGATCCTAGAAGCGACCGATGCAAACTGCTTCCTAGCATCTAGGCCAAGGATCGATATCTCGCCGGCGTCCGGTCGTATCAGACTGAGCAGCATTCGAATCGTTGTGGTCTTACCTGCGCCGTTTGGACCGAGAAAACCAAAGACAGTACCCGATCGAACGTTGAAACTCACATGATCTACGACGTTTCTATTACCGTAGGATTTTGTTAACGATCTAATCTCGATTGCATTCATTGCCCAAGAGGGGGCGGCATCCTCGCACCAGATTACCAAGCGCGAGGATGCCAACCACATCATCAGCAATCCGATGATATTGAACAGCAGTAGAAGCACATATACCAATCATAGTGCTCATAACACCAGAACGTACACTCGCCAAATGGAGGATCGGAAAGCTCACTTAGTTCTTTAAGCTTAACTGAATCCTTCTTAAGCAAGATATTCGTATCGGCTCCACCATCGAGGGCGGCCGAAAGCGTGGAGTCCGCCAAGCGCTTAATCGACAAACTAGTCGACAACGTGGCGTCGCCAAAATGTCGGTATGCGTCTGCGAATTTGAAGTCACCCGTTTCCGTCGAGACACCCTTGAAAATGTACCCTGAGAGATATTTGCCTTCTTTATCTCTTATTGCTACTGCTAGCTTTCCTGTTGATTCCACAAAGAGCAGTTCGATCTTTTGGCCGTCAGCAAGTCTGCCGTAAAACGCGGTGACGTTTGTCTTGGCGGCTGTTGCTCTGCCAATTGCTAACGCGGTAAACACAACAGCGAATGTTGTGAACACTGTAAAAATGCTCTTCTTCATCTGATTCTCCTTTTGAATTGTCGAGAAACAAGCGTTCCGAAGGTGATGGAGGAAACGGAACCAGGATTCTCGTCCACGATAATGGAACGAAGCGGGCCATCTCCAAACGCCGGCGAAATATCCGGCAAGTTTGGATCCATCGTGAAGAGCGCTTCGATCAAATGCGACTGCAACTCGATGGTTTTATCGCGCTTATTAAAGCCGAGTCCGCACCACCAAGCTCAGCCCCCATGGACCTTGATAGATATCGCGAGTTTACGTCCCTCCTTTTTAGAATGTCAAGCTCAAAACGCGGTGGCCTCAAATTCATCAGCTCCACATCAAACTCTTCAGCCTTAGCCTTTCTACTTTGAATTTGAGGCGGCGGCGTTAGAATAGAGCTATGCCCGAGCCGAATCGAACACGTCAACGCATCTCTCGAAAAGCTGCATCGTTCACAGAATCCGTCATTCGCGAGATCAGCCGCGAGGCTGTTAAATACGGCGCGGTGAATTTGGGTCAGGGATTTCCCGATTGGGAAACTCCGCAGGAGATAAAGCAGGCGGCGATCGACGCCGTTCTCGCCGATCATAATCAATACGCAGTAACCTGGGGCGTTAAGGAATTCCGCGAGGCCATTGCGAGAAAGACGATGGCTTATCTTGGCCTCGACATCGACCCCGAGAGCGAGATCACCGTAACTTGCGGTTCGACCGAAGGGATGATCGCCGCGATGATGGCGACGGTCGATGCCGGCGATGAGGTCGTGGTTTTCGAGCCGTTCTATGAGAATTACGCACCGGACGCAATTCTTTCGGACGCGACGCCGCGTTACGTGCCGCTCTATCGCACCGAGGAAGGGTTTGTCTTTGATAAAGAGCAGCTTGCCGCCGCATTCAACCCGCGAACACGTGCGATCATTCTCTGCCATCCGAATAATCCGACCGGCAAGGTTTTCACGCGGGACGAACTCGAATTCATCGCCGATCTTTGCCGCACCCACAACGCGTATTGCTTCACAGACGAGATCTACGAGCACATTATTTACAGCGTCGATGGGCAGGCTCCCGCACCGCACGTTTCGATCGCCACGCTGCCCGGAATGCGCGAGCGGACGGTGATCGTAAATTCGCTTTCAAAGACGTATTCGGTTACGGGTTGGCGCGTCGGCTATTGCATCGCACCCGAAGACCTAACGTCGGCGATCCGCAAGGTGCACGATTTTCTAACCGTCGGTGCGGCAAATCCTCTGCAGCGTGCCGGAGCTTTCGCGATGAGCTTGCCGCCGGAATATTACACCTCGCTCGAAAAAGAATATCGCCGCAAGCGCGACTTCCTCGTGCCCGTGCTGCGCGAGGCAGGATTCCACTGCGACTATCCGGAAGGCGCGTACTATGTGATGGCAGACATCTCGGAGTTCGGCTTTGCGAATGACATAGCGTTTACCTCGCACCTGGTGCGTGAGATCGGCGTTGCTGCGGTTCCGGGCTCGTCATTCTACAGCGATGAGGCAAAGGGCTCGCAGCTCGTCCGTTTCTGCTTCTGCAAAAAGGACGAAACTCTCCAGGCCGCCGCCGAACGCCTCGCAAAACTACGCGGTTCGGTCTAAAATATTTTCGCCGAATGGGACAACGCGCCGGGCGGTGTTCTGCAACAAACTTATTTGGGTTTACGTACCAAACATAGTTGCCGTGTCCGCTTAGGACTAGCTGGACGCGGCGTTTTTCCCACCTTTTTATCATCCAGTGGAGGACTAATTCTTATGTCAATACGAACATTTTTGATTTCAGCAACGGTTCTTACGCTCGCGACCGGCGCTCTCGGCCAAGCCGCTGAGAAGAAAGCAGACGGTGCTCCGAAAAGAGTTGAACGCACGCTTGCATTTACGATAAACACGGACGATGGCGGCTATCTTGGCGTCGAGACCGTGAACGTCAATAAGGAGAACAGCTCGACCTACGGCCTAAGAAGCGTCCGCGGCGTCGCTGTAAAGAGCGTAGTAGATGATTCGCCCGCCGCAAAGGCCGGCATCATCGCCGGCGATGTCATCGTAAGCGTTGGCGGCGAAGAGGTTACGAGCGTGCGCAAACTCTCGCGTCTCGTCTCGGAGATCGCACCCGACCACGAGGCTCGCATCTCGATACTTCGCAGCGGCAGCGCAATGGAGCTTACGGCGACCGTTGGCAAGCGTCCGGGCCCTGCATTCGCGAATGGGAACTTTAGGATGGCGGCACCACTTGCTCCCGGAGAAATGCCGGATATGAAGATCTTCAAGGAACTTGAAACGTTGAAGGTTCCCGGAAACGTCGAGGAACGCGTTTTTGATCTCCCCGACGGAAAACGCGAGGTCTTTCGTTGGAACATGCGTTCCGATCGGTCGATCGGCATCGGTATAATGCCGCTGACAAAGCAGCTCGCTGATAGTTACAACGTCGCGGGCGGCCTGCTCGTAACGAATGTGATGGAGAATTCACCTGCCGCAAAAGCCGGTATCAAAGCGGGCGATGTTGTTACGGAAGTGAACGGCAAGGCGGTGAACGAAGGTTTCGATATCATGCGCGAACTCAACGAAACAAAGGGCGACCTGAACCTTACTTTCGAGCGAAAGGGTTCAAAGCAGACGGTTACCCTTACGCCTGAAAAGTCGAAAGATCGTGGCATCTTTCTCGACGGAAAGGAAATGACACCGATGACGGCTCCGAGGGTGCCGGCGATGCCGCGGATAATGCAGGACGGTGTTGCTTTTCCCGGAAGAGTGATCTAGTAGGTATAAATTGCGAAACAATGGAAGGGCGTGATCCTCGAAAGGGTCACGTCCTTAATTTTGTTCTCGCTCGGCGACCTCTTTTGCGAGTTCGTTGGCGCGGTAGCTATAATCGCGAGCGCGTTCCATCGTGTCAAGATATTTGTCGCTGAACGCTTTGAAATCTACCTTCACTTTGTCGCGCTTTACGGTGTCTTTCGGATCGAAGTTCTCGTTCAGGACCTTCGCAGCTTGTCGATAGTTATCAAATGCGTCGGACTCAAGCTTTAAGCTCTGCTCCTTTAACCGCAGATATTCGCGATAATCGTCGTTGATCTCCATTTCCTGCGCCTTTTGGAGTTTGTCGATCGCGTCATTCGCAAAGGTTGCGCCGTCGTTGATGAGCTTTTCGACCTCGTTCGCGATACGTTTGGCAGTTTCGGTATCATTGGCCTCCATCGCCTTTTTGATGTCGAGGCGTTTCCCCTCGTTCTGATCGTAAAGGATCTTGATCTTCGTCAGGTCCTGATTCGCTTGTGCGACGAGTTCGGCGGCCTGCGCAGTTTGATCGCCGGTGCCGAAGATGCTCGACCCCTGAGAGTTCGGCGAACTTTTACAAGACGCAAACAAACACGCCGCCGCGAATGCAGCGAGTAGAAATGTGGATCTTACGGTCTTGCTCATCAAAAAAGCCTGAAGTCAGGATTATTCTTTCGTCGCCAGATGAAGCCATCAAGAACGTAATGCGTCAACTGCGGCACGGCGAGCAGCGGTACAACAAACGTTCGCACGTTTCGCGTCCAATCCCAATCCGAACCGAAAAGCCATTGCTTCTCATGCCAAACGCCGCGATGCCAGAACAACTCTTCGATATAAGCGATCGCCCAAAGCGTTGCAAGGAAAACGATCCAATTCGACGAAAGCGTTCTATATATTCGGCCGCTCGTCTCGCGGCGGAACTTCGCATAAAAGTATATCAGCGCAAAATACGGTACGCCGTGGATGATTACATTTGTGACCGTGAATGCGTAGTCGGAATTGAAGTAAACGATACCGACATACCAGCAGACTGCGGTCGTCGCGACTATTATGTCCTTGCCGATGTTCAAAAAGCCGTCGGCGAAATATTGATAGATCGCCTTTGCGAAGTATGCCGTGAGCGCGAGGACGTAAAGTACGAAAACGATCCTTTCTAAGAACGCGGGGAATGCTTCGAAATCGCCGGGTACGAACCATTCGAAATTCCGCGGAAGACTCGTGCACCAATACACGATCGGATATACGCTCGCTAGATAGACGGCCGCCGCGTCGATCCACCAGGTCAGGCGGCCCGTCTCGCCGAGTTTGCGTCGATAAAGGTTGACCCAGCCGAACTGCTGCCTTACGAAGTGGAAAACCGCAACCGCCGCAAGGACCTTCCAAAAGAGAAGCTCGCCTTCCGAATAAAGCGCGACGCCGATCGCATAACCGCCGATGGGCACAAGCGTGTAGAGCCAGATGCGGCGTTTTACTTCCGATATATCGAAATAGACGCGAAACGACGTTGACCACACGTGTGCAACATCGATGAGCAGCACGGCCGAGATCCACGTCCAATCCGGCGTCTCGGCGTTCAAAATGCCCAGTTGCCAACCGACCGCAAGCAGCAGCAAAGACGCGACCGCACTTCCGAGAAAGACCGAAAGATCGATCTCACGTGAGAAGAGCCAGTATTTTGGTCTTGCTAATGTTGCGTCCATTTTCGTCTCTTAGGCAAGTACGGAATCGGCCGCACGCAATCCGTGATAGAAAGCCTCTTCGAATAACGCCACACCGCCAAGGTCTGTGTGTGCGAAATAGATATTGCGGTACGGCTGGCTCGCCTTTTGCCGAACTCCGCTCCAGATGAAATTCGCCCGCGGGCTGATCATTGCGTGTCCCCAACGCATCACGTCGAGCCGCGTCGTCAATTCGCGTATGTCGCGATGCGCACGCTCGAGATCGCTTAAACAAACTTCGGCGATCTGGTCGCGATCATAGTTGAAGAGCGTCGTGCGCGCGTTCGCCTCGGCACACATTGGATAATAATACGTCAAGATCGTCGGGCCGTAATCGATACCTTTCTGATGCGTCGCCGTTACGTAGCCTAGCGAAGGGCTCTCGTAAAGGACGTTGTCCCATGCAAGCGGAAAATCGGTCGCAAAGCGCGTCTTTGGACGATCGGCGAGATGAATGTTTGCGACGAACCACGCATTGTGCTGAAACTCCTCGGCAGCAAAGGGCGGCGCTTCGCGAAAGCCGCGGATCGCGTACGGTGCGGTGAACATCGGCCCGGCGAAGATCACCTTTTCCGCACGTATGCCGCGAAGCTCACCGTCAACAAGACACGTGACCTCAACGCCTTTCTCCTTCGGTTCGATCGAGACGGCCATCCAATTCTTTCGGATCGTGTCGCCGACCTGTCCGACAAAATGGTTTACGAATTGCCCGTTGCCCTCGGGCACGGTGATAAATGGCTGCGATTCGTCACCGCTTTTCTTAACGCGTGAGCAGAAGTAGAAAAGGCCCGCCCACGCGGATGTTTCTTCGAGCTTTAGCCCGTAGTCATCACGGCACGCGTAGTCGCAATACCAGCGAAGGCGTTCGGAATCGAACCCATTTTGAGTGAGCCAATCGGCGAATGTTAGCTTGTCGAGCGCGGTCACCTCGGCATCGTCCGAGCAAAGGGCGACAGGCAGAATGAATGCGCGGCGGCCTTTCGCGTCGCGGAAGTTTATCCATTTGTTCACCTCAGCATAGAACGCGTCGAATTGCCGTTTATCCACCGCACTCGCACCGGCGTTAAGGTAAAGGCCCTCGTACCAACGTCCCTTATAGAACACACGCTCTTCGGGTTCGCGGCAGAGGAACTGCTCTTTCGCGTGGATCTCGCCGCTCGGACCTCGCGGTTCGAGCAGCGACATTTCGTCGAGCAATGCGACGAGGTCCGCATTCTCCGCGAACGGCACCGGAAGATAGTGAGCACCCCACGGATAGCTCACGGGCTTGCCCTCGCCGCTTCGCGACGTACCGCCAGGCTCTTTCTCAAGCTCGATGACCGCGACGTCCTCGAACCCCTTTCCCTTAAGTCGCCATGCAGCCGAAAGCCCTGCGATGCCGGCACCGACGATCACGATCTTTTTCGCTTCCCAATTTGCCTGCGGAACCTCAAAGGTCCGTCCTTCGCGGAGAGTATGCCCGAGGGCGGCGGATTGCCCGATGATCTCGCCCTCCGGCAGCCGTTTTGCACTCGTATCGCGGCACGCCGCGAATGCGAAAGGCGCTCCGAGGAAAAGTGTCAGCAATTCTCGCCGCGATAGGTTCATCGTTCAGAGGATCTTTGAAGCAAGGAAATACGGCAGACGATCGAGCAAAGAATTCTATGGCTCGAACCGCCGCCACTCTCCTTCGTAGTAGCGAACCAGCGCCTGGTTGTCGAGCCGATTCACCTCGATCGGTTCATTCGGGCGTTCTGTATCCTTTGGAAATTCGAACATCGAGGGCATCATCCCGGCGTTGATGAATTTCGTCTCGATGCCTTCGCGAACATTCGACGGCGCGTCAAAAGGCGAAAGGCTGGCAAGCGCGTAACCCCAAACGCCGAAGCTCGGCACCGTCGTGTAATACGGCTTTACATTGTAGCCCGCTGCCTCGAGCGTCGCCGCGATACACCAGAACGACATTCGCGCCATCAGCGGCGACGTCGTCTGCACGACAACGGCAGAATCGGGCCGGATCTTCTTCTTTAAAAGATTGTAAAAGCGTGTTGTGTAGAGCTTGCCAAGCGCGAAATTGTTCGGGTCGGGAAAATCGATGATCACAACGTCGAACGGCTCCGCATCGACCGAATCGAGCCAAACGAAGGCGTCGGCATTCGTTACGTGAACGCGGCTGTCTTGGAACGAATGATGATTGAGCTCGCCCAATGCGGGAACGGCGTTCGAGATGTTCGTCATATCCGGATCGAGATCAACAAGCTGTATGTATTCGACCGACTTGTATTTTTCGATCTCGCGAAGCGCAAGGCCATCGCCGCCGCCGAGCACAAGCACGCGTTTCGGTTCGCCACGAAATGTCGAGAAAGCCGGATGCACGAGAGCCTCGTGATAGCGGTATTCATCGAACGATGAAAACTGCAGGTTCCCGTTCAAAAAAAGTGCATAGCCCGTCTTTCCTTTCGTAACGATGATCCGTTGGTAATGCGAGCTTTTCGAATAGATGATGTTGTCAACGTAGAGCGAATCCTCGGCAAGTGTCGTCAAACGGTCGGCCTTAATGAAGGCGATCGCAAGAAGGATCATGATGACCGCACCTTTAACGCGAAGCAGCGTGATGTGCTTTTTTAGGAGCGGCTCGAGCAGCCATGTGCCCCAGATCGCGATCGCAGCGTTCAGCATTCCGAAGAATAGCGAGGTTCGATTCAGCCCCAGACGAGGTACAAAAAAGATCGGGAAAAGAAGCGATGCAACAAGAGCTCCGATGTAATCGAACGCAAGAACGCGAGAGACGAGTTCTTTAAAATCAAGCTCGTCTTTCAAGATACGCATCAAGAGCGGTATCTCGAGGCCGACGAGCATTCCGATGATAAAGACGATGCCGTAGAGAACGACCGCGAAATACGAGAGATTCGCGAATGTCAGGAAAAGAACCGGCGCAGAGAATCCGCCGACAACCGCGACCGCAAGCTCGACCTCGACAAAGCGGTTCGCGAGGTTCTTGTCGACAAATCGCGAAAGGTAAGAGCCGACACCCATCGCAAAAAGATAGGTGCCGATGATGATGGAAAATTGAGTTACAGAATCGCCGAGGACATACGAAGAGAGCGTGCCCGCAAGCAGCTCATAGATAAGCCCGCAGATCGCGATGACAAAGACATTGAGAAAAAGCAGCGGTGCGCGCTTCACTTAACCAAAAACCTTACTTCATTCTTTCGAAAACTCGCTTCGCTGCACTAGCCCTGGATCGCTGCGGAAATTATCATCGCGACGCCAATAATAATGGCGCCGATGATGATCGCAAGCGAGACATTCTGATCCTCTTCGATCTCCTTCTTGACCGAAAACGGCGATACAAACACGACGATGGTAAAAGCGATCGCGAAAACTATCAGCCCGAGAACGACGAAGATGACCGTTCCTTCCAGAACGTTCCAAAGCTCTTCGAGTTTAACGACGCCGAGCACCGGCGCGAGAGTAAGCAGATTCAACATTTATTTTCCTCCACGGAAGCCGGAATATATGAACGGAACACCAAGCCGCGAGTGGCTGCCGGAATTTGCGATCTCCCAGCCGAACCATCCCGATGCGCCGTACAGCAGAACAACGCCCATACCTGCGACCAAATATAGCTTCTTTAGCATAAAAAGGACCTCAATGCGGACGCCCGCCGCACGCTATTCGTCATCATCGCTCGAACCGCTATATGTGAACATACTGTCCTTCCAGCGGCTCGACTCGAAGCTGACCTTTTTGAACAATCCGAGAACCGGTGCAATAAGGAGCAGTACAAGCGCGCAGCAGAAATTAACGCCGCGGTTCACGTTCTGCTCGACCTTGATTTCGACCGGCATCGTCTCTTGCCATTTTTCCCAGGTGCCCGCAACACGCAGCGTGTATTGCCCGCCGGGCAAAGACGAAACTGTTGCATCCTGAGTCTGACCGCCTTCGCTCCAGGATTCGCCGCCATCGACGCCGGAGTAGAATTCGATCGGTACATTTACGGATTCAACTTCCTGACTCTTGTCGTCTATAAGATCGACGTCAAGATCTGCCCAAGAATTATTTACAGGTGCACGCGCCGTGATCCGCACGTTGCTGTTCGCCTTTAGCGTAAAAGGCTTGCTGAACATTTGTTGCTGCTGCTGCGAATTCTGCATCGGCGGCAAATACATCTGCTCCGTGTAAACCGTCCGCGAAATGCCCCAGAGCGGCAAGCCCACAATGCTCACAAACAAGAGGATGAGCAGCGGCAAAGCTCCCCACGTATACCAAAATCGGCCCGTGAAAGGTTGATTTGGCGCAACGCTCCAGGGTTTCGGCATGTCGGTCACGCCGAATGCGTTTTCGACGTCAGCGACGGTCATATAGGTTCCGACCGACCAATTGACTTCGTCGCGTGTCGCCTCTCGCGATAACATTCGCGGCGGACAAACGTAGTCCGTTGCCTGAGCGGTTTCGCCCTGCTCGACGCGCCAATAGAACTCGCCCTTGACGTATTCGACAACAGCGGTCGCGTCCTGGAATATCTTGTATTTCTCGCCGTTGTAGGTTGCGGTCGCTCCCTTATAAAATCCGGTAACCTCGACATCAGCCGTATTGACCGCTTCGACAAAACTCCAATGGTTATCGGAGTGGACAAGCCAGCGGAAACCGATCATCGGGTTGTATAAGAGATACTCTGTCCAATAGTATTTCTCACCGTCGATCGTAACGCTCCGCTGCATGGCGCCGATGATCTTGAACTTTACATCACCCGGGAACGTCCCCTCGGCGCCTATCGGAAGAAAGAAAGCGTTCTCGGCGGGCGATGGTTCGAGCGCGCGGAAGTAGCTCAGGTTGCCCTGATTAACGTCAAGGAGCGAGCGGCAATTCGGACACGCCACGCGTTCCGATTTGTCGGGAGCCTGCAGAGCGAGCGGGCCGCCGCACTTCGGGCAGCGCATAACTGCCGACGAGACCCTCTGTGCCTCTCGCTCGTGCGGCTTTGCGTCGCCTAAGCCAATCTCCGCAAGCGAGACCTGCTTGCCGGAGAATACCCAAGGCGGCGAAATGCTGTAATCGATCGTCGCAAATGCGTCGTTCCTGCCCGCAAGATCTGCGTACTGAAAGACCTCGCCCGGCGTTAGCTTGTACGGGATTTCGCCCTCGGCAGCAGCATACGTTGCCTGCCCGCGCTCCTGGACGATAAGCGGAACCTGCGACGGAATCTCCGAAACGGGCTGCCCCAGCACGAGAGCATCGAACGTCGGCAAGACCGTGCCCTCAGGCATCGGCTGATAGAACGTCAGGTAAAAGCGTCCCTGTGCCTCAGCGAGCCATCCGACCCAGCCATTCGAGAATGTCGCATACCATTCGTCCCACGTCCCGCCAAGCTCGTGCCGCATTTGCGCACGTCCGGTCAACGTAAACCGCTCGCCGTTGAAGATGCCTTTTAGGCCGGTCTTGAGAGGCGACTGCGACTGTGCGACCTCAGCGATCTTGCCGAGGTCTTCGACACCGCGGTCAGTGCGCGCAACTGCCGAACGGCAGTACGGGCAGATGACGACTATGGTTGAACCGGCAGTAAATTCGATCGGGCCGGCGCACGCCGGACAGGAAGTCTTCAGGACGCTCATCGGGCGCCTCCGGCCGCATCCGTGCGATCACGGTCTCCGCGTTCGATCCGCGTGACCCGAACTTCCGCCGCATAGAAAGCTTTTTTGAGATTCAATTCCCAATTCCATTCCGGGCGTGTTCGACAGCAATAGAGATTGAACGTCGCAACGCCGTGTTCGGGATATGTGTGACAGGCAAGGTGAGATTCCGTCAGTGCGACGAGGCCCGTAACGCCGCCTTCGCCGGGGAATTTATGCCAAACGGAACCGATGGACTTTAGCCCGAGATCGTTGATGACCGATAGAAACACTTCTCTTACGACTGCTTCGTCCCGAAGTATCTCCGGGTCGCAGCCTGAAGCCTCGATCAGCCATTCAGTGCCAACGATCATCGCGATAAAGGATGAGTAATGCTTAGTTGTCTTTGAACGAAAAGTACCGCAGCAAAAAGCTGCGATCTAAAAAGAATACGAGAAAGAATATACCGAAGTTCTCCTCGTTTGTCATTTTTCAGAACGCACGCTGCTTACAGATGCAAAAAAGGATGGATCCGATCAAAAAGACCGCATCCATCCCTTCACTTGCCATAGAAAAAGCGCCGAAGCTATTTCATGACCGTGAACTTCTCACTATTCTTAATTTCCTGTCCGGAAACACGGTCCCTGATGTCGATCTTGAGTTCATAATTCCCAAGAGGGAGGTTTCCGCCCGGGAGAATGCGAGCAAGTGTCAGACGCTGGCCCGAATCACTCAAACCGCTCCAATCTTCCGGCTGCTTGAGAACCTCTTTGCCGTCGCGCATAAGCGTGTATGTAACATCAACCGCAGGCCGCAGCGTAGTCTGGTCGATCTGAGCATTATAGACCTGCATATAGAAGCCGACATCCTGGCCCTGGCTAAAGACGCCGCTCATATTCGGGATGACCTTCGCATTGCCTATAATGAACGAACCGCCGATATCGCGTTCGGTTGTCGTACGCAGCTTCGAAGCGAGGATCAACGTCGAGGTCGAAAGCTTCTTCTCGTCGTATTTCGGTACGGTAAAGCCGAGCGAACGCACGCCCTTCGTACCGGTGTTCACGTCGCGAACGACAACATCGACCTTGTAAATGCCGGGAGCAAGAGCGATCGCCTTTTGATAAACGGACTTGCGGTCACGCATATCGGCAAGCTCGGCCGCTGTCGCATTCGTTGAAACGGAATCTTCAAACGTGCCCGATCGTCGCTGCGAAACACTCGTGATCCTGCCGAAGATATTCATCTCCGCAGTTTCGAGGCCGCCTTTCGGCATAAACTTCAACTCTTTGTTGTCGGCCTGAATGGTGAACGTCGTCATCACCTGGCTCTCGGACTGACGGAAGTAATCGATGCGAACATCGAAGTCGATCGGGTTCGAATCGATCACCGGCGAGTCGGTCGCAAGCGTTGCAAGGTCGCTGAATTTATTATTCTTCGGCGAGAAGAGTCCGTTCTGGATCTCAAGCCGGCGGAACGGATTGTCCTGTTCGCGAATGTAGCTGCCGTTGCCGTAGTAGACGCCGTCGCGCATTGCCTTGGTCGTCTGGCCCATCAACTCGCTCGCGGTCAGGCCGCCACCCGGCACCATCGCCATCGCATCCTTTTCGTAGGCATCGCGAGCGAGGCGATATTCGCCCGTGCCGGTCGGATCGACGAACTCGATCTCGAGGCCGTCGCCGATACCGTCAAGATGGCGGTAATACCAAGTCTCGTAGGCGTAGGTCGTTGTCGAACCGCCGCCTTCATAATTCGGCCGGTCGTAAACCTGGCCGGTCGGATGCGATTCCACTGAATCGGGCTTGCCCCAAGCTATGTAAACGCGGCCGCGGTCGGTCCGCCAGCCGGGAATACCCGACGCAAAATGCTCATTCGCGTACGCGATGCGCTCGTAATATTCTTCGCGGTATTCGTTCTCTTCGGTATCGGGGTTCGGATCGCGCCGTCGCCAAAAGTTCTCAATAAAATTCTCGCGTTCTTCGTCCGTTGCGAGGGCCTTAAAGGCACGCTTCTCCTCGGGCGTGATGATGTAGGGCACGTCACGTTCGAGCCATTTCTTATACGCCTCTTTCAATTCCGGCTTCACGTTACGTGCGTTTTCGCTCGGATCCCGGTTCGGCGTCGGCTTTGCCTTTTGAGCAAAGACCGGTACAGCAGCTACCGACAAAATTGCCGCCGGAAGCATCATTTTTCGAATTATTTCAAACTTCATAACTCAACTCTCTTCGTGCACGAACTCGCGCCTATTACATCTTCACGAAATTCTAATGCGTACAATACAACAATTCAAGATGCTAGAACGCGTTAAATGGTTGTATTTTCTTTAGCTTCGGCGTCGGTACGGCGGCGTTTTCCGAAGAACCACGCAACAAAGATCGACACCACATAAAGTGCCATCATCGGCGTTGCGAACAACATCATATTGGGGATGTCGCCCGTCGGCGAAACGACCGCGGCAACGATCATAATTATCACGAGCGAAATTTTCCAGTGCTTTATGAGCAGTTTCGGCGTTACGATGCCGATCCTCGCAAGCACATATGTGATCGCGGGCATCTGAAAGATACCGCCCATCGCGAGCATAATTATTGTTATAAAATCAAGATAATCGCTTGCCTTCAGCAGGAGCTGAAAATCGCTGCCTAACCCCAATAAATACCTTGCCGCAGGCGGAAATAGAATGTAATACGCAAATGCCGCCCCGACCACAAAGGAAATGGATGAAAGCAGGATAAACGGCGTTACATACGCACGTTCGTGTTTATAAAGGGCGGGCGAGATAAAACCCCAGATCTGGAAAAGCAGAAACGGCACGGAGATGGCTATCGCCGCATACAACGCGACCGTCGCATAGAGCGTGAAGGGCTCCACCGTCGTCGTAACGGTCATTCGTTCGTCGGCATTCGGCGTGCCGACGGCGGTTTGCTCGAATTCCACGGGCAGGCGCACGCCTGCCGAGATCACCGCATTGTTTGTGATCAAGGCCTCGGTCGTAAAAAGCCCAAGTTTACCGGCGGCATCCCTTGCAACAGTTGCCGCGACGCTCGCACCTGCCGAGACAACCGTCGAACCGACCTTTGTCGCACGATCGAAGATGTATCTTCCGCTGTCGCCTTCTTTTATACTCGCGAGCGACAAGACCTTTTCGTCGCCCGTTCTTCCCTCAACCGGAAGCTGACGACGCGATGCTTCAGACAAAGCCTCACGGATCGGTATTGAGAGGAAATTGTAGATCTTGTCGGAAAAGACCCAGCAAACGGCAAACGCAAGAATAATGACGATAACCGAGCGGACGAGACGCTTTCGTAACTCGTCCAAATGCTCAAGAAAGGACATTTGGCCGCCGGCTTGTTCTTGTATCTCTTCGGTTGGATCTGCCATCTTTGGGAAGGTTTTACGAACCAACTAGAGCCAATTCCTCTTATCGTTGGGATCTGTCGAACGTGTGTGGGCAGCGGCCGCCTCGACCGGTTCTTGACCTTGTATTTCCGCCGGGACCTCGTCCGCGGCAATCTCGCGTATCTCAGGTTCAGCGGGAGTCAAAAGATTCTCGTTCGCTCTTTGCCGCTCAACGACTTCATTTTCGATGTCCTGGATGCGAAGCGCTTTCGTCTCCTCTTCGAAATTCACTTCGCGCTCCCACGTCTCTTTGAATTCGTTCGTCGTTGCACGAAGATCCGCCATCATCTTTCCGGCTTTCTTTGCGAACTCCGGCAGACGCCGCGGGCCGAGGAAAATGAGGGCCGCAAGCCCGATCATTATAAGTTCCGGCGTGCCGATCGATTCGAAAATGAGAAGTACCACTTGCTTCCTCTTTCTTTCTAACTGACCTCGATCATCGTCCCATCGGCGACTCGAGGTTTAACGGCGCCGATAACGCGTGCCGAATCAACACTTCTTAGTATATTCTCCGCCGCGTCGGATGTCGTGCTGATAAGAAGCCCGCCGGCCGTTTGCGGGTCAAAAAGCGCGCTCTGCATAACGCCGTTGACCGATGGTGAAAAACTAACTGTCCCGCCGGTGTAGACGCGATTGTTCTTGTCGCCGCGAGTCAACATTCCCTGCTCGATAAGCTCCAGCGTGTCAATGATAAGCGGGACTTTGCCGCTCTCGATCTCAAGCGTTACACCGCTCGCTTTTGCCATTTCAAAAGCATGCCCGAGCAGCCCGAAACCCGTTACGTCCGTACAGGCATTTGCTCCAAACTCGCACATTGCTTTTGACGCTTTTTGTGCGGAGGTCGTCATTGTTTTTGTTACCGCGTCGATCGCAGCCTCCGACGCCACGCCGCGTTTGATCGCCGTATTGATCGCTCCCGTACCGATCGGTTTTGTAAGGATAAGGACGTCGCCCGGCTTTGCTCCTGCGTTTGTAAAGACACGCTTCGGGTGGATAGTTCCCGTTACGGCGTATCCGAATTTCATTTCCTGATCGTCCACCGAATGACCGCCGAGTACGACGACGCCTTCGGAATTCATCAAGGTCTGGCCGCCAAGAAGGATCCTCTCAAGAACATCCCAATCGCCCTTCTGCGGATAGCAGACGATCGAGAGCGCCGAGAGCGGCCGTCCGCCCATTGCGTAAACATCATTCAAAGCGTTCACCGCCGCGACCTGTCCATAGACGAACGGATCGTCAGAGACGGGCGTAAAGAAATCGACGGTCTGCACAAGCGCGGTCTCGTCATTTAGGCGCATTACGCCCGCGTCGTCGGAAGTCTCGTATCCGACGATCACATTCTCGCTCGATTGTGGTGGCAGTTTGCCCAAAACTTGAGCAAGATCGCTTGGTGCGAGCTTCGCCACTCAACCTGCGCAGTTGACCATCTCGGTCAGACGCATCTTGTGTCCTTACTCTCCTTTATTTTTTATCAACAAATCGTAAATGCGATTCAGATCGTCGATGCCGTAATACTCGATCTCGATCTTGCCGCCGGTACCTTTTTTTGCAGGCACGATCTTCACGTTCGTACTCAAATGCCGCATCATGCGTGTCTCGGCGACCTTTACGTTCGGATCGACGACGCGTGCCTGCGGCTCTGCCCTTTCCTTTGGTGCGCGTTTTGCTGCTTTCACGCGGCGTTCGACCTCACGGACCGATAATCCTTGAGCGATCGTTTCGTCAGCAACAAATCGTTGCACGGCCGCATCATCGCTCATAAGCAACGCCCGGCCATGGCTCAAGCTCAGTTTTCCGTCGATCAAGTGCTTTTGTATATCGACCGGCAGCTTCAAAAGCCGCATCGTGGTGGTAATCAATGTGCGTTCTTTGCCGACCCGCTCAGAGACCTCTTCTTGCGTAAGTCCAATAGAATCAATAAGTTTGCGAAATGCATTTGCCTCTTCGATCGGGTTCAGCTGCTGCCGCTGGATATTCTCGATCAACGCGATCTCGAGAAGCTTTTCGTCCGAGACTTCCTTGATCGAAACAGGTACTTTTCGCAAGCCCGCTTTCTGCGCCGCACGCCAACGACGCTCGCCGGCCACGATCTGATATCGATTCTCGCCCGCGGAACGCACAACGATCGGTTGTACAATGCCGTTCGCCCGGATCGAGGCAGCAAGCTCCTCGAGTTCATTTTCGCCGAAATTCGCACGCGGCTGCTCCGGATTCGGAGCGATAAGATCAATGTCTAGTTCATTTACGCGTTTTGGCGTTGATATTTCCAAGGCGCGAGCTTCGGCGGCTGCAGCCGGCTTTTCGTCGCCAAGCAAGGCCGATAGGCCGCGGCCGAGAGATTGTCTAGGCATGAGTTAAAATCTCCTTTGCAAGTCGTTGATAGGCTTCTGCGCCTTTTGACTTAGGGTCGTAAACAAAGATCGGCTGGCCGAAACTTGGAGCTTCGGCGAGGCGGACGTTCCGAGGGATAACCGTCTCAAGGACCTGCGTCCCGTAAAAATCCCGCAGATCCTTCGCCACTGCGGTCGAAAGATTTGTCCGCTCGTCGAACATCGTCAAGAGCAGGCCTTCGATCGCAAGCTCCGGATTCAGCTCCCGACGCAAACGCGCGAGCGTATCAAATAGCTCGGTCACGCCCTCAAGCGCGTAATATTCGCATTGGATCGGAACGAGGAGGGAGTCCGCCGCCGTCAGCCCGTTCAGCGTCAAAAGGCCGAGTGATGGCGGACAATCTATCAAAATATAATGAAAATAGTCGCGGATCGGATCGATGATCGCCTTTAGTACCTTTGCTCGGTCCTCGCGGTCAACAAGCTCGACCTCGGCGCCCGCGAGATTCTTATCCGCCGGAACGACCCAGAATTTCGGGATCGCCGTCGGCAGCACCATTTCGCGGATCGATTCACCGCGGATCAGCGCATCATAGATCGTCTTTTTGATGTTCGTCCGCGATATTCCCGAACCGGAAGTCGCATTTCCTTGCGGATCGCCGTCGATCAGCAAGACCTTGCGATTCTCCGCGGCAAGACCTGCGGCCAGGTTGACAGCGGTTGTTGTCTTGCCGACACCGCCTTTTTGATTGGCAATAGCAATAACTTTTCCCATGAAAGATCGAAACGCAGGAATCCCTCAGCGGTTCCAGAGAGAGGCATCCGATAAATAAAATTAGCACAGTGAGGCGTCCGAACGCGAAAGCGTGTGGCATCAATTGTGGTACGTACCACAATCCCCTTCGACGCGACTCGAAATGTGGTACGTACCACACTCTCAAGCCTTCGTCTGCTGAAGTGCCGTCAAGTGCACCAAAACCGTCGAAAGTGCGGCGTGCGTTACGCCCGGAACCGAACGAACCTGCCCAAATGTCCGCGGAGACGCCCGCTCGAGCCGCTCGATCATCTCGTTCGAAAGTCCGCCGATCGTTCGAAAATCAATACTTTCAGGCACTTTCAAAGCATCGTGATGATTTACACGCTCGGCCGCAGCAGCTTGCTTGGCGATGTAACCCGAATACATAGAATCGGCCAAGGCTGTCTCAAGGTCACTAATATTAACCCCGTCAAGCGGCAATAGACGCGATATCATCTCCGCATCGACATCGGGCCGCATCGCAAGATGCGAGAGCACAAACGAATCGCCAAGGTCCGCACCAAGCAACTGGGCAGCGGCGGCATACTGCGGACTCGAACGCTTGAATCGTGTGTGATCCAGCGCATTGCGGATCTCCGCGATCCGGTCGCGCTTTGCGTTGAAACGCTGCCAGTCCTGATCCTCTATGAGCCCAAGTTCTCGACCTTTTGGTAGAAGCCGTTCGTCGGCATTGTCATGCCGCAGCCTCAGGCGTGCCTCAGCACGCGAGGTAAACAGGCGATACGGCTCATCAACTCCATGCCTGATCAGGTCGTCGGCAAGCACACCGATGTACGCCTCATCCCTCGCAAGCGTAAACACTCGCCTGCTAAGCACTTTATTTGCAGCATTTACACCCGCTAAGAAGCCCTGGCACGCCGCCTCTTCGTATCCCGTGGTGCCGTTGATCTGGCCTGCGAGAAAGAGCCCGTCAAACCGCGTCGTTTCCATCGTAGGCCGCAACTCGCGCGGATCAACGAAGTCATATTCGATCGCGTAACCGGGCCGAATAACGCGAACCTCGCCAAAACCGTCGATCATTCGCAGCAACTCCTGCTGAAGGCCGGCGGGCAAAGACGTCGAGAATCCGTTCAAATAGACCTCGGTCGTGTTATGCCCTTCCGGTTCGAGGAAGAGCTGATGCCGATCCTTTTCGGCAAATTTCACGACCTTGTCCTCGATCGAAGGGCAATAACGCGGCCCAATGCCCTTGATCTTGCCCGAATAAAGAGGAGACTGGCCCAAATTCGCACGGATGGCGTCGTGCACGGCGTTGGTCGTATAACCAATGTAGCAATCGATCTGCGGCTGCTCGACCCTGCTAGTAGAGAACGAAAACGCGACCGGCCTTTCGTCCGGAGCCTGCCGTTCGAAGGCATCCCAATCGATCGTCCGGCCGTCGAGCCTCGGCGGCGTGCCGGTCTTGAGCCGCCCAACGGGAAAGCCGAGCTGCTTCAGGTTCTCGGCAAGCTCGATCGAGGCGGGTTCACCGGAGCGGCCGGCTGAGAAGGTCCTGCGGCCAGTGTGAATCGTTCCATTTAGGAAAGTCCCCGTCGCGATGACGACCGCTTTGGCACTAAAACGACGTGTGTCCTCTAGCTCGACACCTATAACCTCTCTGTTCTCAACAATTAGTGAAACAACCGCTCCCTGCTTCAGTGTAAGGTTCGGTGTCGCTTCGAGGACGCGCCGCATCTCCGTGCGATATAGCGAGCGATCGGCCTGAGCACGCGGAGACTGCACCGCGGGCCCGCGAGAACGGTTCAATAGGCGGAACTGAATTCCCGTCCGGTCGATAACCCGGCCCATGATGCCGCCAAGCGCATCGATCTCCCGAACGACGTGACCCTTTGCGATGCCGCCGATCGCCGGGTTGCACGACATCTGGCCGATGAGATCGAGATTGAGCGTAACGAGAGCCGTCTCGGCACCCATGCGCGCCGCGGCAGAGGCCGCTTCGCAGCCCGCGTGCCCCGCGCCAATAACGACCACATCAAAACTTTCGTCGAACATCTCGATCCGCTCGCCTTAAAAAAAAGCGAAACGTAAAGTTTATCGCAACAACGGCTGATGACAAAGGAATTTTGCTCGGCTATTTACCGATGCAGAAGGTCGAGAAGATGCGTGTGAGCATATCTTCCGTGGTGGTTTCGCCGGTGATCTCGCCGAGATAGCGAAGTGCGTTGTGCAGGCCGATGAGAACGATCTCTTCACTTCGCCCTTCACGAAGCCCTTCGATCGACTGTGCGATCTCGTCGTGCGTTCGCATCAGAAGGTCGTAATGCCTCGCGTCAGTTACGAGAAAGCCGCTGTGCGACACGTCGTTTGTTCTAAATGGCTTAACGATCGCATCCCGCAGGTCGTCAAGGCCCTCGCCTGTTTTTGCGGAGATCGCCACCATCTTTTCGCGGAATGGCGCAAGGGCAGCATCTCCTGCGGCGGCAAGCCGGTCAATATCGCGGGAGGTCGTCTTGTCGATCTTGTTCAACGCAATGATGAAGTTCTGCTTGAGTGCAGACCGGACAATGTCTCGATCCTCCTCCGTCAGGCTGTCATGAGCGTCAAGCACAACAATTACGAGGTCTGCGTCCGCCATCGCACCGCGGGCACGTTCGACGCCGATCTTTTCAACGACGTCTTCCGTTTCGCGCAAACCGGCCGTGTCGACCAGATGGGTTGGGATGTCGCCAATGGTGAAGCGTTCGTTCAGCTGGTCGCGCGTCGTACCCGCGAGGTCGGTTACGATCGCGCGTTCTGTTCCAAGTAGACGATTGAAGAGGCTTGATTTTCCGACGTTCGGCCTGCCAACGATCGTTGCACTCAGCCCGTCGCGGATCAGATGTCCGGCCTTGTATGTATCTGCGAACTCGAGCGTCCTTCTTTTGATCGCCTCGAGTGAGGAAACGATCTCTTCGCTTTGTTGTTCAGGCAGATCGTCCTCGACGAACTCGAGTGCGGATTCGAGAACGACGACGATGTTCAGCAGCTCGTCCTTCAGCGGCCGCAAATTTCTCGACATCTCGCCGCTCAATTGCCGGACGGCTTGCCGAGCCGCCGCATTCGTCTGCGCGTCGATGAGGTCGCGGATCGCTTCGGCTTCGGCGAGGTCGAGACGGCCGTGCGCGAGTGCACGCAAGGTGAATTCACCTGGTTCCGCCGCACGGCATCCGAGAGCGAGACAAAGATCGATCACCTGCCTCAACAGCACCGGCGAACCGTGACAGCTGATCTCGATAACATCCTCGCCGGTAAAAGAATGCGGGGCCTGGAAATAGGTTATCAGCGCTTTGTCGATCGCGGCGTTGTCGGTTGGATCGCGCAGTTCGGCGAGGGCCGCCTTTCGTGGTGAGAATGCATCACAATCCCTGCCCGTCAGTTTTGCAGCTACGTCCAGAGCACCATCGCCGCTTAGGCGAATGATGCCGATGCCGCTACGGCCCGCGGGCGTCGCTAATGCAACGATGGTGTTCGCTGAAACATCCAAGACAACTAAATCCTACAACGGAGCACCTTCGCATTGCGAACCACGATCCTCTTCATTCTCCTTCTAGCGTTGACCAATACGGCAGTGACTCAAATCAGCAAGGCCGGACCGATTCAAAGTGGAGATGCGATTACCATTCCCTTCCGAATCGGTCTGGCTTAGCGACTTTAGGTGAGAAGAGAGTCGGTCAGTTGTTTCGAGCTCGGACAGATATTATTCTTGAGCTCCCAGTTTCAGATTCGCGCTACAATAAATGCTGTGAGTGATATCGATCGAAAGTTGCGTGCAGAGCGGAGGCGACACCGCACACAGATCCGTTATATCCGAACGAGCGACGTTGATGTCGAAAGCTCGGGGATTAGGGGCATCGAAGCAATTTCGCTCGCATGGCAGCTTTCTAAAGATGCCTGGGCCATAAGCGGCCAACCGTTCCCAGAATACGACAGAGAAAAAACGCCTGTCAGGGTGATAAAAAGACAGCCATCATCGAACTAGCTGACGACTTTCGCGATTTCCTGATCGGTCTCGCCGATGCCAACGCCGATTTTGCTTTGATCGGTGGATACGCCGTCGCTTTCTATGGCCATGTTAGGGCGACAAAGGACCTCGACGTATTTATACGAAGTACAAAAACCAACGCCGAAATCGTGTTTCGTGCAATAGCGGAGTTTGGCGCACCGCTCGGAAGCATTGAGGTCTCACCCGAAGACCTAGTCGATGGAGATGTTGTGATCCAGATCGGTGTACCGCCGAGACGTATCGATATTGTTCTTAAGGCCTCCGGGATAACGTTTGACGACGCGATCCGGGAAAGTAGATCGCTTCAGATCGAAGGCCGCTCCATACCCGTCATTGGCCTCTCTTCTTTAATTGCGAACAAAAGTGCGTTGGGCCGACTGCAAGACCTGGCAGACGTCGAAGCATTGACCAAAATCGCCGAGAAGCCAACCTAGGCTCTTATCGTTCCGCTACTGCAATCTCACCTGCAATCGTCGATCACGGCCGTCGCCGACAGATTCAGTGAGGAGGTCGTCCTCTTTCTGTAGGGTTGTGTGAATGATACGGCGTTCGGTCGAATTTAGCACGCCAAACGTGAATGATCGGCCGGTTTTCCTTACCTGCTCGGCGGCAAAACGGGCCATCGCGTGGAGTTCATTCTTGCGAGTTTGGCGAAAGCCGTCAGCATCGACGATGAAGCGATGCTCGCGGTCGAGTTCGCGTCCCATAGCCTGAAAAAGCACAACCTCGAATGCATCGAGCAACTCACCTTTTTCGGCGAGTGCGAAATGCGTATCTTCACCCGTGAGATTGAGGACGCAACCCTCGTCGGTCCATTCAGCTTCGACGGAGAGATCAAACCCGGCATCGCGCACAATGCCGCTCAAGAGTTCTTTGGCGTTTTCGCAAGTTTGATTCATGGTCGTCTAGTCTCTCCTAAGTCGTTGAAAGCTTTTGTTTTACAGGCTTTGCATTCTTTGGCACGTCGTTCACAACGGTCGTTCCCGGCGGCGTATTCGGCTTATTCATACGATTGATGATCATCTGCTGGCCGAAGCTCACAAGGTTGCCGAAGAACCAGTATAACAGCAGTCCGCTCGGTGCTGACCACATCACCCAAAGCATCATGACCGGCATAAAGTAGGTCATTATCTTTTGCTGCATCTGCTGCTCAGGCGAAACGGTGGCGGCCTGCGGCGTGAACTTCATCGACAAGATCATCGAGATCGCGAATGCGAATTCGAGTATGTGGTATGGATCCGCAGCCGAAAGATCAGGAAGCCACAAAAACTGAGCTTGTCGTATGTCAAGCGAAACCGTCACAGCCGTGTAGAACGCCAAGAGCAGCGGGAACTGCAGGATCATCGGAAGGCACCCGCCCAAAGGCAAAGCGTCCTTCGTCATCTTGAGTTGCTCCATCTGCAGCGCACGCATTCTCGGGTCGTCCATCGGCACACCCTTCTTCTGCAGGTCTTTGATCTTGTCCTGCACCTCTTTCATCTTCGGCGCATTTCCCGATGCCTTTTTGAAAGACCGTGTCTGCGACCAACGCAGCGGGAAAAGCAGCATGTAGAAAAGGAAGGTGAAGATGATGATCGCGGCGCCATAATTGCGCGTCAGCTGATCAAAGAAGGAGAGAGCGTATAGGACGAGGATCCCGATCGGTTTCGTGAACCAACGCAACACGCGATAGTTGCTAAAGTTGATCGTATCGACAAGGTCGATCGGACGGCCGACGTCTTGTGAAAGACTCTTGTTGTAGAGTCCCGCAAATGCAAAATAATCTTTCGGACCGGTATAAACCTTTGTCACCGTGCCGTCCGCTGCGACCGGAACGGCAGCCGTGATCAGGTGCCGCGTCTCGCTGTGCTTCGGTTTGCGGGTGATCCAGGAAATAATGCCGTCGTAATAATCCGGAAGCGGATATTCATACTTCGAGGCTGTGAACTCGAGCCCTTCTGTTCGCGTCGCCGGCACCGCGGCCTGCGCAAAATACGCATCTGCAACGCCTGCCCAATCGACCGCACCGGGAGCAGGCAAGGTACTAAGGTTGTTGGCGTCAAAGGTAAACGAAGTGCCGGGGTGCCGAACGATCGCCTCATCCACATACCCGACAGCTTCGGGTTCGATGTGATAGTAGCTGTGGTGCGTGATGGCCTGATCCCCGAGGCTTGCACCAATAAGGAGCTTGACGCTCGGAACGGGCTGGCCGCCGCGCGTCAATTTCACCGCAACGTCACTTACGAACGAATCGCCGCGGAAGAGAAATATCTTTGTCGCCTCAACACCGTCGGCGGTTGTAAATTTGAACTCGACCTGTTTTGTCTCGCCGTCCTTGAGCGTTACCTCGCCCTCAGCATCGGTCGAGAAGTCGGTTGTATTCAACGTTCTGTCGAGGCCGGCATCGCCGGTTGCGAGGCGGAACGGCAGTTCCCGCGGATCTCTCGAAAGTGCCGTCTCGGAAATAAGCTGGAGCGGTTTCTCGTTTTGCGGCGTCGAGCCGTCGGCATAGATAGCTTGTTCACCATTCGCCGAGATATTCTTCAAGATCACCCAGCTCGTTGCGACCGCACCCTTTGAATCGAGCGTAACCTCGTAAAGCGGAGTCTTTATCGTGATCTTACGGTTAGGGGCAGCCGGTACGGCTGCTGCTGCTTCGGGAGCGGGAGACTCGGTCGGAGCCGCTGCTGAGACCGGTGTCGGCGCAGCAGCCGCAGTCGTATTTGTGTTCGAATTCGCCGCCTTGTTCGCGTTATCGCCCGCCGGATTCTTCGGAGCGAAAAAGTATTGCCAGCCAAAAAGGATGAATACACAAAGAACTGCTGCAATTAAAAAGCGCTTCTGGCTGTCGGTATTATTGCTGTTTTCCATTTATCGAAGCGACGGGGTCGTAACCGCCTTTTGCGAAGGGCTGGCACCTTAAGATACGTTTTACACCGAGCCATGTTCCGCGGACCGCACCGTATTTGATGATCGCCTGCCGTGCGTATTCAGAACAGGTCGGCTCGAATCGACACGCAGGAGCCAGGTAAGGCGAGATCGCTACCTTATAGAACCAAATAATGCCGAGAGCGAGGTGCTTCATTGCCAAAACCCTTATTTTGCCACTCTCGCGACCAGGACACGAAACTCTGCAAGCGGTTTATCGAGCTTTTGGTAGATAATGGCTCGCCGCGCATTGAGCACCCAGTCGAAAGGTTCCTTCACCGCAGCAAGCTCCGCTGCCGACAGCCGAAAACATTCTCGAAGGAGCCGTTTAGCACGATTTCGATCGTGCGCTTTGCCGATCGCCTTTTTCGTCGCGGTTATTCCGACGCGGTGACGCCCCGCTTTTGAGGGCAAAATAAAGACCGTCATAAAACGGCCCTCGATGCGTCGTCCCTGCTCGTAAACACGCAGAAACTCGGCGCGCGTCCGCAGCCGAGCTTCCTTAGGTAAAGTAAAACTTAATAGTGCTGAACCGTTAATCGTTTGCGTCCCTTTGCTCGGCGGCGCTTGAGCACTGCGCGGCCGTTCTTGGTCGCCATCCGTGCACGGAAGCCGTGCTTCTTTGCGCGCCTGCGGTTGTTCGGTTGAAATGTTCTCTTCGGCATACTTGTCCCTCACCAATATGTTCACTCGCAAGAAGTGAAAACTTAGAGTTTAGGCGAATCCGGTGGCAAATGTCAAAGCCTATTTGGCGGGTTCCGGGCCTTCCTTTTCGTGCATCCAAAGCCATGCATCGCCGATCTCGTGATCTTGTACCACTCCTTTGTATGCAAACCCGTTCTTTCTTAGGATCGCAACAGAAGCATTCTCCTCGGGCGCTGTTTGCGCGGTCACAGTCAGATCGGGGTCGTTCTGGTAGGCGATCTTCAGCATTTCGCTGCAAGAAAATGATGCAATACCCTGCCCCTCAAACTCCTTGAAGGTCGCATAGGCGATCTCGACCTTTCCGTCCTTAGGCTGCCCCACAAATCCGCAACAGCCGACGACGCGACCTTCGCGCACGACGAAATATCCGACCCAGGGCGGGACAAATCCGATCTTCGGATAAAATTCCTCGTACATGGCGAAAATGCTCTGGCAATCATCCGGCACGTAAAGCTCGTCGGCCCTTTCCGCCAGATCGAGGATCCTCAATTCCATTTATTGCACCTCGCTTTGCAGCTTCTTAAGAGCCGCGATGTAAAGATCGTGTTCCTCATTGAGAATGCGCTGGGTAAGCGTCTCGACGGTGTCATCAGGGAGGCGAGGAACCTCTTTCTGTAGGATGACCGGGCCGTGGTCGAGGAGTTCATCGACATAGTGAACCGTGCAGCCCGTGACCTTCACACCTGCGTCAAAGGCCTGCTTTTGGGCGTCGAGGCCGGGAAATGCGGGGAGAAGGCTCGGGTGAATGTTCACGATCTTACCCGCAAACCGCCGAACGAACTCCGGCGATAGCAGCCGCATATAGCCTGCGAGGCAAATCAGCTCGACGCCGCGTTTCTCAAGCTCGTCGCCGATCTCGGTATCGTGCTCGGCACGCGATCTTCCTTTCCGCTCGACAACAACCGTCTCGATGCCGCGATCCCTTGCTTTTGTTAGTCCCTCGGCTCCTGCCTTGTCGCTGATAACGACCGCGACCTTCGACGCCGGGATCTCGCCCGACGCCATCGCATCCGAGATCGCCGCCATATTCGACCCGCGGCCCGATATCAAAATACCGATCTTCATAAACTCTCGATTCTACTCGAGGATAAGATATCATCACAGAGCTAAAACTATGCCACCGCTCGTGTGAAGAGCAACGCGAACTAAAGACCACAGCGACTTAAACCGAACTTTATGCGTTATTGGATAAACACAGTATCCCGGTCACACGTCCAGATCGGCCTTGCCGGCGGCTTTACACAGGCAGATCACGGGAAAAATACTCGCATCAAGAACCTCGCAAATGGCGACCTCATTGCCTTCTACTCGCCAAGAACGGCACTCATTGACGGCGGCTTCAGACATTTACCGCGATCGGCCGAATTGCCGACGACGAACCCTATCAGGTCGAGATGTCGCCAACTTTCCACCCATGGCGACGGCGAGTGGAGTTCATTGAATGTGTCGAAGCCCCGATCCGACCGCTCATCGAGAAGCTTGGCTTCATCGAAAATAAGCAGCGTTGGGCTTTCCGTTTCGGCGCGGGCTATTTGAGATCGAACAAACGGATTTTGGGCTTATCGCCGGAGCAATGGGCGTAACATTGTAGGCGAAGTTCACTCGACGGCCTCATTGACCCAAAGCCTTGAGCTGCGCGAGGCCTTTGGTTGCAAGCTTGTTGCCCGGATCAAGGGCGAGAACCTTCTCGAAATCTGCCCGTGCGAGCGCGTACTCTTTCCGATCGAAGCGGACTGCACCGCGCATCAAATAGGCACCCCTGTACGCCGGATCCAGCTTTATCGCATGATCAAGGTCTGCTATCGCGAGATCCCGGCGGCCCATTCGCGTGTACGCGATCGCACGATCCAGATACGCTTTCGGATAGTCGGGCCGGAGCTTCATTGCCTCGTTGATATCAGCGAGCGCTCGGTCATATGTCCCTATTGCCGAGTAAAGCACTCCACGATTATTCCATGCCTCGGCACTTGTCGGGTCGAGCTCGATCCCCTTGTTCGCATCAGCGAGGGCCTCTTTGTATTTCTTTTGCTTAAAATACACCGCTCCACGATTGATGAACGCCTTTGCATACCGCGGTGAGAGGCGTATCGCCTCACTGTAATCGGCGATCGCGAGGTCGTCAGAGCCCAGCTCTTTGCGAGAAATGCCGCGGTTGTACCAGATCGTTGCGTCCGTCGGCGACAATCCGATCGCTGTTGTATAGTCCTCGACTGCGGCGGCGATCTGACCAAGCCTTTTCTTACAAAGGCCGCGCTGGAAATACGCATTCACATTCTTTGCATCGCGTGCGATCGCGTTCGAATAATCCGAGACCGCTGCTATGCAGTTGCCGAGAAAGTAATATGCCTGCCCGCGGTTGTACCACGCCGCCGTCGAGCCCGGTTCGAGCCGTATTGCAGCAGTGTAGCTTTCGATCGCCCGAGCGTAATCCTTGTTCTTATAATGCTTTAACCCCGCGTCAAAATACTGCTGAGCCGTCTGGGCGTACGCCACAGCGGAAAAGCACAGAACAATGAAGAAGGTTGCCAGGGGTGTGCGAATTTTCATACGGCGAATTGTACAGGAAATCAACCGGCTGCGTAAAAAGGGAAGGCGTGGCCCATGTGCCGCAGACAAGGGACGGTAACCTTACTGGTTGTTTCCAATGCCGCAAAGTGCCAACATAAAGATACAAACTATTATGTAAATGCGTGGCCGGCCCCCGCGACCCTCAACCGCACAGTCGGACCCACGCCGAAAGAGGCAAAATGGATAAATACAACATCGCCGTTATCGTCGGCAGTCTTCGCAAGGATTCGTTAAACAGGAAATTGGCAACGGGCATCGCACAGCTTGCACCGCCCGAGTTCTCATTCAAACAGCTTGAGATCGGCGACCTGCCGCTCTATAACCAGGACGATGACGCAGACCAGGCAGCTCCCGTCAAACGGCTGAAGGCCGAGGTTGCGGCCGCGGACGGCCTGATGTTCGTAACGCCCGAGTACAACCGCTCGATGCCGGGCGTTTTAAAGAATGCGATCGACCACGCCTCGCGGCCTTATGGCGATAATTCCTGGAGCGGTAAACCTGCGGGCGTACTTGGCGTCTCGATCGGTGCGATCGGAACCGCACTCGCGCAGCAGCACCTTCGCAACACTCTCGCGTACCTCGATGTCCCGACACTCGGCCAGCCCGAACTCTTCCTACACCACCGTGAAGGTATGTTCAATGACGACGGCTCCATCGGCGACGCCAGCCGCGAGTTCCTCCAAAAATGGATGGACCGCTACGTCGCCTGGGTCAAAACCCACACAAACGGCAAATGATCTTTGTCTGAGTTTGCGCCAGCTGGACACCGAAATGACAAACGTAGCCAAAAGCCCGGAGGATGTACCACGACTTTTCGTCGAGAACTGGAACAACCGACGGGCAGACCTTTTGGCCGAGCTGTTTGAGGAAGACGCTGATTTCATCAATGTTGTCGGCCTTTGGTGGGAAGACCGGGACGCGATCTTTAAGGCACACGACTACGGGCTGAAGGTGATCTTTAATGACTCGACGCTTCGTGCCGGTCGCATGAAGGTTAAGATGTTGGCAAACGATGTCGCCGTTCTCCACGTTAGGATGACATTGTCGGGCCAGACACCATTGGAAGGTTCGGCCGGCGTACGGCAGACTGTCTTCACTTTTGTCGTCCACAAGCAAAACGACCGTTGGCTTTGTGTATCGGCACAGAATACCGACATCGTCGGCGGAGCCGAAACATTTATCCGAACCGAAACAAGCGAGCTAAAACCCGCAGACTATCGAAAAAGATAACACTTAGGTCAGGCATTGGCACAGGTTGCTCTACTTAGGGAGCGATCAGAAAGGCAATTCTCTCCAAGCAAGATCTCATTATTGAAACTGTAAACATGAACAGTGACTGCAATCAGATAGCAAGCTATGCTGCTCGAACCTTGCCATTATCATCAGCACATCTGGGTGATGAGTTCTTCTATCAAAGCCTTCCTCTCTGCGTGATCGACGCGGTCTTTTCTATCGGCGTTCGATACAAAAGTGTGCAGAAGGTTGTGTCCAGATATTGTGATTGGTGCGGTATCGAACCCTTCCGTTCGGATCGCACGATGCTCCCCTCGCAGGCCGAACAACAGTCGATCAGCTCCTTTTGCGATAAGTTAAACAAACTCGGGCATCAAGAGATTGCCATTGATGTCTTTCAGAACCGACAGCGAACCTCGACCCGAAACGGGATCTTGAAGGCAGAAGCTGTTTCCCGCTTTGCGGCCGTGCTTCGCGAGCATCGTGTCGAGTATTTGCAGGACATACCGGCAGCTGCACAGACCAAGGCTTTGGAGGATTCCATTCGAGGTATTCCCGGCCAGAAAAGCGGCATCTCACTCCGGTACTTCTGGATGCTTGCCGGGTCGGCCGAATTCATTAAGCCCGACCGTATGGTGTTACGTTTCCTTGAGTCGGCGTTAAGCCGTACTGTAACTTCCGATGAAGCTCAGGACCTCCTAACAGCCTCCTGCGAAGAATTGAGGAAAAGCTATCCACTACTAACACCACGGATGCTGGACCACGAGATCTGGAAGTACCAGCGGGAACTCACGCTCCCATCTAAGCGATGATCTGCACACGTTGGTCACCAGAGGAAATGCGCCTGTGCGAACACAGCTCCAGCGCGGTATTATTAAGCTGCTTTTGTGTTCATGGCAGGCCGTACCTAATGGCGTTCGCCCACCAGAAGCCATACTACGTAATATGAATCAAAACGCACAAATTGGTAGCAATGTCGAAAGACTTTTTAAAAATACCATCGGAAAGCAATCGAATGTTCTCACAATCCTAAAAGCGCGGTTTGGAATTAAAGGCAATTTTGCTAAGGCATTCTCAACAGGCACCGACGCGGGAAAATCCGATGTGATTCTTAGATTTACGAATGCAACATTGGGTGCAAACATCAAGGCGTTTAAAGCGGGCTTCAACCAATTGACAAGACTAACGATCCAATCCTTTTGCCGAGAGTTTGGGCTTGTCCAACTTCAGCCCATTTTCGAGAAAGGTGCGGTTCGCGTTGCGGGAAAAGCCGGTCGATTCATTGCTGAATCCGACGAGCAAATGATCATTTCGAAACTTAACCCGTTAGGACCAAAGATTGTACATTTTGCACTCGCGCGCACGGAGAACCCCGAGTTGCTCGTCTTGTACGACCGTAATAACATGCAGATGCATATTTACGACTTACCGCTCATTCTAACGAGCCTCGATTACTCCATTACAATTTCTCCTCGAGGAGTCATCCGAATTGGTAAGTACATTACAATCCAAAGGAAAGGCGGAAATGGTGTGCATTCGGCACACATTCCAAAAACATCGTTATCTCATCCAGGAAATAATTTGCAGATAAAAATGACTGTAGGCTCCTTCGTGTCAGAAGTGGCACCGATTGCGTCGTACAGTGCTTAGTCTATTGCGTTTGCGCCTGAGATAACATATAATTGCACCGATGCAACTTAATAAAATATACCAGGAAAACTGCCTTGAAACAATGCGGTTGATGAGCGATGACTTCCTCGATATGACGATAACCAGTCCGCCATATGATGATTTGCGCGACTACAACGGTTACCATTTTCCAGTTGAAGAGATCGCACGTTCTTTGTTCCAGAAGACAAGGCAAGGAGGGGTAGTAATTTGGGTTGTCGGCGACCGGACGGTAAATGGTAACGAAACATTAACCAGCTTCCGACACGCTCTCACGTTTCAGGAGGTCGGCTTCCGTGTACATGACACCATGATTTACGTCAAAAACAATCCAATTCCCAGCGATTGTGGAAAACGATACCGCCAGGCATTTGAGTATATGTTCTGCTTCAGCAAGGGACAGCCAACGACGTTCAATCCGATTACTGAACCGACAAAGTCCGCGGGTCAAAAAATTACTGCTTTTAGGATTACCGGTAAAGGTCGTGGAAATGTTCCGGATGAGGATATTGGTCGCAAAATCAAGTCCGAAAGAAAAGTAACAAACATTTTTGCTTACAATGTCGGCACTTCAAGCTCAAAGGATAAAATTGCCTTCCAACATCCAGCAATATTTCCAGAAAAACTTGTCGCCGATCAGATACAGAGTTGGACCAACCAAAACGATCTGGTTTATGACTGCTTTATGGGCAGTGGCACAACGGCAAAGATTGCCCATCAACTGGGTCGACGTTGGATAGGATCGGAAATATCTGAAGAATACGTAGAATTAGCCAACGAGCGCTTGAAACCTTACCTGTCTCTATTTGACACTGCATCCGCCTAGCTGATTCTAGCCTTTTTCGAGCAAGCGATTCGCACGAACTGCACTTCATCCGACTAATTTAGCTAGTTTGCAAATTCACCGACACTATCTGGTGTCGACAAAGACACGTTGCAATCCTACCCCATTCTCAAGTGCGTCGTGACACAACCCAAGCGATACGGCGGTTGGGATTTGGCGCTTGACGGTGTCTTGATCATCCTGTGAGCACACGATCACCATGCCGATGCCCATGTTGAAGGTGCGGAACATCTCCTGATCAGCGACGTTGCCGAGGCGTTGCATCACGCCGAAGACGGGTGGTTCGGGCCAAGAGCCGCGGTTGATCTCGACCGAGACGCCTTCGGGCAGGATACGCGGGATATTCTCGAGAAAACCCCCGCCCGTGATGTGTGCGAGGCCTTTGATCATACCGGAATCCAGCAGCGGGCCGATCTCGGGCAGAAATGATGCGTGAGTTGCGAGCAAGGCTTCGCCGACGGTGGAGCCAAGTTCGTCGATGTACGAATCGGGCGTGTAGCCGCCAACCTCGAAGAAAAGCTTGCGTGCGAGCGAATAGCCGTTCGTCTGCAGGCCCGTCGATGGCAGGCCGAGCACGACATCGCCGGGCGTGATGGATTTGCCGTCGATGACCTTTTGCTTATCGACGACTCCGACGATAAAACCCGCGAGGTCGTATTCGCCCGGCGGATAAAAGTCCGGCATTTCGGCAGTTTCGCCGCCGAGCAGAACGCAGCCGTTTTCTTTACAGGCTCGGGCCATTCCCTCAACAACCGAAGCGGTCACGTCGGGTTCGAGTTTTCCCGTGGCAAAGTAATCCAGGAAAAAGAGCGGCCGCGCCCCCTGAACGAGAATGTCGTTAACGCAGTGGTTCACGAGGTCAGCACCGACCGTGTTGTGAATGCCGGTCTCGAAGGCAAGTTTCAACTTCGTGCCGACGCCGTCCGCCGAAGCAACGAGAATCGGCTCGGCCATATTCGGGAAAGCTCCGGCGAACATCCCGCCAAAGCTGCCGATCTCGGTCAGCGTCCGTTCGTTAAATGTCGAACGCGCGTATTCGCGGATCTTCGCGACCGCCTGGTTCGCTTTGTCTATAGAAACGCCAGCATCGGCGTATGTTATCGGTCCGGTCATTGTTTTCTACTGCAAGTACGAGCTTTTGGGGCCGCCAATGCACTATCAATGTTCAGTTCCGCAGTTAGTGCGTTCGAAGCTAACATACATTCGTCGGTCCTCAAGGTACATCTTATCGCATTAGGTATTTTGGTGCTCTGTCGGCCGCTTGATCCCAAATTCTGCGAGCAGGATCGAATAGAATTCGTCGTCGCCGGTGACGTCGGTCTCGCGTCGGTCGCTGCCGTCCGTGACGATGAACTTTGTGTCGGTCAGCGTCTTGCGGCCGGTCGGCGTCATGATCGAGATGAGTTTCGCTTTGGTGAAGTGCGATAGAGGCGAATACTGCTGAAAGTCACACATCTCTGCAAAATCTGATAGCTCGTGCGGCTCATCCTTAAAGAGGTATTCGCTTTTCCAGCTACCGCTATCGCGTTTCGCCACCTCAAAGAGCCCTTCGTCATACCGCCGAATTACGAAGTCCGCTGTTGGGTCGATCTCTTCGGCTTCGGGAGCGAAGCTGAGCGGTTCGCTCGTAAAATCACCAAAGCCGACGTCGGCCAGGAATTCTTCCTCGCCGATCGTAACGATGATCGCAGCGTGAGAGAACTTCGGCGTAAACTCCTTGCCATTGAAGACACGTGCCGAGATCAGTCGCGTCGTAAAACCGATCGAAATCAGCAACTCGTTGAAGAGTCCGTTTAGTTCATAACAGAATCCGCCTCGACGCTCGACGACCACCTTGTGGTAAAAGCGTTCGACATCGAGGACGATCGGCCGCTTCCAGTGGATGTCGAGATTTTCGAAAGGTACGGTAAGGAGGTGTGCTCTTTGAAGCCGTCGCAGGGACTCGATATCAGGTGAGAGTTCGCCTTCGCTCACGCTGATCCTTTCGAGATATTTGGCCCGGTCCATAATACAACCTGCGAAAGCAATGATTATATTCGCGCCCCCGCGGTGTTGACTAACCAACATCGTCGCGTTTAGCATTTTTTTAACCGGCTATCGCGGCCTCCGATATCGTACGATCTATAAATATGAGCTTTACGCTTCTCGACATGAGTTCTGAGAACTTTGAATTTTACGTCAACGTATGGCACTGGAAAGCGGGCGTCGAGATCATCCGCAGCCTGGATGTCCTCAGCGAAGGGTCGCTGAAGCAAATGGGCTATAACGCAACCGGAGTCAAGGTGTCGCGCGACGACGCTCACGAGATCGGGTCAAGGATCCGCGCGGAGATACTTCCAAAAGTGCCCGCGGGAAGCCGGATGTTTGCCGACCTTAGCATTACCGATGCTCCGGATGATATGACGCTGCACCGCGATCATGACGACCAGTGGAAGAATTACAGCGTCGATCATGAGTGGCTCACGGAGTTTTCGGACTTTTGTCTTCGCTCGAAAGGTTTTCAGGTCTTTTAGGCGGACGCCTTTAAACGACCCTGTTTTGCCCGACCCAAATATTGGTGCTTGATGGAAATTCTCGCTGACATCCACGACCTCATTGCACCGCTCCTTAAAAATATCTGGCTACAAATGGGACTTCTCGTCGCTTTTGCGACGATACACGGCTATGTAGGAGCATGGCTCGCCGTACGAATGCTCTTTCGGCCGCGAAGGCCAATTAAGATCCTCGGGCTCACCGTGTTCCCGCAAGGAATGATCCCGAGGAACCGAGACCGTCTTGCCGCCGCGATCGGAAAAGCCGTGGGTGAAGAACTGGTCACGAGCGATACGATCCTAGAGCATTTGATCGGCCGTGAATTCTTGAAACGAAAACTCGATGCGATCGTTGCCGAATATACCGCCACTCTTCTTGAGACAAATTACCCGTCGCTGATCGAGGCTCTGCCGACATCAGTGCGAATACCCGTACTCGACGCTATCTCGGGCCTGCAAGTAAAACTTGCCGAACACATACGCGTTGTCCTTCAGAGTGAAGATGCAAAGGTCCGCATTCACGGCCTCGTTACCGCTCGAATGGATGACATCCTTAGCCGACGCATCACGGAAGTTCTCGATGCTGAGACAGCGGACAGGGTCGTTGACTTCCTTACAGTACGCATTGAGGCCGGATTGAGTCATGCCGCCTTCGAGCAGAACGTCAGCGATTTCATCAAGACAAAGCTTGAAGAAATGCTCAGCGGCTCAACCCCGTTGGGAGAAATGTTCACGCCCGAGGCGGTTGAATTCCTAAAGGAAAAGGCGCGCGAACAGGTCGAACCTGCCGTTAAGCAGATCGCCGAATTCGCGGCGACGGAAAAGACACGCGGCCAGATAAGTGCCCTTGTAAAACGCGAGGTCCACGATTATTACGAGAATCTCTCGTTCTTTAAGAAGATCTTCGTCTCAAGGGACAACCTTCTCGCCGAGGTCGATGAGCTTGTCAATGAAAGCTTTCCGCGTCGGCTCGAAGAAACGCTGAGCGATGCCGCGTTCGCAGAAGACGCCCGCAACTTTATCTCTGACGGCATTGACAACGCCCTTTCACGCCCGGTCAACGATATCGTCGGGCATGTCGATCCCGAACGCCTTGACGATCTTAAGGACCAGATCACGCGAAGTGTTTTCTCGCTGCTAAAGAGTGAGGCAACGATCGCAGGGATCCGTCGATTCCTGCGCGAAACGATCCAAAAGCTCCGTCCGCATAGCATCGACGCCGTCCTGCAGATCATTCATCCCGAAGCAGAAGAACGCCTGAAGACGGCGGTGGCCGACGGCCTCGTCGCTGTTCTCTCGAGCGAAAGAACGGCAAATCTGCTCAACGAATTTCTCTCGACGCGGGTCGAGCACCTGCTTGCAACGCCGATCGGCCGGCTTGGCGACCATCTCGCGTCCGAGAAGGTCGCAGTGACATCCGCAACGCTCACCGATACCGTGATCGAAGCAATTAACGCCAAACTGCCCGATGCCATTCGAGAATTTGATATCGGCGGGGTCGTGCGCGACAAGATCAACAATTATCCCGTTGAAAAGCTCGAGGCTCTGGTGTTGTCGGTCGCCAAGGAACACCTTCGTAAGATCGAACTGTTTGGGGCATTGCTGGGCTTCATCCTAGGACTTGGGCAAGCGATCTGGGCCTACTTCACGCTTGCGAAGCATTGATCGGAAAAATTGATGTTTCCTGCCATCGCGCATTCTTTCGAGAACAGCAAAGCTCGTTGTATCCTATCCGCGGTTGGTAATCTCGCTTATGCGTGATACGGCACCAACGAGAACGAGCACTTCGGTTGCTGTTTGCAAATGAAAATCTGGGTTGTAGTTCAGCCAAATCGCGGAATACGATCCCAAAAAGGAAAACAAAATGAGAAGAACGGTACAATTGATAATTTTTGCGGCAGCTGCGGGCATCTTCGCCGCCTGCCAGCCATCCGAACCGGCCAAGCCGACGGCTAACGAAACGCCGAAGCCTGCGGCCTCCGCTACGCCGTCCCCGTCATCAACCGGCACTCCGTCAGCCTCCTCGCCCTCGGCTCAGCCGAAGCCCGCTACGCCTAAGGCTGCAGCCCTCGAAGGCGAGTGGCCCGGCGTCGAAGGCACGAAGTTGAAGGTGACAAAGACCGGCGATAAGTACAAGATCGAGATCACCGATCTTGACAAGACCGATACGTTCGAAGGACATGCCAACGGCGACGTCATAGAATTCACGAGAAAGGGCAAGGTTGAGACGATCAAAGCCGCGACAGCCGAAGAAACAGGAATGAAATGGCTGCAGGGCGAAAAGAACTGTGTGGTGATCACGAAGGGGAGCGAAGGTTATTGTCGGAACTAACCGCACTGCACCAGCTTAATAGTGAGGCCGCTTTTGGGGCGGCCTTTTTTATTTCGTATGCCAACTGCTTCCTGAAGTTTTGGGATCACGAAGCTGCTTTATCGCAGATTCTGTGCATTGAGCGACCGTCCACCGATCGCTTAACGAAAGGATCTAACAGATACACCCGCACAGGATCGAAAGGGGTTCCCGTGCAGGCGGTCAAATTCTATTTCTACCCAAAAAGGCCGTCCACCGTCGAGAAACTTTTATCGAACTTCCTCTACAGTCGTGTCGTTAACTCCTTTAGCCGTCCATTACAGGCTGGAATTTTTGCTTGGAGCGTAAACGTCATGAAAAAGATCGGTATCCTATTATTCCTCGCTGCGTTGATCATCGGGGTCGCCATCTCCGGTGCATTCTCTTTTGGGCCCGGCCCCAGGGATATCTTTGATCTCGCTTCTCTATTTAAGGGCGAGGTCGGATCCGGTCATATCGAAACTTCAAAGCGCGATGTGGCGGATTTTAACAAGCTTAAGGTTGGCGGCGTCTTTGACGTCGAGGTTTCTCGCGGAGATAAGTACAGCGTTGAGGTGATCGCCGACGACAATCTCTTGCCCTTTATCCGGACAGAGGTGGACGGCGACACTTTGTCGATCTATTCCGACGCCAAGATCTCTAAGAGTTCACAGCTCCGTGTTGTCATAACCGCGCCGGACATCCGTAAAGTTAAAGCGACCGGTGCTTCAAAAGTGTTGCTTAAGGACGTCAGCAATGAAGAGCTCGCGCTGAATGCAAGCGGCGCCTCGAAGATCACGGCTTCTGGTTCGACGGCATTGCTTACGATCGACGTAAGCGGAGCGAGCAAGGTGCTCGGTTCTGACCTTGCGTCAAAGCAAGCAACGGTCGAGACGAGCGGTGCGAGCAGCGCAGATATCAAGGTAAGCGACTCACTTAATGCTCACGCTTCGGGAGCGAGCCACATACGATACGTCGGTTCGCCCGGAACCCTCGATGTTGATCGTTCAGGTGCAGGCACCGTCTCGCAACAAACATCGAATTGATCGAAGGTTTTGCTGTTCGACAACGGCTATCTCTTCAAAGCAGATCGCAATGTCGCCGCCTCTTGAACTGAACGATCAAGAAGCGGCGGTTCTCTTTTGTCGCTCGCTATTCTCATGGGAAGGTCCAGGTTCGGCGCTCGTCGGGTCAGCGCGGTATAATGATCCAATACGAAAAAAAAGATGCTCGATTTTTGAATTTTGAGGGTCTGAAATGGGTCAATTTTTACCAAAAATCGCGTCCAAAAATCCCCCAAATGTTTGACAAATCAGGACGTTAAATCGACGTTAAAGGAAATTTTCGCCCCTGTGGATTTTGGTTTGCAAGGGCAGATTTTTCGTGTTAGTCTGATATCCATTTCCGGGTAGTCCGTGCTTGTAAGTTGTTGAAAGCAAATAACTTAATGTTCTGTGTTAAGTTTTAAACAGCCCAACTTTCGGCTTGTGGAAATCCTGTGAAAAAGACGGTAACACATTGCTAACAAAGAGACTCCCGCAAGAGCGCTTTAGGAACACACGCCGGCGGAGATCGTCCGTCTTAAACAGCGCTGAAGTGCGGTTGTCAGTCGCCCGGAAAAAATAGAATTTAACCTGCCGTTGAAGCGAGGCCTTACCAATAGATCGCTCTGCGGTAACACAAGATAACTTGCAACTCTCTTTAGAAAAGAACACAATCTGGGACGATATCCTTGTGCAGCTGCGCGAGGAGCTGAGCCACCAGGTGCTTGCGACCTGGTTCCTTCCTCTCCAACACATCGAAACGAATGATGAACAAAAAGAGATAGTTCTTGCCGCGGGGACGGTAGCTCAAGACTGGATCAACCGATACTACTCGGAAAAGCTAAAAGCGATATTCACGAAACTTGGCTGCAGCGACTACAAGATCGTCTGGAAGGATATAGAGGAACCAGAATCCTCGGTCGAGGATCAGAAAGCCGATCTTCTTTTTTCACCTTCGCTCAGAAACGAAGTTTCGTCGGCGGAAATTCAAAAGCCGTTCGCAGAGTCGGTCGAGACCACATCGCTGAATCTAAAATACACGTTCGATAAGTTCGTCGTCGGCACCGGAAATGAATTCGCGAATGCCGCCGCAAAGAGCGTTGCCGAGAGTCCGGGATCCGCATACAATCCGCTCTTCCTCTACGGAGGCGTGGGGCTTGGCAAGACGCACTTGATGCATGCGATCGGACATTCGATAAAACAGCATTCGCCATCTTCGCGTGTCGCATATATCACGAGCGAATTGTTCATGAATGAGCTGATTCACGCGATACGTTTTGATAAGACCCCGGCATTCAGAGACAAGTATCGTTCGATCGACGTACTGTTGCTCGACGACGTACAGTTCATGGCCGGAAAGGAAAGGACACAGGAAGAATTCTTCCATACGTTCAACTCGCTCTATAATGATCAGAAACAGATCGTCATATCGAGCGACTGTCCGCCGAGGGAAATACCAACGCTTGAAGAACGTCTTCACTCGAGGTTTGAATGGGGCTTGATCGCGGATATCGAGCCGCCTGACCTTGAGACAAAGGTCGCTATCTTAAAAAGAAAGGCGGACCTTGACGGGATCGACCTTCCGAACGACATCGCTATCTACATTGCCGGTCGGGTCAAGAGCAACGTACGCGAACTTGAAGGCTCGCTTGTTAGGCTTGTCGCGATCGCCTCGCTCAAGCAGGTTCCATTGTCGAAGGCAATAGCCGACGAGGCGATAAAGAATATTATCGATAGCGAGCATCCGGTCGGATTGACACTTGATAGGATCGTCCGGGCCGTTGCTGCCCAATACAAGATGTCGGTCGATGAACTGAAGGCAAAGAGCAACTCCCGCGCGGTCGCTCTGCCACGCCAGGTCGCTATGTATCTCTGCAAGAGATTGACGCGGCATAGCTTTCCGGAGATCGGAAAAGCATTCGGCGGTAAACATCACACAACGGTGATGCACTCCGTTGAGAAGATCGAGAAGATGAGCCGGGAGGACCGCGTTTTCCACAAGGCTCTGAATGAGCTAATTGATTCTCTTTGCAACAGTTAGCGAATTTTGACAGATGCACCGAAATCACAGGTTTTCCACCGGTTTTCCTGCGGATCTGAGTTGCTAAGATATTGAAAATCAAGCATTTATCGTGAACAGCAAACTTTTCACACAGGGTGCGGCCCGAAATGCTTTCCCGAACTTGAGGAAAACTGAGAGATGTGTGATTTTCCACACATTTAAAATATTTTCCACAAGTTTTCCACAGGCTTTTGTGGATAAAAAAGATTCGATTTTATAAGGAGTTAGCCGTTTTTTACACAAATCCACAAGCCCTATTACTACTGCTATTTCTTCCTCTTCTTTTTTAAGAACTGTTAGTAGTAAAGGCATTCAAAAAAGAAACGAGAGGTAGAAGATGAGTATGGAATTTACGATCAAGCAGTCAACGTTGAAAGACGAACTAGGTTTTATTCAGGGCGTTGTTGAACGCAAGACGACCATTCCGGTGCTTGCGAACATTCTCATCGAATCCCTCGGCGATAACGAGATACGCATTGTCGGAACCGACCTTGACGTTACGATCCGATGCGACGCTGAAGCGGTCGTGGAAAAAGCCGGTTCGATCTGTGTGTCCGCACGCAAGCTTTTTGATATCGTCCGCGCTCTTGATGCGGAGGACGTTCACTTCAAGAAGGAGGACAACGAGTGGGTTACGATGAAATGCGGCCGGGCAAAATTCCGGCTTGCGGGTGTTAACCGCGAACAGTTCCCGGAGATCCCGTCCTTCAAGAGCACGCCGCTCAGTTTGCCTGCGGCGACGTTCAACTACTTCATACAGAATACGGCATTCGCGATCACGAACGAGGTCTCGCGATTCACTCTGTCCGGAGCAAAGTTCGTTATTTCGGACGGTATTGCGAGAATGGTAACGACCGATGGCCATCGCCTTGCCTTTATCGAGCAAAAACTTTCCGGTGACGAAAAAACATCCGCGATCGACACGCTTATTCCACGAAAGGCGTTGCTCGAGCTCGCAAAGATCGCACGCGATACGGGCGGCGACATTGCTTTCGGTGAAGATCAGAAACACCTGTTCTTCGAGATCGAAGGCCGCCTTTTGATCAGCAGAACTCTTACCGGAGCCTTCCCGAATTATGAACTCGTAATGCCAAAGGACAACGATCTTACCGCCGTCTTTGATCTTGAGGAGATGCGTGCTGCGGTTCGGCGTGTAAGCCTTATGGCGGATGATCGTACGCGATCGATCCGGCTGATAGTCCGCGACGGTGAGATCGAGCTCAATGCTCAGTCAAGCGAAGAAGGCGAGGGCCGCGAGGTAGTTCCTGCGGAATACGCAGGGCCGGAGACCACGATCGGCTTTAACTGGCAATATCTGCTCGAATTCCTCAATAACGCGGGATCGATCGCTACGGCTGCAAAGGCGGAGGGCGAGAAGGAATCAGATGGCGACGGAACGGTCCGTGTCCGTGACGGTAATGCCGCGACCCGCATTTCGTTTGAGTTTAAGGATTCAAACGCTCAGACGCAGATGAGGATCGCCGACAATTCCGAATACGATTATAAGTATATTGTGATGCCGCTCAGGATATGATCCTAGGCACAGTTTGATGGTCAAAAGAAAAGGGGATACGCGCGGGCTAGGTGCCACTCGGATCTCCTTTTTGTAATTTATTCGAACATTTGGCGGTAGCCGAACGTTGTTGTTAAGGCTTTTCAAAAAGAAAACGGAGATCAGAGGAATGAAGGTACTAGTAACGCTATTCGCAATACTCATTGTTATGACCGCGGCTGTCTTTGCTCAAACCGGCGGCTTGCCCCAGCTCATTGACCGCGAGCTATTTTTTGACACACCGGAATACAGCGGAGCACAGATATCACCTGACGGTAAATATATTTCATTTCGTAAGCCTTTCAAGGGAACGATGAATATCTGGGTCAAGGGGGCGAACGAGGCGTTTGAGAAAGCACGGCCTCTGACAAACAGGACCGACCGTCCAATCTCTCAATATTTTTGGTCGCGAGACAGTAAGTACATCTTATTCATACAGGACAACGCCGGTGATGAGAATTTCAATGTTTACGCAGTTAGCCCGGCCGATAGTCCCGCGAATGGAGCCGAGGTACCTTCGGCCCGCAATATAACGGCAGCAAAGGGTGCTACAGCAACTATTCAGGCCGTTCCGCAGTCAGATCCCAACTCGATCTATGTCGGACTGAACGAGCGGGACAAGGCGTGGTTCGACCTCTTTAAGGTAAACATCTCGACCGGCGAGCGTACTCAAATCGTGCAGAATAACGACCGCCTCGGTGATTTTATTTTCGATAACACAGATAAGCTGAGGCTTGCCGTACGCAGCCCTCGATCGGGCGGTACAGAGATATTGCTGCTCGATGGTGACAAGCCGAAAGAGATATATAGTTGCGGGATCTTTGAGACATGCTCACCTGTCGGTTTCTCGAAAGACAATAAAAAAGTCTATCTGATGACGAACAAGGGATCTGTTGACCTTATCGGATTGGAGTTGCTCGACATTGCAACGGGAGCCGTCACAAAGGTCGAGAGCGACCCGCTGGGTAAGGTCGATATGCAGAATGCGATCTTTTCTGATCGGACGCACGAGCTTGTCGGAACTGTCTATAACGATGAGAAGCTGCGTGCCTATTGGAAGGACAAAAAACGGAAGGCCGACGACGATCTGATCAAGAAAAGGCTTGGCGACCGCGAGATCGATTTTGTGGGCAACACCGCTGATGAGAGTAAGTGGATCGTCCTAACGTCGAGTGATGTTGACCCGGGAACGGCGTGGTTGTACGACCGTAAAACAAAGAACCTATCGACGCTCTACCAGTTTCGCGAAAAGCTGCCGCGTAACGCGCTTGCTGAAATGAAACCGATCACGTATCCGTCGTCGGACGGCTTGATGATCCCGGCTTACCTGACATTGCCGAAAGGAGTCGAGGCAAAGTCTCTGCCGCTAGTTGTATTTCCTCATGGTGGTCCGTGGTCCCGCAACGCCTGGGGTTACAGCTCATACGCACAGTTCCTTGCAAATCGCGGCTATGCTGTCCTTTCACCGAATTTCCGCGGTTCGACCGGCTATGGAAAGAAGTTCATCGATGCGGGCAATCTCGAATGGGGCCGTAAGATGCAGGATGACCTTACCTGGGGCGTTAAGTACCTCGTCGGCCAAGGCATCGTTGACCCGAAGCGTGTCGGAATAATGGGAGGTTCGTATGGTGGATATGCGACGCTGGCCGGGGTAACGTTTACGCCGGACCTTTATTCTGCAGCGGTTGCTATCGTCGCTCCGTCGAACCTCATAACGCTGCTTGACGCGATACCACCTTATTGGGAATCGGGGCGCATAGTCCTTTATAAACGGATGGGAGATCCTACGACAGCTGCCGGAAAAGAGCTGCTCAAGGAAAGGTCGCCGCTAACTTATGTTGATAGGATCAAGACGCCGTTGATGATCGTACAAGGTGCAAATGACCCGCGCGTCAATAAGCGCGAGTCGGACCAGATCGTTATCGCACTTCGCGACCGCGGATTTCCTGTCGAATACCTTCTCGCTCCGGATGAAGGCCACGGATTCCAGCGGCCGGTGAACAATATGGCAATGTTGGCAGCGGCGGAAAAATTCCTTGCAAAACGTCTCGGCGGACGCTTCCAGGAATCGGCGACTCCGGAAGTTGCAAAGCGGCTAAGCGAAATAACGGTCGATCCAAAGACGGTTGTAATTACGTACAAAAATGGGGCTGAAGCTAAAGCGGCAGCGGTCAATATTTCCGGAAAATGGGATATGAAGGCCGATACCGGATCTCAGATGGTCGACGTCGCACTAGACCTTACGCAAAACGGAGAGGTCGTAAACGGCTCGCTCGCTTCGGCGTATGGCGGAGGCACGATCTCGGACGGAAAGGTCAGCGGCAACAAGTTCGTCGCGGCCGCTGCTGTTGAGATAAATGGCCAATCCCTAATATTAAAGATCGAGGGTGTTATCGATGGAAACAATATGACCGGGACGATGAGTGGCCCGGGTGTTCCAAACATCGATTTCACTGCCGTAAAGCAGAAATGAGCTACATCTCGTAAACCGCAAAAAGGCCGCGGGAATTGGGCGGCCTTTTTTCGGTCGACTATCACAAAAATTGCGTTACTGAGTCTTTTCCGCGACCTGCTTTAGCTGAGCGAGGCCTCTCTCAAAATCTGCTCCGATCGCCTTATCCATATCGACGAACAAAGAGAACGCCTTGGATGCAAAGTTGTGCTTCCCGGTCATCGTCCATTCGACGTCGGAATTTGCACCTGAAGGTGTGACCTTGATCTCAATGATCGATGACGAGTCAAAAGGTTTGATGAAGTGAAGGTCGATCTTCACGAGGCTCGGCGGGGTGCTTTCGACAATGGTCATACGGCCTTCACCGACCTCCTGATCGCCCGTCCAATAATAGACCGCGCCTTTGCCGGATTCCGGGCCGGTGATCTCCGTCTTCATATTCGGATCGAGCTTTGCCCAAGGCGACCACGCATCCCATCGATGAAAATCGTTGATCTCTGTGAAGATCCGCTCAGGCGGAGCCGATATCATGGTCTTGCGTGAGATCGTGAAGTCATCCGGCTGCATCACGATGAACACGCCAAGCAAGGCAAAGGTCAATAGGAGAGCGACGACAATGGAAATGATTGCTTTCTTTAACATATCGAACCTTTCCGGCTCCTGCGGTTTATTGCGAGACAGGATACTATATCAGCGGCTCTGCGTTATAAGAAAGTGAAAGGGTGCGAACTTTTTGGTAAGCCGCACCCGGTAGGTAAATATTTGGTAGGTATTATTGAAGGGTTTATAAAAACGCTCATTTACGGTCGAGCGGTCACCGAAGGGGGATAGTAGAAACTCCCCGATGTCGTAAGATCCTTTGTATCAAACTTCTTTCTTGCTCCACACGAAAGACAAACTCTATAGCTCGTCTTTCCGTTTGTGAATGGCCGGCTGATATCACGATGCCGACACCCGAACAATCTAACTAAAACTCCGATCTTTTTGCCGAAACCATCGGCTTCCTCATCATCTACACGTCCTAAGACCGCATTTTGTTCCAAAATATGCTGCATAAAACCTTTTCGAGCTCCTTTTCCTACCGTTAAACGACCAATTTAGGCGTTTCTACACAAAAAGAACGATAAAGCCTCGATGTTTTTGCATAACTTAGATGTAGGCATGGACAAAAAGTTTGCAATTTTGAAAACGGACAGACTAACTGTTTTTGTCGGAATTTTCAAACCGGCAGAGGATATAAGATAATATTATTCAGTAAATACAGCTCCTTTTGGGGCAATTTCGACCGCAATTTTAGGGGAAAAAGGCACAAAAATGAAACGATCACTATTTTCGCTGGCCCTAGTCGTGCTCGGCGTAACTTGCTTATCTCTGCCGGCTCGTGCGTGGGACGACGTTGGGCATAAGTTGACCGCGTATATCGCCTGGCAAAATATGACGCCTGAGGTCCGGGAACGGGTGATCGAGATACTGCGCGCTGCACCTGAGGATTCCCAGCTTGCAACCTTTTATATGAGTTACGGCTCGCAGAGCAAGGCTGAACGCGAGCGGGAATTTTTTGTGATGATCGCGAGCTGGGCCGATTTTATTAAAGACAAAGGCTTCCCCGTCCGCTATAAGACATATTCGAACTCAAATTGGCACTATTCCGATACGTTTTGGCACTTCGAGAAAGGAAAGGTCGTTTTTGATACAGAAGTTGAGAAGAACGGGCTTGCGATGGACAAACTCGATGAATTCAACAAATTGATCCGCAGTTCGGCCTCTGACAAAGAAAAGGCGATCGCGGTTGCATGGCTGATACACATTATTGGCGACATCCACCAACCGCTTCATGTTTCGGCTAAGACGACGAAGTCTTACCCGAAAGGAGACCAGGGCGGCAATCTATTTTTTCTGACACCGAAAGGAACACCACGAGACGAACAGCTGAATCTTCACGGCTTCTGGGACTCGATAATTGACCGTACGGTTCCGAATTCGAAGGATGAGTGCGACGCGGTGTACATTGACCCGATCGGCGAAAAGATAATGGCAAAGTATTCGCGTGAGAAATTGCTTGATGTTCTCGAACCGGGTGAATTCGCTAAATGGAAGGACGAGAGCCTTGCGATCGCGACGACCGTCGCCTATTCGAATATAGAGTTCTTCAAAAAGCCGTCGGACGACTATCAGCAGAAAGCCTTTCGCATCTCTGAGCGGCAGATAGCCTTAGCCGGCTACCGAATCGCGGACCTGTTCAATTCAGCTTTTGGGGCCTCGGGCTCAAAAATGCCAACGGAAAAAAGCCAGGGCAAATGACCGATAACCTTTTGGAGTATTTTCGTCAGCGGCGAGACGCGATCGTTGAAGAGATCTTTGAACTTATCTCGATCGAATCGCCATCGAATGACCCTGCTGCAAGTACAGAGATCGCCGACCTTCTCGAAAAGAGGTTCAGCGAGGTGTCAAAGAGCGTATCAGTTGATCGTACTGAGGCGGAAGGTGTTGGCGAGCATCTGATAGCGTGTTTTGGCAACGGAAGCACTGAAGGGGCGACGCTTATCCTTGGCCACACGGACACAGTGCATCCAAAAGGAACAATAGAGCAAAATCCTATCCGCATCGAGAACGGACGGCTCTATGGGCCGGGCGTTTTTGATATGAAGGGCAACATTCCAGTCGTGCTAGAGGCTCTGCGTTTTCTTGACGATAAGAAGATCGAGCGGCCGATAACCATCTTGCTCTCGTGCGATGAGGAAATTGGAAGCACAACCGGGCGTGAACTGGTTGAAAGCGAAGGAGCAAAATGCGCCCGATGCTTTGTCCTCGAACCATCGGCATCAGGCAAGGTAAAGACGGCAAGAAAGGGCACAGGTGTCTTTCGTCTCGAGGCGACTGGTTTGCCCGCACACGCAGGCCTCGAACCGGAACGCGGTGCAAACGCGATCACCGAACTCGCACTGCAAGTTGATGCGATTCACGCTATCGCTGACCGCGAAGCGGGGACGACGGTTAACGTAACGACATTCTCGGGCGGAACAACGACGAATGTGATCCCGGCGTTTGCCGCGTGCGAGATCGATGTGCGGTTCTCGACGCTAAAGGAAGGCGAACGAGTTGAATCGGAATTGAGAGGGCTCGCTCCAAACGATAGGCGAGTAAGACTCGAACTAAAAGGACAGATAAACCGTCCTCCGCTCGAAGAGACCGAAGGCGTGCTTCGTCTTTACGAAAAAGCGAGATCGGCGGCAGCCTCTCTGGGTTTCGATCTCGGCCACACACAGGTCGGCGGAGCTTCGGATGGCAATTTTGTTGCGGCGCTCGGTGTTCCCGTGCTCGATGGGTTAGGAATAGCGGGCGACGGAGCCCATACTCTTGAAGAGTATATTGAGATCGATGACATCCCACGCAGGGCCGCGCTGCTAACAGCAATGCTTATCGACACATAGCCGTATCATAGTTCAGAATTAAGAAGACGGAGGCGAATCCCGTCCGGTGATGGGCGCGGTCTTCAAAATCGTTTGCGAGCTCGCCAAATGCCGAGCTTGGGTGGGTTCGACTCCCACACGCCTCCGCCACTATCGATCCGCATTTGTCAGGTCTTGGTTCTATTGAACCCGAAACCAGTTGTATATCGGAACGCAGATGTCGAATCTGCCGATGGAGTTGACGCGAAAGTTGCGAAGGCCGTTCTTTCGACCTACCATCGATGGTCAAAGTTTTTAACATCCCAAATCCCTAATGATCGCTTGGATAGCTTTAAATATGACGCCGGGGATCGGCCCGCGTGCGGCGACGGTTCTGCTTGAACGTTTCGGTTCCGCCGAGGCTGTGTTTCATGCATCTCGTTCGCAGCTTGAATCTTTAAGAATGGACGCACAGACGGTCGATGCGATCCTTTCAAAAAGTTTCGAAGAACGTGCAAAGCGCGAATTCGATGAGGTCAAAAAACTTGGCGGCGACATTCTCGTGCTTGACGATGGCAGCTATCCCGAGATACTTCGGGAGATCGCCGACCCGCCACCGGTGCTTTATGTAAAAGGCGATTGGCAGGCGTGTTTTGACCAGCCTAGCATCGGCGTCGTCGGCTCACGTTCCTGCTCGACATACGGAGAGAACGCTTCGGAGATGCTCGCACGCGACCTTGCCTCCCGAGGAATCACGATCACATCCGGCCTGGCACGCGGCATCGACACAGCGGCCCATCGCGGAGCAATGCGTGCCGACGGACGCACGGTCGCCGTTATGGGTACGGGGCTTGATTCTGTATATCCACGCGAGAATAACGGAACGGTGCGGGAGATACTCGCAAAAGGCGGCTGTCTCGTCACACAATTCCCTCTCGGCACACCGCCGCTAAAGGAGAATTTTCCTTATCGCAATCGCATTATCAGCGGGCTTAGTTTGGGGCTTTTGGTCGTCGAGGCGTCCGAGAGGAGCGGGTCGCTGATAACCGCGCGGCTTGCCGTCGAGCAGGATCGCGAAGTGATGGCAGTGCCCGGCAATATCACGAGCGGCAATTCCTTTGGCACGAATTACCTAATAAAGAGCGGAGCAAAACTCGTCCAGCAATGGCAGGATGTTGTTGCAGAACTTCCTGCCGAGATCGGCGCGAGAATTTTGCCGCCGAAGACCGACGATCGCAAACAAACCGAAAGAACCCGAAGCGCAGATCACATTCCACAAGATCTTTCGCCGAACGAGCTCGCGGTCTATAAAGCTCTCTCGCTCGATGACGCGACACATATCGACATACTTGTCGAAGCCTGCGGATTAAGTTTCGGAGACCTTAACTCTGCGCTTGTCTCGCTCGATATTCGCGACCTGATCCGAGTACTCCCCGGCAAATGTTACGCGCGACGGGTTTAGCGGCGTTTTCCTCAGAACGACATCCACACCTTTTAAGACTCAATATTGACAACTGCTCGCGCCGAGTGTTAGAAGTCAATTCTTCTGCCATGCGCGCTTTTCGCGAGGCAGTTTTTCAAGATGGGTAAGAATTTTGTAAAGGTAGAGTCAATTCGGCAACGGCAAAAGAAAAGTCTTGGCTTCCAGTATCAGGTAAGGCAAACTCCCGAAAGATTTTTGGGCACACATGCATCGATCGATACGCATCCGAACCTTATTTGATACCAAACTGAACTATGTCGAAGAATTTGTTAATTGTAGAAAGTCCTGCCAAAGCCAAGACGATCGAGAAGATCCTCGGAAAGGATTTTCAGGTAAACAGCTGCTTTGGCCATATCCGCGACCTTGAGAAGGCCGGCATGGGCATCGACATCGAAAATGATTTTGAACCGCGATACATCGTTCCCGACGATAAGAAACAGGTCGTTCGCGAACTAAGGTCGCTTGCAAAAAAGTCCGACGAAGTTTGGCTCGCAACTGACGAGGACCGCGAGGGAGAAGCGATCAGCTGGCATCTGTGCGAAGTGCTTGGGCTTGACCCTGTTTCGACCAAGCGGATCGTTTTCCACGAGATCACAAAGCCTGCGATCGAGGAGGCGGTAAAGAATCCACGCACGGTGAATATGGACTTGGTCATGGCGCAGCAAGCGCGTCGTGTGCTCGATCGTATCGTAGGTTTCGAATTGAGTCCGGTGCTGTGGCGTAAGATCAGCACGAACAACAAGAGCCTAAGCGCCGGCCGTGTTCAAAGCGTCTCCGTACGCCTTATTGCCGACCGTGAACGCGAGATCAACGCTTTTCGTCCGGTAAGCCATTTCAAGATCGAAGGGTTATTCAACGCCGATGACATAGCCGGAAAGTCCGTCACTTTCAAAGCTGAAGGAAGGAAGCAGGACAGCGTAGAGGATGCAGAAAAGTTTTTGAAAGGATGTGTCGGCGCTGACTATACCGTAACCGATATTCGCGTTAAGCCCGGCAAGCGAACTCCTGCTCCGCCATTCACCACATCGACCCTTCAGCAGGAAGCTTCCAGAAAGCTTGGTTACGGTGTGGCCCGGACGATGCAGATCGCGCAGAAGCTGTATGAGAATGGGCACATCACGTATATGCGTACCGATAGCGTTAGCCTTAGCGCAACGGCTATGGCAGACATTTCGCAGACAGTGAGCAGCCTCTACGGTGAGAGATATCACCAGGCACGAAAATTTGCGAACAAGAATGAATCCGCGCAGGAAGCTCACGAGGCCATTCGACCAACTTACACAAATGTCTCGACAATTAAAGAGCAGGAATGGCAAAAGCTCTACGAACTGATCTGGAAGAGGACGATGGCATCGCAGATGGCCGATGCAGAGCTGGAAAAGACCACGGTCAAGATCGATATCTCCACCAATAGAGAGGAATTGACCGCCGCGGGCGAAGTGTTGAAGTTCGACGGGTTTCTGAAAGTCTATCGCGAAGGTAAGGACGAAGACGAACCGGAAGAAACCTCAGAAGGTTTGCTGCCGCCGCTGAAGGTCGGGCAGTTGCTTCCTCTCTCTGAACTCAGAGCAACGGAACGGTTCAGCCGTGCTCAACCGCGATATACCGAAGCATCGCTGGTGAAAAAATTGGAAGAGCTCGGCATTGGCAGGCCGTCAACATACGCACCGACAATATCGACGATCCAGAAGAGAGGCTACGTCGAAAAACGAGATAAAGAGGGCACTCAACGGGCTTTTCGCGTTCTGGTATTAAAGGACGACGCGATCAGCGAGAGGAAGGAGTCCGAAAATACTGGTGCAGAAAAGGCAAAGCTGTTCCCGACCGATCTTGGCCTCCTGGTGACGGATTTTTTGAAGCAGCATTTTGAAGCCATTATGGATTATGGCTTTACGGCAAAGATCGAAGAGGAATTCGACGAGGTTGCCGAAGGACGTTTGCAGTGGAACGAAATGCTCGACGAGTTTTATGGGCCGTTCAAAAAGGACGTCGATAACACGTTAGAAAAAGCAGAACGTGTAAAGGGCGAAAGGCTCCTCGGAACCGACCCTGTTAGCGGACGTCCGATGGTCGCACGCATAGCGCGTTTTGGACCAGTAATACAGATCGGAAAGGCGGATGATGAGGAGAAGCCGCGATTCCTGACGCTTCAGCCAGGACAGAGCATCGAGACCATTACTTACGAAGAAGCGCTCGCCCTATCCAATCTCCAAGGCACGCTCGGAAGCTATGAGGGTAAAGAGCTGTCGGCGGGCGTTGGCCGGTATGGGCCGTATGTGAAATGGGGCGATGAATTTGTGTCTATCCCGCGTGGCACGGACCTTGCGACGGTCGATACGGAAAAGGCGATCGAGTTTATCAAGGCCAAACAGAAGGCGGACGCTCCGGTCGGTGAGTACAACGGTAAGCCGATCACCAAAGGAACGGGACGTTTCGGGCCGTTTATCAAATGGGATGGCTTGTTCATCAACGTACCACGCAGGTACGATCTGCAGACTATTACGCAGGCCGAGATGAACGAGCTTATCGAGGCAAAAGTAGCCAAGGAAGCGAACCGCTACATCCAGCGGTGGGAAGATGAAAAGATCTCGGTCGAGAATGCCCGCTGGGGACCTGTCGTCAAGTTCGGCAAGAAGGTGATTTCGCTGCCGAAAAGGCCAGACGGTACACGCCAAACCGCTGATGACGCCGCTACGCTAACTCTCGAGCAGGTAAAACAGCTCATCGAGGCGGAAGTACCGGGGGCTTTTGCAAAGAAGGCAAAAAAGCCACCGGCAAAGAGAGCAGCGAAGAAGAAAGTATAGATATTCGAAACACATCGGCCAGGTTTCTTCGTAAGAGAACTGCAGCCGGTTGATATTGCCAAACAGAAGATTCTGATTATAAAATGGCTGTCGATAACGCCGACAGAGGCTTTTCGCACGATAGCGAACCCGCCGTCCGCGTATGAGCATTCCCAACGCCGATGAATGAAAATTTACAATTTTTGCGTGCATTTTTAAAGAATCCGCTAAAAGTTGGAGCGATCGCACCGAGTTCGCCCGAGCTTGCGGCACAAATGCTGAAGGGCCTGGAGCCGGACGAGAACAACATAATTTTGGAACTTGGCGTCGGAACCGGGGCAATTACAAAATTCTTACATAACATTATCCCGAACCCTGAATCCTACCTAGGCCTCGAACTCGACCAAAAACTCGTCAACACGATCACTAGAAAGCTTCCGGGAATGAACATCCTCTGCGGGAATGCCGCCGAGGCGTACAAGATCCATCAGGAATCGGGGCTCGGCAAGGTTCGTTATCTTGTCTGCTGTCTGCCGTTCGTTTCTCTTCCGAAGGAGGTAAGCGAGGCTGTGCTGGCCGAGATCGAGAAGTTCATGGCAGAAGGCTGCGAACTAAGGCTCTTTCAATACGCACACGGCTACTATCTGCCGCCGGCGATCCGCCTGCGCGAATTCCTTCGAACGCGCTACGGCAGCACTCGACGCAGCCCGCTCGTACTAAAGAATGTCCCGCCCGCATACACACTGACCTGGTCAACCGTCTGACGCAAGGCTGCAATAATTCTTGAAACCTCCGTGCATATTGCGCGGTATTAAGATATTGTAGTTATTAACTGATCCACATTTTTAGACCATTTTAGGAGAAAAAGGGACAATGTTACGACGAAAGCTCGTCGGGGCAATGCTTGTTTACGCATTTCTGCTCCCGACCACTTTGCTTGCGCAGACGCCTGTCTACACAGCGCCGAAAGCAGATATCGACAAGATCAAAGAAGAAGGCCTCAAGCATTCGCAGATAATGAACACGCTCAATTATCTGACAAACGTGATTGGCCAGAGGCTTACCGCATCGAGGAACCTGAAGCACGCGAACGAATGGACGCGCGATACGCTGACAAAATGGGGCCTCGAAAACGCGCATCTCGAAGCCTGGGGCCCGTTCGGCCGCGGCTGGGAACTCGAGCGTTTCTCGGCGCAAGTTACTTCGCCTTACAGCTTCCCCGTTATCGCGTATCCAAAGGCGTGGTCGCCCGGGTTTGGTAGCCAGGTCGTTATGCCGGTAGCTCCTGCCGTTAAAGGCAAAAAGAGCAAGGCAACTGCCGCTCCGGCCGCAGCACCTTCGACAACGATCACTGCTGATGTCGTTTACCTCGACGCGCATGACGAAGCCGGTCTTGCAAAATACAAGGGCCAGCTCAAAGGAAAGATCGTCTTTATGTCGGGGACTCGTGAACTCAAGGCCGACTTCGAAGGAATGGGCCACCGCTTCAGTGCCCAGGAACTGCTCGATATGGCGAATGCGCCTGATCCGGATGCGGTCGTTCGAGCGGCTGTTCCGGCCAACTCGCCTAACCAGGCAAATATGCAGGATCGCCTGAAGCGTTTCATTGACGGCCTTAAGCGTGCCAAATTCGTTATTGATGAAGGAGCGGCAATGGTCGTTGACAACAGCTTTAAGGGTTCGGGCGGCACGATCTTCGTCTCGGCGGCATCGGTCGCGGCGGACATTCCGGCAAATCCGATGGATTTCTTCTCGCAGAAGCGTCTCTCGCCGTGGGACAAGGAAGCTGAAGCTAAAATGGTCCCGCAGATGACGATGGCGACCGAAGATTACAATCGCATCGTTCGTATGATCGAAGCCGGTGAGAAGGTCCAAATGACGATCGACCTCAAAGTCAAATATCTTGATGACGATCCGATGGTATATAACACGATTGCGGAAATCCCGGGCACGGACCCGGCATTGAAGGATCAGGTTGTTATGCTTGGCGGACATATGGATTCGTGGCATTCAGGGACCGGTGCGACAGACAACGCCGCCGGTGTCTCGGTCGCGATGGAAGCGGTCCGCATCCTGAAGGCGGCAGGCCTTAAGCCACGGCGTACCATCCGCATCGCTCTCTGGACGGGTGAAGAACAGGGCCTTATCGGTTCGCGCGAGTATGTTACAAAGCATCTCGGCGAAATAAAGGGCGGACGGAATATCTTTGGCGTCCCGCAAAGCGGACCGCAGCAAAAGCCCGAGCTTATCAAAGGTGCAGAGTATGAGAAGATCTCTGCCTACTACAACCTCGATAACGGTACGGGCAAGATCCGCGGCGTTTATATGCAGGGCAATGAGGCTGCGAGGCCGTATTTCCGTGCATGGCTCGCTCCGTTCCTGGATATGGACGCAGCGACGCTGACGCTTTCGAACACGGGCGGCACCGACCACCTTTCATTCGATCGCATTGGTATTCCTGGATTCCAATTCATCCAGGATGAGGTTGAGTACGACGAACGTACACATCACTCGAACCAGGATGTTTTTGACCGCATCCAGGCCGGTGATATGATGCAGGCTGCAACGATCATGGCAGCTTTCGTCTATCAGACCGCACAGATGGACGAGCGCTTCCCGCGTAAGCCTATGCAGAACTAGAGCAGGCAGTTGTTCGCGACCGTAAAAAAGATAGCTGTTGGCTGATTCGATCAGCTGACAGCTATTTTCTCTTTGCGCAGAAGCGATTATCGGTTACTCTTTTACGAAGTTTACGTCTAACGCCGATCCTACTCGAAAACCTATGGACGACATTCAATTTCAAAGAGGCTCGATAAATGCGAGCGGCGCGTTCAGTGCCGCGTGGGAACAGGTCAAATCCAACTACGGCACGTACCTTGGGGCGTCGCTCCTTGCGATGGTAATGCTCGGATGTCTGTCGTGCATTAGTTGGTTTTTGATGGGGCCTGTGATGGGCGGCATCTTTTACCTCGCTACAAAAGGTCATCGCGGCGAACCTGTCGAGTTCGGAATGATGTTCGAAGGATTCAAGAAGTTTGTGCCGCTAATGGTGATCGGCCTGATACAGGGCCTTCCGGGGATATTGCTATCCATCGTACAGATGGGATTGAATTTCGGCCGCTTGGGCGTAATGCTCAGCAATCCGGAAGCGATGCGCCAGGCACAGAGGACCGGCGAACTGGATAGCGTCGGAGCGGCCTTCTCGATCGCGTTCCTTTTTCTTTATCTCGGATTCGCGGTATTCAGTCTTGTTTGGTGGGCCGTAACCTATTTTGCGATCCCGCTGGTAATGGAGCATGACCTCGGTCCGGTCGATGCGATCAAGCTAAGCGGACGGGCGGCTTTCTCAAACATTGGCGGAATGATCATCGTATTGATATTCGGAATCCTGGTTACGTTGATCGGCCTTCTTCTGCTGTGCGTTGGCGTCTTATTTGTCTCGATACCGGTCATCTTCGTCGCAAATGCGATCATCTTTTGGCAGGTCTTTCCCCGCCGAGATGTACAACCGGGATATTTTGCACCGCCTCCGCCGGGAACTTACGGTTTCGGCAGCCCGCAGTACTAGAGAACTTTCTCCATATAGAGCACGCCGTCGTACGGGTTATCGTAATACGTCGGTATCTCGTAAAAGCCGTGGGACTCATAGAGCGACACGGCTTTTGCCATCTTTGGCGGGAATGTATCAAGCCGCATCTTCTTGTAACCGATCTTACGAGCCTCGGCAATTACCTTTTCGATAAGTGCCTTTCCGATACCGCTCCCGCGAGCATTTTCGCGCAAGTAGAGCCGCTTCATTTCGCAGATGCCTTCTTCGATCTTGCGTAGGGCGATGCCGCCCGCAAGCTCTCCGTCCATGTAGGCTAGGATCAGCCGGCCGTCGGGCGGTGCATATTTGCCGGGGAGAGTTTGCAGCTCTTCCTCAAAGTTCTGAAAACAGAGATCGAGCCCGAGCCATTTCTCGTATTCGCGAAAGATCGAGCGGGCGTCGTCAATTTGGGTAGGCTCTTCGGCAAAAACGAATTCGATCATAAGCTGATTCTAGCAGGAGCCACGGGCACGAATGCCGGCAAATGTTATAAACTTAGCTAGTAATGGAACTTGCGGTTGAAAAATATAGGGTTAAGGACGAGCCGTACTATCTGCCCGTCGGTAAAGAGGTAGAGCTTTTTGAGGCTGCTTATGCTGCGAAACTCCCGGTGATGCTGAAAGGCCCGACGGGCTGCGGCAAGACGCGCTTTGTCGAGTATATGGCGCACCGGATGAAGCGTCCGCTTATCACCGTCGCCTGTCACGAAGACCTTTCTTCGACCGATCTTGTAGGACGATTCCTGCTTGAAGGCGATGAGACCGTTTGGCACGATGGGCCGCTGACCGCAGCCGTTCGGGCCGGTGCGATCTGTTACTTGGATGAGGTTGTCGAAGCGCGCAAGGATACCGTCGTTATCATTCATCCTCTGACGGACGACCGCCGCCGCCTTCCCATCGAGAAACGTGGTACGGTTCTCGACGCTCCGCCGGAATTCATGCTCGTTGTCTCATACAATCCGGGTTACCAATCGATCCTCAAAGACCTGAAACAATCCACCCGGCAACGTTTTGTCGCGATGGAATTCGACTATCCGGACGCAGATTCCGAAACAAAGATCGTCGCAAAAGAAGGCGGTGTTGAGCTTTCGCTTGCCGCAGATCTTGTGAAGATCGGCGAAAAGGTAAGGAACCTACGCGGCCACGGACTCGAGGAAGGTGTTTCCACGCGCCTGCTCATCTACGCGGCGCAGCTCGTCGCGAAAGGTATTGCTCCTGTGGATGCGGCTGAGGTCGCGCTTTCGGCGCCGATAACCGACGATCGGGATCTGCAGCGCAGTATTCGAGAGATCATCACGACGATAATTTAAGATCTGTGACCGATCGCTACGGCTATCAGCTAGAATCTCAATAACTGAACAAAGATGACGAAATCTCCTTCTCGCCGCGAATTTCTACAGATCATTGGAACAGCGACCGCCGGAACACTGCTGGCGCCGAACGTCTTTTCGCAGCGTCGCGCAAAGCATTGCGTCGTCATCGGTGCTGGATTCGCAGGGCTTGCTGCTACCTACAAATTAAGGAACGCCGGCTGGACCGTAACGGTGATCGAAGCTCGCGACCGCGTCGGAGGACGAGTATTCTCGCATCTTGATCCGAATACAGGCCTGTTGTGTGAGCTCGGTGCGGAATGGGTAGGCGAGAGCCACGAAAGGCTCAAGGCTCTCTGTCACGACTTCGGTATTCCGCTGCAGAAGCATCAGTTTCAGGATCGGCTTCTCCGGGATGGCCGTGTGTATCGGCCCGGTGAGTGGGGTTTTTCGCCGCAGGCAAAGACTGCGTTCGAAAAAGTCATAAAGGGTTACGACAAACTCACACCAGCGCAGCAGCGTCGGCTCGACAAGCAGGATTGGTGGGATTATCTCGAAAAGATCGGGTTCAACCAGGACGATCTGCTTATCCGTGACCTGATGGACAGCACCGATTTCGGCGAATCAATACGCCACGTTTCGGCATTTTCCGCATTGGCTGAATACGCAGAGTCCAGCCCGCATAACGAGATGGACTACAAGATGGCCGGCGGCAACTCGCGGCTTGCTTCCGAATTTTGGCGGCGTATCGAGGAGAAGAATTTTCGTCTCGAAGCGCGAGTTACCTCGATCACGCAGCGTCGCGGCCGCGTCGCGGTAGAGTTCGAAAATAGCGGCTCAACCGAACAGCTACAATGCGACGCCGTCATCTGCACCGCACCGATACAGAGCTTGTTGAAGATCAAGTTCGACCCGCCGCTCACGCCCGCGCAACAGAGTGCGGCAGAGCAGCTTGTTTACGCGCGCATCTCGAAGAACAGCGTTGTTTACGGCGAACGTTTTTGGAAAGATGAGGATTTTTCGCTCGTCTCCGACCTGACGTCGCACTATTACTTTCACAGCACGCAGAATCAGGCCGGAACGCCAGGCATCCTGACGGCGTACGCGATCGGTGAGAAGGCCGACGTACTCGCATCGCAATCGGACGCGAGACGGATGCGCATTGTCGCCGGCGACCTCACCGCCTTTGACGATCGAGCACCGGGACTTGCCCGGAACATTATTTCCTACGCCTGGCAGCGTGATCCATACACGGACGGTGCGTACGCGCTCTACAAGCCCGGGCAATGGTTCGGCATTCGCCCGATACTTCAGCGGCCGCATGGCAAGGTCTTATTCGCTGGCGAGCACCTCGCCGATTGGCAGGGCTTTATGGAAGGTGCGATCGAGACGGGCGAAGGTGCCGCCGCGAGCCTGATCCGAGGATGACCTCGCGAAGAACGAGTCGCCCAAGCGGAATTGAAGGAACCTTCTAGTACAACCTCAGAAAAGTTAACTAACATTTAAGATAGAGTTCATCTAGCCGTAACTTGCCCTCTGTATTCTTCCTTTTGCAGCAGGGAAATCGATCAAAACTTTGAAACCGGAAGCGGGCCGTCCAGTGCGAAGTGTACTGCGAGCGTCCGCAGCCTGCGCTATGCGCAAAAAGAGGAACTCAACCATGCGAACAAGGAACTTTGTAACAACGATCTCATCAATTTTTCTTTTACTATTTTCGATAAGTCTGACTGCGGCGCAGTCCGGTCAACGTATCACCGGTGTAGTTACCGATACGGCTGGTGCGGTTGTGCCCGGCGCGTCGATCACGATCACCAATGAGCAGACCGGCGAGAAGCGCGACGTCACGGCTGGCGACGACGGAGCATTTTCTGTCGTCGGCCTGCAGCCGGCCCGGTACAAAGTTACGGCTTCGGCCGCAAACTTTGAGCCTACAACCCGGACGGGGGTGGAGCTTCTCGTAGGAAGATCGCTCGTCGTCGACCTGGTGCTTGCGGTGCAGGGTGTTGCGGCAGATGTTGATGCCATCACTAGCCAGGAAGTCATTGTAAATACGGCCTCAGCGGCGATGAGCGCGAACGTCAATCGGCGCGAGGTCGAAAGCTTGCCGATCAACGGCCGCCAGTTGTCACAGCTGTACTTGCAGGCCCCGGGTGCTCTCAACAGCGGGACCGGTACATTCAGCGATATACGATTTTCCGGGCGTGCGAATCAGCAGAACGTTGTGCGTTACGATGGCGTAGAAGGTACCGCCATCATTGATTCGAGCCCCGGCAACTTGAACGGTGAAGTTCCTTCGCCGTTTCGACTCCAATCTTCTCTTGAGAACGTACAGGAGTTTCGCGTCGATTCCAGTAACTTCCCTGCCGAATACGGCACAGGCACCGGCGGCCAGATCTCGGTCGTTACAAAGTCAGGCGGCAATCAGTTCCATGGCTCGCTGTTTGAATACATGCGTCGTGATGGACTCGATGCCCGTAATTTCTTTGACGGATCGAGCAAGAGCAAACTCTCGTTGGATCAGTTCGGAGGATCGATCGGTGGTCCGATCATTAAAGATAAGCTCTTCTTTTTCGGCAGCTATGAGCGATATCGAGGGCGGTTTGGATTAAACTTCGTCGAAGCGGCACCTAGTGTCAATATCGCAACTCTCTGCGCTCCACCGATCGGTACAAACCCAAGCGGAAAGAACTGTCAAGCCGGTGGATCAAGCGGTGTAGCGTCACCATCGCTGCAATATCTTTCGGCGTTTCGCTCTCCGAATGCACGTGTGCTCGAAGGAGGGTCCACCGTTCCAGGAGTCGAGATCCTACGGTTGCAGGCCACTGAGCGCACCGACGAACAGGCGATCGCCGCACGGTTTGATTATCAATCCGGCGTGAGCAACAGATTCTATCTTCGGTTCTTTCGCGATCATGGCAAGGACATCTCGCCTGAAGGTGTTAGCGGCCGCGTTGTGAGGATCGAGGCCGTACCGCAAAATGGCGTCTTCGGATGGCAATCGGTTCTGAGTGGCGACGGCTCTTTGATCAACGAGTTGAAGATCGGCTTTAACAGTGCTCGAACGCGCATTAACGGTACTGCACCGACCGTAAACGGCATCGATTTTTCGGCGATCACCCTGAACATATCCGGCAACGTTGCAAATACCGGGATCGCCGGGCAGGGCACATCAACGGGTATCTCGATCCCCGGCGGCCTTGTACGTGCAAATTCGGCAACCAACGGCCGCGGCCAGCCCTATACGCCGTACTCGCTTAGCTTTATCGACAACGTTTCGTATCTACGCGGTGATCACTCGTTCAAATTCGGCGGCGAACTTCGCTTTATCCGGATGTACACCGACCGTCTCGGCGGTACGACCTACACGTTCTCCAATCTCGACAATTTTCTTACAAATACGCTCTCGTCGGTTCAGTTCCTTGGCGATGTGAGTGCTGCCTCGCCATTCAACAATGGCCTGACGGGACAGCGACTCGCCAAGCAGGAGTACTACATCGTATACGGGCAGGATGAGTGGAGGATCACACCGAGCCTTACACTCAGCTACGGTCTGCGCTACGAATACTACACACCGCTTAGGGAAAGGAGCAACGGGCAGGTTCTGTTCGACATTGATACCGGAAAGCTGCGCCCGTCGAGCGAGGCCGCGTTTAAGTCGTCAAAGAACAATTTCGGTCCGCGCATTGCCCTCACATGGTCTCCGGATCGCCACGGCACTGGCCTCTTTTCAGGCGGAAGGACGGTGGTTCGTGGTGGCGTCGGCCTCTTCTACGGGCCGGGACAGACCGAGGATCAAATACAAACGATCGAAAGTGACCGCATTAGTTCGACGGTCTCAAGCGGCAGCTTGCTGACTTTTCCTGCCGATACGGCTGCGATCGTTGCGAACTTCAATGCCAATCCAAACAATCGTCAGTACCAGCCGCGTGCCTACGCCAATGAGTATCAGATCCCGGAGCGTGTACTGCAATATACGTTCTCCTGGCAGCAGCAATGGGGTTATGATCTTGTATCGACGGTCTCATATGTCGGGTCGCAAGGACGGAACCTTTTCCTAAGGAGCGTTACCAACAAGATCCTGCCGGGTTCTGCGACCGTGTCGAACGCCGCAACAGCATTTCCAACCGGTGTTGGCGTTATCAACCGCATCAATGGTGCGGGACAAGTTACCGGAGTTACGACGGTTCGTGAGTTCGACATCCTAAACAATGCAGCGGCTTGCGGAGCCTCGCTGACAAACCCGATCTGTCGGCCGTTTGCCGAGGTCGACTACAAAACCGTCGGAGGCGACGATAGATACAACGCCCTGCAGCTCTCGCTGCAGCGAAGCTTTAGCACGGGACTCACAATGAACGCGCAGTACACGTTCGGCAAGAGCGAGGGCACGTCGGCAGGTTCGAATGAAGCTCGAACGAGTGCTCAGCTCGATAACTTTGAAGCCGACCGCGGCCGCAATAATTTCGACGTACGCCACACATTCAACCTCAGCGCACTTTATGATCTGCCGTTCGGAAAAAGAAAGCGGTTCGATCTTGGGCGGATCGGTAACGCATTGCTTGGCAACTGGCAGATCGGAACGATTTTCAACGCCCGGAGCGGAGTTCCGATCGAAGTTTTGATCACCCGTCCGGACGTTGTGGTCGTCTGCCAGCTTGCGGCCGGATGTCCGAATGGCTCGGGCGGATACTTTGCCAATGGATTTGTCGCACAACTGCCGACATTCAACTCCTCATTCACGGCGTTGCCGATCGGCTTTGCGGCAGTGGTAAATACGCCCGGCGGTGGGAGCTCGCGGAACGTCCGTCGTCCGAACATCGTAGCCGGCGTAAACCCGTTTCTCAACGATGACCGACGGTTCCTCAACCCCGCGGCGTTCACAGCACCAGGTCCGGGCGAATGGGGCGACCTCTCGCGGAATGCACTATCGGGTCCAAGCTTCAGGCAGGTCGATATGGTTTTCGCCAAGAAGTTCCCGATCGGGGAAAGGGCAAGCTTTGAGTTCAGGACAGAGATCTTCAACATCCTTAACCAGGCGAATTTTTCGAACCCTTCGGCGACGCTGTCGCTCGCATTGCCGAGACTCTCGTGCTCGGCGGGATGCACGACGTATACCGCCTCATCAGGGAGCAATGTCCTGCAGCCGGGACAAGCTTATACGCAAGAAGCTGCCGGCTCGACATTTGGCCTGCTACGCTCCTCGGTCGGCCGAACGGTCGGCTTAGGCACGAATCGCCAGGTTCAATTTGCCGTAAGGTTCAATTTCTAAGCCGGCATCCGAGGCACGGCTTTTCTGCGGGCCACCAGTTCGCATAAAAAAGAGAGGCGAGCATTTTGCTGCCTCTCTCTTTTTTCTGCGGCTCCCGGAAATCGAGCGCCTCAATTCTGCTACTTGATCGTAGCCGTGTTCTTTTGTGCTCGCGGGTCGTACGGCGTACCGAGATAACGTTTTACGGCGTCCTGAGCATTGTCGTAATCGCTCGGGTCGGACTCGGCACGTTTGTATGCAGCGACGGCACGTGTACGGTCGCCTTTTGCGTCATAGGCATTACCCATCTTGATATTCGCCCAGACGGTGAGCCAGGACGGGTCAATGTTGCCCGAGGCAAGCGCGGCCTTGAAATTGTCGATCGCCACGTCGTAATTCCGCTGTTCCAGATAGAGCAGGCCAAGATTGTAATAGACCCACGCGTTAGAGCGGTCGAGCTTTAACGCGGCTTCGAACTGCGTCTGCGCTTCGGAGTAATTCCCTTCCTTGAACTGCTCGATGCCGCGGCGTGCGATCGCCGATACGCGAAGGTCGCTCGATATCCGCAAGAGTTTGTAGTGCGGGTCGATAATGACCTTCAGCGGTTTGCCGTCGGACTGGATATTGAAATCGGCGCTCGCGTCCTCGACCTCGACGGTTTGGATCTTATTGCCCGAACTACCTTCGCTCTGAAGCTCTATATCGACCGGCAGACGAAGATTGTCGTAATTTTGCTTAACGGTCCCGCGGGTTACGAATTTGCCGCCGCGCGTGCGTAGGATCTGATAATCGGCTTCGAATTCCGGTACGCCCGTTCCCTCGACCCATCGTGCAAAGAAATATCGCAGGTTCTCGCCGGCGTCTGCTGACGCGAGCTTCTCAAAATCGTAGATCGACGCGCGTTTGCCGCGGTACTGCGAAAGGAAATCGCGCAGGATCTTTTCAAACTTATCTTTGCCGACAGTTTCGCGAAGCAATCGGAAAACTAGCGGTCCTTTGCCGTACATGATGTATTTGTACGCAGATGATTGATCGTCCAGTGCTGCAGGAGCACGTAAGAGCGACGCGGTCGGCTCAAACGTCAATGCCTTTTCAAGCTGCTGTCGATGAAGCTCCTCGAGCTTCGGCCCATCGAGCTTTGCTTCACGTAGCGAGTACGCGCTGTATTCGGCGAGTCCTTGCGAAAGCCATGCGTCGTCAAATGACTTCAGCCCGACGGTCAAGCCCCACCACTGATACGCAGCCTCACGCTGCAGACGGTCGAGAGCCGCTTCGCGGTCGCCTTCGAAATTACGGCCTGCAATGAAGAGCGTTCCGATCGAGGAATAATAATCAAGGCTCTCATCATCGATCTCGACCACAGTGTATTTGTTGCCGAAGGACGCCTGCCCGAATCGCTTTGCGTATGCGGCAAGTGCGTCGCCGATCGTCTCGGCATATGCTTCGACGCGGTCGTCGTGGCCCGGTTGGGTAAGGAATTTGATCGCGGTCCCACCGAATTTTAGATCACGGACCACATACTTGCCGTAGGCAATATTTCCAACAAGTCCCGGCTGCGACTGCACAAAATGGAACGTTCCATTTACATTCGTCGCTCCTGCGGCAGTGTCATCATAACCTACGACCTGATAGCCCGCGGGCAGCGAAACGCTTATGTCGGCGGTGGCAAGGTCTGCGGCGTAATCGTGAAACGGGAACCAGCGCGCGGCATACATCAGGTATCCAAGCTTATCGCCGATGAATGCAAGGCGTTTGTTGAGCAATGGGCCGCCTGCGGGCGTATCGAGAACTCCCGAGTATTTGAAACGCAATGTTACGGGCGTGCCGCTTGCAACCTCCTGGCCAAGATCGATACGAACGCTCGGGCCGAGGTCGGAGACACCCGCCTGATCCTGAACGAACGTGATAGCACCGACGGGGATCGGAGTTGGCGTTGGAGCCTGGCCCTTTGCCGGGCGCTTTGATGGCCGAGACGTCGGTTCTGCGGCAGGGTTCGAAGCGTCAACACGTGCGATCGACTCCACTTTGAGCGAGCCGTTCAGCTCAAAAACGACCGAGCGCGTGTTCTCAAGCGGCGTAAAGCCAACATCGACCGTCGCCGAAAGGTGGCGCGACGCCGGTTCGAGAGCGACCGTCATCTTGTAGCTCGTTACGTCAAACAGTGTATGTTTGACGCTCTGAGCGAGTGCCGGAACGCTTCCCACGATCATGGCCGCTGCGATCGCGGCCAGATATCTGATCAACCTTTGCATTTCGTGTTAAACCGCAAAATAAAGCTTCTAAAGTAGCGTTGTTTAAGATGATTTAAGTTTCGAATTCGTTTGCCCGGCTCAAAAATCAAGACGCCGGGGCGATGTAGATCGGGTTCGACATTATCCACGGCATCGCCTGGAAAGCACTCCCGAGGCCTTCACGATAGACCTCGACCCGGTAAACTCCCGGACCATCAGGCTTGAATTCATAATGGTCGCTACCTGAACTATCCGCCGTCTTTTTCCCGTCCTTATACAGAATCACTCGGCTTTTGAGCGGAATGTCGACGGTCAGCATTCCCGCCTCGGCCGCGGAGGCACGTTCGCCCATTGTGCGGTCCGCAAAGCGAAATCTAAACCCGGCCGTGTCGCCAAGTGTATCTATTCCAACAAATACACGGCCTTCTGATATGGCGGAAAGCAGAGATCCCTGCGTCAAGGGCGTTCCTTTCGGGATAAGCACATGAACCTGCATTATCCTGAACATACGCTCGTACGGATCCAGCTTTACGCCAAAGAATCGATGTCCGGTCTCGTCGCCAAGCAGGTAGAAGCCGATGTTCGAATGGGCGTCGGTGCCTGCAAAAAGCGTTGCTTTGTCAGCCTCGGCGTATGTGTCGAATTTTGCAAGATCTTCGTCCGGCCGCGTGAAAGAGCGTGCGAAAACGAGCTCGGGGTAGCTAGAACCTGACCAAAGCAGGTCAAAGAGTGCGGTGAAGCGGTTGATCTTCTTCGCGGCCGTATGAAGGTTAAACACCTCGACGCCGTCGATATCGGCACGCCACGAGTGGAATCTTTCGGGATATGTAACAAGCGCCAGCCGCTGCTCATCGTGCAGCTTCTTTACAACGTCACGGGTGGAGAGTCGGCGAAGACCCGCCGCATCGGCGCTGCCCGGCACCATCAGCATACGGTCTTGGTCCGCCGTGTCGATCTCGTTTCCGGCAACAAAAAGCGTGTTCCCGTGCATTCCGCTGAGCGTCATTGCTGACGTGTCGTAGCTATCCGACCAATGCTCGGTCATCACGACGAAATTCAGCCCGGCGGCATTTGCTCCGGCGATCAGCTCATCGAAGGTCGCCTTGCTGTGCCCGCCGATCGCCGAATGAGCGTGGATCACTCCGCGGTATTCGTCGTATTTTGCATCCTCGGCCTGCTTTCGTGCCGCGTTGTCTGCTGCGATTTGATCTGCAACCTGGCCGATCACGTATCGCCTGTAAGCAAAAGGCACTTGCGAGAGGATCACAAGCACTGCGGCGGCGATGAGAATGCGTTTGAAGAGCTTCACGTCTTGTTACGATAGGAAATCAACGGAAACCACCCGTTCGGCTAGCTTTTTGCCAAGCTCGCCCACCTTTTGATGCTCGGGGTGGACCGTGTATCGATCGAGTGCGTCGCGGTCGGCGAATGTCGCGACGAGGCCCGTGTCGAACGATCGGTCGAGCCCGAGGATGTCGCGTCCGACGGCGAACGTCTCGACCTCCGGTATCACGCCGACGAGAGCATTCAGGCTAGCGAGATGAGATTCCCTTTCTGCGTCGGAAATCTCCGCCTTATATTTCCAGCAAACCATGTGTGTGAGCATAAGACAAAAAGTGGAGGATTTTTAAGTTCTTCTGTTCGTTGATTTTACCGAACGTTTGTGGAAAACTTGAAACGCTAAAAAACGATGCCCGCCATCGAACCTGCGGCCTCGAGCCGCAACCGTACGAAAATAGACACTCAACGCCCGACAACAGCATGCCCGGTATGCTCCCGCGACGCCCGCGGCGAGTGGACCTCGCTCGAAAGCCTTCCGAAAGATATAGCGAAGCTGATCCGTGCGAACGCACCGGATGTTGGAGATTTTTCGACGGTCTGTACGCGGTGCGCGGATCTGTTTACGCGTGCAAAGGACGAGATCATCAAGGACGCGGCCGTCCAAAAAGATGGTTCGCATGTCCTATCGACGCCTTTGAGGCTTGATGCCGATACAAGATATACGGGCAAGGGCGTAACGATCGCATTCCTCGATTCAGGATTTTACCCGCATGTCGATCTGACCACGCCCGAGAACCGCATAATCGCATACCGCAATCTTCTCGACGAGGACGGCGACCTGACAACGCTTTTCGAACCGGACGTTGCAAGCTGGCACGGGATGATGACGTCCGTCGTTGCCGCTGGGAACGGTTCGCTTTCGAACGGCTTCTATCGCGGGATAGCCTCGGGGGCTGAGGTCGTGCTCGTAAAACTCGCTCGCACCGGCCGGATCTCGGATCAAAATATTCTTGACGGCCTTAATTGGATCCTCGAGCATCGCGAAAAATACAACATACGGATCGTAAATATTTCGGCAGGCGGTGACGGCGTTGCGAGCTATCTGCACGATCCCGTCTCGCAGGCGGTCGAGGAATGTTCACGCGAGGGCATCTTGGTAGTTTGCGCGGTCGGGAACGCGGGCCATGTTCCCGGCCATCCCGTCGTGCCGCCCGCAAGCGCTCCGTCGTGCATAGCTGTGGGCGGACTCGACGACCACAACTCGCTTAATCGTGCACGCCGCGGAATGTACCGCTCGTCATACGGGCCGACCGTTGACGGCCTGCAGAAACCCGAGGTGATCGCATCCTCGATCTGGGTTCCGGCCCCGATCCTGCCGAATACGCCGACGGCCGCGCAGGCAGAGTTGTTGAGCATGCTGGATGCCGCTCCCGACGAAGAGCTTTATGAGATCCTTGAAAAGTATCCGGGGATCGATCCGGAACTCGATGCGGCGGCCGATCGCGAACCGCACAGCATACGCCAGATCATCACTCTAAAGATCCGCCGTGAGAACGTCATAACCGCACATTACAAGTACGTTGACGGGACGAGCTTTGCGGCACCGATCGTCTCTTCGGTCGCTGCACAGATGATCGAAGCCTCACCCAACCTAACGCCTTCGGAGGTCAAGAATATCCTGATCTCGACGGCCGAACGCCTTCCGAATTACGAGGTCGACCGACAGGGTTGGGGCGTTATCGACGCACGCAAGGCCGTCGAAGTTGCGCTAGAGGCAGCGAATAGATCCGAATAGAACATAACTTAATCGTCGTTATCCGGATTCGGCGTTGGACGCGGGCCCTGTCGAGGCGTCGGCGAAGTGCTCGGGCGAGGTGTCGCTGACGGCCGTGGCGTTGGCGAACGCGTCGGTGTCGGGCTTTCCTCAGGCTCTTCGGTCGGGCTTGGCGAAGGCTTTGGCGTCGGTGTCGGCGTCGGTGTCTTCAGGTTCGTGTTGATGTTGAAGTTCGCCGGCGTTGGCGATGTAGAAGTGTTGAATGGGAAATTCGCGTCAAATCCCACATTAGAATTCAGGTTCGCATTCTGATTAGCGAAGATGGAATTCGAATTTGTATTTGCCGCAGGCACATCACGGCGGAGGAACGAATAGAGCACGGCACCCGCTGCGACGACAAGCAATGTGCCGATAACGGTGAGTACGACCGTCTTCATCGTATTCGGCGGAGGCGGCGGGGCGTAATAGCCTTGCGGACGCTGCTGTACGGGACGAACTTGCTGCTGAAATTGCGGCTGCTGAGGTTCGGGATTTGTTGAGATCACGATCCGCTCGCCCGAACGCGGCGGCGGAACGGCGGCATTCAGTTCCTCGATCGAAGGTGGCGGTGGCGGAACCGCAGCGCCGGGTGTGCTGCCCGGCCGGCGAACGACAGTCACTTCGCCTGCATCGTCATCATCCTCGACTGGCTCGAGCGGCTCGCTCGGCCGTGGCAAACTCTCGCTAGGCAATGCCGAGAACCGCGGCTCGACATCCTCGATCAGCGGCGTTCCGTCTTTCGTGCAAAAGCGGATCACTTCCTCGTCGTACGTCGCATCACAATTCGGGCAGTGTTTCATAGGATCGAACTTTCCTGAAGATGATTCAAACTCGTGGAATTCTAACACGGATCGACCGTCTATTGCCTCTCATGAGCAGATTCCGGGTCTCAAGTATCTTACGGCTTGTTGCACTTTATTGTTTATTGTTTGGCGGGCGAGTTGCTATAATTCTAATCTTTCGATGATGAGGTACGAATACAGGTTAAAGGTGATCTTGCCCGCGTTGCTCGCGGTGCTGTCGCTGCTCGCGCTCACGGCGCCGACCTGTCTGTGTGCTCATCACGAGGTGAAGGCCGTGCCAATGTCGTGTCACGACTCGCCTCACCAAACCGCATCAACTCCCGAAGGTGTTGCCGCCGACAGCGATTGCATCTGCATTTTCGCAGAAAGGCCGAATGCGGCAGACAAATCAACGCCGGAGAGGATCACAAAAGAGCCAGCTGCTCTCGCAGAGACGTTTCCATCGCTGGTCGGGCCCACGTCCGAAAAGCAAATTTCGTCTGCTCTTGTCAGCGCATTGGAGCTCGACCCCGATCTGCCTGACCCTCCGCGCATTCACTCCCGCGGCCCGCCGCCACAAGGCTCGTAAAAGACCGACAACCCAAGTAGATTTTTCGCGCCGGGTAAGTTTGCCTGGGGCTCATTCGGTGCCGGACAAATGTTTGTCCGGATGGCCTTGTATTTTTCCGTTTGGAAAAGGGAGTTATTTTGAAGTGAAAAAGATCATATTCTTTGCCGCAATTGCGATCGCCTTTGCGACAACCGCATTTGCGCAACACGAGCCTTTCAAGCTCGTATCAAGCGCTGCTAAGACAGTAAGTTTTGATGAGTTGCTGGCAGCCGAGAAGACACGTGACCTTGGCGTCAAGGGCGAGGGCACACTTACCTTTGCTCAGAAAGAGATCCGTCTCGTGGTTGCGACCGGCCCCGAGAGCGATATGCTCTCTTACCGCATACAAGGAATGCGGAACCCGACGTTGAATGTTCCTGAAGGTGCCGTCCTGAAGATCCTGTTTGTGAACAAAGATGCCGATATGCTGCACGATCTGCGCGTCGGGCACGTGATGGGCGATTTTACCGCTCAGCCTTCGCTTGCGATGACCGCCGGTTCTTCAAAACTCGATCCGGCTGTCAATCAGAGGACGTGGCACGCTCAGGAGATCGTCATTCAGGCGAACGATACAGGTTCCTTCAAATACTTTTGCAGCGTTACGGGCCACGCAAAAGGCGGCATGTGGGGATCGATCAATGTCGGCGCAAAAAGCGGCAAAATGCCCGCAGGACACGATCATCATGTGATGTCGGGCGACGACAAGCCGATGCCGACGTCGGCCGATCCGCACAAAGGCCATCATCCAACTCCATCAGAAACACCGAAGCCGACTGAGGATCATACGGGCCACAAGATGCCGGGAATGGACGGCGAGAAGCACGGCGAGATGCAGATGTCATCGACGGTGAACATTGGCGAACCGATGAGCCGCGAGAGCTCGGGAACGGCGTGGGTCCCGGATTCGACACCGATGTACGCCTATATGAAGCATTACAAGGACGGCGGAATGCTGATGCTGATGGGTGCGGCGTTTCTGCGATACACGGCGATCGGCGGAAGCCGAGATGTCTCGGTCGCGGGCAAAGGTTCGCGTTCGCGTTTTGACGCGCCGAATATGCTGATGGCAATGTATTCGCGTCCCGCGGGAAAGAACGGCCAGATCGGTATCCGCACGATGTTCAGCATCGACGCGCTGACGCAGCGAGGTTACGGCTATCCACTGCTCTACCAAAGCGGTGAACAGTACCACGGCCAGCCCGTACACGATCGGCAGCATCCGCACGATTTTGTGTCCGAACTCGCGGTCACGTATTCGTACAAGTTCGACGACAAGCGCTCGATCTACTTTTACGGCGGATTGCCGGGCGAGCCGGCGCTTGGACCCGCGATGTTCATGCACCGAGCTTCGGGTGCGAACAATCCGGACGCGCCTATCTCGCACCACTGGCAGGACGCAACGCACATAACGTGGGGCGTTTTGACCGCGGGATTCTCACTTGGCAAGATGAAGTTCGAGGCGAGTGCCTTCAACGGCACAGAGCCGGACGAGAACCGCTGGGCGTTCGACAAACCGCGACTGAACTCATTCAGCGGCCGCGTCTCGTGGAACCCGACACGCGACCTCTCCCTCCAGGTGTCGCATGGCTATCTTCGTAACCCCGAGCCGCTCGAACCCGAGCTTCGCATTCTTCGAAAGACAACGGCATCGGCGATCTACAACCGGCCGTTCGGCAAGGACAAGAATTGGGCGAGCACGTTTGTCTGGGGACAGAATTATGGCAACGGAGAGCGATCGAATGCGTTTCTTTTTGAGAGCAACTTCGATTTCAAAAAGAACGCGATCTTCGGACGCCTCGAACGCGTAGAAAAATCGGCACACGAACTCGTACTCGATCACAGCTACGGCCACGGCCTGTTCTGGGTCGGTGCGTATTCGGTCGGCTATGTTCGCGACATCTATAGCCAGAAGGGCATTGATGTCGGCCTGGGCGGAATGTTGACGGCAAACTCGAACCCCGCCACGCTCACGCCGGTTTACGGCGGCACGACACACGGCGGTTGGCAGCTATTCCTACGGATCCGCCCATCAAAGGCTACGGGACACTAGCCGGTTACGGTAAAGTCCACGTTATCGTTGGTTTCCGATAGCTTTGTGTCGTTGCTGTTGAACGACTCGATCTTGACCCAGTACTTGCCCGGTTTGAGCGGCGTATCGAGCGTGAATTCAGTTGCGTCAACACGTTTGTTGACGTAATCGAGATTCACCTCAGCGCCGCTCTGCGAGTCTGCATAGACACTGACCTTGTAGTAGGCAGCATCAGGATAGGCGTTCCATTTGACCACGATACCGGAGCCGGCAACCTTAGCATTCATCTTCGGATCGGTAACCTTCAGGTCGTTCTTGAAGAGATTTGTTACCGGAGCAAAGAAGGTCTTATCGGGCTCGATCTTGTACTTTGCGGCCGAGATAACACCCGATGTTGCAAAAACATAGTAGTTAGCATTGAAAACGCGAACTGTGAGGGCATCATAGGTGGCTGGTGCGACGTCCTTGATCAAGTATTCGCCGTTAGCGTCGGTTTTTGTCGTGTATGATTTGCCCGTACAGCCGCCCATAATGCTATTGAATTTCTCGCAGAGTTTTACCTCTACACCAACTGCAGGCTGGTCATTGAAAAGCGCTTTACCCTGAACGTTACCTTTGCCGGCGGCAGGTTTTTCTTTTTCAACACCGGTTCCCGATGGAATGGTTCCATCGTCATTGGCTTCGACCGTAGCCGGCGTAGGACTGGCTTTCTCGGTTGACGCGCTATTGGCCGGTGCCGACGAATTATTATTGTTTGAGCCAAGATTCTTGCAGCCGAGGGCGGCTGCGATCAGGATAATGAGTGGAATAACGACGGATGTCTTCGATAAAGAAGCCATGGTTCAATAGATCTCCTATTTGTTAAAGAGAACGTCCGATCACTGGAGGGGGCGTTTTGATTTTGCGCCAACGATAATATCACCTAAACCCTCCAGACGACCAAGACATCGAGATCGGTCAAATGTTAGAATCGTTGGTTAAGGAGAAAAACGTATGAAGTTACCGGGTGGAATGGACCTTGGTTCGATGATGCGGCAAGCTCAGCAGATGCAGGAGCAAATGAGCCGCGAGATGAAGAATTTGGTCGTCGAGGCGGCGGCCGGCGGCGGTGTGGTAACGGTCAAAATGCGTGGCGATTTTGAGGTCATCGCAGTTACGATCTCGCCTGAGCTTATCAAAGATGGCGATGTGGAGATGATCCAAGACCTCACCGTTGCTGCTCTCAACGAAGCGCGCCGCAAGGTCGAAGAATCACTCAAAGGCCAGCTTGGCGGAATGCTCCCGCCGGGAATGATCTAGGTTCGAAAATGCGGAGGTCGGTACGCGGGTATTTTGCCATGCGTTCTGAACGTTCGTATTGGAAAATATGCTTGATTATTCTGAGCCGGTCGCAAAACTGATCGACGAATTCAAACGCCTGCCGGGGATCGGCGGGAAGTCCGCTCAGCGCCTTGCGTTCTACGTATTGCGGCAGCCGCAAACGGATGTCGAGGTGTTCGCGCGTGCGTTGTTGGAAGTGAAAGAGCGGATCGTTTTCTGCTCTGTCTGCAATAACTTAACGGACGTCGATCCATGTCTGTACTGCGCGAATCCGAAACGCGACCGCTCGCAGATCTGTATCGTCGAAGAGCCTTACAACCTCGTCGCAATCGAGAAAACACGTTCGTACAAAGGGCTTTATCACATCCTGCACGGTTCGCTCTCGCCGATCCGCGGCATAGGGCCGGACGAACTTATGCTCAACAATCTGCTTACGAGATTGCGGCCGGAAAATAACGATGGCATCGAAGTAAAGGAGATCATCGTCGCGACGAACCCGACGACAGAGGGCGAGGCAACTGCAAATTATATTGCGCGTCTATTGAAACCTTTGGGAGTTCGGGTAACGCGTATCGCGATGGGAATGCCGGTCGGTTCCGATCTGGAATTCGTCGATGAGGTAACGATGGATAAGGCCCTCACGAACCGACACGAGATCTAGGAGTGTTTTGGGGAGTGTCTTGGCTGAAGGTCGATCGCTCAACCTTCAGCCGTCCGCCAACTAATAACGAACCTTTTCCTCGCTCACGTCCGAAGCGCTTCGCGAGTTTTTCCATTCTTCTTCCGAATCGTAGAAATTCACATCAAAACTTAGAAGCGATTTGGCCGGAATGCCATCGTATTCGTTAGGCGCGTCCTCGAATTTAGCGATCGTCCCGATGCCGATAACCTCTGTGCCAAGTTCTTTCACGAGCGCGATCGTCTCGTTGATCGCACGGCCCGAGCGGTTGATGTCGTCAACGATGATCGCAGGATACACCTCATATTCCGATAGGAACTGGCGGAACTGCCGTGTGCCGTTCTCCATCTCTGCCCAATAGATCTGCTGCGCGCCCAACGCCTCGCGGACGCCGAACGCTACCATAATGCCGCCCGGGCTTGGGCTGATCACGGATACTTTCGGCAGGCGGCCCGCGATCCCTTTCTCCATACGGAAAAGCCGGCTCAGGGCAACGGAAAGGATGCGTGCGTTATCGTAGTAACGAAAGGCAAGCGGCATTTGAAAATAGTGCGACGCGTGTTTTCCGTTCGGGTAGATAAAGTGGCCGCGGCGGTATGCACCTGTTTCGATCAGGATCTGCATAACATCTTCTGGCGGCGGAATAAGGTTGACCATTTTGTAGTAACTCCAGTGATGAAAAAAAAATCGGAAACTTTGATTTTACGACTAGGCGGCAGATTTTCAAAGATCGAGACCAAAAACCTTCCGAATGAGGAACTGCTGATCGACGTTCATCTCCGCCGGAAGGTGTGCCGGGTCAAACCACCTGACCGCCGTGATCTCACGGCTCTTTACCTCGCCCGCCGTTTCCGCTGAGCCTGTAAAAATGAACTCAATGTGCCGTTTTAGCGTGCGGACACGGTAGAGCTCAATGTTCGCAAGCTCAATACCCGTTTCCTCGCGTATCTCGCGTTTGAGAGCGTCAATCGGCTGCTCAAAATGCTTCATAAAGCCGCCCGGCAGGCCCCACCCCGAGGCAGGACGCAGAACGTGATCCAAAACAAGCACGCGGCCTTCCGCGTTGGTAATAACACCCGCGACCGAGGCCGTGAATTTCTTTTGCGTGATCCGTGCAAGAAAGATGCGGCCGCTCCTCGGCAGCTTCTTCCATACGCGCGCAAAATTTTTGAGCAGGAATGACGTCATCGACCCTTGTGAAAGCATAACAGGTCGCTGGGCGGCGGACACGAGCGTGCTGAGGACAGGAAGCAAGAACCACCCCGTCAGCCGAGACGGCCGTTTGTGCATTCTGTGCATTTTGTATCAATTCGTGCGTTTTGTGCATTTTCATACGATCCGTGCATTTTGGGGTTCAAATGGCTGATACGGTCGGATATTCTTCTTGTGGTTGGTTGATGTTTGACAACTGAATTGGGCAGTTTTTGCATTAAGAGAGTGAAGAGAGAGAACGTGAGTTCGATCGGCAGAAAACGCAAAGGCCGCAAAGCGAGGCCCGCAGAGGACGCAAAGGGAAAGAATCTCGCGGCAGCGTCTTTGTGAACTTTGCGAATAACTTTGCGTCCTTTGCGTTAAGACCAATGCGGAAAGTGAAAAGACAAGAAGATGCGTCTTCGATTGGCAGAAAACGCAAAGTTCGCGAAGTGAAGCCCGCGAAGGACGCGAAGGAGAGGCCGTAGGGGACGCAACGAGAAAGAATCTCGCGGTAGCGTCTTCGCGAACTTTGCGAAAGTGTTTGCGTTCTTCGCGTTTAAACCAACGTGAAAAATGCCAGAGAGACGACGCGGCTTGGTTTGGCAGAAAACGCAAAGACCGCAAAGCGAAGCCCGCGAAGGACGCGAAGTGAAGGCCGCAAAGGCCGCGAAGGGAAAGAATCTCACGGCAACGTCTTGGTGAACTTTGCGAATGTCTTTGCGTCCTTTGCGTTTGAACCAACGTTTGAGAGTGCAAAGAGAAATGGACGTGAAGTTCGATTAGCAGAAAACGCAAAGGGAGAAACTGGTATTTGGACCCCGGTGTTTCGCCGTGGTTAGAATGCAGTGTCATTGGCGGCTTCGCCGCCGGGATCCGGTGGAGTGATCGCACCGGGAAAAAGCACAGCATTTCCGCTCGGCGACGGATCGGCAGAAAGCGCAAAGTTCACGAAGTGAAGCCCGCGAAGGTCGCGAAGCGAGTAGCATCTTTCCGGGTACTACGTAATGCGGTAAGTCGTGTCGAGCCCTTACAGACGTGCGGGCTACGGACACTGCGGGCTGCGGCACGAGGCAAGAAACAAGCCGCCGGAGACAGTTTGATGTCCCAGGCGGCTTTGGTCAGATCGGCTTGAGGCCGGTTATTGCAGCGATACGTCGTCCACGCGGAACGTCGTCGGGAGCGACGAATCGTTCGTTACGCGGAACTGAACGCGTACCGTTTGCCCTTTATACGCCGAAAGACTGAACGACTTTTGCGAATACACGCCGGCCGCCGCTTTATTGAGGTTGCTGTATGTCGCAAGCCTCTTCTTCAAGCTGCCGGACGTACTGCGTATCTCGACATACAGCTTGTCGTACTGCCGCGACGTCGTCGTTTCGCTCGAGGTAACGTTCAGCCAGAAGCTGAAAGCACCGGAAGCCGATGACGGGATCGTAACGGTCTGGTACGTGCTGCCGGACGTGCTGTTGCTCTCACCGAAGTACGCGTAGCCAGAGCCGCTATGCGGATAGTTGCCGGGATCGACCCAGAACGTGCCGTTACCGGTGTTTGTCCACGGGCTGAACGTACCTTCGAATCCGCCGTTGACGATGATGTTACCGCCCGGTGTCGGCGTCGGTGTCGGAGTCGGTGTCGGAGTCGGGGTAGGAGTCGCCGTCGGCGTTGGGGTCGGCGTAGCGGTTGGAGTTGCTGTCGGGGTCGCTGTTGGCGTCGGAGTTGGTGTTCCGCTCGGACATGAGCCAACACCTACTGCGCACCAACCGGTGGCAACGCCGTTGTATTGCGAGCTGCCGGAACCGTAAAGGTCGGTTGCCGCGTTCAAGGTCGCCGTCCTCGCACCCGCAAAGTTCGTTCCGGAGCTCATATAGGTGACGAGAGCTCGGTAGAAGATCTGCTCGGCCGCGGTCTCTCCGATACCTGTAACAGCAATGCCGCTTACGCGGTTCGTGCCGCCATTCGCGATCAGGTAGTAGGCGTGATTCGAGATGGACGAATTCGTGTGCACGCCGCAGTTATCGTTGAATACGGATGGCGTGCAGCTTCCCGGATAGAGACGAAGCGAATAGTGATCGGGGTCACCGACCGCATTCGGGTTGTCCATGCGGCGAAGAGCATCGCCCGAGGTTCCGGGCGTGTATGCGTCCTCACCGATCTTCCAAGTATCGCCGGAAACGACACCGCCGTCGGCATAGAGTTCGACCATCGAACCCATGATGTCGGACCAGGATTCGTTGAGAGCGCCTGACTCTTTCGAGTAGGTGAGATTTGCGGTCCTTTCGGTAACGCCGTGCGTCATCTCGTGGCCGCAGATGTCGATCGTCGTCAGCGGCGTGAAGTTCGTGCCGTCACCGTCGCCGTACGACATCATATTGTTGTACCAGAAGGCGTTGTTATACGCTCCGCTCGAACCGAAGTGAACACGCGAAGTGATCAGTGAGATCGAGCTATTGGCAGCAGCGGTCGTAACACCCGGACCGCCCGAACCGTCGATACCGTTGCGGCCGAGGACGTTCAGATAGAAGTCGTACGTCGTTGCCGCACCGTGATGTGCATCGACGCCGGCGCGCTGGATCGTTGCGTTCCAGTTGTCGTCCGTATCGGTGAAACGCGATTGAGTACCGCCGGCACCGGTGCTTTCATTACCGGTCGAGTTCATATTGAAGGTTCCCTGTTTGCGAGTGAGATCCTCCATATAGTAGGTCGAGCCGGACTGGCTCGTGTTGATCGTGATGGTTCCGCTGTAAAGCGACGAGCCCGTCCCGGTTTGAAGGTTGTTGTATTCGTAAACCTTCTCGCCCGTCTGTGCATCGACGAAGATCACGGGAACGTCCGAAGCGTCCGAGCCGTCAATGTGCGGCGTCTCAACGCGATAGACGAGATGGTCGCGGTCCTCACCGCGGAAGATGTACATATCGACGCGCGGTTTGTCGCTGATCTTTGCCGTGCCGGAATACATCTGATTCGCGTCGCGAATGGCGTCCTCGCGAGCGAGGTTCGGCGAAGTATTGATGGCGATGCCTTCTTTGAGGTCATCTGTGATCGTCGCGAGCGATCCGTCGCGATTCAGATGCACGATCGCCTCGCCTTCCCACACCGGTACGCCATTCACCGTCTGGCGAACGCGCGTGTGTGCCATGCCGAGTTTGTCGATCTCGACCTTTTGAACCTCAAACTCATCGGGGTTACCGATAAGCCGGCGTGTCGCCTGGTCGCGAAGAATGTCGAGGCTTTTTGCTTTTGCAAGGGCGAGTTCGTCCTGCGAGCCTGAGCCGAACACGGCTCGATTTGCCTCTGCGTGTTTTGATACGATCCCGACCGCGATCAACGTCGAAACGACTACCGCAAGGATCACTAAAAGCTTTTTCACAATGATTATCCTCCTCAGATAATGTGCTGAAACGTGCCGAAAAAATGGCGAGCCGTCAAAGACGCCGCCGCATATTTACGCTTTATCGAAGCAAGCGAAAAAATGATGCCGAAACATATATGAAAAGCCTTAGGGATGTAGGTTGAAAAAAATAAAGCTGAACAAATTTATGCCCATCTTTTATGACTGTCAAGCGAGTTCAGCATAGTTTTTGAAAATAGATCTAGTGAATCGGTCATTTTGACCAATGTGTACAGCATTTCCTGGGCCGTAGATGCTAATCCGCGTGGCTCATTGCTATAATCGAAACCTCGATGACAGTTGACGAACAGATCTCATTTTTGAAGAAAGGCGTGGTCGACCTCATTCGCGAGGAAGACCTGCGAAAGAAGCTCGAACGCTCGGAAAAGACCGGCAAACCGCTGCGCGTGAAGCTGGGGCTTGACCCGACGGCGCCGGACATTCATCTCGGGCACACGGTCGTGATCCGAAAACTGAAAGCGTTTCAGGACCTCGGCCATACGGTCATCTTCCTGATCGGCGATTTCACGGGAATGATCGGCGATCCGTCGGGCAAGAACGTAACGCGGCCGCCGCTTACCCGCGAAGAGGTCAATCAGAACGCCGAGACCTACAAGCGGCAGATGTTCAAGCTGCTCGATCCGGAGAAAACCGAGCTGCGGTTCAACGGCGAGTGGATGGACAAATTCGACGCGGCGGATTTTGTAAAGCTTTGTGCGCGGACGACCGTAAAGCAGATCCTCGAGCGCGACGATTTCACAAAACGCCTGGCGGAGGAAAAACCGATCTCGCTTCACGAACTGCTTTATCCACTGGTACAAGGTTACGATTCGGTAGCTCTCGATGCGGACGTCGAGCTCGGCGGGACTGACCAAAAATTCAATCTGCTGATGGGCCGGAATCTCCAGCGCGAGGCCGGCCTTGAGCCGCAAGTGATCTTGACGACACCGCTTCTCGAGGGGCTTGACGGCGTCAACAAGATGTCGAAGTCACTCAACAACTACATCGGCATCGATGAGACGGCGGATTCGATGTTCGGCAAAGTAATGTCGATCTCCGACGAGCTGATGTGGCGTTACTACGAGCTGCTGACGGACCTAACGGAGACTGAAATTTCAGATCTGAGATCGCAGGTCGAGCTGGGTAAGAATCCGCGCGACCTGAAGGTGAACTTAGCAAAGCTCATCATCAAGGACTTTCACTCACAGGCTGCGGCTGACGAAGCAGAGGATGCCTTCACGCGGCAATTCGTGCAGAAAGAGATCCCGGACGAGATCGATGAGAAGCGACTTGCGTCCGGTGCACACACTCTCTCGCAACTGCTTGCAGACACCGGCCTTGCGGCGTCAAAAGGCGAGGCTCGACGCCTGATCGAGCAAGGCGGCGTCAAAGTGAATGGCGAAAAGGCGACGGCCGCAAACAGCGAGATCGAGATCACTGGGGAAGGCGTACTTCTACAGGTCGGAAAGCGAAAATTCCTGCGCGTTTTGGCTGCGTAATGCGTATAAAACGATAGATGGACAATACCGGGGCAAAACGCACAAGGTTAGGCGATAGGATAAACGCATACGTTGCATCCGAGCGGCCATTGCGCAAGCTCGCCGGCAACCTTTCTAAACGTGCAAAGGATGCGATGAACGAGGCGACGACGCTCTCGCTCGAACGTATCGAGATCACGCTCGACCGCCTTCCGAAAAAGCTCGATGGCCTGAAATGCGTTCATCTTTCGGACATACACCACAGCCCTTTCACGGACCTAAAGCACATTGAGCGTGCCGTTAAATTCGCAAATCGCCTAAAGCCCGACATCGTCCTCTTGACGGGTGATTATGTTTCGCATGACAGCGCGTATATCGCCCCTGTCGCCGAGACGCTTGCAAAACTGCGTTCGCCGATGGGCACATTCGCGTGTCTCGGCAATCACGATCATTGGACCGATGCGAACCTCGTAACAGAGCTTTTCCGCGGAGAAGGTATCACGATGCTCGTTAACGAGGGCCTCAGATTGGGCAGCGGCGACGGTTCGTCCTTCTGGCTCGGCGGTGTTGACGATCACATGGTCGGGCAGACGGACCTTGCGGCCGCGCTGAAAGGTTCTTACCCCGACGAGGTGAAGATCGTGCTCGCGCATAATCCCGTAATCTTTCGCCAGTCGGTCAAAAGACGTGTCGATCTTACGCTGAGCGGCCATACGCACGGCGGCCAGATCAAGCTCCGCGACAAAGAAAAACGCATCATTCGCCGCAGGAAGCTCTCGAGCGGCCTGCACGAGCGGAATTCTGCACAGATCTATATTACTCGGGGCATCGGCACCGTCGTTCTCCCCGTTCGATATCAATGCCCGCCGGAGATATCGCTGCTTACGCTACGAAGCGCAAAGAAAGATGCCTGATCAGACGAACACGAATTCAACACGCATCTTGACGGTCGCAAACGTTTTGACGTTCCTGCGAATGGCGCTCATTCCGATCTTTGCGATGTTGATGGTCTACGGCCACGAAGGCTGGGCCTTGATCGTGTTCGCGGGTGCGGGTCTTTCGGACGGCATCGACGGCTTTTTGGCAAGGACCTTGAAGCAGGAGAGCGAACTCGGGACGATCATCGACCCGATCGCGGACAAGCTTTTGATGACGACGGCGTTCATCATCCTTTCGATCCCGGCGGTCTTCGGCCCGAATCCGCCGCGGCATCTGCCGGTCGAACCATACGTTACGATCGTCGTGATCGGGCGCGACATTCTGATAATCGCGGTCGCCGGTGCGATCAGCCTGATGACGGGCTTTCGCGGTTTCAAACCTTCGTGGTTAGGGAAAGCGAGTACATTCGTACAGGTCTTCGGCGTGATCGCCATTCTGATCGCGGCGGTCTATCCGCAGCTACGCGGCTTTTACCTGCCGACCGTTTACGTCACGGTCGCGTTCTTCGCGGTCGTCTCCGGCATACACTATATCTTCCAGGTTGCGGGTCTGATGAAGGCCGATGCGGCTGCGAAACAAAGGGGCGGGCAACGCGGCGACTAGGAAATGCCGAGTTTCTTCTGAAGGTCTGCGTACGCCACATCATCGACCTTTTCAAACTTCCCCTCTGCCTTTAGGCCGTCAAACGTATCCAACGCAAGCCGCCATTGCTGAGCGATCGCCGCTTTGTCGGCATTCTGGCCGGCAAGAGCTTTCGCAAGTTCGATAAAGGTGTGCGCAGACATACGGCGGGCATAGGTGTTGGCAGGATTGGTTTTGATCACTTCCGCAAAGGCATCACGTGCATTTTCGAGATTCTTGCGGGCTTCTGCGTACCGTTTCATCGTCGTCAAGGTCATGCCAAGCGAAAATGTCGTGTTCGCAACGTCATATGCGGCTTCGGCACGGTTCGGGTCGGCGGCCCTTAGTTCGCTAAAGACAGCGAGCGCGCTTTCGATCGACAGCAGCGAAGCGTCGAGTTGCTTTGCGTTCTCCTGGCACTCGCCAAGTTTCTTATAGGCGAGAGCGAGGTCGCGTTTTGCCATCAGGTCGGTCGGGTCCCCCTCGGAGGTCTTTTTTGCGACCTCGAGGGCCTTTCCGAACATAGCAACACCGCGGTCGTATTCTTCAAGGTCGGCGTGGCTATCGGCTCGCTTTGAGTAAGCAAGGCCGAGTGTCCGCTGAAAGGTGCGGTCGAGAGGATGGCGTGCCGCGATAGTTTCGATCGGGCCAAGGCCTTTGTCGATACTCTCTGCGGCGGTCTTGTACTCACCGTCCCAGCCCTGAGCTTCGCCGATATTTACATAACAATAGTAGAGGTCCAGCGCGACGTCATCATTATCGGACTGCTCGGCGTGCAGCTTTTCAAAAAGGCCGAGCGACTGCCGATAGTATTCGATCGCCGCCTTGTTATCGCCATCGTAGAATGGGATATAGCCGCGTTGACGAACCGTGAGGGCGAGTTTGCGTCGAGCTTCGAAATCTGCGGGATCCATGGCGATCACCTGTTTGCGGAGCTCAAGCGCACGGTCGAGCAAAGGTGCCGCCTTTTCAATATCGTCGCCGTACGATTCGAGAAGGCCGAGCATCTGATAATCGTCGGCAAGCCCGGCAATCAAGGCTACGTCGTTCGGGGATCTGTCCAGGAGGCCAAGGCGAATGTCCAGGGCCTTTTGAAAGCTCACCTTCGCGCCCTTCGAGTCACCGATATTCGGTGCCATCGGATTCCCCTGAACGTCGCCGACCATATGGTATGCACGTGCGGTCTCCCGCAGAATTTCAGGGTCAGAACCCGCATTCGGATCGGCACTTAGCCGATTGAGGTACTCGAGCGCACGTGAGACGAGCTTAACCTTTGCCGGAGTCGAACCGGGAAGGCGTTCGATCTCGGGCGTGATCTCGTACAGGAAGGAATTGGCTAACTCCCGGACATCGGCCAGCCGCCTTTCGGCTCTTGCACGCTCGGTCGCGGCGACCCTGGCCTGCCATAAGGTTGCGATGATGCCGGCGATGATCGCGAGAACGAGCAGAGCACCGACGATCGCCATCGGACGATTACGGCGAAGGAACTTTCCTGTCCGATAAAGCATCGAGCTTGGCCGTGCGGTGACCGGCCGGCCCTCGCGGAAGCGGCCGATGTCTTCGCTGAAGGCGTCAACCGACAAATATCGGCGTTCGGGCTCCTTCTGCAGCGATTTTAGGACGATGCGGTCGAGGTCACCGCGGATCTCCTGTGGCCGAAGAGCGGTGATCGGCCCCTTTTCTTTTACATTTTCCCGACCGGTTTCCAGCCGTACAGGGTTTGGGAGCGTTCGCGCCTCATCCGGTCGATCTTCGCTTGATAACGGAACACGTTTCTCGGCGATTTGGCCGGTGTCTGCTTTTGACGACGGCGGCGGCGGATCATCTTCCGCAATAGCGCGTAAGATTCCGCTCAGATCCTTTTCCTTCTCTTCAAAAGGGCGATGGCCTGAGAGCAATTCAAAAAGAATGACGCCGAGGCTGTAAATATCCGTCGCGGTCGTCACGCTTTCGCCGTTTAGCTGTTCGGGCGAGGCGTAACCCGGCGTCATCGCTCCGAGACGAGTAACGGTCTCAGCCTCGTCTTGTCCTTCAGCCGAACTCAGGATCTTTGAGATGCCAAAATCGAGCAATTTCGGCGTGCCGTCGCTGGTTACAAGTATGTTGGATGGTTTTAGGTCGCGGTGTACGACGAGGCTGCGATGTGCCGACGATACTGCCGAGCAGACCTTTTGGAAAAGCGACAGCCGATCGTCGCAGCCGTATTTATTACGCGAACAGAATTCGTCAATCGGAAGTCCGTCAACATACTCCATTGCAAAGTACGGCGTACCGTCTTCTGCAGCTCCAAAATCGACGAGACTTGAGATATTCGGGTGGTTAAGAGTTGCCAGGATCTCGCGCTCCTGCTCAAAACGCTGTCGAAAGAGGCTTGAATTCATCTCGCGCTTTAAGAGCTTTAGTGCAAGGAGCTGGTCCTTATCGCCAACCTTTCGCGAGGCAAGGTAAACGGCGCCCATACCGCCGTGGCCGAGCTCTCTGATGATCGTAAACGGCCCGATCGTCTTACCTGTGAGGCTTTCAGTATCCGTCTCGACGAGAAAGTCCTTTGAGAACTCCAGCGCGGGTGCATCGAGTATCGAGGCCGCCCCGTCAGCGACCGATAGCAGCGACCGTGCCTCAGCGAGTTCTTGTTCGGTCAACCCTGCCCTCAAAAGAAAGGCGGGCCTTGCGTCCGCATCCAAAGCTAGTGCATCGGCAACGACATCATTGATCTTTTCCCGATCTTGTTCGGTCATTGGATGAGTTTCCTTGCGAATCAGAAATAGATCCTTAAACCTAAATGCGGAAATGCGAACCGGATCGCGACAACCGATGTCTATGAACGTGTCAGTTCGCGGTAAAGCCAGAGCTTTGCGACCGACCATGACCGCAGGACAGTGCGCTCGGAGATATCCAGAGCTTCCGCGATCTCCGTATTGCTCAGGCCGCCGAAAAATCGCATTTCAACGATCTTTGCCTGGCGTTCGTCAACGGTCTCCAGACGCGCGAGAACCTCATCGAGCGCAAGGATCGAGCTCGCGCGGGTCTCGACCGGGATCGTCACATCGTCAAGTGAGAAATGGATCTGTGCGGAACCGCGTTTCGACGCGCCGTGCTGGCGTGCGTGGTCAATAAGTACCTGCCGCATCAGGCGTGACGCTATTCCGTAGAAATGGCTGCGATTCTGCCAATCGACGCCGCCCTGCTTTGCGAGCCGCAGGAACGCCTCATGAACGAGAGCCGTCGGTTGGAGCGTATGATCAACACGCTCGCGCGACATTAGACGACGAGCCTGACGTTTCAGCTCATCGTAAACATACGGCAAAAGACGCTCGCTTGCGCTTTCGTCACCGCTGTTCCAGTCGTGCAGTATCTGAGTGATCTCGGATGTACCGTCGCTCATAACCAAATGGGAATCGTCCTGGAATATAGGAAATGTCCGATTCTACCGCACTTCCGCTGGAAATTGTAGTGATATCACAGTTTTCCGGCATATTTCTGGGCGTAAGATTAAACTTGACAATAACACACTCAACCTTTATCATCTATAAATGCTCAAGTTAGAAGTATTGTATCGAGAGCACGCATTTATATTGTTGGGAGAATAAAAGAATATGGCGAAGATCATCGGTATTGACCTCGGAACGACCAATTCGGTCGTCGCGGTCATGGAGGGCGGCGAACCCGTCGTTATCACAAACAGCGAGGGCGGGCGTACCACGCCGTCTGTCGTCGCATTTACAAAGGACGGCAACCGTCTGGTGGGCCAGGTCGCAAAGCGCCAGGCCGTTACGAACCCAGAGAATACGCTTTATTCGATCAAGCGTTTTATGGGCCGGAAGTTCGACGAGGTGTCGGACGAGATCAAACAAGTTCCCTACAAGGTCGAAAAGGCCGGCAATGGCGACGTTCGTATCGCAGCTGAGGGTAAACAGTACAGCCCGCCGGAAGTTGCGGCGATGATCCTGCAGAAATTGAAGCAGGCGGCTGAAGACTATCTCGGCTCGAAGGTCGATCAGGCTGTTATCACGGTTCCGGCGTATTTTAATGACGCACAGCGTCAGGCTACCAAGGACGCCGGTAAGATCGCGGGCCTGGAGGTTCTGCGTATTGTCAACGAGCCGACAGCCGCAGCTTTGGCTTACGGCCTTGACAAGAAGAAAGACGAGACGATCGCCGTATTCGACTTCGGCGGTGGTACGTTCGATATTTCGATCCTCGAGGTCGGCGAAGGCGTCGTCGAGGTGAAATCGACGAACGGCGACACGCACCTAGGCGGTGACGACGTCGATGAGGTTCTCGTCGGCTGGATCATCGACGAATTCAAGAAGGATCAGGGCATCGACCTTCACAACGACAAGATGGCTCTCCAGCGTTTGAAAGAAGCTGCGGAGAAGTCGAAGGTCGAGCTCTCGTCGGCAATGGAGACGGAGATCAACCTGCCGTTCATCACGGCGGATGCGAGCGGGCCGAAGCACCTCGTGATGAAGCTCACGCGGGCAAAATTCGAGCAGCTTGCAGAGCCCGTTCTCAAGCGGTTGATGCCGCCCGTTGAACAGGCGATCAAGGATGCCGGCCTTTCGGCGAAGGACATCCAGGAGGTTGTGCTCGTTGGCGGTTCGACGCGTATTCCGAAGGTTCAGGAGATGGTCAAGGACTTCTTCGGTAAGGAATCGAACAAGTCGGTCAACCCGGACGAGGTCGTTGCTCTCGGAGCTGCGGTCCAGGCGGGTGTGCTCGGCGGCGAGAAGACGGACATTCTGCTTCTCGACGTTACACCGCTCTCGCTCGGCATCGAGACGCTTGGCGGTGTCGCAACGCCGATGATCGCAAAGAACACGACGATCCCGACGCGCAAGAGCGAGGTATTCTCGACCGCTTCGGACAATCAAACTTCGGTCGAGGTTCACGTGCTTCAGGGTGAGCGTCCGATGGCGTCTGACAACAAGACGCTCGGTAAATTCCACCTTGTCGGGATCCCGCCGGCACCGCGCGGTGTTCCGCAGATCGAGGTTACCTTCGACATTGACGCGAACGGCATCGTGAACGTCTCGGCAAAGGACATCGGTACCGGCCGTGAGCAGAAGATCACGATCACGGCATCAAGCGGCCTCTCGAAAGAAGAGATCGACAAGATGATGAAGGATGCCGAATCGCACTCTGCCGAGGACGAGAAGAAGAAAGCCTCGATCGAAGCACGCAACCGGCTTGACGGCCTTGTTTACAGCGTCGAAAAAACGTTGAGCGAGAACAAGGACAAGCTTGATGCCTCGGCCGCGTCCGACATCGAAGCGGCGATCGCAGAGGCGAAGACGGCTCTTGCCGGCGACGATACCGACGCAATGAACAGTGCGTTCGATAAGGTGCAAACCTCTTCGCACAAGCTTGCTGAGGTTCTGTACAGCCAGCAAACCGCGGGCGGTGATGCCGGTTCGGGTGAACAGGCCTCGTCTGCGTCGGCTTCCGGAGACGGTGGTTCGACCGCTGCCTCGGACGAAGGCGACGTCATCGACGCGGAATACGTCGATGTCGACGACGAGAAGAAAGACTAACGTCTGTGGTATAAAGGATGAGCGGCAGCCACGGCTGCCGCTCATCTTAGGTTTCTTTTATGGGTGTTCAGATCGAAGTGGATGAGGCAATAATGCCGCAGATCGATCGACTTGCGAAGAGCTCGCATCGATCACGTACGGATCTTGTGAATGAGATCTTACGCAAGGGTTTGCGTCGCGAGTCGACGGCGGATAAAGTTCGCCGATTTCAAGAGAGCTATCAAAAGTTCCCTCAAACTCCGCAAGAGATCGACGAATTGAGCGAATGGGAAGACGTACAGGATTGGGGTGATCAATAATGATCAGAGGTGATGTTTATTGGATCAAGCTAAAAGATCCTGATAAACGACGGCCGGCCCTGATCATCACCCGTGATTCGGCGATTCCTCTTCTGAATCAGATCACTGTAATTCCGATCACATCCACTCTTCGAGATACTCCGTCAACCGTTTGGCTGGATGAAGATGATGGTATGGAGGGACCATGCCTGATCAACGTCGATCATATACAGACGGTGAGCAAGGAACGATTCGGCAGTTACATCACACATCTTGACGAAGAAAAGCTCGAAGAGGTTTTTGACGCGATCAAGTTCGTATTTGGGTTTGGAGATTAGGTGGCGAAAAAGGATTATTACCAAATTCTAGGTGTTAAAAAGAGCGCTAGCGCCGACGAGATCAAGAAGGCGTATCGGCGTTTGGCGCGCAAATATCACCCGGACGTAAATCCGAACGACAAGTCTGCCGAGGACAAGTTCAAGGACATACAGGAGGCGAACGACGTCCTGTCGGACGCAAAGAAGCGAAAGGTCTTTGACCGCTTCGGCTATTACGCGGACAATCTCGATCCGGATTCGCCATTCGCAACTGCCGCAGGCGCGGGCAGTAAGGCGGGAGCTCCGACAGGCGGATTTGATTTCTCAGGATTCGATTTCTCAGGCGGATCAAGCAGCGGGTCGGGTGGTTTCCGAGATATTTTTTCGGACCTTTTCGGTGGCGGATCGCGTGCTCAACCTGAGCCGCCGCGTGCCGTTCCGAAACGCGGCCGCGACATTGAGATCCCGCTTGCGCTGAGTTTTGACGAGGCTTTCACGGGGCTTACGACCAATATAACCGTCAACCGCTCGGAGCAATGTTCGCGTTGTCAGGGTGCGGGCGATACGGGCGGGCCGGTCGTCACGTGTCCGACCTGCAAGGGCACGGGCCAGGTGATGCGTACGGGCGGAAGGCTGCAGTTCTCGCAAGCGTGTCCCGACTGCGAAGGCACGGGCCGTCGACGCGAACCTTGTTCGCTTTGCCACGGCAAGGGAACTACGCCGAAGAGCGAGCAGGTGAAGGTCAAGATACCTGCAGGCGTCGATACTGGGTCGCGTGTGCGCGTGCCGAAGAAAGGACACGGCGGGCGGCTTGGCGCCGAACCCGGCGATCTTTTCATCGTTACGAACGTCGGCAAGCACAAATTCCTCGAGCGAAAGGGCGAGAACATCTACGTAACAGTTCCGATAACCGTGCCTGAGGCGGCACTCGGAACACGCATCGAGGTGCCGACGGCCGAGGGCAAGGCAGCCTTGAAGATTCCGCCGGGGACAGAATCGGGGCAGAAATTCAGGCTTCGTGAGCGCGGGTTCCCAAGTCTGCGCAATCCGTCGCTCAGAGGCGATCAATTTATCGAGGTGAAGATCACCTTGCCGAAGGTGATCTCGGAGGAGACGAAGGAGATCTTGCGGCAGTTCGAGAAATCGAATCCCGAAAACCCGCGTAAGGCGATGGGCCTCGAGTGATCCTTGTGGACCGTAGATATTTGGAATGAAGAAGCGCGTTAAAACGTATACGATCAGTGCCGTTGCGGAACAGTACGAGATACATCCGCAGACGCTGAGGCTGTATGAACGCGAAGGCCTTTTGAAGCCGTCGCGGTCAGACGGCAATACGCGGCTTTATTCCGACGCCGACCTTGAGCGGCTCGAGGTCATCCTCTCGCTTACACGCGATCTCGGCGTAAATCTCGCAGGCGTCGAGATCATCCTGAATATGCGTTCGAAGATGGATGAGATGCAGCGCGAATTCGAACGATTCTTCGAATATCTCCGCACGCATGCCGGTGAATTTGTCCGCCGGGATGAGGGAGCGACGCCTTCGAGCGCGTTGATCACGGTCTCGCGTCACAGGCGGACGGAATTCCGCGGGTAAAGGCGTAACGCCAAATTCGCTCGGAATTCTTTGATTTCACACCGTTTTTCCGCTAGCATTACACCATCCAAATTATCCCAAAGGTTTCTAGGAGATTAGTTAATGCATAGCAGATTTGCGGTTTACGGCCTGCTCACAGCGGTGTTCGTTTTGATGTTGTCGGTCTTTTCGTTCGGGCAGGACCTTGACCACGTTGCGGTCTCGGGTACCGTGACCGATCCGAACGGGCTGGCCGTGGTCGGAGCCTCGGTTACGATCAAAGAGGTTACCAACGGCAAGGAATTGACCACGACGACCAATGACGAAGGCCGGTATCAATTTTTCGCGCTCGACCCTGGCAGATACAAGATAACCGCAACGGCGTCCGGTTTCGGCGTTACGGAAACGCCTGAGCTTCCGATGATCGCGGGCAAACGCGTTCAGCAGGATTTCAAACTCGCTCTTGCGGGTGTCGCGGTCGAAACGACTGTAACGGCGGATCCGGAGTCTGTCCTTGATGTTGACACAAGCCGCACCATCGTCGGCAGTACGCTAACCGAACGCGAGATCGAAGAGCTGCCGAATAATACGCGAAATCCGCTCGACCTGGTGCTTGCCGTCGGCGGCACTTCGGAAGAGGCTCTTTCGACAAGCGACCTTGCAGAAGACCGCAATTCAAATCCGCGAAGCACACCGCTCGAACAGGGAAACTTCACGATCTCAGGCGGTGCATCGTATTCGAACAACATCACGATCGACGGTTTTGACAACAACGACGATCGTTCGGCGCGCGACCGCTTTCAGCCTTCGATCGATGCGATCGGCGAAGTGCAGGTGATCAGGAACCAGTTCTCGGCCGAGTACGGACGTGCATCGGGCGGACGCGTGAATATGACGACACGCGGCGGAACGAACAAGTATCGCGGCCGCGCGTATATGACCTTCAAGGATGCGCGAATGAACGCGAATTCCTGGTACAACAACAGCCGCGGTTACGACCGTCTGCCGTTCTCGCAGTACAATCCCGGCTTTACATTCGGCGGCCCGCTCTCGATCCCAAAGGTCTATAACGGCAAGAACCGCACGTTCTTCTTCGTCTCGTACGAGTATCAGAATTTTCAGGACACGACCTTCATTGACACGTTCCTGCCCGTAATACCGAATCCGCATTTCAATCTGCCGTCGCCAACAGGCTCAACGCAGTACTGCGATTCATCGGGTTCGCCGGCTCCGCCGTGTCCGTCCGGAGTCGGAGCTGTCCAGGGCTTCAGCCTGCTCGCGTCGACGCCGAATGTCGGCCACATCGTTACGGCCCGTTTCGATCACAAGCTGACGAAGGACAACGACCTTACATTCGGCTGGCAGTTCGGGCGCAAGACGAATCGCCGCACTTCCGGGGCATCGACCACGCGTCTTGAAGATGCACTCCAGGCGAAGAACATCAACACGGATGCGTATAACGTTCGCGATATTCACCGCTTCGGCGCTCACACGGTCAACGATTTCGGTTTCCAGTGGTCGAAGTATTCGCCGAATTATCAGACCGATAACCCGACCGCTCCGGTAGTTCTCGTCGGATATCGCAATCCGATCACGAACAGCGTTCAGACACTTATCGCAGGTAACTCAACCTCTAGCAGCAATCTGTACTTCTCGGATGCGAGGGACGAAACGCGTTATCAATTCAAGGATTCGATCACGCATATTGCCGGGTCGCACCTGATGAAGTTCGGTTTCGACGCACAGCACGTCAACTCGAGAGCAACGAATCGAGGCGACGTGACCGGGACCTATAATTTCTCGAACGTCAACAATTATTCGAACAACGTTCTTTCGCGTTATCGACAGAACTTCGGAACGTCTTCAGATGTCAAGAATACGTACTGGGCGCTGTTCTTCAATGACGAAGTTCGCCTTCGCGACAACCTGACGATGAGCTTCGGCCTTCGCTACGAACGCGAGACTGCCGTCAAGGACAATAACAATTTCGGCCCGCGTTTCGGCGTCGCCTGGTCGCCATTCAAAGACGGCAAGGGCGTGATCCGCTTTGGTTCGGCGATCGTTTACAACCGCGTGCTTTTGAGGACGGTCGGTGATTTCATTCAGAACTCGGGCGGCAGCCTCGTGCAGTTCGATTCGAACACGATCCCAACGACCGGCAACGCCCGCAACAATATTCTCGCGAGCATCGCCCAGGATTTCCCGACGAGCTATTCGAGCGTTGAGTCGCTGCGTGCGGCGATCTCGCGGGCAACTTGCGGCTCCACATCCTGCTCGCCCGATCTCGGGTTCTTGGTCAATGGCGGCAGCTCAGGCAATCCGCTCCGTTCGATCGACCCGAACTTGAAGATACCTGAAAGCTATCAGTTCAACGTTGGTTTCGAGCGTGAGGTCGCAAAAGGCTGGGTCTTTGAGGCGAACTATACCTGGAACAGGACGGCACATCTATGGCGTGAATACAATATCAACGCACCGGTCGCTCCGTCCGGTTATGCGGACCTCGCCGCGTGGCTCGTCGATCACCCGTTCACATTCACGAACGTGAACGGTACGACGCGAAACTACGTTTTCTATCTCGGCAGCCACACGGACCCGACCGGCGTTTCGACGTCGATGTCATCGCAGGCGACCTGCGGTACGACGG
>JABARP010000010.1:0-110985 GCA_019186825.1 Pyrinomonadaceae bacterium
CCGAATACGAATGCCGGAAACGGTGTCTCGTCGAACTCTATCGGCGGCCCGATCGGCATCGCACTTGAGGCGGTCCGATCGCTTCGCCCGAATCCGAATTTCGACGAAATGGAGCGTGTCTCCTCGATCGGCAAATCGTTCTATCAGGGCCTCGTGCTCGAATTCCGCGGCCGGTACCGCCAGCTCGGATACGGGTTCGCCGGTTCGATGCGGGTCGCTTACACGCTTTCGCGTTTGAAGGATGACGGGCTTAACAACACGACGAACGCTCAGGTCAATGGCGATTTTGCCGACGAGTGGTCGCGTGCCCGTCAGGATCGTCTTCACAGGATCACCGTCTCGGGAACCTTCCAGACTCCGTCGTGGTTCGGCAAGCTGCGTTTCTCGCCGATCTTCCGTTTCGGTACGTCCGCACCATTCGATCTCGGAACCGGTGTTGACCGCAACCTGAACGATGTGAGCACGGATCGGCCGAATTTTAACGGCAGCCTCGGCGATGTCCGCTGGCGTGAACCGGGAACGCCGTATCCGGCAGCCCTCGTTTCGCAGTTCTCACTGCCGACGATCGGTTCGCGCGGCGGCAACCTCGGCCGTAATGCCGGCACAGGCCCCCGGCTTTATATCTTTGATCTTTCGGTTTCGCGCGAATGGAAGTTCAACGATAGGTTCCGTCTGCGTCCGGCAGTCGAATTCGGCAATATCTTCAATATGGCCGTCTTCAGCTACGGATCTGAATATATCGATTTCGATCAGAATCCGTCCGCTACCGAACAGGCGACGTTCCTTGTCCCGAGCCGAACATATCGTGCCCGCGACATCCGCCTGACCCTGCGGTTTGATTTCTAAGCGGATCGACGTTGATCCAAAAGAAATGCCCCGTCATTTACTGCGGGGCATTTTTTTGCAAAAAATCTCTTGCACGGATGTTGACAGGTATGCTACATTTGTATCAGTGATGCAACGATGTTGCAATCATTGGTCTTTGAAAATTGAATCATATTGAAATGGGAGCCGCGTCGACCTTGCCCGCGAAGCGGCTCTTACGGGCGATGGGTGGCCTGCGGCGAATTTTGGTGACTCGCGAATGTTCGATGTGCTATATTGGCTGTTGAACATCTTTGTGCACCTGCCAGTCCTGATCTTGAGATACGCCGTATGACCCAGTCCATTGCAGACCCCGCAACGCCCTTTACAGAAACAACGATCGAATCGGTACTCCTTGACGCCGATCTTTTCGTCAAGTACAGCTCGCCCGAGCGTGCATTTGACCTGCTTCACGATGCGATCGAACGCAGCCCCCGTTCGATCGGGCTTCGTGAGAAGATGCGTGATATCTGCGTACGGCAGAAAAACCTGAACGAGGCGGCGCGGCAATGCCTCGCACTCGTCAGCCTTTATATCGGCCGCGAGGATTTTGACCTTGCGTACGACCGCCTACAGGAGGCAAAGCTGCTCAATCCGCGTATCTCGGTCGCTCCCGGCCTGGAGGCGATAAGGCGTGCACGCCGCCCCGAATTTGCGACCGCACCGAAGACCTCGCAGGTCGTTCGCACGGATCTGACGTTCGCGGGCAATCTGGCGTACGTCTCGATCTTCGATGCGGTACAGGTCATCGAGAATTCAAAGATGACCGGCCTGCTAGTCGTAAAAAGCGACCTGCATCTTGCGAATGTGTCGTTCAACGAAGGCCGCATCGTCGATGCCGAATGCAACGGACGCAACGGCGTAGCGGCGTTTCGGCTGATCGTAGAGATCGGCAACGGGACATTCGAGTTCTCAACGTCGGACCACGCCTTCCCGGTGGTTATCACGATCGCGAACAATACGAACTTCCTGCTCGATGTCCTCACCGAACTCGACCATGAGCGTGCCGAAAAGCAGGGCTTGCGCGATGTTTCGAGCGAGCTCGTCTAGGTTGACTTTTTCGCCCCAAAACAACAAAATATAGTGCTCACCTTGCCACCAGAGCACTATAGGATGTTTAGACTTCAACGGCTTGAAATAAGCGGTTTCAAATCATTTGCCGACTATACGGAGATCGTTTTCACCGGCAGCGGCATAACTGCCGTCGTCGGACCGAACGGCTGCGGGAAGTCGAACGTTTCGGACGCGATCTCGTGGGTCTTGGGCGAACAGCGTGCAAAATCGCTTCGCGGCGGCGAGATGAAGGATGTCGTCTTTGCCGGCACACGCGACCGCAAGCCGGGCGGAATGGCAGAGGTCGTTCTGCATCTGGTGCGTGACGATTCCGTTGCATTCTCGGACGAGCCTGAGCTGGAGGACATCGACGAGGCTCTGACCGAGATCGACGAAGCCGCCGTCGATATGGACCTCATCGAGGGCATCGACGCGGAAGAGCCCGTTGAGGACGCTCTCTCGGATGAGATCGTAACGGTCGAGGGCGAAGAGGCGGCGGTCGGCGATGTCGAAACGCTGAAGGCCGCGCAGGTCGGTTCGGCACAGGTCGTCGAGACCCGTGTAAAGACAAAACGCCATTGGCGTCCGCGTTCTTTTGCACTCGATTTTGCACCGGGCGAGGCGGTTTCCGTGACGCGTCGCCTCTATCTTTCGGGCGAGAGCGAATACCTTCTGAACGGCAAGACGTGCCGGCTCCGCGATATCTCGGACCTTTTCGCGGGCACGGGGCTTTCGGGTTCGCATTACGCGATCATCGAGCAGGGCCGCATCGGCCAGATCCTTTCCGCAAAGCCGACCGACCGCCGAAATCTTATCGAAGAGGCCGCGGGCATCTCGAAATTCCGAACGCGGCAGCGTGCCGCAGAAACTCGCCTCGATTCTGCACGCTCGAATCTAGCGCGGATCACGGACATCGTCAGCGAGGTCGATACGCGCGTCAATTCGCTCCGAAGACAGGCGGCGAAAACGCGTCGTTTCAAGATCCTTCAAGAGGAATTCCGCGTACTGCTTCGGCAGCTTTATGCGGCTGAAGGCAAACATTTTACGGAGCTTTCGGCGCGGCTCGAAGCCGAGCACACACAGGCCGTCGCCGAGGAGAACGCCCTTCGGACGCAGCTTACAAAGGGCGAGGAAGGTGCCCGCGAGGCAACTCAGTCAGCCAGACGCGCTGAAGAGGCGCTTGCAGAGCTTCGCAAGATCCACGCGGACAACGCGCTTTCACGCGACCGTGCCGAACGCGAGCACGTATATAAAAGCGAACAGGTCGTCGCTCTGAACGACCGCATCGCGTCGCTTAACAGCGAGATCGAAACAGGCACCGTAAGGCTCGAATCCATTGCGGCGGATCTCGAACGGCTTTCTGCCGAAGACCGCGAACAGCTCGCCGAACTCGAAGCCGCCGAGGGCGAACTTCGCACCGCCGATGAAGCACATCGAAGCGTGCTTTCCGCGGTTACGCGTATCGAGGCTGATCTTGAGAGCGGCCGTGCGGAATTGATCCAGCATACGTCTGCAGCCGAACGGTTTGATGAGATCGGACGGCAGCTCGAGATAAATCTCCAGAAGGTGCGCAGCCGCCTTTCGGGCCTCGAAGCGGAAGCGAGCCGTGCCGACCAGAATCTTAAGGAGCATGAAGCGAAAGTTGCCGAGCTTTCGACGAATCTCACCGCCGAGAAAGCCAAGCTCGAAAGCCTGAACAACGAGAAGAACGACCTTCTCAAAGAGACGAGCGAGGCACGCGAACACTTACGCGAAAAGGAATCGGCGCATCGCCATCTTGCTGACGAATTCGCGGCGAAGAAGCATCGCCTTGATACGTTGAGCGAGCTTGAGGAAAAGCGTGCCGTATATGCCCCGCAGGTGCAGAAGCTTTTTGCCGCCGCTGAAGAGATCGGCGTCGAGATAAAGGGCGTACTTGCCGACCATCTGAAGGTCGATGAAAAGGCGGAAAAGGCCGTCGAGGCTTTGTTCGGCGACTTCCTGGAGTCGATCGTCGTGTCAACGCTTGCGGATGCGAAGCGGGTTTCGCGATGGCTGCGCGATAACAATGCCGGACGGACGGCGCTTCTGATCGACGGTGATGCTTCGAGTGCAGCAGAGGCCAAACAGCCGCTCGAAAATTCGATCGAATCTTATCTCGGTGTATCGCCGGATTTTGCAGCCGTGCTGCGTTCGGCCTTCCCGAACGAGATGTCGGCGATCTTGGTCGAAGATCTCGCGGGTGCGGCGTCATTCCCAGGCTCGATGGCGGTGAGCTTCGCGGGCGACGTCCTGATCGGCGGCAGGGTTTTGATCGGCGGCGGAAAGCAGGAAGAGGGCACGAATCAGTCACTGCTTGCTTTCAAACGCGAGCTGACGATCCTTGCTTCCGAGGTCGCGGAACTTTCGACGGGCATCGATGCGGCCGTCGCTGCCGTGAACGACGCTCGCGAAGCGCTCGTCCAGCTCGAGGGCAAGACGGTCGATCTGCAGTCGCTGGTCATCAAGGTCGATCGCGGTATTCACGGGCTTGAGATACAGCTGCATGCGGCAAAAGAAGAGATCGACCGCGCGGTGCGTCATCGCAAGGTCGTCGGCGAGGAGAGCGATCAGTCGACCGCCGAGATCGCCGAGCTTGAAGAACGCATTGCGGACGCTGCGGACAATCGTACGTCGGCCGAAAACGCACGTAAGGAATCCGCAACATTGCTCGAAGGGATCGCCGCAACGCTCCAGACGGAACGCGCTTCGCTTGAGGCGACGAATCTTGTACTCAACGAAAAACGCACCGCCGCGGCCACCTCGAACGAACGCCGTCGCTCCGTGAAAGCCGCACTCGGACGCGTCGAGGCGCAGCGTGCCGATTTCGAATCGCGTATTGCAAGCCTTCGTGCGGAGGCTCTCGAAACGGAAGGCAAGCTCCGCGAGCTGCACGCTTCGATCAACGAGATAACGGACAAGATCTCTTCGGCACCGGAAGAGATCTCTGCCGAGACGGCTGAGCTTAATGCCGCGATCGACGCTCTTGCCCTTGCACGGGCGGACGCCGACAGATCGAGCGAGGACCTTGCCGATATCAATCGCCGAACCGCAGAGGCGATGAACAAGCGTGCCGAGATCGAAGTACGGCAGGCAGAGGCGGTTACAGAGCTAAAGAACGCGGGCGAGAATTGCCAGCAGGAGCTTAACATCCCGCTCAGCGAGCTTGTCGATACGACCGAGATCGCCGAGGATTTCGTGCTCGAGACCGCACGTGCGGATGCCGACTCGCTTCGCGAACGTCTCGACGGTTTCGGTGCGTTGAATATGCTCGCTCTCGAAGAGCTTGCGGAGGCCGAGGAGCGGCAGGTCTTCCTGACGACACAGCGTGACGACATCGTACAGAGCATTGCGGCGACCGAGGAAGCTCTGAAGGAGATCAAGCATCGTTCGAGAGAGCGCTTCCGTCAGGCGTTCGAATCGATCAACGAGAATTTCCAGGAGTTCTTCCGGGAGCTTTTCGGCGGCGGACAAGGCCAGATGACGCTGCTCGAATCCGACGACATTCTCGAAGCCGGTATCGAGGTCATCGCACAGCCGCCTGGCAAACGCCTGCAGAACATCCTGCTCCTTTCCGGCGGAGAAAAAGCGATGACGGCGATCGCGCTCGTGATGGCGATCTTCAAATATCGGCCGTCGCCTTTCTGTCTGCTCGATGAGGTTGACGCACCGCTTGACGAGGCGAACGTCGGCCGTTTCGTGAACAAGATCGCCGATATGGCAGAGAAAACGCAGTTCATCGTCATCACGCACAATAAACGCACGATGGAGGCCGCGCGTGCACTTTACGGCGTAACGATGCAGGAGCCGGGCGTTTCGAAGATCGTGTCGGTCAAATTCGAGTAGGCGTTGTTTTTCCAACCGTAGTGCAGGTAACGCGCATCAAACCCATTCGATGAGGATCAAAACCTTAGTCTTCGTGATCTTGCTGTGCGTTGCGACGGCCGCACCTGCTTTCGGTCAAAAGCGTCGCTCGCGGACAAAACGCCCGGCCAAGAAAACACCGACCACCGCGGCCGTTGCGGTCCCGCAGCCGCAGCCAACTCCCGCCGCAGATCCGCCGAAATTGAACAGCCGCCCCGAGGCCGAAACTAAGGAAGACAGTTCTGCGCATAAGATGTCCGCCGCAACGCACATCTATCTTTTTGAGCGGCCGGGCTTTATGTATCCGCGTGTCGAGATACGGCACGATGATGCGGGACGCGGCGTGATAACTTTTGAGAAGATGGACCTCGACGGGCCGATGGACGATCCCATAGAACTTTCACCGGCAACGATAAACGCTCTGGATGCAGCGTTTACGAGGCTGAATTTTCTTGATTCAACCGAAGACTATCAGGCCAAAAAGGTGAACGTTGCGACCGGAAAGATCTCGATCACACTCAAGGAAAACGGCCGTTCGCGAACGGTATCATTCAGCTGGTCGGATAATCCGGACGCAAAATTCCTGATGGATGAATATCGCCGCATCTCGAACGAATTCATCTGGAAGTTCGAAATGCAAGTCGCACGCGAGAATCAACCGCTCGAGACGCCGCGTCTGATGGCGCGTTTTTCGTCGCTTTACCAGAACAACGACCTTCCGGATCCGCCGCATTTCCTGCCGCTTCTCAAACAGCTCGCAAATGACGAGATCCTCCCGCTGATCGCACGCAACGACGCCGAACGCATTTCAAAAGCGATCGAAAAGGCCGAGGCAAAGCGCCTCAAAAAAGAAGAGAAAGCAAAAAATTAGAATTCGATCCAGTCGGTCGGTGTCTGCGGCTGCGAGACGGTGATCTTTGTCTCCGCGCGAAAGAGCGGAGCGCGCATCGAGAGCGCCGTCTCGGCGGAAAGACGCGCTAAGTGCGGCTCATTCGCCCGCTGCGAAAGATGCGCGAGAACGATGTGGCGCGCTCGACCGTCGAAATCGCGATTGAGCCATTCGGCAAGATCGTCGTTCGAGAGGTGTCCGGTGCGCGACATAATTCGCTGCTTCAGATCCCAGGAATAAACGTGGCAGACGCGCAGCATATCGCGGTCGTGATTCGACTCAACGACGATCGCGTCGCAATCGCGCAGCTTTTCGCGAATGAGGTCGTTGATGTGGCCGAAATCCATAAGCGTTGCGACCTTTACGCCATCACAAACCGCTGCGAATCCAAAGTTATCCGCCGCATCATGCGGCACGCTGAACGGCTCGAAATCGATATCGCCGATGCGGAAAAACTGATTCGAATCGATCGCGACAGAGCGGCCTTCGAGAGCGGCCTTGCGCTTCGAGCCTTCGCTCTCGCCGTTTTCACGGCCTGCACGGGTTCGGTAGTAAGATTCCTCGGTCTCGCCCGAGATGAACACCGGGCAATTTATCGAGCGAAGCAGCACGCGAAGCCCCGCGACGTGGTCGCTGTGTTCGTGCGTTACGAGAACCGCATCAAGGTCTTCGGCGGCGACGCCCATCCAGTTCATTCGGCGGACGATCTCGCGCGCGCTCATTCCCGCATCGACAAGAACGTTCGTCTTGCCCGTCGAGATAAGCACTGCGTTGCCGGTCGAACCGCTGCCGAGAACTGTGAATTTCATTCTTCCGTTTTTTGGTATCTGGCTCTGAGAGCTTTTGCGACGGCCCGCGTCGAGATCATATGCGGAACGTGCCGCCCGAGCAGCGCGCCGACGAGATTTGTAAAGCCGGAGACTGCGACCGTCTTTCTGCTCTGCAGAGCTTTCAGCGCCGTCTCGACGACCTGCTCGCTTCGCTGCTGACCTTTTAACTTGACCGGCCGGTCGATCTCCGATGCGGCGAAGAAGTTCGTTTCGGTCGAGCCGGGACAAAGCGTAAGGACGCGTATGCCGAAGCTGCGATTCTCCTCAGCGATAGATTCGGAGAACGACGACACGAATGCTTTCGTTGCGGCATAGGTCGCCATGAACGGTATCGGCTGGAATGCCGCCGCGCTCGAAACATTTATGATCGTGCCGTGCTTGCGTTCGCGCATCGGGCCGAGATATTTGTGCGTAAGCGCGACGAGTGCACGGATATTCAGATCGATCATCGAGAGTTCGCGCTGCTCGTCGAGCGTTGCAAAATCCCCTGCGGAACCAAACCCGGCATTGTTGATAAGCCAATCGACCTCGAAGTCATGCCTCTGTGTTTCGAGGAAAATATCGTCAGCGGCCCGGCCTTGGGTAAGGTCGGCGACGATGTAGTGCGCCATTATCTTGTGCTTGAGCATCAGCTCATCGCAGAGTTCGTGAAGGAGCTTTTGGCGGCGTGCAACGAGCACAAGGTCGTGGCCATCGGACGCCAATTGGCGTGCGAATGCCTCACCGATCCCACTCGAAGCGCCTGTTATGAGAGTAACTTTCATCTGAATTCCGCGGCCATGAATAATAGACCGCGCCGGCCAAAGCGGCGATGATCACGACCGTACCAAAAAAACGGATAACGCCTGCGACCGTATCAGTCGAATTTAACAGACCTGTCGCGTCAAGCAAATAGTTCCAATCGTGAAAGCCGCCTTCGCTGCCCGTTAGTCCGCTTGTGAGAACGAGCTGGCCCTTGACGGCGTCGCCCGCGTAAACAAAGACATTCAACAGGCTTTGCCCGACCCAAAAGAGCACGATGGACGCCGAGTACATACTGCTCTGATAAACAAAGTATCCGACGAAGACCGCCGGCAGAATCACCTGGAAGAGCGAGCCGCCCGCAATGCCCATAAATTCGCCAAAGATACGGAAGATCAAGTGGCCCGTTTCGTGGATCGGCAGATCGACGATGTCGAGCAGGCTTCCCTGCATCGGGTCGTATGCGATCGAGAGGAAATAAAGCCCGGCGATCGCTGCGAAAATGAGCTTCGGATAACTTGGCTTCATAGAGTCGTTTTAAGAATGCGTGCCGAGCTGCCGCTTTAGCTCGCGAAATCTTTCGCGCGATACCGCGTAGAAGACCGTCTCCTGGCCGTAATGCTCTTCGGTGCGTTCGAATTCCATACCGCACTTTTCCATTATCCGGCGCGACGCTTTGTTGTCGGGATGCGCGACCGCGACGATGCGTTCGAGGCCGTGGTGCTCAAATCCGTGATCGAGCCACGCGAACGCACATTCGAAGCCGATGCCCATTCCCCAATATTTTTCAATGATCGAATACCCGACCTCGATCTCGCCGGTGTCCTCGAGCGGTTGGATACCGGACGTGCCGATCATCTCGCCGGTCTCCTTCAGCATCATGCCGCAGACGGCGAAATCGAACTTGTCCCAACACTCGATATAGAACTGCATACGCTTGCGGAGCGCTTCGGGATTTTGCCACCGTGAGCCGCCCATATATTTTGCGACCGATTCGGCGGTGCGCATCTCGACGAGCCACGGCAGATCCTCCATCGTGAATGGCCGCATAAGGAGGCGTGGCGTTTCGAGGATCGTCGTCATAAGCGGAACTCCGGCGTTTACGGTGCGAGCCGTGCGATCTGCCAATTGCCGCTTCCATCGAGCGTGTAAACAAGGCGGTCGTGCAGACGGCTCTTGCGGCCCTGCCAAAATTCAAAACGGTCGGGCTTCATCGTCAGCCCGCCCCAAAAATCGGGCAATGGAACATCCTCGCCGAATTTATTCTGGTAGAACTCGACGCGTTCCTCGAGTGTCTTTCGCGAGGCGATCTCAGAGCTTTGCTGCGAAGCCCATGCACCGATGCGGCTTGCCAGCGGCCGCGAGAGAAAATACTCCTCGGAGAGCTGGTGCGATGCTTTTTCGACGCGGCCCGCGATCGAGATCTGGCGTTCGAGGTCGGGCCAGAAGAAGTGGAATTCTGCCGCGGGATTGTGATCGAGTTCGCGGCCTTTGCGGCTCCCGTAGTTGGTGAAGAACGTGAAGCCGTCGGCATCGAAATACTTCAAAAGGACGACGCGTGCGGAAGGCCGTCCGTCGGCCCCGACGGTCGAGACCGTCATCGCGTTAGCGTCCTTTATTCCGGAATCGATCGCGGTTTTGAGCCACGAGCGGAACTGCTCGACCGGATCGGCGTTCACGTCGCTTTCGCTTAGGCCGGCACGGTCAAAATCGTGTCGAAGGGAGGCAAGTTGTGCATTATCGACCATTTAGATCGGATTCACGATAAACCCGTCGCGAAGTTTCGGTTCGAACCAGGTGGATTTCGGCGGCATTATCTTGCCGGCGTCTGAAACGGCAAGCAGATCGTCCATCGTCGTCGCAAAGAGCGAAAAAGCAACTGCCGCGTCGCCGGCCTCAACGAGCCTTTCGAGTTCCTTGACGCCACGCTGCCCGCCGACGAACTCGACGCGCTTGTCCGTCCGCGGATCGCTGATGCCGAGGACCGGTGAAAGTATCTCATTCTGGAGGATGCTCACATCGAGCCGGTCAACCGGGTCGCTCGGCTCTTCAGCGACAACTCTCTCAGTAAGCTTATACCATTTCCCGCCGGTGTACATCGCAATTTCTCCGTGTCGTGCGGGAACCTTGTCCGTGGTCGGCTCGATGTTAAAGCGTTCCGAAAGCGTTGCGAGAAACTCGGCGGGCGAAAGGCCGTTCAGATCTGCGACAGCGCGGTTGTATGCAAGGATCGTGAGGTCTTCGGACGGGAAGAGGCCGGCGAGCACGTGATCGAATTCCGCCGTTGCGTCGTTTGCGTTCGCGGCACGAAGGATGTCGCGCGCCTTCAGAGCGCTTTCGAGCCGATGGTGGCCGTCGGCGATATAGATCGACGGCACTTCGGCGAAAGCTTCGATCCAATCTGCGGTATTCGTACATTTCCAGACCGTGTGCCTGATGCCGTTGTCGCCGCCGAGATCGTAGAGCGGCATGCCCTTCACGGCTTCATCAAGAAGCTCGTGGATCCTCGCGGTTCCGTGAAACGCAAGAAAGATCAGGCCCGTCTGTGCACGAAGGTGCACGATGTGCTGCGTTCGGTCGGCGACCTTGTCGGGCTGTGTTTTTTCGTGGCGCTTGATCTTGCCTGCCTCGTATTCGTCAAGAGAGCAGCCGGCGATCACACCAGTTTGACGGCAGCCGTTTCCCTCGAGCCTGTAAACGTAGAACGCCGGCTCGTTGTCCTTCACGAGTACGCCGTCGTGTATCAGACGGTCGAGGTTCTCTTTTGCCCGCTCAAGGATCTCGCTCTGGGTAGGTTTTGCGTCAAGCGGAAAGTCGCTTTCCGAGCGCGTAACGCGCAGGAAACTGTTCGGGTTTCGGGCGACGATCTCGTGAACCTCACTGCCGTAAAATACGTCGAAGGGCAAGCAAGTTACCTCGCCTTCGTGTCCGGCAGCGGGGCGATATGGTGTTAAGGCTTTGATTTTTGACACAGAAAAAATTTGGTGCGGAGCAAAAATAGAAAACTTTATGGCTGAGTGTTCGAATTGCTCAGCTGATCGAAGATCTTGTCCTGATCGTCAATGTCTTTGATGATGTCCTGAGCGCTTGCCGCAATGTCGAGCTTCCAGACGCCATCCTCGCGGACGAAATGGACGGTCTCCCAGGCACCGAACGAATTTTGAATATCGATCGTCGCCTTGTCGCCCTCGATCTTCTCGTTGCGGTATTTGACGGTCGTCTGGTTGTCCGCGACGAGCGAACCGCGCTTAATGATGTCGTCAACGGTCGTGTTCTGGGCCTTTGCCTCCTGCTCGTGCATTTTTATCGTTGATGCCGAGAGCAGGATCTTCGCTGAGGTATAATCTTTCTTTTTCAGGGCTTTGACGTATGTCTCAAAGGTCTCGACCGGCGAAGCAGGCGGTTTCGGCGTACCGCACGCAAGCAGGATCATCGGAAGAACAGTGACGAGCACGAGCTTAAAAAAAGATGTAAAACGTCTTGAAGCCATCTTAAAGTTAGGTCAAAGCTCAAGATTATACCGAAAATAGAGGAGAGGCGCATCCGCAATGGAAAGACGTGTATTAAGCCGCGAGGAATTATCGGCAGACCTCGAAGCCCTCAATGGCTGGGAGGTCGAGGGGAATGAGCTTGTCAGCCGAAGAAAGTTCGAGAATTTTGCCGAAGCTCTGGCGTTCGTGAATAAGGTCGGCGAGGTCGCGGAGGCCGCGGACCATCATCCGGACATCAAATTCGGCTGGGGTTTCGCCGAGGTACGCCTAACGACGCACGACCGCGGAGGCATCACGGATGTCGATCTTGCTGTCGCAGGAAAGATCTCGAAGCTCTAGTTACTTTACCTCGCAGGGCCGTGCGATCTCGTGTTCGATCTTGAACGTCGAGGCACCGTATGACCGAAGCATCACGTCGTACGGCTGCGTGATCTCGGCCGTGCCGTAAAAGCAGCCGCCGTCACGCTCGTAGATAAAGACGGCGTCCATCCTCCGCCTTTCCATCACACGCATCGGCTGATCGCTGTATTCGACCCAATCGTCCGCGGCAAAATAGAGCCTGCTCGGAGTGATGCCGCTTTCTTCGAGCGTTGCCAATAGGCGTGCGCGTATACCGGCGTCATCAAAGGAGCCTTCTTTCGGGAGCAAGTCAGCCTTGGCGGCTCGGATGACATCCTTTTTGTAGTCCGCGAGCATCTTTTCATAGAGCGGGTGCACTTTTGATGCAAGCGTGGGGATCGTGATGCGGGCAAGATCATCGGCATTCGATCTAGGGAAGCCGAACGCTCCTGTCAGGCTAAGATCCGTGCCAACGACCTTCTTCTCAGGGTCGGCAACGCTTCGCAGAAAGATCGGTGAAGAGTTATTTCGTCCCCAAACGCCGTTGGTCAGCGCGATCTTGAGTTCCTTCTGCTTTAGTTCGGGCTCGGTGAACGAGAGGATGTAGTGCATCGCGGTGCCCATGATCCCGGGCTTTCCGATCTCGAGAGCGAGCAGATACCGATCGCCGCCTTCGCCATGCGTGCGGAAGACGTATTTGCCGAGTTCGTCCTTGAAGCGAATGTAGAGCCAGAGCGGGTCGCCATCCGCGATCTTTGCGGCTGCAAGCGGCTGTGCCAAAGCGAATGACGCCACATCTTTTTTTGAAAGCACCATCGATACATCGACGTTAGTCTTCGGCCGATAGACGGGCTTTTGATTCGGGTCAGGCTTCTGCGAGGCCTGCTGCATCCGCTCGCGTGCTCTTTGAGCCTGCGGAAATTGCGGGAATGCCGAGACGGCAAATGCTGCCAACAAAAGACTTACGACTGCGAAAACTCTGACAAGATAGCTCATATTGGATAAAGAGTTATGATGCCGCGTTTGCAGCCTACGCTTGCCGGAAAAATTTGAACTACAAACTTCCATCGATGATCTTGTTGAGCGTTGCGGAAGGCCGCATTGCCGCGTACGTCTTTTCGGTGTCGGGATGATAATAGCCGCCGATGTCTTGCGGCTTGCCCTGCGCGCCGATCAATTCTTCGTTGATCTTATCTTCATTCTCCTTAAGCGCCGCAGCGATCGGCGAAAACACGACCGAGATCTCGGCATCGGCCGACTGGGCCGCTAGGCTTTCGGCCCAATAGAGCGCAAGATAGAAATGTGAACCGCGGTTGTCGAGTCCGCCGACCTTCCGCTCCGGAGACTTATTGTTGGCGAGGAACTTCGCATTTGCTTCGTCGAGGGCGTCGGCGAGGACTTGCGCCTTTGCATTGCCTCGCGTCTGCGCTAGATGCTCAAAACTAGCCTGCAGTGCGAGAAATTCACCGAGCGAATCCCAACGCAGATAGCCTTCATTCAAGAATTGCTCGATGTGCTTCGGCGCGCTGCCGCCCGCACCTGTCTCGAACAAACCGCCGCCGCTCATAAGCGGAACGATCGAGAGCATCTTGGCGGACGTACCAAGCTCAAGGATCGGGAAAAGGTCGGTCAGATAATCGCGCAGAACGTTGCCGGAGACCGAGATCGTGTCTTTCCCTTCGCGTGCACGCTTGAGCGTTTCGGTCATCGCGTCGCGAACGTCCATGATCTTGATCGAGAGTCCGGTAAGGTCGTGCTCTTTCAGATATTCTTCGACCTTTTTTATGATCTCGCGGTCGTGTGCGCGGTCTTTGTCCAGCCAGAAGATGGCGGCCGTGTCCGAAAGGCGAGCACGGTTGACGGCGAGCTTTACCCAATCGCGGATGGGCGCGTCCTTCGTCTGGCACATCCGGAAGATGTCGCCTTTTGCGACATTCTGTTCGAGGAGCACGTTTCCGTTTCCATCCAGGACCTTGACGACGCCATCGCCCGAGACCTGGAAGGTTTTATCGTGCGAGCCATATTCCTCGGCCTTTTGAGCCATCAGCCCGACGTTCGGCACCGAGCCGAATGTCCGTGGGTCGATCGCACCATTCTGCTTCATTTCCTGAATGATCGAATCGTAAAACCCTGCGTACGTGCGGTCGGGAATGATGCAGACGGTGTCTTCCTCTTTGCCGTCCTTGTTCCACATCTTTCCGCCACCGCGAACCAACGCAGCCATCGACGCATCGACGATGACGTCAGAAGAGACGTGAAAATTTGTGATCCCTTTGTCGGAATTTACCATCGCAAGCCGCGGCCCGTTCTCGATCGTTTCGGCGATCGCGGCCTTTATCTCCGATTCCTGCGGGTGGCCTGAGATCTTCTCGAAAAGCGTCGCAAGTCCGAAATTCGGGTTGATATCGAGCTCGGCAAAGACCGCTTTGTATTTCTCGAAAACGTTCTTGAAATAGGTTTCGACGATGGCGCCGAAAATGATCGGGTCGGAGACCTTCATCATCGTCGCCTTCAGGTGAGCCGAGAGAAGGACGTCCTTTTCTTTCGCCTCGTTGATCGCCCGCTCGACGAACGCCTTAAGCGCGTCGAGGTGCATCACGGACGAATCGATCACCTCGCCCGCGAGCAGCGGCGATGCTTCCTTCAATACCTTTTCGGAGCCATCGCTGCCGTAGAAAACGATCCTGAACGAGCCGTCGGCTGCGACGGTCGTCGAATTCTCCGTGCCGAAGAAATCTCCCTCGTCCATATGCGCGACCGACGTTTTTGAATCACGCTCCCAGACGCCCATGCGGTGCGGATGCGTCTTTGCGTATTGCTTTACGGCTTTTGGTGCGCGGCGGTCGGAATTGCCTTCGCGGAGGACGGGATTGACGGCGCTGCCGAGAACTTTCGCGTACCGTTTATTGATCGCCTTTTCGTCGTCGGTTTTTGGTTCGGCGGGATAATCCGGCACGGCAAAGCCTTGCTTTTGCAGCTCCGCGATGGCTTCCTCAAGTTGCGGGACGGAGGCGGAGATATTCGGGAGCTTGATGATGTTCGCCTCGGGCCGTTTTGCCAATTCGCCAAGCGCGGCAAGCGCGTCGTCGATTCGCTGGCCTTCCTCAAGATATGCGGGGAAATTCGCCAAAATTCTTCCCGATAGCGAAATATCCGGAACCTCGATCTCAATGTCGGCCACTTTTGTAAAGGCTTTTATAATGGGCAAGAACGAATGCGTCGCGAGCATCGGCGCTTCATCCGTCAATGTATAATAGATCTTCGACCTTTCTGTCATATTATTGTCGTGCGATCGTTCGGTGTATCGAACAACCTTGATAGTTAGCTCCTATTTTAGGTTGCGGAAGCCAAAACGTGAAATTGACCGTCTGACGCGGGCTAAACAGGCCCCGACGTCAGCCTTCAACTCGTTTAAATTGAGGCGATATGAAAACGTTCATCTACAGCCTGATGTTGCTCCTTATGCTCAGTGTTGTCGCTTTTGGGCAAAATGGCGCGACCGATGTCGAGAAATGGCGGGATGAACTTCTGAACGAGTCCGGCCTCTCGGAGGCTGAGAACATCGCCGACGCCGCGAAATACAATCTTGGCCTCGTTTGGACGGCCCAGGACAACTCGGCAGTTCTCGGGTTCATCGGGACGGATCATCAGCGCATCCGAATAAAGCTCCTTACGGCCGTAAGGTCGGGTGACCGCGACCTGAATACCTATGCCATCGGCGGCGCTTCGCTCGTCGGAACGACCTTCCGGAGGTTTACGGGAACGATCACCATTACGAGCTTCAGATATCGTGAGCCGGAAGATGCCGCGTTCGAAAAGGAACTGGCAGAACAGCGGATCAAACGACGTGCGGTCGTTCTCGGCAGATATACATTCACTGAAGAGGGCAGCGATGCCCACACAGGTACATTCAGCGGGATCGTCTATTCTGCCGTGTACATTGATGCGGACGACAAGGCGCACTACGATGACATCGAGCTTGGGGCCGACGGATACCTCAATAACCAGTTCGCCGGCCGTTGGCGCTCGCGCGACGGGAAACTCGACCTTGTTTGCAACTGGGGCGATTATCGTATCCCGCTTTCGGGCGGCCTCGATGTCGGCGATGGAGAATTCATGCCCGCAAAAGAATACTTTAAGAACGGCTGGCAAACTTACTACGACGCCTACGCCAAACAGGATGCCGCGGCACTAAAAGAAGAACAACGCCAATGGTGGCGACAAACCAAACGAACAAAAAACAAGTAAAAGCTTTATCCGGGGGTGAAATGCAATGAAAAGGTTGGTGCAGATATTGATCTTGGTCTTTTGTGTCGCGTCGGTCCCGTATTCCTTCGCGCAGACCAAGCGGCTGACGGTTCTCTATACGAACGACCTTCATTCGCATCTCGACCCGCTGATCGTTCCGTGGGTGAGTACGACGCGTAAGGTCGGCGGATTTGCGAACATCGCAACACTCGTAAAGCAGGAGAAAGCCGCAAACCCGAACACGGTCTATTTCGACGCAGGAGATTTTTTTGCCGGGCCGTATATGAGTTCGCTAACGAAGGGCGAGGCTATAATCGACGCGGCGAATTATCTAGGGCTTGATGCGGCGTGCGTCGGCAACCACGAATATGATTACGGTTGGGACAACGCATATAAGCAGTTCCAGCTTGCAAAGTTCTCGCTCCTGAACGGCAATATCTTCGTCAAAGGCACGAACAAACTTCATTGGCCGAAGCCCTACATCATAAAAGAGGTCAACGGAATTCGCCTTGGTATCATCGGGCTGCATGAGAAGTTCGCTTTCGAAGATACGGTCGCGCCGGTGATGGCAAAGGGCGTTGAGGTGCGTGATGAGAAGGTGTATCTGCAGAAGTATATAAAAGAGCTTCAGCCGAAGACGGATCTCATAGTGCTGCTCATACACATCGGCATTCCCGGCACACAATCGACCGGAGGCGAGGCGGACGTCGTTCGCAATCATAAGCACGACATCGAACTCGCGAAGGCCGTCCCCGGCGTCGATCTGATGATCACAGGCCATCCGCACAGCGGCACGCCAACTCCGATCGTGGCGAACGGAACGATCATCGTCTCAACTGACGCTTACACGATCGAGCTCGGCAAGCTCGAGATCACATACGACAAAAAGCTCGACAAGATCGTCGATTATAAGAACCACTACAACTACCTTTACGATGACGAGGTCGAGGACGATCCCACGATGGTCGCCGTCATCAATAAGTGGAAAGACAAGCTGAAGGTCATCACTGAGGAGAAAGTGACGACGCTCACTGCACCGCTTACGCGGTCTTACAGCCAGGGATCCGGCATGGGGAATATGACGGCCGATGCGATGCTCGCGGCATTTCCGGACTATGACATTGCTCTGACGAACAGCGGCGGTCTTCGCCAGGATCTTGACACCGGTGTGGTAACGGTCGGGCAACTCGTCTCTGTTTTCCCGTTCCCGAACACGATCGTTCAGCTTGAGATAAAGGGACGCGATCTGCTTGCCGCTTTCGAACACGGAGCGGGCTTGACGAACGGCATTTTGCAGGCTTCAAAGGGCCTTGATTTCGCCTACGATGAAACGAAGCCTGTCGGACATCGCGTGGTCAAATGCAACATCAAGGGCATACCGCTCGATAAGAATAAGACGTATAAGATACTGACGTCGAACTACCTTGCAGATGGCGGCGACGGATTCTTCGCTTTCGGTAAGGCAACTTCTTACAAGGCGACCGGCGTAGATATCCTCGACTCGATGGTCAAATACCTGAAGACGTTCAAAAACTACACACCCGTAACCGAAGACCGAGTAGTAAGTGTCCGAACGTTGATGCGGGACTGATGAGGATAGAGCTGGTTGCAACGCGGCGCGATTGAACGGTATGGATTTTTGTCGTATATCTATCGACAGGTTTTATTGGCTTATGGGCAGTTGAGGTAGTTATCGCAAACCGAAGATCAAAAAACGCTTCGCCGATAGTAGCAATCATAATGGGCAGCAAAAGCGATTGGCCGACGATGGAGCAGGCCGCTCTTGTGCTCGAGGAATTTGGCGTGCCTTTCGAGACGAAGATCGTATCGGCACATCGAACGCCGGATCTGCTCTTTGACTTCGCGAAGTCGGCGGAATCACGCGGCATCGAGGTCATCATTGCCGGTGCGGGCGGTGCCGCGCATTTGCCGGGAATGTGCGCCTCGCAGACGGTCTTGCCGGTGCTCGGCGTACCCGTCGAATCAAAGGCTTTGAAGGGAATGGACTCGCTGCTCTCGATCGTCCAGATGCCGGCGGGCATTCCGGTCGGAACGCTCGCGATCGGCCCGGCGGGCGCAAAGAACGCGGCTCTTCTGGCCGTCGCCATCCTCGCAAACTCCCGCCCGGACCTTCGCAAGAAGCTCCACACATTCCGGTCAAAACAGACCCGGACCGTACTAAAGACAAAGCTCGACTAGCCGCCTGCTCCGCTATTGCGGCGTAAAGCTCAAGTCCGTTATATCTTCGCCGGCCGAGACGACCTGCGGCGCGAACTGAAAGCGTTTCGAGGCGACCGAGACCACGACAGTTTGCCCGGCCTCGATATTGTCGAACCTAAAGTAGCCGAACGAGCTTGATATCGTGCGGAGTGTATCACCGCTCGCGAGCGTGAGTAGCACGACTGCATTCCGCAGGCCGGCCCCGTTCGGAGCAAGCACACGACCGCCGATCGAAACCGGTGCAGCCGTCGGGATGAATCCGTTTATGTAAAAGAAAGCTGCTCCCTGATCGGCCGCTTGCGGCGCGAGCGGGATCGACACAGATACATCCGAGAGCGGTGCGCCGACAACGATCTTGTCTCCGCTGATCGCGACGCTCGTGCCGAATTCGTCATCTGCCGCACCGCCCGCCGCGGTCAAATGCGACTGGAATGACCATGTTCCTGACGTGCGTGTGAAGACATAGGCTGAACCCTGAGCGGAATTCGGGCCGACCGTATCAACGTACGAGCCGACGACCGCCGTGTCGCCGGAGACCCCGACGCTTATGCCGAAATTGTCGTTCGCAGAACCGTCCGGTGCGGTCAGATGCGCTTGCTGGCTCCATGTTCCTGCCGTGCGTGTAAAGACGTACGCCGAACCCTGGCCGGTATTGACGCCGACATCGTCCGTGTCTGCCCCGACGATCACCGTATCGCCGGATATCGCGACGCTTGTGCCGAATTGATCGGAGGCGGCTCCGTCGGCTGCGGTCAATTGCGCCTGCTGCGTCCAGCTCGACCCCGAGCCGACGAAGACATACGCAGAACCTTGATCGGTGGCGAGAGCATCATCCAGGTTTGCACCGACGATAGCGGTGGTACCTGATAACGCGACGCTCGTGCCGAAATGGTCGCCGGTTGAGCCGCCGATTGATGTGAGTTCAGCCTGCTCGGTCCACACTGTGCCGGAACGGACAAAAACATACACCGAACCCTGGCTGAGGTTGCCGAGGACCGTATGCTGATCTGCTCCGACGAAAGCGGTGTCGCTGTCGATCGAAACCGAATGGCCGAAGGCATCTCCGCCAGCTCCGTCCGAAGAGTTCAGCTTGGCCTGTTGCGTCCAGCTCGTTCCCGAACGCGTGAAAACGTACGCCGAGCCCTGGTCGGCATTGACGCCAACATCGGCCGTGTCTGCCCCGACGACCACCGTATCGCGATAGATCGAGACGCTGACGCCGAAATTGTCACCGGCTGCACCGTCCGATGCAACTAGCTGCCCCTGCTGTGTCCATCCCGCGCCGGAACGGACGAAGACATACGCTGAGCCTTGACCTCCATTCTTGTCGGGAGCTCCGACGACCGCGGTATCGCCCGATATTGCGACGCTCGAACCTAAACGGTCACCGCCGGCACCGTCTGAGGCAACCTTTTGCGCTTCCTGCGTCCAGCCTGTACCTAGTACGCGGAATACGTACGCCGAACCTTGCGCAGAGTTCGAACCGATCTGGTCGTAAGGCGAGCCTGCGATGGCATTATTTCCAGAAACTGCGACGCTGACACCGACAGACTGACCCGCGATCCCGTCGCTTGGCGTGAGATGTTCTGTCTGCGTCCATATCGTCCCTGAGCGTTTGAAAACATATGCAGAGCCTTGGTTCGAATTTGTGCCGACGTCGTCAAGGTAAGCACCGACAACCGCAACATCGCCGGATACTGCGACACTATTTCCGAATTGGTCGTCTGCAACGCCGTCAGATGCGGACAAGTAGGCCTGCTGTGTCCAAAGCGATCCAGACCGCGTGAAAACATAGGCAGCACCGCGATTACTGTTTCCAAAGGCATCATCGAGGGCAGCACCAACTATCGCCGTATCGCCGGAGATACTCACGCTATAACCGAATTGACCGCCGGGAGGGCCGCTCGTTCCGGTCAGCTGTGCCTGCTCTATCCAGGAACCGCCGGAATAGAAAAAGACATATGCTGAGCCTTGATCGGGATTTGCCCCAACGTCATCGTTATAGGCGCCCACGATAGCTGTGCTGCCGGAGATCGCCACGCTGACGCCAAAGTTGTCGCCTAGCGAGGCATCCGACGCGATCAACTGCTGAACTTGCGTCCAGCTCGAACCCGAACGCTCAAATACATAAGCCGAACCGGTACCTGAACTAACTCCAAACGCTCCAACGATCGCGGTGTCGCCATAAGCCGCGACGCTTGCGCCGAAGAGGTCGCCGCTTGCACCGCCGGTCGCGGTCAATTTCTGCTGCTCGACCCATGTCGGGCTTGAGAATACAAAGACGTATGCTGCGCCTTGAAAGCCGAGTGCTCCGAGCGCACCGACGATAATCGTGTCGCCCGCTATCGCCACGCTGTATCCAAAATAGGCGTTTGGAGCCGCGTCCGATGCGGTCAGCTTCTGAACCTCGGTCCAGGTTGTACCCACCAGCTCAAAAACATATGCTGAGCCTTGTGCGCTGTTGTCAAAACGCGACCCGACGACGGCCAGATTGCCCTGAATAGCAACACTCGCACCGAAGTAATCGTTAACGGCACCATCGGAAGCGATGAGTTTCGCGGTCTGCCCGACGGCGTCTTCGGGTTTTGGATCGCTTCGCTGACCGTCCTTGAGGCGGACGGCATCGACGGCTTTCTTTAAGCTGTCGTATTGGCCGGAGCTTTTGAGTTGATCGACCGCTTTCTGACCGGTCAACGTCGGGTGTGGGGCGTTGTAGTCCTGTGCGTAAAACGACAGAGCAACTGCACCTATAAAAAACAAAATAGCAAAGAGTTTAACGACCTGTTTCATAACTCACTTCCTCAAACTGGCGCGTCGAAAGACACAAACCCGCGAGCGGGAGCTTCGCAAGGGCAAAAATGTATTTGTACGATGGTTATACGCTCATTCCGACAGGCATTACTACGGCCAAATGTGTAGCATTGTGTTACCTATTCGGCAGGGAGAATGCAGAGGCAGGATATTGGCCCCTATCTGTGCTAATCTATGGTTCTTTTTCGCATTGTGACCAAAGTTATCCCGCCAAACTCGACGATAGGCATCTTCGGCAGCGGCCAGCTTGGCCGTATGTTCGCCATTGAAGCGGCGAAGCTTGGCTATCGCGTGCACACGCTCTCGCCGGGCCGCGATACTTCGACGGGGCAGGTGTGCGGGCTCGAGACAGCGGCCGCGTACGACGACCTTTTCGAGGTGCGGACGTTTGCGCAGAGCGTCGATGTCGTAACGTTCGAATTCGAAAATGTACCGTCCGCGACGATCGATGCGGCGGCGGAATTCGTGTCCGTTCATCCGCGTGGAGCTGTGCTGCATACGACGCAGAATCGCCTGCGCGAGAAAACATTCCTTGCCGAGAACGGTTTTCCGCTTGCGGGTTTTCGCCGAATACGCACGATCGAAGATCTCTTCAAGGGCGTTGAGGATCTGGGGCTGCCGGCCGTGCTGAAAACGGCGGGTTTCGGCTACGACGGCAAAGGCCAGACAAGGATCAACGCTCACAGCGAGATCGAAGAAGCCTTTGACCGTTTGGAAGGCCGCGAAGCGGTGCTTGAGCAATTCATCTCGTTCGAGAGGGAAGTTTCCGTCGTATGCGCACGCCGTGCGGACGGTGCGTTCGCACACTACGGCGTGATCGAGAATGAACACGTCGATCACATACTCGACGTGTCGATGTCGCACGCGGATGTGCCGCCGAATGTTGCAGCCGAGGCGGTCGAGATCGCTCGTTCGGTAGCCGAAACCTTCGGCTACGTCGGCACGCTCTGCATCGAATTCTTTCTCGCAGCGAACGGACGCCTTCTCGTCAACGAGATCGCACCGCGGCCGCACAATTCCGGTCATTTGACGTTCGATGCGTGCGTTGCTTCGCAATTCGAACAGCAGGTGCGTGCCGTTTGCGGACTGCCGCTCGGATCGACCGAATTTTATCGACCGGCGGCGATGGCGAACCTTCTTGGCGACGTTTGGGAAGGCGGAGAACCGAACTGGACGGCCGCGCTTGAGGAGCCGTCCGTAAAGCTGCATCTATACGGAAAGGCCGAGCCTCGACGGGGAAGAAAGATGGGGCATCTGACGGCGATGGCTGACACGCCTGCGGAAGCCGCTCGAATCGTCCGCAAGGCCCGCGAACGGCTCACAAAACCCTTGACCACCGACGGGCAAGGGTGACATACTCGCATTTAGAATTTAACCAACGGGAAATGGTGTCTTCCCGAACCAACCGCCGAATACGGCTGATGACTCCTGTTTCACAGTTATTACTATGGGCAGGAGCATTTTATTGGTCGGAATAGGCGGTTTGATCGGCAGCATTCTTCGCTACCTCGCCTCGGTCTTTTTTGCGGAACACGTAAACTCGCCATTCCCATACGCAACGCTTATCGTGAACATCGTCGGCTGCTTTCTGATCGGGCTGCTTTTTGCCGTTTCCGATCGATGGGAAGTGCTCTCGCCGGAATGGCGCATCCTCCTGACGACGGGCTTCTGCGGCGGATTTACTACCTTTTCCACATTCTCTTACGAATCGGTGAGGCTGATGCAGGATGGCGAGATGCTTTTCGCATTTGCGAACGTTGCGGTCAGCGTCCTCGCGGGTTTTGCCGCGACGTGGCTTGCGATCGTGCTTGTGAGGTCAATATGACAACGGAATTACAACGAGACGCGAAACTTCTCCGCATCTTTATCGGCGAACTCGACAAGGTTGACGGCAAACCGCTTTACGAAGCCCTGGTTTACGCCGCAAAGGGTAGCGGAATTGCCGGCGCGACCGTTACGCGCGGCATACTTTCTTATGGCGCGAGTAGCCGGATACATTCGGCGAAGCTCCTCGACCTTTCGTTCGATCTGCCGATCGTTGTCGAGATCGTCGATTCCGAAGAAAAGATCGGGCAATTCATCGAAACCGCAAACGAAATGATCGAAGCCGCGGGCTGCGGCGCACTCATCACCGTCGAAATGGCCGAGGTGATCCACTACCAGACGAAGAAGAACTGAGCTGCGAATCGCCGCCGTGGGATGAGTCGAGACGTTAGTGACCCGACCCCAACATCGACGATGACCTCCTTAGATGCCGCAATTCGGTAAGTTGCTGCATTGCCCGCCGAAAGATGACCGTATAAACTTCAAGCAATGGCCGAAACGCTTATTGTTTCACAGACTGCGGATCGGGAGGCTCTTTATCTGGAGATCGTGCCGCAGATCGCCGCGATAATTGACGGCGAACGGGACACGACCGCGAATTTGGCGAATATCGCTGCGGCGATCAAGCAGGCTTTTGGCTATTTTTGGGTCGGGTTTTACATCGTACGGGACGGCGAACTCGTCCTCGGGCCGTTTCAGGGGCCGATAGCGTGCACGCGGATCGCTCGGGGCAGAGGAGTTTGCGGAACGGCATTCTCGACCGGCGAGGTGCAGATCGTGCCGGACGTAGATAAATTCCCCGGCCATATTGCCTGCGCGAGCGAATCGCGTTCGGAGGTCGTCGTGCCCATCTTCTCGCCGACGGGCGAAGTTTGGGGCGTTTTGGACGTTGACAGCGACGTGCTCGGCGACATGGACGAGAAAGATGCCGCGGGTTTGCAGGCGATCGTCAGAATTTTAGAGAAGAAGCTTTCGGAGGAAACTGCTTGACATCGATCGAACATCCGCTTTGGGTTTGGCTGCTATTTTTTGGCGTCGTTTTTGTCGCCCTTTTTGTCGATATCGTTATCGTCAACCGCAAACCCCACGCACCGACAAAGAAAGAGACCGTTGTCTGGAGCATCATTTGGGTCTCGCTTGCGCTTGCTTTCAACGCCTTTATCTACTGGCAGGTCGGCAATCACACGGGCGACTGGCGCCTGGCGTTCACGCAGGCAAAGCTCTTCCTTACCGGATACCTGATCGAATTATCGCTCTCGGTCGATAATCTTTTCGTCTTCCTGCTGATATTCACGTTCTTTAAGGTCCCGAAGAAGTTCCAGCATCGCGTGCTCTTCTGGGGCATTATGGGCGCGCTTGTGCTGAGGATGATGATGATCTTCGCCGGGGCGGAGCTCGTAGAGCGTTTTCACTGGATCATCTACATTTTCGGAGCATTTCTGGTCTATACGGGCATCAGTATGTTCAAGAGCTCGGAGGATAATTTCGAGCCGCACGAAAGCGCGATCGTAAAATTCGCGACGAGATACATACGCATCTCGAAGCACTACGAGGGCGATAAATTCTTCGTTGTTAAGGACGGCGCTCGGGTCGGAACGCTGCTTCTGCTCGTGCTCATAACTGTTGAGTTTACAGACCTTGTCTTCGCGGTCGATTCAATTCCGGCGATCTTCGGCATTACGACGGATAAATTTCTTGTCTATACATCGAATATATTTGCGATACTAGGATTGAGGACGTTCTACTTCCTGCTTGCGGGGTTGGCGGAACGTTTTCACCTGCTGAAGTACGGCCTTGCGGTCGTGCTGACGTTCATCGGCGTAAAGATGCTCTTGCCACTTTTTGCCGAAGGGCTGATAATGTTCTACGGCGGCGAAGGCGCGCCGGAACTCCTGCGTAATTTTGTCGCGGGTAAGTACGACGCACATGTCGTTGATATTTCGCTCATCGCTGTGATCGCAACCATAACGCTGTCTGTCATTCTTTCTTTGATCTTCCCGCCTCGTCACAGCAGTAAACCGCCTGATGGAGCATAACAAGTACCGAAAATTCTACGTCGAATGGTGGAATATACGCCGGAGCACGATCTACGGCGGCGTTATCCTCATTCTGCTCGCCGCAACGCTGGCTTTTGGCGGCTGGTGGGCGTCGAAGAATAATTGGTTCGCAGCAGGTGAGGCCGAAACATATCCGATGGATTCGGCGAAGATCATCTCGTTCGAAGGCGAGGTACGGATAACGCGTGCCGCGACGCGCGAAACGATACTCGTAACAAAGCAGACCTACGTCGCCGCCGGCGATACGGTCCAGACACAGGCAGACGGCCGTGCGATCATCCAGATGATCGATGGTTCGGTCTATTCCGTCCGTCCGAACAGCACGGTCGTCGTCCGCGACACAACATCGCTTTTCGGCGGCAAGAACGTCCGCGTTCGTTTGAACGATGGCCAATTGAATGTCCGCACGGATGAGCAGCCCGACAACGTGAAGAACATCGTCGAGGTCGCAGAGTCCGAGAACAAACTGGGGCCGCAGACCGATGCAAGTTTTGATACCGACGGCGAAACAGGCGGAGAGATACGCGTTAGCCGCGGCGGCGTCGAAACCACGCTCGGCGGCGAAACCTCCAAGATCGGCCCCGACCAATATGCTGCGGTCAACAACGGCCAGCTCTCCGCACGCGAAAAGATCCTTGCTCCGCCGGTGCCGGTCTCGCCGGGCAATTCCGCACAGCTTATCGATGCCGGCGGCGGCGTGAGCGTCGGCTTCAACTGGCAGCCGCCCGATCAACCGATTCAGAGCTATTATCTGCAGGTCGCAAAATCCCCGTGGTTCTCGCCGGATGCGATCCTCGTCGATCGCAACGGGCTCGGCTCGAATGATTTTCACCTTACCGGCTTAACGCCGGGCACGTACTATTGGCGCGTTCGTGCGACCGCCCGTTCGGGACAGACGACGAACTGGAACGACGCGTGGAAATTCTCGGTCGTAAAACGCGAAAGCAGCATTCGCATCGAGCTGACCGACCTGAAGATCGAGAGCGTCGGCGGCGGCATATTCATCATCACCGGCAAGACGCAGCCCGGCATGGCCGTGCGTTCGCAAGGCCGTGAGACGTTTGCCTTGTCGGACGGAAGCTTTAAGCTGCAGGTTTCGTCGCAAGCGGCTGAGGCTTCGATCGAGATCGGCGACGACCGCGGCAACCGCGCGGGCTTTGTCGTTTCACTCAGAAGCGGCCGTCTGATGAAACGTTACTAGAAACATGGCCGACCACGCACACGCGCACGATCACGGCCCGGCGACTCGGTCCGCTTCAAGTATACGCAAACTTAAGATCGCTCTCGCGCTGACCTTCGGCTATATGCTTGCCGAGGCGGTTGGCGGCTGGCTGTCGAACTCGCTTGCGTTGATGGCAGATTCCGTCCATATGCTGACGGACGTTGCCGCTCTTTCGCTTACGCTTGCGTCCTTCTGGTTTGCCACACGCCCTGCGACGGCGGCCAAGACATTCGGTTTCTATCGGGCGGAAATTCTCGCGGCTTTCGTGAACGGCATCGCCCTCGTCATCCTTTCGATATGGGTCGTTTACGAAGCTGTGATGCGCTGGCTTTCGCCGCCGGAGATCCACGGCAACGGCCTTACGATCGTTGCTGCGGGCGGCCTAATTGTGAACATCATCGTGCTGAAGATGCTGCACGGCGGCCACGAGCATGACCTGAATATGCGCGGCGCATGGCTGCACGTCGCGGGTGATCTTTTGGGTTCTCTTGCAGCGTTGGTTTCCGGCCTGCTGATCATCGCGTTCGGATGGCTGTGGGCAGATGCGGTTACGAGTATTTTGATCAGCGTGATCATAATCTTCGGTGCGTGGCGGCTTGTGTCGGAATCCGTAAACGTCCTGCTCGAAGGCACGCCGTCGCACATCGACATTGCAAAGGTCAAGGACGCGATCCTCGCGATCGATGGTGTTACGGGCGTTCACGATCTGCATGTTTGGACGATCTCTTCCGGCATCGAAGCCCTGACGGCGCATATCAATCACGACGATTCCGTCGAACACTCGGACCTGCTTGCGGTCGTGCGTACAAAGGTGCACGATGAGTTCTCGATCGACCATCTGACGATCCAGATGGAGACGGCCGGAAAAGAGGCAGAGGCTGTGTACATATGCGAATCAGGCACGAACTGTTTCGAGCCGACGCGTCCCGCGAACTGAATCTATGGCGACGATCGATCTCAAGTACGGCCGCGGTGTCGTGCCGTTCGACTATGCGGAAGAGCGCTTCGCGGTGCTCTCTGGCGCACGCGATGATCCGCCGCTTGATGACCGCGCGATAAATGAAAAGCTTGACCGCCCGATCGGTGCATTGCCATTCGAAGAGGTGATCTCGCCGGGCGAGAGCGTCCTGATCGTCGTGCCGGATGCAACGCGTTCTTCGGGCAGTGCACAGATCGTGAACCTGCTTGTTCGCCGTTTGATCGCGAATGGGACAATGCCGCACGAGATCCGGATCATCTTCGCGACCGGTATTCATCGGCCGGTCGAGCGGAGCGAACGCGACGACATCCTCACACCTTTTATCACACAGCGGATCCGAACGATCGACCACAAGGCGAGCGGCATCGCAAACCTTGCGATAGTCGGCGAAACGAGCGGCGGCATCAGCGTTAGCTTGAACGGAGCGCTCATCGACAGCGACCATGTGATCGCGATCGGTGCCGTTACATTCCACTATTTCGCGGGGTTCACCGGCGGCAGAAAGCTCATCTGCCCGGGCCTTGCGTCGGAGCGTACGATCGAGGCGACGCATAAGCTCGCGTTTGATTGTGAAACGAGGGCCCGCCGCGAAGGCGTTGGCCCCGGGCTTCTTGCAGGGAACGCCGTTCACGAGGCGTTTCTTGAGGCTGCAAAATTCATCAAGAACGTCTTCAACATCTCGACGATCGTAAATGATGCGGGTGAGGTCACGGACGTTTTTTGCGGTGATCTTGAGGCGTCGCATCGTGCGGCATGTGGCGCGGTTGCGGCGAAGTGTACGGTTTCGATCGATACAAAACGCGACGTTGTCATTGCTTCCTGCGGCGGGCGGCCTTACGACATCAACCTCATACAGGCGCACAAGGCTCTCGATACTGCGGCACGCGCTTGCACGGATGGCGGCCGGATAATTCTGATCGCGGAATGCGCGGAAGGCTCGGGCCGCGAAGATTTTCTCGATTGGTTTGACGCTGAGAATAGCGACGCCTTGGCCGGCAAACTCTGCGATGGCTACCGCGTCAACGGCCAAACCGCGTGGAATTTTCTTTCTATCTGCGAGCGGTTCGAGGTCGAGATGCTCACGACGCTTGATGACGCTGTTCTGAAAAAAGTCCGAGTCAAAAAAGCCGATCTCAGCAATGTCGCTGGGACCGGCTTTATCTTGCCCGATGGGGCGAAGGTGAACGTAAGGGCTATTTCGCCTTAGATTTGATCGCGAATGTGCGCGCGATCGAATCGGTTTGATTCTGAATGGAATTGAGGCTGTCCTTGCGTCCTTCGAACCTGAGGACGTAAACAACGTCGCCGTCACGCAGGAAGTAGAATCTTCCGACCATCGGGCGGCCGCCTTTTACAAACTCGAAATTGTAAATAACGCCGCGAAGTTTGCCATTAAAATTCTCCTGCTTTCCGGGGGCGTAGCCCATCAGGAACTGTAGCTTTTGGTCCTCGTCGCGAACGACATCGGCAAGCATTTCGCTTTGAGGAGCCTTGATCTTTCGCACCTCGAACCGGCCAAAGACGCGGTCGCCGTAAACGTATTCGACGTTTGGGTTAGTTGGAGATGGCGTAACTGTCTTTCGCCATTTCGCATCCGGAAGCACGAAGGTATAGTCAACGTTCGGATCGCTGAAGGTTTCGCTCTGTGCGGCAGCGGTTGACGAGAGAACCAGTGCGGCGGCAATGAGCATTGCAAGGGAAAGCAGCGTCTTTTTCATAATATTATTCGAAGTAAAAACTTCATTGAAACACAATTCTAGCCGAAATCGCCCAGGATCGCGTAACGTATTTGATGCGTATTTTACGGCGTGTTGTTGTCCGAACTCGTAAATACAACACCTCTGGCGTGTCGGCCGGCGACATCCTTTTTCGACCAAATGGCCGTCGGGCGCGTCTTATTCCGCAGAGCAAGCGAACGAAAAAGCTTCGCAGCATTGATTTTGCATTGATCTGGAGTTTTGTATGACCCGATATCTTGAGACGGCAAAAAAGTTGACCGTAATTATTGTGATCGCAGCATTTGCGGCCCCGGCATTTGCTCTTTCCGGCGGCGGAAACGGCGTAAAGGATTCGCTCACCGAGGATCAAAAGGCCCTTCACGTCCTCAATCGGCTTGGGTTCGGCGCACGTCCGGGCGACGTCGAGCGGGTCAAAGCAATGGGGTTCAAAAAATACATCGAGCAACAGCTCGATCCCGCGTCGATCGATGATTCTGCCGCTGAAGCGAAACTCGACCGATTGGACGTTCCAAAGCTTTCGACCGAAGAGCTTTTTGCTCAATATCCGAATCCGGGCGCGCTACTGCGTTCGCTTGAAGGCGGCAAGAAAGCACAGCAAGTCGCTCAAAACACTCCAGCCGATGGAGCGACCGCAGCAATGCCGGGCGAAAAGGCCGAGGAAGCTGCAGCGGCTGATCGCAAGGAGCGGCAGGAAAAGCTTCGCGAGATCTATCGCCAATACAACCTGAAGCCCGCGGGCCAGATCATGCCCGAGATCGTAGCCAACCGCGTGATGCGCGCCGTATATTCCGAACGCCAGCTTCAGGAAGTGATGGTCGATTTTTGGCAGAACCACTTCAATGTTTTTGCCGGAAAGGCGGCGGTTCGATGGTTCATCCCGAGCTACGAACGCGACGTTCTAAGGAAGAATGCTCTCGGCAATTTCAAGGATCTGCTGATCGGAACTGCCGAGTCGCCCGCAATGCTTTTCTATTTGGATAACTTCGAATCGATGTCGCCGAATGCGCAGCTTGCGATACGTCCGAGGCAGAATCAGCCTAGATTTGAACGCCGCCCGCGTTTCAACGACCGGCGAATGAACGACCGTCTCGACGGCCGCATTTCGCCGATGCAGCGTGAACGGCAGCTCGAGCGGAACGGCACATATGCGGACCGAGAACTCCGCCAAAACGAAAGGCTGAATGTTCAGAAGAACAAGCAGCCGAAGAAGCAGCGGAATCGCGGCATCAATGAGAATTACGCACGCGAACTGATGGAGCTGCACACGCTCGGTGTTGACGGCGGCTATACGCAGCAGGACATCATCGAGGTCGCCAAATGCTTCACGGGTTGGACGATCGCAGACCCACGCGGCTATCGCCAGGCTGCCGCAGCCGAGATCAAAGGTAACGAAGATCAGCGGCTCGCACGGCTTCAAAGAGCGGTCGGCGTCCCGGACGACGTCAAGAGCGGCCAATTCTATTTCAACCCGAATTGGCACGAGAATGGACCGAAGACCGTACTCGGCCAGACGATCAACGAAGGCGGGATGAAGGACGGCCTAAAGGTCCTCGATATCCTCGTCAACAGCGATGCGACGGCAAAATTCATCGCGAAAAAGCTTGCGATCAAGTTTGTAAGCGATACGCCGAGCGACGCATTGGTCGGCCGTGTCGCAGATGCATTTCACAAGTCTCATGGCGACATTAAGACGACCTTGAGGGCGATCTTTACCGACGCGGAATTTTGGGCACCGGCGAATTACCGTTCGAAGATCAAATCGCCGTTTGAGCTTGCGGTCAGCTCGATACGCGCACTCGGCGGCGATACGAACGGCGGCCGCGGAATGTATGCGATGCTCCGAAAGCTCGGCGAAGTTCCTTACGGTTATCAGGCGCCGACGGGTTATCCGGACCTAGCAGAAGATTGGGTGAACACGGGAGCGTTGCTCGAACGGCTAAACTTTGCCGTCGCACTGTCGAGCAATCGCGTTCCGGGAACGCGCGTCGATCTCCGGACATTTGCCGCTCCGACCAAGCAGGCGATGCTTGATGCGGCGATAAACAAGATCCTTGACGGCGACATTCGCCCCGCGACGCGTGCGAGCCTCGAAAAGCAGTTGGCTCAGCCGCTGCCAGAGGTGAAAGCGCCTGAAAATGATCCGGAGGAATCCGCCGACCCTGAGACAGCGAATGATATTGCCGGGCCGCAGGTTCGACGGAAGAACCAGAAGGCGTTGCTGCTTCCTGCGTCGGGTGATCCTGAGGTCTTTAAGGTAGTAAGTTTGGTGCTTGGTTCACCAGAGTTTCAGAGACAATAGCGGGACCAGTCTCTCCTCGTTATTGTATCTGTTGATATAGACGCACAAGGCTGCCGACATGTGCGTCAATGCTGAAACTAGCCGCTGCGTGCGATCGCGCTCTTAGAGCGAGGTCGTCCGCAGCTTTTTTATTGCCGAGCAGATCGGCGACCGCTGCGGCAAGCGCTCGATGATCCTTTACGGGGAAGATCCGCGCGAATTCTCCATTGTCCGTTGCCTCAAGGTGCGGGCCGATATTTGAGACCGCCATCGGCACGCCCGCAAGCATCGCTTCGGAGACGGCGACCGGCAGCCCTTCGTGAAGCGACGAGAAGATAAAGACGTCAAGCTCGGAAAGAATGTCCGGCACGTCGGTCCGCCCGCCCACAAAATGTACGCGGTCGGCGATCCCGCGATAACGGACGAATTCCTTGCACGCGTCGAATTTTCTCTCCGCACCTGGCTCTACTTTCCCTGCAAAAACGCAGTGCACGTCCGCGACCTTGTCGAAAACGTCGCCAAGTGCCTTTACGACTGTCAACTGGTCCTTGCGTGCATCGCGATAGAAATTGCCGACCATGCCAACGAGCCGAATTTCCTCAGGAATGCCAAGCTCTTTCTTGATCGACTTACCAGTTGGACGCAGCCTTTCCGGATCGGCACCGTTGTAGATGACGTGTGTGTTGGCTCCGAACCGCAAACCTCGTTCTTTGGCAAGCCAATCCTGCAGCCAGCGGCTTACGACGATATTTGCATCGACACGCGGCAGCAGGAACTTTGCGACGAGACGATTCTTTGCGTCTTGCACAAACCCTTGAAAACTAAGAACCTCGCGGACGTTTGCCAACCCACGTGCGGCAAGGTGCAGATGCAGTCCATCGACCGATTGATAACCGTGGACGATGTCTATCGAACGCTCGCGAATGATGCGTCTCAGATCGCCGACGAGCTTTGGGTCGATGGGAAAACGCCGTTCGAGGCGAATGATCTCAATACCCGCGGCCTCGAACTCGGGTTCGAGCGTACCGCCGCGTGTTGCAAGCGTTATTTCGAGCCCGAAACGCGTCGCGTTCCGGCAAATATCCAGCACCTGCATCTCGGCGCCCCCGCGATCCAATGTATCGAGATATTTTAAGATCTTCACGTTGATGCTTGCTTCCTGAACCTTCCGAAATAATATGACTTTACGCCCTAAATGTGTTTACATTCTTTTTCGGATCAAGAAGAATGCAAACGCATAGTGACAACGCGGTTTTCGTCGCCGTTCCATCATACAATCACGAGCGGTTCGTCGAAGAATGCCTGCGTTCGATCTTTCGTCAGACGCTGCCGCCGGCAAAGCTGCTTGTCATTGACGATGGTTCGCGCGATGACTCGGTCGCGGTGATCGAAAGGGTGCTGAAAGATGCGCCCTTCTCTGCGGAATTCATCTCACGCGAGAACCGGGGCCTTTCCGCAACGCTGAACGAGGCAGTTTCGTATGCGGATCGAAAGTATTTCGCGTATATCGGCTCGGACGACATCTGGCTGCCAAATTTCCTCGAGGCGCAAGTTCGGCTCCTCGAAGAGCGGGAGAATGCGGCACTCGCCTTTTCGCACGTCTTTGTCATTGACGAGAACGGCGATATTTTTGACCGCACCGACAATTGGACCGCGTTCGCCGATGGCAATATGTTGCCGACGCTTATGACGGGCGGGATATTCTCGAGCCCGGGCGTTGTTTATCGCCGCGACGTGCTGGGCGAAAAGCCTTGGAACGAAGATTCGAAACTTGAGGACTACGAACTTTATCTACGGCTCGCCGCACAGCACGAATTTGCGAGGAATGAGCAAGTTCTGGCGGCCTGGCGGCAGCACGGAAGAAACACGAGCGATGATTTTGGTTTGATGGTCGATGAATGGCTGGCCGCACAGGAACGCTCGCGCGGGCTGCTGCCGTTCTCGGACGAAGAGATCGCCGAATTTCAGACGAAATTACGCTACGCCGCCGCAAGACATTTCAACCGGACGGGCAACCGCAGCCGTGCCGCAAAGGCGATGTGGGCGAATAGAAAAGGAGCTACATCGCTCGCTGAACAGGCTCTCGATGCTGTTCGCATTGCTGCCCCGCGGCGTTTGTTCAATGCTCAGCGTGCGCGCCGGCGTGCATCTGCCAGATCGCGATACGGCAATATTCGCGAACTCCTGTAAAATCTACCTGATGGCCGCAACCGACATCACACAGATAACGCCTGCCGGATCGCGTCTGCGGCTCGGCGCCTTGGAAATTTGGCGTCAGCGCGAACTGCTCTATTTCCTCACGCTTCGCGACATCAAGATCCGCTATAAACAGACGCTGATCGGCATCGCGTGGGCTGTCCTGCAGCCTGTTCTGACGACTGTGATCTTTACGGCGATCTTCAGCGGCTGGGCGAGATTTGATACGAACGACATCGCGTATCCGCTCTTTGCGATGACGGGATTGACGCTTTGGCTTTTTGTGCAAAACGCCGTCTCGATGGCAAGCAATAGCTTTGTGAACAATACGAATTTGGTCACGAAAGTTTATTTTCCGCGCCTTATCGTACCGCTTGCGGCTACGCTTGCCGCGCTCTTTGACCTTGTTTTCAGCATCGCTGTGCTTGCGATCCTTATGGTCTATTACAAGGCGGTTCCGGACGCTGCGATCTTGCTCGTGCCTGTGTTCGTGGTGCTTGCGGTGTTGCTCGCGGCATCGGTCGGAACGCTACTCTCGGCATTGAACGTGCGGTTTCGCGATGTGAAATTCGCCGTGCCGTTCTTCCTGCAAGTATGGATGATCGCCTCGCCCGTTTTTTATCCCGCATCGATGATCCCGGAAAAATGGCGGCTCGTTTTCGCCGTCAATCCGATGACCGGCATTCTCGAAGGCTTCCGCTCGGCGGTTTTCGGCAAACCATTTGACTTGCCGCTGATCGGTGTTTCGGTCGTCTCGTTGTTCGTGATCGCCGCAATCTCGCTCGTAGTTTTTAGATCGATGGAGGACGATTTCGCCGACGTTATCTAGAAATGATCGAAGCACGCGGACTCACGAAAACCTACAAGCTTGGCGCCGGCAAGAGCCATTCGCTCCGCGATGCCGTAACGGGTATATTCACGCGAAAGAATGGAACCCGCGAAACTCTGACGGCGCTCGATGATGTCTCATTCACGATCGCGGAAGGCGAATCGGTCGGCATCATCGGACGCAACGGTGCGGGGAAGTCAACGTTGCTGAAGATACTTTCGCGCATTACGCCGCCGACCCGCGGAACTGCGTCGATCGCCGGCCGTGTCGGCTCGCTCCTTGAGGTCGGGACGGGTTTTCACAATGAGCTCACCGGGCGCGAAAACATATATCTGAATGGCGCGATCCTCGGGATGCGTCGGTCGGAAATAGACGCGCGATTTGATGAGATCGTGGCATTCTCGGAGCTTGAAAAATTCCTCGATACGCCCGTAAAACATTATTCGAGCGGGATGTATATGCGGCTTGCTTTTTCGGTCGCGGCGCATCTCGAACCCGAGGTACTTATCGTTGACGAAGTTCTCGCGGTTGGCGACCTCGCGTTTCAAAAAAAATCTCTCGGCAAGATGAAAGATCTCGGCGAATCCGGCCGAACGGTGCTTTTTGTTTCGCACGATATGAACTCGATCTCGCGGCTCTGTACGCGGGCGATCTGGCTCAAAGACGGTAAGATCGCTGCGGACGGCCCGGCGGTCGAGACGGTTGCCGCGTATCTGCATGAGCAGACTCTCACTGGTGCCGAACGCTTTTGGGAGGATGCAGCACCGGCTCCGGGAAACGAAATTGCGCGTATCGTAAGCCTTCGCGTAGTGAATAAAAACGGCGAAACGCTTGCCTCGCCCGACATCCGCGAGAGCGTTGGGGTTGAGATCGTTTTTGAGGCGCTGGTCGATGACAAGGTGCTGATCCCGAACCTTCATTTCTTTGACGAAAGAGGTGCATGCATCTTCATCTCGCACGATTGGAACAGCGGCTGGCGTGAGAAACCGAGGCCTGCGGGCAGGCATAAGGCGACGGCGTGGATACCGGGAAATTTTCTTGCCGAAGGGACGATATCCGTGACCGCGGCGGTTTCGACATACAAACCATTGATGGTGCATTTTATTGCACGCGATGCGGTTACGTTCACGGTCGTTGACAGCCTAGAAGGAGATTCTGCACGCGGCGATTACGCGGGGTTGCTGCCGGGTATCGTCCGGCCGATGCTCGAATGGACGAATGAATAGTTACGCTTTCTGAAGGTAGAAACACGCCTGATCACCGCGACGCTCTTTGTTGAGTTCGTGAGCGGCGGCTTCCCATTCGCGGATCTTTTCATTTGAGAAGACGGTGCCTTCGCGGCCGTAGTCGTGCGAGCGTGGATCATTTAGCGGAATGTCGCGGCGGTATTGTTCGCTGCCCCAGAATTGCATCGACGTTGAATCGTACGTAACTTGCGAGACCTTGAAGCCGGCAGATTCCGCGAGTTCGATGAATGTCTTTTCGCGGAAGATAAAAAGGTGCCGCGGCGGGTCGAGTTGCACCCAGTGCGTGCCATATTCTTCCCACGCGAAAGATGCGACCGGCATCCGTATCAAGGCGGTCCCGCCGGGAGCAAGGAGCCGGTGGATGTCGGCGAGTGCGCCTTTCGGGTCGGGAAGATGCTCAAAAACATGATGCAGCATCACGAGGTCATATTCGCCTTCAATATCCGCCAAAGACTGCGGCTTGATTTGGATACCGCTTGGGGTCGAGATCTCGTGGCAAACAAAGGCATCGGCACCGGATAGGCTGCGAAATCCGAAATAGTGAAGGGTTTCGAGCAGGCGGCCCGACCCGCAGCCGACATCGAGGATGCGCGAATTCGCCTTGAGCGATATCGGCCGCAGGGATGGCGGATAGTGGTCGGCGACCCAGGGTTTTAAAGCAAGTACGGTCTTCCCGATCAGGCAGTGTTCGCCGCGAAGGTAGCGGCCCGCGAACCATGCGGCGATCCGACGCGAACGCGTCTCGGCAAGGTCGATATCATCGATGCTGCCCATCGAGAGATATTCGGGCGGATAATATGCGCCGAGGTTTGGTACGTTGAGGAGCTGGATCGTCCCGCAGTTATGACATTCGAGATAGGAGAATTCTTCCCTTTTCCCGAACATCATTTCGCGGGTCTTGATGATACGATTATGCTCTGTGTTCTGACAGATCAGACAGGCTTCTGACATCTCGTGTCCCCGTAGGAAAAGCTTAAGCGAAACGCTCGTAAATAGTGAAACTGCCCTTTACAACATTCTTCTCCGACCGTGGCGGCCTGGCTCGCATCCTCCGTGGCGTACCGTGGGGCGTTTGGTATGTGCTTACCGGCATCGCCGCGGCATTGATCGTCATCAGCCACAGGCCGGATGCGGTGATGAACGCGCAATTCTGGGCAGAGGACGGCCGTGTCTGGTATGCACAAGCCTATAACCTCGATCCGCTCGCCGCTTTCCTTCTTCCGGAGGCCGGATACTATCAGACGGTTTCCCGGGCCGTTGCCGCCCTCTCGCTGCTTGTTCCGCTTGCATGGGCACCATTGGTACTAAATCTCTTTGCGATCGCCGTACAGGCCTTTAACGCGTTCTTTATCATCTCGGGTAGAATGTCGCAGGCGATCCCGAGCCGTCTATTCCGTTTCGGAGCGGCGTTCATCTATCTTGCTCTGCCGAATTCATACGAAACATCGGCAAACCTTACAAACACGCAGTGGCATCTCGCACTGACGGTTCTATTGATCATCTTCGCAACGCCTGCCGAAGAGATCGCGTGGAAGATATTCGACAACGTGGTCGTTGCACTGTCTGCGTTGAGCGGGCCGTTGTGCCTGCTTTTGCTGCCGATCGCCGGGATCAAGTATTTTTATCGGCGGGAGAAACGCCTGCTCGTTCTCGGCTCGGTCCTGCTGATCGGCTGTGCGGTACAATTCTCCGCACTATTTACGAACGAAAGGCCGTCGAGCGAGCTGCTGGGTGCGACATTTTTTGGCGGCATACGCATCGTTGCCGGGCAGGTATTTGTCGGCACGCTGGTCGGCGCGAAGAATTACGGCCTATTGCGTCATAGCCATTGGTGGACGGACGTTCTCGCAACGATCATTGCGGCAGGTGGTGTCGCAGTATTCGTCCTTGCGTTCCTTTGGGGAAAGCAGGAATTGCGTTTGCTAATAATTTTCGCGGTGCTTGTTTGCTCGACCGCGCTCGTGAATCCTGCCGTTACAAAGCTTGAGCCGCAATGGATCGCGATGGAGGTGCCGCTTACGGCATCGCGTTACTGGCTGTTTCCCGGACTAGCATTCTTAGCAAGCCTGCTCTTTCTAGCGACAAATCTGCGCGTCGGAAGATTCCGCTACGTCTTTATTCTGCCGGCGTTGATGATGGTTTGGGGCTTTGTTGCGGATTGGAAGCAGCCGCGTTTCAAAGACCTCGACTTTGCCGCACACGCACGCGAGTTTGACGCCGCACGGCCCGGCGAGACAGTTACGATCCCGATCAATCCGGAAGGTTGGGAAATGCAGCTCAAGAAACGATGAGCGACCTTGGCGAAAAAGTTGGCCGGACGGTCGATGCTTTTCGTGAGAATGGCATCGCGGGTTTCGCTGCTCTCGTCCGTGCGTATAATGTAAAGCGAAAGAACGCACGGGCGTATGAACGCTTTATCGCCCGCGAGAAGCTCAATGATGCGAAGCGCGATGTCTTGCGCGAACGTGTCGTTGCGTTCGAACGTAAGCCGAAGATCTCCGTGATCCTTCCGGTCTATAACATCGATGAAATTTGGCTTTCGCGATGCGTCGATTCCGTCCGCCAACAGATCTACACGAATTGGGAGCTGTGCATTGCCGACGATGCTTCGACAAAGCCGCAAATCCGGCCGTACCTTGAAAAGTTGGTGGCCGAGGAACCGCGAGCGAAGGTTGTATTTCGCGGAGAGAACGGGCATATTTCCGCCGCATCGAATTCAGCACTCGAACTCGCGACCGGAGAATTTTGCGTTCTGCTTGATCACGATGACGAGCTCGCCGAGGATGCACTTTTCTACGTTGCCGCTGAACTGAATAGCTTTCCGGACGCGAAGATGATCTTCAGCGACGAGGATGTCATCGATGCGGAAGGGCGTCGATCGGACCCGAAATTCAAGCCTGAGTTTTCGCCCGACCTGATGCTGTCGCTAAACATGGTCACGCATCTTTCCGCATATAGCAGTGAGCTTTTGCGCGAGATCGGCGGGTTTCGGATCGGCCTTGAAGGAAGCCAGGACTATGACCTTGCGCTTCGTGTTATCGAGCGGATCGCGCCGGCCGAGATACGCCACATTCCGCGTGTTCTTTATCATTGGCGTGCGGTCGAGACGAGCGTTGCCGCAAACCGCGGAGCAAAGCCATACGCGTTCGAGAGGGCGCGCGTCGCCATCGCTGATCACCTTGAACGGATAGGCATTGAAGCCGATGTTGTTGAGGCCGCGGACGGGTTGAATCGCGTTCGATATCCGCACGGTAGGACGAGCATCTCGCTTATTGTCGTAGGCGAAGGAAAGCATTTTGACATCGAGAGTTGTGAGACGATCTACGTCGGCGATTCGCAACAGCTTGCACGCGATCTGAATGAGGCTGCCGCGAGAGCGACCGGCGACGCGATCATTTTCCTGGACCGTGGACTGACGCCGTATTCCAACGATTGGCTTGAGGAGCTTGCGTCTTACGTTTCGCAAAAAGATATCGGTGCGGCGGGGTGCAAGATCCTTCGAAAAGACGGTGCGATCGATCAGACAGGCCTGATCCTTGGCGGCGAAAAGACTGTCCGCAAGGCTCATCACGGGTATCCGCAGAACGCGAATGGATACTTCTTCCGAGCGGGTTTGATCGGCAATTACTCGGCAGTCTCATGGCGTGCGTTGGCGATCAGAAGTGATGTCTTCAAAAGCCTCGGCGGGTTTCGAGCGGATGAGTTTCCGAATGAGCTGTTCGATGTCGATCTGTGTCTGCGGCTTTGGCAGAAAGGTCTTCGGGGGCTCTATACGCCTTACGTCGTGATGAAAAATACGCGTGACGTATCAGATGAATATTCGCGAAACGCGCTTGCGCGATTGCGCGAGCTTTGGCCGGATCAAACCGCGAGCGATCCTTTTTACAACCCGAATCTTTCTGCTGACGGAGGGCCTTTCGATATAGACGGCTAGCGTCTGCGGCCAAGTGCGAAAAGATGCACCAGCGCTGCACCCGCGATAAAGCCGCCGATATGTGCCGCATAAGCGACGCCGCCCGTTGACGGATCGGTCATATATCCGGAGATCAGCTGATAGAGGATCCAGATCCCGATCGCGACAAATGCGGGCACGGTTGTGAGAAAATTGAAGATGACCGCCCGTACCTGCCTTTGCGGGAAAAGCAGAACATATCCACCGAGCACGCCCGAGATCGCTCCGGATGCCCCGAGCATCGGGATGAGCGAATCCGGCCCCATAATGATCTGGCCAAAGGCCGCCGCAACTCCGCAAAGAAGATAGAACGCCGCGTAGCGGATGTGTCCGAGAAGGTTTTCGAGGTTATCGCCGAAGATCCAAAGGAACAGCATATTTCCGGCGATGTGCATTATACTGCCGTGCATGAACATCGACGAGATCACGTTGAAATATACGCCGAATGGTGCCGAGTAATTCTGTATCTCGCCGACAGCCCGACCGGCCTGGTCGAGTATCGGGATGCTTGCAACGATGTCCCTGCCCGTGGTTATCTCTTTCGGCACAAGGGTGAACGCATAGGTGAAATGCTCGTTCGACCCAAGCTGCTGCAGAGCAAGGAAAACAAGTATGTTCAGCCCAATGAACGCGTAATTCACATAGGGCGTGATCGTTCTGTCCGAGTTGTCGTCGCCGATCGGGAACATAGTTTTCTAACCGATCCCTGCCGATTCGCTCGTCTGAAGAAGCTCGTAGCCCTCGCTTCGCGCGACATACGTTGCGGCCGTCAGATCGCCGACGACATTCAGCGTCGTGCGGCACATATCAAGGATGCGGTCCACGCCGATGATGATCGCGATCAGGGCCGGATCTATGCCGATCATGAACAGAATGCCGATGATGAACGGTATCGAACCGGACGGAACGCCCGCCGTGCCGATGCCGCCAAGGATCGCGAGATAAACGACTGAGAGCTGCAGTCCGAGCGTAAGATCGACGCCTGCGAGCTGTGCGAGGAAGAGCACGGTCACGCCCTCGTAAAGCGCGGTGCCGTTTTGGTTTGCGGTCGCACCGACCGTCAGCACGAAGTTGTTGATCTCCTTCGGCACACCTAGATTCTCATGCGAGACGCGAAGCGCGGTCGGGAGCGTTGCGTTCGATGATGAAGTCGAGAAGGCCGTCAGGATCACGGTCTGCACACGACGGAAAAAGTCGATGGGGTTGATCTTCGACAGAAAGTAGATCGCCAGCGAATAGACGCCGAAGAAATGCAACGCGAGGCCCAACAAGACCGTTGCGACGAACCAGCCGAGCGATGCGAGCAGCTCCAGCCCGAACTGCGCGACGTTGTTGAATAAAAGACACGCGACGGCATACGGTGCGAGCTTCATCACGATGTCGATTATCTTCGCCGTAATAGCAAAAAGGGACTCGTTGAATTTCACAAAAGGCTCGGAGACCGGTGCCGGCAGGAGCGTGATCGCGATGCCGATGATCAACGCAAAGAACATTATGTGCAGCATATTCGGGCTCGATCCCGAGAGCGAGTTGAATATGTTGCTCGGCACGACGGTCTTTACCGCCTGCATCATCGGCGAATCTGCCTTCGCTGTTTCCGCCGCCTTCTTTTGAGCTTCCGTTGCGGCTGATGCACCGCTTGAGAATTCCGCCTTTAGGACGGCCTGCGTCTCCGGACTGATCCGTTTGCCGGGCTGGATCGTGTTTGCAAGTGTTAGCCCGATGACCACGGAGATAGCTGAGATCACGAGCGTGTATGCAAATGACTTTGCGCCGATCCGCCCGAGTTTGCGTATGTCGCCGATGCCCGCGACTCCGACGACGAGCGACGAAAAGACGAGTGGCACGACGATCATCAAAAGCAGATTCAAGAAGAGCGTGCCGATCGGCTTCGTAAAATTATCGACCGTCCACACAAGCCACGGATCCTTGCCGCCGACAGCATAATTTGCGATCAATCCGCCGAAGACACCGACGCCGAGGCCGATGAATATCTTCGTGTGAAGTGCTATCCCTTTTGGCGTGTCCGGCGTCATGTCGTCCAGGTCGGTCGTCAATTCACGCTCGTATTCGTTGGCAGGGATCGTCTCCTTTTGCTGTTCGCTCATTATTTTCTTGTATTCGGCGCAAGTGTCCGCGCGCTAGGTGTTGGATTTGTGAGAGTTTAACAAATCTTTCGGCGTTTGAGTATTATTGAGGACAAGCCCAATTCGAACCTTATGCAGCGCGTACTAAATACATTTGCTATCGTCGCGACGATCTTTCTTGGATATTCGGCTGCTTTTGGCGGCCAACGTTTTGTTGCGAATCTCTCGGGCCGGCAGGCCGTACCGCCGAATACGTCAGCAAGATCTGCGGTTTGTTCGGCAACGCTGTCACCGGTCGTCAGCGCGACAGGGACGAGCAGGCTCGATATACGGTGCACATTTGGACAGGTTTTCCCGCTTGATGCGACATTCTCTGTGCACAAGGCGGCGGTCGGCCAAACTTCGCCCGCTGTGCTAACGGTTCCCGCCGGTCGCCATAGGTTGCTGACCGGCGTGTCGATCGAGCTGGGCGATCCCGACGTGGCGCAGCTGCGGGCAAACGAATGGTATTTCCAAATTTCAACGCCTGAGTTTCCGCAAGGTGAGCTGCGCGGCCAGGTCAAGCTCGCAAACGGTACTTACAATGATTACGACGGCGATGGCCTTACGGACCTTCAGGTCTATCGCAACTCAGAGCACACATTCTATGCGCAGCGCAGCACCGACGGGACGCTCATTACACAGCCGCTAGGACAGCAGGGAGATTCGGTGTCGCTTACGGTTGATTTTGACGGCGATGGACTGTCCGACTTTTCGACAGCACGGTACGCTTCGGATGTGGTCTGGCGCGTTTTGCAGAGCGCGACAGGCAACGTCGTCGAGACCCATTGGGGCAGCTCAAGCCTCGGCGATTTTTTTGCATCGGCTGACTATGACGGCGATGGCCAGTTCGACATTGCGGTGTACAGAGCGGGCGTCTGGTACATTCTGGAAAGCTCGACGGGCACGTTCCGCTCCGACTACTGGGGAATGGGCGGCGACATACCGGCTCCAAATGACTTTGACCTCGACGGCAAGGCCGACCTGACGGTTGCAAGGAGCGAAAGCGGCCAACGCGTCTGGTACACGCGGCTTAGCTCGACCGGTGAAATGCGTGTGGTGCAGTGGGGTTTGAGCAGCGATGGCCTGTTTGCGGGACGATGTGATTTTGACGGCGACTCAGTGCCCGATCTGCTTGTGATCCGCAATGTCAGCGGCCAGCGGGTTTTCTATATTCGGCGAAGCTCCGACGCTCAGATGGAGGCCTTCCCATGGGGCTCAACGACCGATGTCGTCAAACTCGGCGACTATGACGGGGACGGCCGCACCGACCCGGCCGTAACGCGTGCGGTGAACGGCCAGCGTGTCTTTTACATCCTGCAGAGCTCGAACGGCGAGCCGCGGTATGAGACTTTTGGCCTCGCGGGAGACTTTTAGCAATGTTTGAATCTATTCATTTCAATTCCGGTGGCCGTAAGACGACGACCGCGTCGAATCCCGAAGTTCTTGCAAAATTGCGTGAGATCGTCGGCGATGAGAACGTCGTGGTCGATCCCGACCGCGTCGAACCGTACGGTGCGGACGCCGTCAAGGAGAAATTTCCGCCCGAGGCTGTCGTCTTTCCATCGACGACGCAGGAGATGTCGGCGGTCATTAAGCTCGCCAACGAATATCTTTTCCCCGTGACGGCTCGTGGCGGCGGCGTTGGATACACGGGCGGCGCGGTTCCCGTGGATGGCGGCATCGTTGTCGGTACCGACCGTATGAAGAAGATCATCGAGTTGAACGTGGATGATCTTTATATGACGGTTCAGCCGGGCCTAACTACCTACGACGTGCAACAGGCCGCGGCCGAGGTTGGATTGCTTTACGCTCCTGATCCCGCAAGCTACAAGGACTCGTACATCGGCGGCAACATCGCCGAGAACGCGGGCGGCATGCGGACGCCGAAATACGGCGTTACAAAGCATCATGTACTCGGCCTCGAGGTCGTGACAGGCACGGGCGAGATCATTCGCACCGGCGGCAAAACCGTCAAGAACGTCGTTGGCTTCGACCTGACGGGCCTGATGTGCGGCTCGGAAGGGATGCTCGGCATCATCACCGAGGCCACGCTGAAACTGCTCCCGATGCCTGAAGCGACATCGACCGTCAGGGCGAACTTTACCTCGATGGCGGCCGCGTGCAAGGTTCTCACCAAGTTCACGCCGCACGGCCTGCTGCCGATGGCGATGGAGGCGATCGATAAATTCTGCATCGCGGCCGTCGAGGAACAGTTTGCATTCGGACTCTCGCGGGATGCCGAGGCAATACTGCTCGTGGCCGTTGACGGTTCACGCGACGAGGTCGAGGAGAACGCGCGGCTCATCGAGCAGATCATTGCCGAGAATGGCGGCTTTGACGTGATCCGTGCCCGCTCGAAAGAAGAGGAAGATAAGCTCTGGGATGTGCGACGCGCGATCTCGCCCAGTTTGATGAAATACGGCACACTCAAGATCAATGAGGACGTTGTTGTACCGCGTTCGCGTGTGCCCGAGCTTGTCGCCGGCGTCGAGCAGATCGGCAAACGCAACGATACCTTTGTCGCGAACTTCGGCCACGCGGGTGACGGTAACATTCACGTGAATTTCGTCGTCGATCGCGATGACGCTGAGGCCGTCGCACGTGCGAGAAAGTGCGTGAGCGAGACGTTCAAGCTATCGGTCGAACTTGGCGGCACGATCTCCGGCGAGCACGGCATCGGATATGTCAAAGCTCCGTACTTAGGGTATGCTGTCGATGACGCAACGCTCGCCGTGATGAAAGGCATCAAACATACATTCGACCCGAACGGCATTCTAAACCCCGGTAAGATGTTCGTCTGATAGCGGCCGATCCGCCATCTAAACGCCATGAGGTACTACACGATCGCACCTTCAGAGCGGCTCGCCCCTTTTGTACGGATCTTCTGGGTTTATGAAGGCGATGCCAGCGATGCGGAGCCATATATTTATCGAGGCTATGCTGATGCGTGTGCAGAACTCGTCTTTCATTATCGCTGCCCGTTCGATGTCTTGAACTCAAACGGAGAACGCGCAGCCTCACACGCCGCCGGATTACACGCACAGACTCGGAACGTAACCCGATGGATCGCCTCCGAGCGATGGGCGATCTTTGGGTGCTATCTTTACCCGTTCGCGATCCCCGTGTTGCTTGGCTACCCGGCAAGCGACGTGACGGACGAGCTTGTTGACCTTCGCTCGCTTGCGGGCACTGAGGGTGCGGAGCTGGAGGAGCGGATAATGACCGCCTCCACGACGCAGGAACGCGTGGCCATACTTTCAGCCTTCCTTGAAAGACGCCTGGATCAGAACAGCCGCCCGGCGTCGCCTATCTTTGGAGCGATCGGACACATCATTCAAGAACGCGGCCTTGTGGATGTTAAGTCGCTCTCGCGGTCGGCTGAGCTATCGCACCGTCAGTTCGAGCGAAAGTTCAAGGAATTTGCCGGCTTCCCACCGAAAACCTTCACTCGCATTGCCCGCTTTCAGGCGGCGGTCAAACAGTTCGGCACCGAAAAAACATTGACCGATATCGCGTACGATGCGGGATACTACGACCAATCGCATTTTATTGCGGACTTCAAGGAGTTTTCGGGCTATAGTCCGAAAGCCTTCTTCAAAGGTTCCGCTGAAGGATCGGAATATCTCAGCGCGTAACGCGCTCGTCGTTTTTTTCCAATTCCTATAGGTAAGGTATCGTCTAGTCTCAATACTTGCGGCCGCCCTTTGCGTCCGCGATCAAGAATTATGGGTAACGAAATAGAGCAAGAGCTGTCAGAACTTGCGGCAGATTGGGCCGCGGCGATGGTCGCAAATGATGCGGAACGAATTGGAGGCGTAATGGCCGACGAGTGGGTGATGGTTTCCGACCGCGGCATTGCGTCGAAAGAATACCTTCTTGAACTAATTCGCTCAGGAGAGTTGACGCACAGCCGATTCGAAGCTGTAAGCGACCTGCGCATAATGGTTTACGGCGAAAGTGCCGTGCTTACGGCGCGTGTCGAGAATACGGCGCATTTTCGCGGTCAGGCTTTCAAAGCCGATGAATGGACGACCGATCACTTCGTCAAACGGGACGGAAGATGGGTTTGCGTCTTGAGCCAGATCACAGCCGCTCTCAATGAATCAAGAGGAGAATGAAACAAATGAATATCCCGAACGGGCATCAGGCAGTGATGCCGTATTTGATGATGGAGGACGCAGCGAGCTTTATTGCGTTCATTGAGGCAGTATTCGATGCGGAGCTGACGCACAAGGATATGCGTGGCGATATCATCGGCCACTGCGAGGCGAATATCAACGGAAGTACGATCATGTTTTCGAATAGCCGGGACGAATGGAAACCCGCGACCGCGAACCTCTTTGTCTATGTTCCTGATGCGGACGCCACCTTCAGAAAAGCAATGGACAACGGGGCGACGACCGTAATGGAGATGGCCGATCAGGACTACGGCCGCAGCGGCGGATTTGCCGACCCACTTGGTAATGTTTGGTGGATAACTACGTGCCCAAAAGGAGAGCAGAAATGAAAGTACCCGAACACTACTCGCCCGTGATGCCGTATTTTGTGGTCAACGACGCTGACGCATTCATCGACTTTATCTCAACGGTTTTCAATGCGGTTGAAATGCTCCGTGTTGACCGTCCCGACGGCTCGGTAATGCATTGCGAATACTCGATCAACGGCGGAACGATAATGTTCGGCCAGGCGAGCGACGAATGGCCGCCTTTCCCTTGCGCGACATATATCGTGACAAAGGATGTGGACAAATTGTACGCAAAAGGATTGAGCGCAGGTGCAAACGGGAATCAGGAACCAGGCGAACGCGGTTACGGCCGCTCGGCAGGTTTCATCGATAGCTGGGGCAATCAATGGTGGCTAAATGACCCCGAAACTGCTCCGGACCGATAGTGCCAAGCTCACTTCTTATTGTCCGATTTTGCGAAGTAGCCTTGCCGATGCGTTAGCTTGATCTTCTGATCCTTCAGAGCCGGGTTGACGAGCTGGATCTCGATCTTTCGGAATGAACCATCGCGGTTCTGATTACTCGGTTCGTAGGCAAGAAGATATTGCGAACGCATCTCTTCTTCGATCTGCTTAAAAGCCTGACGGAGCTCGTTCTCGTCACGCGGGAAGAAGGCCCTGCCGCCTGTGCGTTCTGAGACCTTGTTGAGCGTGCCTTTATCGACACCGCCGTAGAAGCTGTCGCCGATCCCGACGGAATAGATTATCGCTTCGGAGCGAACGGCAGCGTCAACTGCGTCATCAAGACGTTTTTGGCCCGATGTGTTCTGACCGTCGGTAAGCAGGATGATCGCGCGTCGTGTTCTCTCGGGTGCTGCGCCGAGAACTTCACGCGATGTTACCCAGATCGCGTCCCAAATAGCGGTCGAACCTTGTATTCCCTGATTCCGTCCCGAGATCGGAGGCGTTCCGGGAACTGAACCGCCGACAACGACGCCTCCGCCGATATAGCCGGAAGGCGGCACGAATTTGACGTTCTCGATCGCGCGTCGAAGCCGCGTGAGGTTATTCGTCATATCCTGTTCGAGAGTTGTTTCGCCAGTAAAGCTAAGGACAGCGACCTCGTCTTTCGAGGGCCGAACGACAGATTCGAGGAATGAGATCGCGGCATCCTTTTCGTCCGGCAGCGTACGCTGCTGCGAGACGCTGACATCGATCAGGATCGAGAGGCTCAGCGGCAGATCGACCTGCCGTGTAAATGCCGAAAGTTCCTGCGGCACGCCATCCTCGAGGAGCCTAATGTCGGACTGAGTAAGGCTGGTCAGCAGACGGCGGTTGCGGTCCTGCGCGGTAAAGAGAACGTTGACGACCTCTGTATCGATCTTAAGAACTTCATCGTCAACGATCGGAGGCGGCGTTGCGGACGGAGTAGCTGTCGGCTTCGGAGCGGTGGACTGCGCGGACGCGTTCTCGGCGTCGCCGGCGAAAAAGAAACCGGTGCAGAGCACGGCGAACGCCAATACAAGACCCAACTTTCGAAACATCACAAAAACCTCTTGTCTTCCTTATCTCAAGCTATCCTTTACCGCACGATAGCTCGACTTTGTCCGTATCTTATATTCCTTCGCTTTCTTTGGATCAGTGAACTTGACCTCGACCTTGCGAACCCTTCCGTTCAGTGTCTGATCAGAAGGCTTGTAGGTGATGATGTACTGCGAGCGAAGCTCTTTCGAGATCTTCGTGAACGAACGTTCGAGCTCGAGCATATCGCCCGTATAAAAAACGTCGCCGCCCGTTTCCTCGCAAAGTTTATTTAGGGCTTTGTCGCCCGAATCGCGGTCCATTCCCATTTCAACGCCCGGAACCGTGCCTAAGAATCCTGCCTTTGTCGAGATCGCGAAAACGGTCGTTTCCGTGCGCTGTGCGATGTCGATCGCATCGGCAAGAACCGCGCGGCTGTACGTGTCGTCGCCGTCGGTAATGATCACGAGTACACGGCGGCCGGGGACGTTTCGCATCTTTTCATCGCAGAACTCCCATATCGCGTCGTAGAGTGCCGTTTGCGAACCGGTCTTGTTGACCTTGTCGACCGCCTTGTCGAGCAGGTCCAGCTTGTCGGTAAAATCCTGCAGCAGCTTGATCTCGTGATCGAAGGTCATGAACGCGGCCTTATCTTTACGCAAACGCGTAACGGTGTAGATGAAATTGCGCGCCGCTTCCTTCTCGAATTTCAGCTTGCCGGCAGTCGATGGCGATGTGTCCATCAGGACGCCGACAAAAACGGGCGGATTTGTCTTCTCGTCCGAAAAGTAGGTGATCTCCTGGCGAACGCCATCCTCAAAGACCGCAAAATCACCACGTGTCATTCCGCTGACAAGCTCTTTCTTGCCCATCGTAACCGTTACGGGCAGCCTGACCTCGAACACCTTGGACGTGCCGCCTTCGTCGGACGGTGTCGGTGTCGGCGAGGGCGTCTGGCCAAAGGCCGCAGCGCTCAGCGCGACGAGGCAAACAAGGATAAGCGGAAACGTTTTGCGAAAGGAATGCATAGAGATCGGGCAAAAAAACGGCTTTGGTCAAAGTTTTCGATGCGTTTACACGGATAGGCGGTTGCCTTTTAGTGTCGATTTGGACAGTATAGCAAAGACTTCCGCGCGCGTTGATTCGCGTGCCGAATTCGGCCACACTAAAAGAACCGTGATCGATAAGAACATATTTCGAGAATATGACATCCGCGGCATCGTCGGTGAGCACCTTAACGAGGCCGTCGTCGCGGATCTGTCGCGTGCGATCGGGACGTTCTTTGTGCGGAACAACGCCAGAAAGATCGCGATCGGATTCGACGCAAGGCAGAGCTCACCCGTCTTTGCAAAGATCCTATCGGATGGACTGAACGCCTCGGGGATCGACGTCGTTTCAGTCGGGCAAGTACCGACGCCGGTTCTCTATCACACGGTCTTTACACGCGATGTCGATGGCGGCGTGATGATCACGGGTTCGCACAATCCGCCCGACCACAACGGGTTCAAGATATGCCTTGGCCACGCCGCTCTATTCGGCGAACAGATACGGGAGATCGGCGCGATAGCCGAAAATGGCGAATTCGCAAATGGCAGCGGGACGTCGGAAGAGATCTTCGTGCTTGACCAGTACTGTGACGACCTTGCGCGCCGCATCTCGATGGGAACGCGGCCGATAAAGGCTGTTGTCGATGCAGGCAATGGAATGGCCGGCGTTACGGCGGTGCCGGTTTTTGACCTGTTGGGCGTCGAAATGGTCAAGCTTTTTGTCGAACCTGATTCGAACTTCCCAAACCATCATCCGGACCCGACCGTTCTTGAGAATCTCGACGATACGATCAGAGCGGTTCGGGAGAGCGGTGCAGACATCGGTATTGCGTTCGATGGTGACGGCGACCGCATCGGTGTCGTTGACGAAACAGGGCGGATCCTTTGGGGCGACGAACTTATGGTGCTCCTCTCGCGTGCAGTGCTCGAAGAGAAGCCCGGCGCGACGATCATCGCCGAGGTTAAATGCTCCGAAACGCTCTTTGACGACATACGCGCGCACGGCGGCAACGCCGTTATGTGGAAGGCGGGTCATTCGCTCATAAAGGCAAAAATGAAGGAGACGGACGCCGCGCTTGCCGGCGAGATGAGCGGCCATATCTTCTTTGCTGACAGATTTTACGGGTTTGATGATGCGACGTACGCGGGCGCGAGGGTTCTCGAGATACTTTCGAGGTCGGACAAGACCCTTTCCGAGCTTCTTGCAGATCTACCCAAAACTTTCTCGACACCCGAGATACGCGTCGATTGCGCCGATGACAGGAAATTCGACGTTGTTAGGCGGATCACAGAGCGATTCTCAAAAGATCATGACGTTAATACGATCGACGGTGCGCGTATCAAATTCGACCACGGTTGGGGCCTCGTGCGAGCCTCAAACACGCAGGCCATCCTCGTCCTGCGCTGCGAAGCCGATAGCCAGGAACACCTCGATCAGATCGAAAAGGCGATCCGCACGGCCGTCGAAGAAGCCGGCAGGCAGTAGCCTCAGGCACGATCCCCGAAGCGCTCGCGAACATTTCCTCAAAGATTTTCGTAATTCCCTGTTCAAGAAGCGCAATAATACACGTATGTTTTGCCCAAAGTGCGGATCGACACAGGAAGAAGGCTTGAGGTTCTGCAAGGTGTGCGGAGCCCATCTTGCGGCCGTTCAGCAGGCACTTGCGACGCCTGAACGCGGCGAAGGCTTTGCGTGGAAGAACACGTGGGTCGCCGAGATGCTGATGTCGAGCGAACAGGCCGTCAAACGCAAGGCCGAGCTCGACCGCATAAAAGGCATAACGCCCGACAGTCGTCGGCGCAACGAGATAAAGGCCGGAACTATTACGGGCTCTATCGGCCTCGGCCTGATGATCTTCCTTTACATTTTTATGCAGGGGTTGATCGCAAGCGGCTCTGTGCCGCCGGGAGAATCTGAGATATTGAGCCGCCTATGGGTCGTCGGCATCATTCCGCTGCTTGTCGGCGGAGCCCTAATTATGAACGGCTTGTATGTTTCAAAGCTATTCGGCGCGTCACGCGGAGCCGCCGAACAACAGCTTGATACCGCGAGCCCAACCCGTTCGACCGGCGAGCTCCCGACGAATGACCCTGCCTACCTCAGCCCTGCTGAAACAACGCGGTTCCCCGCAACGCCATTCAGCGTAACGGATGAAACGACCCGGCACCTGACAAAGACTGAGGTCGGCCAAAAGACCAGCGATCTTGAATAGCTAAGAAATGATGGTGGAGGCGGCGGGAATCGAACCCGCATCCAAAGGTTGCGACCAGTGCGATCTACACGTTTAGTCCATTCACTTTAGTTTCGCCAAAGACGAGCAGATGAACAGACAAGACCTCGTCAAAGGCTAACCCGACTAACTTTGATCTCGCGCCGCAGGTGTAGGCGCGAAACGAGCCTGAACTGAGTTATGCCAGGCCGGGTCGCATCAGGCGGACTTCCCGGTTGACATTGCTGTAGCTAAACTTAATTAGGCAGCAAGAGCTAATTCTTGATTAGCATTTGTGTTTTGCAAGTTTTGTTAACGGGCTCACCTACAAAAAGCCCGACGTGCACTCAAAGATCTATACAAGCCCCTGTCGAAGCCTGTCGCCCCCACATGAGCGAGGAACGCTAGTTTACCGTATTTCGATGATTTCGGACAGTGTAAAGTTGCCGAAAGTGGCGAGCGGCGGCCGCCAAAGCAACCGATCCGTGCCGCCACCGCATCCCACGCGTTTGATGAAGAACCTTTCCCTGGCGGCGTCTTTGCGATCTTTGCGAATATCTTCGCGTTCTTTGCGTTGAAACCAATGCGGAAAGGAGGAAAACGAGACAATGCGTTCTGGGTCGGCAGAAAACGCAAAGGCCGCGAAGTGAGGCCCGCAGAGGACGCAAAGGGAAGGATCTCGCGGCAGCGTCTTTGAGACCTTTGCGAGTATCTTTGGGTTCTTTGCGTTAAAACCAACGTGAAGAGTGCAAAGAGAAATAGCGGCGATTCGATAAGCAGGAAACGCAAAGGTCGCGAAGTGAAGGCCGCAGAGGACGCAAAGGGGAAGAATCTCGCGGCAGCGTCTTTGAGACCTTTGCGAATATCTTTGCGTTCTTTGCGTTTGAATCAACGTGAAGAGTTCAATGAAGTATAGCGTGGATTTGATGAGCAGAAAACGCAAAGGGAGACACCCGGTACTTGGACCAAGCTGTTTCGCCGAGCGGCGAAGCTCGGCTTCGCCGTTATTGGGATAGCGTGTACTTGGCAGCTACGCCGCCGAGGGTCTTTTGTTGATCGCATCGGAAAAGCACAGCTTTTCCGCTCGGCGGCCCTAACGGACGAAACCCGCAAGGGCGGCGTTTGGACGCACACTCTTGCGGGATCGGAAAGTACCGGACAAGCTGTCCGATGTGGCCTAGTAACGGGTGTGGACGATCATCCGGGCCGTTAACGGCTGATACGGGTATAGGAGATCGTCTGGCCGTCAGTGTCCGAGACGGTACGGAATCCGTTGCCCTGGCGATAGAGACGCGAGGTGTACGGACCCATCCGCAACGTGTTGCCGCTGAGCCTGCCGTACGACGGAGCCCCGTTGCCCATAACGACGGTAACGTTCCCTTCGTTCGTGATCGTCATCGTGATACGCGAACCGTCTTGGGGGCTGGTCGCCCAGAACGTGCCAACGGCCCAGGACGAAGGACGCGAACCGTTGCCCCAATCGTCGTTGCCGCCGTCCGTCCAGCCTTGTTTGCTGTAGCTGATCGTTTCGCGATTCAGCGTGCTGACGGTGTCGATGCCATTTCGCGTACGGACAAGCGTTGCCGAATCTTGACCGAAGGTAAGCAGACCGCGATAGTAGCGACCGTAGCTGACCGGCTGGCCATTGACGCTCGACGTCGCACGGCCATTGGATTGGATCGCAAGCGTGATCCTTTCACCGCGAGGGCCGACGCCATAGTAGGTTCCGACAGCCCAATTCGGCGGGCGGGACATTTGCCAGTTGTTGTCCCAGCCACCACCGCCGGGATAGTTCTGGTTGCCGTTCCAGCCGCCATTCCAGCCGCCGCCATCGAGGCCCGGCATATCGTAGGTGTCAGCAACGGTGTTGAGGTCGGTGCGCATCTGACGCCATTGTCTTTCGATCTTCCGTTGGAAAGGAAGACGAAGGATCATCTGATTCACCGGCTGAGCCTGCTGTACGACATCAGAGACGTCATTGCGAACTTCCCACCAATTTCGCGAGCGGTCGAAATTGCTGCGAAGACGATCGAGTGAATTCTCGTAGTTCCGCACGAGCCGATTGTATTCGTCCTCCTGCGGCGTGTTGTTGATCGGGCTGTTATCCAGCGCCTTATCAAAATCGCGACGGAATTTGTTGCTGCTGTTCTCGAGGCGTTTGATAATGTCGCTTACATTGCGTTTTGAATAGCGATTTTGGTTACGAAGCTGTGCGTTCGCAACGGTCGGCAGGATGACCGCAGCGCATATCGCGACAACGAATATAGAAATGGTCTTTCCAAATTTAGTCATAAATTTGTCCTCCTAATTAGGGTCAACAAGGCCGTGTCCCCGGTCCGTGTTCAGTGGGATGGGGATTATTCCCTTTCCCGAAGCGTTAGACTCGAAGCGCGGAGCGTCCAGTTGCAAGCAAAGTCTCAACTGCTGATGATCAAGGTACAGCCTGAATTATAGTAAACTCCTGAGTTTGCATCAATAGTTTCTTTTCTTATGCGTCTTGACGACCTGGACTTCATATTGCCGCCGGAACAGATCGCTCAAACCCCTCTGGCGAGCCGTTCGGCTTCGCGAATGCTGATCGTCGATCGCAAAAGCGGCGAATTTCACGACGCGAAATTCACGGACCTCGTAGGCGAGCTCGGCCCGGACGACACCCTCGTTCTCAACAATACGAAGGTCTTTCCGGCGAGATTGTTCGGGCGGACGGAGACCGGAGCGGCGATCGAAATGCTGCTCATAGAGGAGGTCGAACCGCGTGTCTGGGATGCGGTCGCACGCCCGGGCAAGCGTCTCTCACCGGAAAAAAGGGTCATTTTCGACGAGAGATTCTCGGCCGTGGTCCTGGAAAAACTCGATGGCGGCCGCGTGCGGTTCCGTTTTAAGACCGAAGGTGACCTTGACGAGCAGATCGATCGCTTGGGGAACACGCCGCTACCGCCGTACATCACTCCGGATGAGGCGAAACGCGAGTTCGACCGTGAGCGGTATCAGACGGTCTTTGCTGCCGAACGCGGTGCGATCGCGGCACCGACCGCAGGGCTCCATTTTACCGACGAGATCTTGGACGCGATCCGCGGCAACGGTACAAAGATCGTCGAACTTACGCTACACGTAGGTTACGGGACGTTCGAGCCCGTGCGTGTCGAAGAACTCGAGGAACATCGCGTTTTGCCTGAGCGATTCTCGATCACGGAAGATGCGGCAAACGCGCTGAATGATTCGCTGGAGACGGGGAAACGCATTGTCGCGGTCGGTACGACAACGACGCGCGCGCTCGAATCGGCTATCAGAGCGAAAGGACGATTCGAGGCCGGTGCGGGAGTCGCGGATCTTACGGTTACGCCCGGTTACAAATTCAAGGCGGTTTCGGCGCTTGTTACGAACTTTCACTTGCCGAAGAGTTCTCTGCTTATCCTTGTTTCCACATTCGGCGGACACAAACTTATAATGGATGCCTACGGGCACGCCGTGCGTGAGGGTTATCGGTTCTATAGCTACGGCGATTGTATGTTCGTGAAATAATGCAGTTTATCGACTCGATCAAGAATCTTTTCGGTCCGCCGGCACGCGTCGCGGAGCCCGGTGTAAAGGTTGCACCGCCCGGCGAATATGTCATTCGTCCACTCACGAAAAGACATCTTCGAGAGGTAACGCTGCTGAACGCCGAATGTTTTCCGAACGGCGACAGCTACACCCGGCACACGCTCGATTTTCTGCTGAGCCAGCCAACGACGCTCTCATACCGAATCGTTACAGAAGACAACGACACGGTCGGATTCGCATTTGTGATGGTCAACGAAACAGGCACCGCGCATCTGACGACTATCGGCATCTCTCCCAAACATCGCCGCCGCGGCCTCGCAAAACGCCTTCTTGTGCATGTTGAGAATGCACTTCGCGCACGGTCGATAAACACTCTCGTGCTAGAGGTTCGCGTCAAGAATACCGCGGCACAGGAACTTTACCGGCAGAAGGGCTTTTATGTCGTCCAACGCCTGAACAAATACTACACGGACGGCGAAGACTGCTTTCTGATGATGAAGGCGATCTATTAGCCGGAGTTTTAAAACCGTGAACCTGCAGCTCCCGAAGATCTATCCGATCACAGACACAAGAATTTCCGGCCTTTCGCATACGGAGCAGGTCCGGCGGTTGATCTCGGGCGGTGCAACCTTCATCCAGCTTCGCGAAAAGCAACAACAGCCCGGCGATTGGTACGCCGATGCCCTCGAAGCGGCAAAGCTCTGCCGTGCGGCGGGCGCTCACTGCATCGTCAATGACAGGGTCGATATCGCAATAGCGGTAGACGCCGCCGGAGTGCACCTCGGGCAGGACGATATGCCTGTCGCAGCTGCGAGGAGGATCCTCGGCCGCGAGAAGATCATTGGGCTTTCTACACACTCGATCGAACAGCTTGAGGCCGCACTTCGCGAAGACATCGATTACGCCGCAATAGGCCCGATATTCGCGACAGCGACCAAATCCGACCACGAGCCGGTCATTGGCCTTGAAATGCTCCAGAATGCCGCCAAAACGGCAGGAAACGTGCCTCTGGTCGCCATCGGCGGCATCTCAGAGGAGAATTTGCTGTCCGCTATAGACGCCGGGGCAAGCTCGGCCGCGATGATCGGTGCAATCGTGCGAAATGCCGACCTGATCGAGGAAAAATACCGCCAACTCGTCGAGCGTGTCTCACAACGTTAAACATTTGCCAAAATTGTCTTGCATTCAGAATAAACATTGGTCATAATGGTTACGCGGCTTTGGGCTCGCGGTTTTCCACGCCTCGAGATGCGGCCGTCCTTACGTTCCCTGATCCCTCCAGACATTTACGCCAACATAGGGGAGCTGCGTTTCCACAATGAGTTTGTTAGACATTGCACCGATCATCGAGCAGATGCTGCTCGTTTCCGACAACATCAGCGATCTGAACTTCTCGGCGAATCAAAAGCCGCAGGTTGAGATCAACGGTAAGCTGCATCCGGCGTCGCCCCTCGGCCTCGGAAGGCTGACGGCGTTCCAGACGGAGACGATCGCCATGTCTCTCGTCCGGGATAATCCGGACGCGGCAATGCAGCTTGCGAAATACCGAACGGCCGACCTTAGCTACGCACTTCCGGGGAAATGCCGTTTCCGCGTAAATATCTTCCAGCAGCGAAACTCCTGGTCGATCGTAATGAGGTTGATCCCGCATTCGATCCCGAGTTTTGAGGATCTGCGGCTGCCGCCGACACTCGCCGAGATCGCGGAGATCCGCAACGGAATCGTTTTGCTCACTGGGCCGACGGGCTCAGGTAAGAGTTCGACGCTTGCCGCGATCATCGACCGCATCAACGAAACGAAGGCATATCACATCGTTACGATCGAGGACCCGATCGAATTCCTTCACAACCACAAGATGTCGACGATCAACCAGAGAGAGGTTGGTGCCGACACCCGAGATTTTGCGACCGCGCTGCGCGCTGCCCTTCGACAAGCGCCGAAGGTCATCCTCGTCGGCGAAATGCGAGACCTTGAGACGGCTGAGATCGCGCTTGAGGCCGCAGAGACGGGCCACCTTGTGCTTTCAACGCTGCATACGATCGACGCTTCGAAGACGATCGACCGCATCATCGGCCTTTATCCGAAGAACGAAGAGCGGATCATTCGCACGCGCCTCGCGCAGACGTTCCGTTACATCGTTTCCCAGCGCCTGATCCCGAAGGCAGACGGCAATGGCCGTATCGCCGCCGTCGAGGTTCTGCGGTCGAACCCGCGAACACGCGAATACATTGAGAAAGGTGAGACCGAGGGTAAGACATTGCTCGACGCGATCCGCGACGGTGAGATCGACGGAATGCAGGACTTCGATTCCGTGATCCGCAAGCTCGTCGAATCCGGCGAGATCACGATGGAAGACGGACTCTCGTTCGCCACCAACCAGAATAACCTCCTGCTCCAGCTCAAGGGGCTCGCCTCGACCGAGGATTACGTTAATCAGCATCGCATGGGACGTCCAATGGGCTCGACGCCGCCGCCGGCGGAATCGAATCCGGATTCGGTTCTCAGCATGATCGAGTAGGAGACAAGGATCTTTATGATAATACGCTGCGATAACTGCTCTGTTTCCTTGCAATTAGACGAATCGAAAGTTCCGGCCGGGAACTTTACGGTCAGATGCCCACGCTGCCAGAATATGCTGCGCGTCCAAAAGGATGCGTCCGGAAAAGGCTCTTCGACGGTACAGCAGCTTGCCGACAACAAACCGGCACCGGCAACCGGCGGCAACTCGCAAGATTTTGCTCATAGAGAATCCGAGATGCAGATCAACAGCGCGCTTCGCTCGCTGCTCGAAGCATTGAAGAAGGACAACACGCCGCTCGAAGCAGGCGATGACGAAACGGAAAAGCCGCGACGCATTCTGCTCTGTCTCGGCGCAAAACTCGAGCAGGCGGCAAAGCTTCTCTCCGACGCTGGTTATAAGGTCTATGTCGCGCAAACCCCGGCTCAAGCAAATGAAAGGCTGCGCGAAGGAAAGGTCGAGATCTTGATGTTCTCGCAGGATTTCGCACCGGAACACAGCGGTGCGGCCGTCATACAGCAAAGGGTGAATGCGATGTATTCGGCCGAGCGAAGAAGGCTCTATTTCATCTCGCTCGAAGAATCGGGCGCTACGATGAATGCGAATGAGGCCTTCTTGAGGAATCTGAATCTGATCGTGAACTACGCAGATCTTCCGCAGCTGCCGCTGATCCTGAACCGCACATTAACGGATTACAACAGCCTGTATATGCATTTTAACCGCGCGTCTAACCTGGCACCGATCTAGCGACGGGCAGAGTTCAACGATGCGATCTCGGAGACGAGGACCTCGAGCTGTTTTCGCGGGCCGTCGGCTCCGCCTTTTGAGGTTTTGATCGCAAGATCGACATCGGCGATACGCTTTATGATGTAGGTGAGCAAGGCTCGATCCGTCCGCCGTGCTGCGGCAAAATACCCTTCCTGCAGCGAATACTTTACGCCCATCTGACGCGTGATCTCACCGCGCTCAACGTCGCGTTCCATCATTCCCTTAACGATCGCGAGCTTTCGGAAATTGTACGAGAGCGAGCCGAGTATCATCACCGGTTCGGCGCCATCGCCAAGCACTTTTTCAAGCGCTTTGATCGCTGCGGCCCCACGTCCGCGATTGAGTTCGTCGTTGAGCGCGAAATTCGACAATTCGCGATGGTCGGCAACCAGAGTTTCGATGAGTTCGACCGTGACGGCTTTTTCGGGCAGCGCTGCGGTGATGAGTTTCTCTGCCTCGCTTTCGAGACGCGCAACGTCGCCGCCGCAAAGCGAAGCGAGCAGCGCGACGGCACTCTTGTCGATCGCGGTGCCATTTCGCCGGAAAATACTCTCGGCCCAGGAGCGAAGCCCCGCTTCGTCAAGCGGTGAAAACTCGACGATCGAGGCGAGATCCTTCAAGAGCTTCGAGATCTTCCGATTGCCGTTGAATTCGTTCGCGATGAAGATGACGACGCTTGTTGCCGACGGGCTCTTTAGATATGCCTTGAGCGCCTTTTCGTGTTCCTCGCGAAGCGTATCGCGGGCTGCTGTCGCCGCGATCGACACATCCTTAATGCGGACAAGACGCCTCGCCGCCATCATCGGGAATTGCTCGGCAGCAGCGATCGCACGCTGAAGATTTTCCGAGACCGAAAGGCTGAACTCCGCCTCGTTAAAATCGCGTAGGTCGTCCTTTGAAAAGCATGCCTCGGCGATCGCCTTAGCGGCTCGGTCGCGCAGGTAAGTTTCCTCGCCGTAAAGAACGTAGACAGGCGCAAGTTCACGCCGCTGCACCTGTTCTCTAAGCTGTTCGCGGGTCACGAGCATTCTACAGATCTTGCTGTTACTTCTTCTCTTCTCTTACGCCGATGCCGTTGACGACGGCAGAGACGACGGATCCGGCGAAGGCGCGTGCCATACGCTCGACTGCAGGATCTTCCTCGTTAAAGAACGAACGCGGGTCCTCTGAAAATTCGAACGAATCGCGAAACACGAAATTCTGATTGTCGTAAAGGATCTTTTCGTGGCGAAGGTCGCGGATCGTGATCGCGCCGACGATCGTTACTTCATAGACGCGCGCACGGCCTTCCTTATCGAGCAGTACGCCGGTGAAGAAGAAATCGCGGATCGTGCCCTCGACGACGGCGTCCGCACCCGTTCGAGAGCCTTGCACGACGAGGCCGTTGCCGCGACGGATGATCTCACGGCTGACGGCTTCGGTAAAGCGGGAATCGACCTTGTAATGCAATCCCTTTGCCTCGGTCTGAAATATCGGTACCGCGACGATCTTAATGTCTTTCGGAAGGCCGGAATTCGTTACGGGTTTATAACACTCGGTAAAGCCGCTCGCCAGCAAGAAAACGGCACAGGCAAAAAGCGTTGTTCGCAGCTTGGTTCTCATCGACGTTTCAAAAACCTCCTTCCGATCCAGACAAAAAGGAGCGCGCCGAGGAATGCGAAGATCGCTCCGAAGAGGATGTCGAGCCAGCTCATTCCCGCAGGGCCGTCGCCGGCCGGAACGTCAAAGAAAAGCAGCAACAAGGTCGTCATAATATACCCAAAGCATTCGCGGTCTGCAGTGCTTGCCGCGTTTCTTGCACATCGTGAACGCGAATGATCTTTGCTCCGTTCGCTACGGCAGCGATCGCGGCGGCAAGGCTTCCTCCGAGCCGTTTTCGTGCGTCCGGTTCGTTACAGAGCTTTCCGATGAATGATTTTCGGGAAGCACCTACGAGCATTGGAAAACGCTCGAACTTTTCGATGATTCTAGCAAGGTTTTCGATCAGCGATAAGTTCTGCTCGACGGTTTTGCCGAACCCGATACCGACATCGAGGACGATATTCTCACGCGGAACGCCGCTCTCCAGTGCGATTTGAAGGCTCTTGCGAAGGCCGCACTCGACCTCCGCAAAGATGCTTTCAACAGGGTCTCGCGAATGCATCTCGTCGAATTCCCCGCGCGAATGCATCAGGATCAGCCCGGCATTGGCTCTCGCGGCAACCGAGGCAACTTCGGGGTCGAATCGAAGACCCGAGATGTCGTTGATGATCTCGGCTCCGCTTTCGAGAGCGGCCGCAGCGACCTCGGCCTTGCTCGTATCGACCGAGATCGGAATATCGAATCGCGATGCGACGGCCTCGACCAATGGTGCGATGCGGCCGATCTCTTCGGCAGCGGAGATACGTTTGCTGCCGGGCCGAGTCGATTCACCGCCGATGTCGAGAATATCGGCACCTTCGCTGAGAAGCTTTTCGGCACGCCGAAATGCATCATCGAGCGCGAAGGCTTCGCCGCCGTCCGAAAAGCTGTCGGGCGTCGTATTCACAATGCCCATAACGAGTACGAGCGAAAGGTCGAGTTCTCTTTTTGCAGTTCGCCAGATCACAGGTCAAAGGTCGCTATCACTGGAAATTGTAAATCAAAAAGGGATGAAGCGTGTGCCTCATCCCTGGTCAATGCTTGGCCGCCTATCGAAGTGAGCGGTCAGACGTATTACGCGGTTGCCGGATTATTGCCCGTGATCGGCGGCAATATCGGTTTCTTGAACGGCTTATCGGCCGAGCCCTCGTTTTCAGGCGAGCCATCGTCATCATTGTCGGACACCGGATCGGCATCGAGCGGAAGGCCGGCGACAACGCGACGGATCTGGATCCCGTCAAGCGTTTCGAATTCGAGCAAAGCTTCTGCGAGGCGTACCATTGCGTCACGGTTCTCGCGAATGATCTTCTCGGCGCGTTCGTACTGCTCGGCGACGATGCGCTTCACCTCGGCATCGATCTTTATTGCCGTATCCTCCGAATAGTCGCGATGCTGTGCGATCTCGCGGCCGAGGAAGATCTGCTCCTCCTTCTTGCCGAAAGTGATCGGCCCGAGGTCGCTCATACCGTACTCGCAGACCATCGCACGAGCGACTTCCGTAGCTTTTTCGATATCATTCGAAGCTCCGGTCGTGACCGAGCCGATGAAAATATCTTCGGCGATACGTCCGCCCATTGCCATCGCGATCTGCCCGAGAAGATATTCTTTCGAGGCCGAAAGGCGATCCTTTTCAGGAAGGTACATCGTCAGGCCGAGGGCCATGCCGCGCGGAATGATCGTAACCTTGTGGACAGGGTCGATATTCGGCACCTTGAGGCCAACAAGCGTGTGGCCGGCTTCGTGATAAGCGGTGATGCGTTTCTCCTCGTCGGAGATGACCATCGACTTCCGCTCGGCACCCATCATCACCTTGTCCTTGGCGATCTCGAAATCCGCCATCGTAACGACCTTCTTGTTGAAGCGAGCTGCATTCAGCGCAGCTTCGTTGACGATATTCGCAAGGTCAGCACCCGTAAATCCGGGCGTGCCGCGGGCAATAACGCTGATATCGACGCCTTCGTCGAGCGGGATCTTGCGAGTGTGGACCTTCAGGATGCCTTCGCGGCCGCGAACGTCGGGACGTCCGACGACAACGCGACGGTCAAAGCGTCCGGGGCGAAGAAGCGCCGGGTCAAGAACGTCCGGCCGGTTCGTCGAAGCCATAAGAATGACGCCGTCGTTCGACTCGAAGCCGTCCATCTCGACAAGCAGCTGGTTGAGCGTCTGTTCGCGTTCGTCGTGTCCGCCGCCAAGGCCTGCGCCGCGATGGCGTCCGACGGCATCGATCTCATCGATGAAGATGATGCAAGGCGCGTTCTTCTTACCCTGTTCAAAAAGGTCGCGTACGCGGCTCGCACCGACACCGACGAACATCTCGACGAAATCCGAGCCGGAGATCGAGAAGAAAGGTACGTTAGCTTCGCCGGCAACTGCCTTTGCGAGCAAGGTTTTGCCGGTTCCCGGAGGTCCGACCATCAGGACGCCCTTCGGGATCTTGCCGCCGAGCTTTTGAAATTTCTGCGGGTCTTTTAGAAACTCGATGATCTCCTGCAGCTCTTCTTTTGCCTCGTCAACGCCCGAAACGTCTTTGAAAGTTACGCGCTTTTGCTGATTATTGAGCAGCTTTGCCTTGGATTTACCAAAACTTAGGGCCTTGTTGCCGCCCGCCTGCATTTGGCGGAGCGTGAAAGCAAGCACACCGAGGATCAGCAAGATCGGCAGGAACTGGATAAGAATGATCCAACCCCAGCCCTCGCTCTTCGGTTCGTCGCTCATTGCGACCTGCGTGCTGCCGATGTTCGCGTCGTTGAATTCGGAGATCTTGTCCTTAAGGAGCTTGACGGTCGCGTCACTGCCGACGTTCGTCACGTATTTTGTGCCGTTAACGTCCGTAAACTCGACCTGTGACTGCTTGAAGAGCGCCTGTTTGATCTCTTTGTTATTGATGTGGCTGATCGCCGCATCAATGCTCAATTCCTGTGCCGGCTTATTCTGCTTTGTCTGTAAAAACCAGACAAAGACAAGAGCACCGGTGATGATGATCATCCAAAGGAGAATTTGTCGTGCCTTAGAACTCAAAATTAAAAGCCTCCGCCTGTACCTTCCGCTTGTCGCGATCTCTCGAAGACAAACCAAAAGGGCAGTCTTCTTTGGATGAAAGCCGGCTATTAGCGCGTTGTTCCCTAAAAAGAGCCGAACAACAGCGGCAACCTTTAATTTTAGGCGCCCGGCAACGCTTTTTCAACCTTATTCGGTGCGGTAAGCCAGCCAGCCTCCGCTCCTTTCGACAACGGCTTTGCCGGGAAGTTCCACGCGGCGGCCGCTTTTTGTGCTCGTAAGCAGTTTATCCACTGCATTTATGTGCGCAAAGGTAAGTCTCCGAGAGCTGCCCTGACGGGCGACGATCCATGCACGGATGAGGGCAAGTCGTTCGTTTTCATTGAGTTTCAAGAGCTCGCTCGACCGGAGTTTTTCGCCCGGCGGCTCGATCCTTGGCATCTGTGCGAACTGTTCGGCAGTGCGGGCAAGTGTCTGAACGATGCGTGGATTCAGTTCGGAGAGCAGCGGCAGCACCTCGCTTCGGATGCGGACGCGGGCAAAACGCGCATCTTCATTCATCGGGTCGGAGCGGAAACGGACGTCGTTTTCCCCGCAGTACGCGACCGTTTCCTCGCGGGTTGCGATACGCAAAAGCGGCCGTACGAGCTCAGCCTCGCATTTGGCCAGCGGCCTTGCCGTCGGCATTGCGGTAAGGCCGTCCGGGCCGCTGCCGCGAACGAGATTGAGTAGAAAGGTCTCGGCCTGATCGTTGATGGTATGGCCGGTCAGCACCGCAAATGCGCCGTGTTTCTTGGCGGTTTTTGCGAGGAAAGCGTAACGGGCGTTTCGGGCGTTTTCCTCGAGGTTGCCGCGTTTTGCGACTCGCGATGAACCCAAAACAAAGTCGATCCCGCGATCTTCGCAAAGGTCGCGGACGAAAGCCGCATCTTCGCCGCTATCCTTTCGCAAGCGATGGTCAAAATGCGCCGCGACGATCGAATGCCGCAGCTTCTTTCGGTCGGTCAGCTCTTTGACCGCTAGCAGCAAGGCGGTCGAGTCCGCGCCGCCCGAACACGCAACGATGATCGTCCCGCCGTCGATCGGAAGGCCAAGCCTCCGCCATTCAGTGATCAGTTTTCGCGGGAAACTTTTCATCTTAGGCGGGATCCGGTTGATACCCGACACGCTTCTGATTAAGGAGCGTGATCCTCAGCGTGCTAACGAGCTTGCCGCGTCGGTCGGTGATCTCGATCTTCCAAACGCTGATCGTTCGGCCGGTATGGATCGGCACGGCCTCGACGGTTATCAGGCCTTTTGAGACGGCGCGAAGGTGATTTCCGTTTATCTCGATGCCGACCGGCGTTACCTTTTCAAGGTCTGCTCCGACAACCACGCCGATCGACGCGGCACTCTCTGCAAGCAGAACGGAGATGCCGCCGTTCATCACGCCGGTGTATTGATGCACCTTCGGCGTGACCTCCATCGTGAGCACGACGCGTTCCGGTGTAGCCTCGACGATCTCGATACCGAGGAAGCGAAAGAGTTCGTTGTTGGCAGTGTTTTCGAGCAGCCGTTCTTTGTCGATCATCCTTTAAGCTTACTATGCGCCGCGGCGAGGGCTTCGCGTACACGCTCGGGCGAAGTGCCGCCGATGGCGGATCGCGCTCTCAAGGACGACGCCAAGCTCAAACGCACGAAGACATCTTCGGCGATGACATCGGAAAACTGTTTGAGATCGTCGAGCGCGAGTTCGTTGAGTTCACAGCCTTTCTCGATCGAGAAAAGTACGGCGCGTCCGACCGCCTCATGCGCGCTGCGAAACGGCACTCCTTTTTCGACGAGATAGTCCGCAAGGTCTGTGGCGTTAAGAAAGCCGGTCGCGGCTGCCGTACGTGCGGCGTTTTCGTTCAACGATGTATTATCGAGGATCATGGCGGCCGCACGCAGCGAAATACCGACAGTGTCGATCGTGTCGAAAACGGCCTCCTTGTCTTCCTGCATATCCTTGTTGTAAGCAAGCGGCAGCCCTTTGAGCATCGTGAGCAGCGAAAAGTTATTGCCGAAAACGCGGCCCGCCTTGCCGCGGAGGAGTTCGAGAGCGTCCGGATTTTTCTTTTGCGGCATCAGACTCGAACCGCTCGAAACCGCGTCGCTCAATTCGATGAACTTAAATTCGGACGACGCGTAAAGGATCATATCTTCGGCAAGCCGCGAAAGATGCACCATCAAGAGCGAAGCCGCCGAGCAGATATCGACCGTAAAATCACGGTCCGATACGCCATCAAGACTGTTCTGCGAGACGGCGTCGAAACCAAGTTCTTGCGCGACCGCCAGGCGATCGATCGGGAAGCCCGTACCGGCCACCGCACCCGAACCGAGCGGCTTTACATTCACTCGTCCGCGTGCTTGCAGGAATCGTTCGACATCGCGTTCGAACATTTCAAAATACGCGAGACACCAATGAGCGAACAGCACGGGCTGCGCACGCTGCAGATGCGTGTATGCGGGAATTACAGCGTCCTCGTGGCGTTTGGCAAGGGCGAGGAGAGAGCCTTCGACAAGCCGAATAAGCTCGATGATCGCGTCAATTTCATCGCGGCACCAGAGACGAAATGCTGTCGCGACCTGATCGTTTCGGCTGCGGCCCGTGTGCAGTTTTCTGCCGGCGTCGCCGATCTTTTCGATCAGCTTTGCTTCGATAAAGGAATGCACATCCTCCGCATTTTCGGTCGCGAAATAGTCCGCGTTTTTGGTAGCTTCATCGAGAAGCAGCCGCAGAGCGGCGACGATCTTGTCTGCCTCGTCGTTCGAGATAACTTTGGCACGCCGTAGGCCATTCGCATGAGCGATGCTAGCCGTTACGTCCGCAGCAAAAAGCCGTTGATCGAAGCGGAACGAATCGTTGAATTCAGCGAACGTTGCGTCCGGCGGAGCCGTAAATCGCCCACCCCAAAGTTGTTTCTTATCGTCGCTCATACCAAAACTTGAGTTTTACGGTATTCTACTTCTTTTGACAAATGTGCGGCGGTTTTCGGCCGCAAAAGGCAGAAGTACAGTGATGAAAAAGGACATTAAGAAACTCGTTCTTGCATATTCCGGCGGACTTGATACATCGGCGATGCTGCTTTGGATCAAAGAGACCTACGGCTGCGAGGTCATTTGCTATACGGCCGATGTCGGCCAGGGCGATGAATTGGACGGCCTTGAGAAAAAAGCACTCGCGACCGGAGCCTCGAAGCTATATGTCGAGGACCTTCGTGAGGAATTCGTCAAAGATTTCGTCTGGACGGCCGTAAAGGCGAATGCCCTTTACGAGGGCACGTATCTCTTGGGGACAAGCCTTGCGCGTCCCGTGATCGCAAAGCGTCAGATCGAGATCGCGCAAAAAGAAGGTGCTGACGCCGTCGCTCACGGTGCTACGGGCAAGGGCAATGATCAGGTTCGTTTTGAGCTTACTTACTACGCGCTCAAGCCTGACATCAAGGTCGTTGCGCCGTGGCGGCATTGGGATTTCAAGGGACGCGCTGACCTGATCGCGTACTGCGAGAAGCACGGAATTCCCGTAACGGCGACTACACAAAAGCCTTATTCGATGGACCGCAACCTGATGCACGTCTCGTACGAAGGCGGCATTCTCGAGGACCCTTGGGCCGCACCACCTGAAGACATTTTTCTGATGACGCAATCGCCCGAGAATGCGGCGGACCGCCCGACCGAGATCACGCTGACCTTCGAGAAAGGTGAACCCGTCGCGATCGATGGTGAACGATACGGTCCTGTCGATATGCTCTCAAAGCTCAATCATCTTGCGGGTGAGAATGGCATCGGCCGTATCGATATCGTAGAGAATCGCTTCGTCGGCATGAAATCTCGCGGTGTTTACGAGACGCCGGGCGTTACGATCCTGCAAACCGCGCACCGTGCGCTTGAATCGATAACCATGGATCGCGAAGTCATGCGACTGCGCGACAGTCTCGGGACAAAATTCGCCGAATCGGTCTATTACGGATTCTGGTTCGCACCCGAATTCGAGATCCTTCGAAAGATGATCGATGAAACTCAAACAACGGTCAATGGCGACGTACGGCTAAAACTATACAAGGGCAACGTCATCGTCGAAGGGCGCAAATCGCCGAACTCGCTCTATCGCGAACGCGTCGTTACATTTGAAGATGATGCGGGCGCATACGATCAGCAGGACGCTGAGGGGTTCATCAAACTTCAAGCATTGAGGTTAAGACTTCGAAAAATGGAGTAATTGAAGGATCCGGCCACGAATACACAAATAGCCCCGAGAAAGGGCCAAGCCGAGGGGTGAGCGGGCAATTCTACCCGCTTGTGTTGGTTTCCAAAATATTAGTGCATTCGTGGCAGATCAAAAATCTTGCATTTTCATTTATTTTCATTATAATTCGTGAATATGAGTGAAACGGCCACATTATCGACGGTGATCGATTCTCGTGTGAAGGATGCCTTGGTCAGCTTCTGCAAGCGGCGGGGTATCAAGCTGAGGTACATGATCGAGCAGGCATTGATCGAGCAGCTGGAAGATGAGATAGACCTGGAAGCGTACGAAGCAAGAAGGAACGAGGAAACCGTGTCGCTTGAAGAGGTCTTAGCCGGCAGCAAACGAAAACGATAGTGCAAGAATACTCGATTCGCTTCGTCCGAAGTGCTCAAAAAGAGTTTGAACACCTCCCGGCAAAGCTTCGAAACAAGATAACGGAGGCGTTATCCTTGCTTTCGCGGCACCCGTATTCGGAGCTTCTAAATGTCAAAAGGTTGAAAGGGATGAACCATCTCTTTCGGATTCGGGTTGGGGATCATCGGGTTGTATATGAGGTTCGCGATGATGTACTCATTGTGGTCGTCATCAAGATCGGGCATCGGAGCGATGTCTATAAGCGCCTTTGATCAAGGCCGGTTTGTCCGCATCCATCCGTGCACGGACCGCTAGGAAACCATTCCCACTGTTCGCTCATCTGAGTCAAAAGTAACCTACAAATGAGGGTGGAACAGGAATCGTTAGCTGTGGGGAAGCCGCGCGCGTCCACGTCGATCGTGATCGGCGGCATAGTCGTCGGCTTCCTCGACTTTCTGGACGCAAGCATCTTCTTCCCGCTTTACTATGGGATCGGGTTTACGGATGTCTGGCATGGGCCTGCATCAGGCCTGATCGGCCGAGATGCTGCGCGGGCAGGTGGATGGGATACGGCGTTACTCGGCATCTTGCTACACTTCCTCGTCGCCCTATGTATCGCGGCTGTGTACTACGGAGCGAGTCGCTTGATCCCGTACATGGTGCGGTATCCCGTTAGGTCGGGAATTGTATTCGGGGTCGCAGCGAATTTTGTTATGCAGTACGTGGTGATTCCGCTCTCGGCAATTGGTAAGGTGCCGGCCTGGCCGCCGCTCGGCCATTTCCTGAACAATGTCATCGGACACGCTCTGCTTGTTGGCTTACCCCTTGCCCTGATCGTCCGATACAGCGCCGGGCAAAACGGGCCTTCAGAGAGATAGCATCTGTGTATTGCCTACACAAATAGGTCACACTTCAAAGACCGTGCGATTCAACTAGCGGCGCGCAGATCTCCCTTTTGTCGGGGGCAAGAATTGTGGTATTAAGAATGGCATCTCCCGCAATAAAATTCTTGGAGGCGATCATGGATGGCGGAGAATGAGATCAAATTAAATGTGGCTCCTGAGCAAGTCGTAAAGGCAGGCGTGGGCGGTGGGCTTGAACCGACGTTCCGGCAACACCTTGAGGCAAAGTTCAATACTGACCTTTCAGATATCCGTGTGTTGCAAAGCCACGCTCCAACTCTAATGAGGGCAAAGGCGTACACAGATGGCAATGATATACATTTCCAACCTGGCTTTAACGCAAGCTCAGCCGAAGGGAAAGCAATGATCGCCCATGAGGTTGGGCATGTTGTCCAACAACGAGGCCATCGCGATGCAGACTCTGACCTAGGAGATTAATCCCCGGAATTTTGCTGAGCCGCCGGCGTAGCCGGGAAAGATCTTGTCGAGGTCCTTTGCACCGAGATGCTTTGCAGCGGCCTCGCCGAAAACGTCGCGAAAGTCGGTCGTAACGGCGAGGTCCCGGCCTTCGTAGAGCTGATCGTTCTTCATACCTTTCCAGTCGCCGTAAACTTTACCGCCGCGGACGGAATTGCCTAGTGCGAACATCGTGTTGCCGTGGCCGTGGTCGGTTCCGCGACTGCCGTTCTCTTTTGCGGTGCGGCCGAATTCGCTCATCGTTAGCACAAGCACGTCGTCCATCTGCTTGCCAAGATCGGTTGCAAACGCCGCGATCGACAGAGCGAAGGTGCGTAAGAAATTCGAGAGTTGGCCGCGTGCACCGCCTTCGTTAAGATGCGTGTCCCAGCGGATATCATTGCCGGTGTCGGTGAACGCAACCTCGAGGCCGACTCCGGCCCTTATGAGCTGCGCGATCTGCTTGAGCGAGCGGCCGAGGTCGGTATTCGGATAAACGGCGCCGTTCGCGGGCTGGTATTTTTGCGGGTTCGCACGCTTTAAGAAATCCATCGCATCGAAGGTCTCTTTACCCGTTTTATTGAGCGTGTCTTTCACATTCTGATCGTAAATGCCTTCGAAACCGCCCTTGAGATCCGTCGTGTAGAGGCCGGCCTGGATCGTAAAATCGGAAAGGTTCGCCATCGCGACCGACGGAGCTTTGCCGTACAAGGAACGCGGCAAGGTCTGTGTCATCGAAACAGCGCGGAAGGGCGAGGCGTTCTTCGCCGGCGCGTCTTGCAGAACGCGATTCAGCCAGCCGTCGGGTGTTGATTTGCGGCCGGGTGTGCCGGATTCCATATAGTCCTGCGCGTCAAAATGAGAGCGCGTATTGTCGGGCGAACCAACGCTCGTGATCGCCGCAAGCTGTCCGCTTTTGTAGAACGGAGCGAGAACGGCAAGGCTCGGATGCAGGCCGAAATGTCCGTCGAGGTCCACCGCGCCGTCCGTCTTTCCGGGTTTCGGAATGGCTATCGTCGGTCGAAGGTCGTAGTATTCGCTATCGCCGTACGGCACGAGCATATTCAGCCCGTCAACGGCACCGCGTTGAAAGATAGTGACGAGAACCTTGCGGCCTTTTGCACCGCCTTTTGTCTGTGCTGCTGCGAACTGATGCAGAAAATTCGGCGCAACCGACATCAGCCCAAAGCTCGCCAAACCAAAACCACTTGCCTTCAAAAAATAGCGTCTGTCCATAAAAAAACCTCACCAACCGAGAAGTTAGACGCATGCGGCCGCAGAAAAGTCTTTAAGAATGGAGCTAGTGGCCGGTCAACCTACCCGTCCTTTCCAGATGAACGGGTCTCGGCTCGTATGAAATATCGCGATGATGAATATTTGTCCGTCTTCGATCATAAAAATGAGCGCGAACGGGAACCTATGCGTCAATGCGCAGCGAACGCTGGAACCATGGACAATAGGAAAAGCGAGAGGAATGGTACGGATCCTTTCAATGGCCTTTTCGATCTCGACGCGGAGAGCGGTGCCCAGTTCCGCTTCGGTTTGGTACCAGGCGATGGCCTCGGCTGCCTCAAGTTCGGCGGCTTCGTGGAGCTTAACGGGAAGGTTCATGCGATCCTTCGCAAACGTTCACGTACAGCTTCCCATGGCAAAGCCTTTTCGGCGTGGTCGCGGAGATCGGCGACTCGTCGGTCGATCTCTGTCTTCTGCTCACGACTCAAGCGGAAGTCATCGGCACCCGAAACAATGCTGTCGTAAAGGTCGTCCGCAAGCTTTCTGCGTTCTGGAAGAGGGAGCTTTAGCGCTTGTTCGAGTATCGTACTCATATCGGCACCAGAATATATTACTGGAGACGGCGAAGTAAAGGTTTTGTTGTGCATTCCCTCAAAAACCGCGTTTAGCGGATGATGATCTCATCAACAAAAATCCAAGGGTCGCCGCCTGCGCCGGGGTGCCACGCGGGGATCTTGCCGATGTTAAAGGCTCGGACGCGTACGTAGCGTGCGGTCACGGGCTTTACAGCGTGAGTGAATTCTTTCACGGTGCCTTTCATTTCGTCCTGCGGAAAACCAGTTTTGAAATCGCCAAGTTTCACGAAATTCACACCGTCATTTGAAAATTCGAACTCAAGCCGGTCGGGCATCCAGATCCACGAGCCCGCAGCCTGCAGAAAGCTTCCACCGACCTCGCGGATCGTCGTTTCGCGTTTTAGGTCGATGACCGCCTCGAACGTCTTTCCCTGATAGCCTTGCCATTCGCCGCTCGCAAAGTTCGCGTTGCCGCGAAGTCCGTCGATGATGGCGTCGTCGCCTCCGCCCGTGTATTGCGTGCTATAGGGCGACAGTATCTTCACGGACCAGTCGTTCGGACGTTTGTAGAATGTGGCCGAGACCTCGTGGCTTCGTTTCCCGCGTTCGTTGACGGCGAAAGCGGTTATCGTTGTGGTTGCGCTGATATCGAAAGGATGGAATTCGGTTTCCCAAGTGTGTGAATCCGTGGCTCCTCCCTGTCTCCAGTAGATCTTTCCGCCGAGCGGAGCCTTTATGTTGATCCGCGTCTTATCGTTGAATACACGTTCGCCCTCGATCACCGGAACGGCAGTAAAGCTTACGCCAACCTCAGACGCCGAGCTTGATGTGAACCAATCTTTTACAGGCTCTGCGGCCATTTCGAATTCAAGTGTGCCGCCATTTGTGATGTCGCTGTGGCGAAAGAAAGGCTCGAGCAGAGGCTTGCCGTTCAGCTTTACGGATCTCACACAGCGATCGCCGGCCGAATTGTTCGGTGCCTTGATCGTGAACTTCTTTCCGTTCTCGAGGTGTATCACCGCCTGTTTGAAAAGCGGCGAGCCGATGTCGTAAACAGGCCGCGATGGTGCCACCTGATAGAACCCAAGCGCGCTCAGAATGTACCACGCCGACATCTGCCCGCAGTCCTCATTGCCGATCAGCCCGTCCGGAGCGTTGTGGTAAAACTCGTCCATGATCTTCCGCACGTACATCTCGGTCTGCCACGGTTGATTCGCATAGTTGAACAAGTACGGGATGTGATGCGAAGGTTCGTTGCCGTGAGCGTATTGGCCGATCAGGCCCGTGATGTCAGGCTGGACGCGGCCCGTGAGCTTGTCGCTCGTTGTGAATAGCTCGTTGAGCTTCTTTGCGAATTCGATCTTGCCGCCGAAAAGTTCCGCAAGGCCGCTCACATCGTGCGGAGCAAAGAACGTGTAAACCCAGGCGTTGCCTTCCGTATAGTTGAAGGTGACCTCGTTCGGAGCGAAGGGCGAGAGAAATCCGCCATTACGCTTCGGACGCATAAAACCCGTCTCTGGGTCGAACAGGTTGCGGTAATAGAGAGAACGCTCGAAATAGGATGTTGCCTCTTTCTCAAGCTGCTCATTCGTGAGATTGCGATATGCTGCCGGAGACTTTATTTTCTCGCGCATAAGCGACTGGGCCATCGTCGCGATGCAGTAATCGTCATAGGCGTATTCGAGCGTCTTTGAGACAGATTCGTTCTCGTCCTCGCTCGAAATATAACCGCGTCTTTTGTAAGCGGCGAGCCCGAAATGGTTAAGTTCCGCGGAGTGTTTGGCGGCGGCATAAGCCTTTTCATAATCGAAGCCCTTGATCCCCTTCGCCATCGCGTCGGCGATGACCGGACTGGCGTGGTACCCGATCATCGTGTCGGTCTCCTCGCCCCAGAGTTCCCAAACCGGCAGCCGTCCGCCCTGTTCGTAAATGCGTATGAACGTGTTTATGAAATCGGCCGTACGTTTTTCGTCAATGATCGTGTAAAGCGGGTGCGCCGCCCGAAACGTATCCCAAAGCGAGAAGACCGTGTATTGCTCAGACGGACCGCGGACACTCTTGTCCGCATCGCCGCTTGCGGCGAGCGATCTGCTTCGTGCCGAACGCTTCGATCCTTTTACGCTTGTTCGCGTCTTGGCGACGCTCATGCGGACAGGAGTGTCCGCGCTCCGTAGCTGATGGATCTTCCGGTCGTGCCCTAGATAACGGCCATCTACATCGCTAAAGATGTTTGGCTGGATCGCCGTGTGATAGAGCGCGGTGTAGAAGTTTGTCGTCTGTTCGTCTGTGCCACCCGAAACTTCGATCTTCGAGAGCTCTTTATTCCACGCCGCTTTCGCGTCGGCCCTCACCTTGTCAAAGTCCCAACCTGGAAGTTCTGCCTCAAGATTCTTGCGCGCACCTTCGATGGAGACGTAGGAGATGGCGACCTTGACTAGAACTTTTTCACCTGCAGTAGTTTTGAACTTAAATCCGCTGGTAACTGTCCTGCTTCCGCCGGGTCCACTGACAATCTCGATGTCGTGAACCGACTTACCTATTTTCTTCGAGAATTCGGCAACGAAATAGACGGTTTGATCCTTGGCCCAGGATGACGATCTGCGAAAACCTTCAATTCTATTCCCTCTGACTTTTACATCACTGTCCAAAACGTTGTCGCGCCATTTCAGATCGACAATGATGTTCGCTTTCCCGGCTTTCGGAAACGTATATCGATGCAATCCAACCCGCTTCGTTGCCGTCATCTCAGCAAGAATTCCGTCATCGTCCAGCTTCACCGAGTAATAGCCCGGCTCGACCTTTTCGTTTGCGTGCGAGAATTTCGATGCGTAGCCATTGACCGACTTATCACTTTCCTTCGCAAATAACTGCGGTTCGCCAACGGTCGGCATTAACAAAATATCGCAGCCATCCGGAATGCCGGTGCCTGATAGGTGCGTGTGCGAGAAGCCGTAGATGACATTGTCGGAATAGTGATAGCCGGACGAGCCGTCCCAGTTGTCGATGCGTGTGTCGGGTGAGAGCTGCACCATTCCGAACGGCACGGTCGCACCGGGAAATGTATGGCCGTGGCCACCGGTGCCGATGAAAGGGTTTACCCAGCGTGTGTAGTCGGGCCCCTGTGCGGCTGTCGGCAGAAAGCAGTATGCAGTAAGCAGAAGTAGCCCGCAGAGACGCAGAGTCGCAGAGACAGGACACCGAGACACTGAGACAGTGCGCAGATACATAGCGACGTGACGAAGAGTTGCAGCAAGCGGAAGTAGCCGGCAGAGACGTAGAGTCGCAGAGAAAGTTGATCTTTTCATGATGCTTTTACGGAAACAGTTGTCGTTCTCGATCCGATCATTTAACGCCACTTGACGACACGGAAAACTATCCTTTTGTAGTCGTCCTTTTCGTAGAGAATGCCGATACGTTTCTTATCTATGACGACTATGTCTGAGTATGCCGTGTAGCTGTCGGTCGGCGTCGGAGCTGCATCGACGACGATGCTTTTTGCCCACGTTTTGCCCGCGTCAAAACTGATCCTCAGAGTAAGGCGGTCGCGACGGTCCGGGTCGGCATTGTTCGCGAATGCGAGTGTGCGGCTGTTGATGTTCACGAGGCTGCCCTCGCAGATCGGATCGGGCAAATTTTCATCGATCCCGGCTGAGTTCCACGTCGCGCCTCCATCGCTACTGCTTGCTGTGATGCGAAGCTTTTGGTCGCCGCGTTGGTTTCGTGCGTTGAGCAAAAGGCCGCCGTCGGGCAACTCGGCAGCGGTCGCTTCGTTGCTGCCCTTGATGCCGATATCATCGCTTATCTTGAAAGTTTTGCCATGATCGTCGGAGTAGAATCCTGCGGCCATGTAGTCCGCAAAATGTTTCTGTGGATCGCCTTTTGAATAATTGATCGGGACAAAGATCCTGCCTTTGTAATTGCCTTTTGTTATCTGAAGAGCGTGGCCGGGCGTATTCGCATACGCTCGCCAACCGGCGCGCTTCACTTGCCGCGTTATATTGACGGCGTCCGACCATGTGCGGCCTTCGTCGATCGAAGTTTTATACCAGACCTCGCGGGTTCCATTGCCCTTGCGAACCTCGCCTTCGCTCTGGTCGCCCGTGTTGTAGAAAAGGAATATGCGCCCTTTCGGATAGCGTTCGTCGAGAAGGTCGACGACCGGAGCGGGATTGCCCGCCTGCAGCCTCGCGTTATCGACAACATCCTGCATTGCCGACCACGTTTTCCCGTTGTCAACGCTTGTTCGCAGGACGATATTCACATCACCGAAATCACCTGCGTGGTCCTTTCGGCCCTCAGCAAAAGCAAGCAGCTTTCCAGACCGCAGTTTTACGATCGCAGGGATACGATAGCTTGCGTTACCGTCCGCACCGCTCTGAAATACCACAGTTTCCTGGCTGGCCGCGACGGCCGCAAACACAACTATCAGGAAAAGCGTGCGGATCATTTCGTTTCGTAAAGAATGTCCTTGCCGCCGGTAACGGTTCGTGCGCCGTCATTCTCAAGGTCGAGGATGACGATCGTATTTCGTCCTTTCTTGAGCCAGCCTGCGGGCAGGTAAAGCGATTGTTGCGGCCCGATGTTCCAGAATCGTCCGAGGTGATGGCCGTTGACCCACACGTGCCCTTTGCCCCATTTCCTCATATCGAGGAAAGTGTCGCCGACCGACTTGAGCGAGAACGAACCGCGGAAAAACACCGGCCTTTCGATCTGCTTTGTAGAAAATCGCAGCCGGGAAAGGTCGTCGAAGGGAAGCCGATAGATCTGCCAACCTTTAAGTTCGTCCGAGCCGAAGTGGACGCTTTCCGTGATGCCCTTGCGGTCGTACATCAGGCGTTCGCCGTAGTTGATGCGGCCCATGTTCTCCACCAGAACGTCAAGAGTATCGCCCGTCTTCGCATTGATCGTGATCGATTGCTCATTCAGCCGTCGGTCGAGTTTGCCGACGAATTTACCATTCACAAAAACGTGCGAATAGTCACGCTGTTCGTTGAACTCGACTTTGCCGTTGATAACGCGATCGAGTCGCTTTCGATAGAGAATGAAGCCGAAATTCTGGCCGACGCTCTCCATTGGCAGCGGCCGCTCTGATGCGATCGGGTTCACTAGCCTGACGGCATCCTCGAGGCTCGCGGTGTCCTTCAACGAGGTCTTTGGGAGCTCGATGAACTTTGTCCGATCAACTACCTCAGGGATCTTTTCATCGGGGAAATATCGCTTGATCAGCTCGCGGATCGCGTAAAATTTCGGAGTTGGCCGTCCGCCCGCATCAAGCGGCGAATCATAATCATAATCTGACGTATCGGGCTGATACGGAACCGTGTCGGAGTAGTTTGCTCCGGCCATGTAGCCGAACGACCATCCGCCGTGGAACATATAGATGTTGAACGAGATGTTGTTCTTCAGGAAATAGTCGATGCCCCGCGTTACGCTCTCGATCGTCGCCGTGTGGTGCTTTTCACCCCAATGATCGAACCAGCCGATCCAATATTCGCCGACCATTCGCGGAACATTCTGTCTGAATCTCGCAAAGTTCGCCCATTGTGCCGCGGGGTCATCGACGGTACCCATATTTATCACCGCCGCAACATCGGGGAGCGTTCCTCGTTGAAGGAAATTCTCTCCCGGGCCATCCGAGGTAAAGAGCGGAACGGTAAAGCCGGCATCGACGATGCTCCTCTTGACCGCGTTCATATACTCATGATCGCCGCCGAATGAACCGTATTCATTCTCAACCTGGACGAGGATTATGTTGCCGCCGTTTGTGATCTGATGCGGTGCGAGTTGCTTGCCGACCTCTTTCATATAGCGGGCGGCGGCAGATAGGAATTTCGGGTCGCGAGTGCGAACTTTCATATCCTTCTCACGAAGCAGCCAGCCGGGAAATCCGCCGAAATCCCACTCTGTGCAAATGTACGGGCCGGGACGAACAATAAGGAAAAGCCCTTCTTCCTGAGCGATGCGTGCATATTCGGCGATGTCGAGATTCCCCGAAAAATCGAATTTGCCCTGCGTCTTTTCGTGCAGATTCCAGAAAACGTACGTCGTGATCGCGTTCAGGCCCATCGCTTTCGCCATGCGGAAACGTTCACGCCAATGTTCACGCGGAACTCGCGGATAGTGCATCTCGCCGGAACGGATCACAAAAGGTTTCCCGTCGAGCATAAAGTGCTCTCCGGCGAGCGAAAATGAATGCACTTGCGTCCGTACTCCGACTGCGGCTACCAGGAGCACGAGAAAAACCAACACGAATCTCGATCTGGTCATAGCGTTTTACATAAAGCTCTAATGCACGAATTCGCCGCCGTATGCACGGCCGAGTCCCTGGCCTTTCAGACCCCAAAGGACACGGAATGTCGAATCGCCGCCGCGATGATTGTAACGGATGGAGATCTTGTGATAACCGGCCTTTAGCGGGACGATCGCCGAGCGGACCTTGCGATCCTTCGTGCCCGCATCGTTGATGATCATCTTGCCGTCAAAGACGATGGTCGTGTCCCAGGTGGCATCGACCTGGAATTCATAGATGCCGTCTGCGGCAGCCGTCATATAACCATCGAATGTAACGCTAAAGGGCTGTTTGAGGTCGAGGGTTTTCGCGAATTGTTCGAGCATTATCGATCTCGATTCGCCGGTACGATGTTCGCCTTCGCCGGACATATCACCGCGCGGAATGAAGAAGTCGTAAAAAACGCCCGGCTTTGCGGCCTTGCCCACCTCGGCTGGCGATGCCAAATTTCCGCGAATAATCGTCGCGGCATAGATCGAACTTTCACGTCCGGCGGCATTTACGACGATGGTTTTCAGCGTCACTGGGTTTTCATCCTTAAGTTCGATCGTTACCGGTTTCGAATAGACGGCGGAACTGCGCGTCGGCGCGGAACCGTCGGTCGTGTAATAGACCTTCGTTCCCGGTGCGGGTGTTAGTGTGACCGAAACCTGTCTTTCAGGAGTGACGATATTTTCCAGTCCACCCGGCTCGGGAATGCGATAATTTACGTTCTGCTCGTCGAGACGGGCGAGGTTCGAGGCGAGCCGCCGTTTGAAATCCGCATAGTTCTTATTCGCGGGCTGTGTCCAAAGCACTTCGGACAATGCAAGCAGTCGCGGGAACGCCATATATTCGACGTTCTCAGGTTTTTTGAGGTACTCCGTCCAAATATTTGCCTGACCGCCGAGGATGTATTTCACCTCGTCGGGCGCGAGTTCTTTCGGCACGGGATCCCAGCCATAGACTTTCTGGAGGGGAATGTAACCGCCGATATTCAGAGGCTCGTATGCAGGGTCGCCTTGGCCGTAGTCGAAATACACGTATGTATTCGGCGTCATGATGACGTCGTGGTGCGCGTTCGCGGCTTCGATGCCGCCTTTCTCGCCACGCCAACTCATGATCGTCGCGTTCGGGGCGACGCCGCCCTCAAGTATCTCGTCCCAGCCGATGATCTTCTTGCCTTTGGAGTTGACGAACTTCTCGATGCGGCGAACAAAGTAGCTCTGGACCTCGTGCTCGTTCTTGAGGTTCTCACGCTTCATCAATTCCTGGACGAATGGCGACTCCTTCCAATGATCTTTTAAGACCTCGTCGCCGCCGATGTGGACATACGGCGAGTCGGGAAAGAGCTTGATCGTCTCGTCGATCACATCTTCGAGGAACTTAAAGGTTACATCGGTCGGACAGAAAACTTCCTTGAAGATTCCCCACGTTGTCTGCACCTTATATTTGTAATCAGCCTTGCAGCCGAGTTCAGGATAAGCGGCGAGTGCCGCCGATGCGTGCCCTGGAAGCTCGATCTCAGGGATCACGGTAATGTAGCGAGCCTTTGCGTATGCAACGACATCGCGGATCTGATCCTGAGTATAAAAACCCTCGACCGGGATGCCGTCGCCGACGTAGGGCGAGAAGTTGCGGGCGACCATCGTCTCAGGGCGTTTCGACCCGATCTCGGTCAGCTTCGGATACTTCGTGATCTCGATCCGCCAGCCCTGATCGTCGGTCAAATGCCAATGAAATGTATTGAACTTGTACTGCGACATTAGGTCGATGTATTTCTTGACGAAATCGATCGGCATAAAATGCCGCGATACGTCAAGGTGCATGCCGCGATAGCCAAAACGAGGTGCATCGTTGATCGTTACGGCCGCGATCTGCGGGTTACCGTCCGCTTTGAGCGGTAGCAACTGCAGAAGAGACTGAAGCGCGTAGAAACGGCCGCTTGCAGAACCATCGATCGCAACACCGGACGGTTCGACCTTGAGCGAATACGAGCCGTCAGGCCCTTGCGACGCCTCACCGAACGTTATCGCGTTGCCATTCTTTTGCTTCTTTACGACCTTGAGCACAAAGCCGTAACGCCCTTCTATCTGAGCATTTAGCATTTCTGCGAGAGCTCGTGCGGCCTTGTCTTTCGCAACGATGTGCGTATCGGCCGTGAGCGTGAAGCTGCCTTCGCCCGGGGAAATGCTGTTCGGTTTCGGGATGATGCTTTGGCATACGGCAACGGCCCCAAGAGAAAACACGGAAAGAATGATCGCAATTATTTTCATAACGACAGGTTTAGATGTGATCGATTTTTCATCATTCTGCACTAAATGGCCGCAAATGTATATGCGGACGAAAGTAGCCACGAATGAAGCGGATGACAGGGCAAAAGGCCACGAATGCACGAATGACGAAGTCGGCGGCTTATGGGGTCTTGTCCGCAAGGATCTTGAGCAGGTTCTTGAGTTCAGTGGGCAACGGCTGATCAAATTGCATTAGTTCGCCGGTCTTCGGATGTGCAAACGCGAGATGCGCTGAGTGCAGGAAGAATCGGCCGAGATGCTCGACCGCTTTTCTAACATCTTTATTCGCGATCGAATTGTCGCGGCCTTCGTTATAGACGCTGTCGCCGACAACGGGATGATTTATCGATGCAAGATGCACGCGTATCTGATGAGTTCGGCCAGTTTTGATCTCGACATCAAGAAGCGTGAATTTCTCAAAACGCTCCTTCACCTTCCAAAGTGTGAGGGCATTTCGGCCGTTCGCGGCAGTTGTCATCTTTGTACGATGCCAGCGGTCGCGCGTGATCGGCCGGTCGATGGTGCCGGAATCTTCACGCGGACTCCCGTGCACGAGGGCAATATAGGATTTCTGTACCGTGCGTTCACGAAAAGCCGCAGACAACGCCTCTTGCGTTTCGACATCCTTGGCAACCACGATCAACCCGGAAGTAGCTTTGTCGAGACGATGGACGATGCCAACGCGGTGCTCTATTCGCTCCGGCACCTGAGCGCTTTCCGGCCTTTGCTTTGCGAGATCGAAATGATAAGCGATCGCATTTGCGAGCGTGCCGCTTGAAACTCCTGCGCCGGGATGAACGACCATTCCGGCCGGCTTGTTGATGACGGCCAGACGATCGTCTTCATAGACGATGTCGAGCGGGATATTCTCGGGTTCGAAGCTCGCACCCGGCTCTTCCACAAGGTCGATCTCGATAACGTCGCCTTCTCGCAGCTTATAAGACGATTGCCTTGGACGGCCGTTCACGATCGCGTCCTCGTCGTTGATCAGGCGCTGTATCTGCGAGCGCGACCACCCGCTTATCTGCCCCGCTAGGAAGGCATCAAGCCGTTGGCCTACTTTTTCTAAAGGAACATCAATTGTTGGCACTCGTTATTGCCCGGTTGGCGTCGACTCGACCGCCTCTTTCGGTTTGTTCTTTCTCTCCCGCTTTTCCATATCAGGGGTGATGGAGGGTGGCTGAGTCGTAAGATCAGGAACAACGACCGGTTCGGGCTTCTCGGAGTATGGCAGCACGCTTACTGAGATCGCAAAATACAGACGCTCGAAATCAGTTGCCTTTACACGACGCTTAAAAAGCTCTCCTAAGATCGGTATGTTACCAAGCAGCGGCGTTTTTGACACTTCGCGCCGGTGCGAATCTAGGGTGAAACCACCCAAGATCACCGTTTGGTCAGTGTTAAGGATCAACCGGGTCTGAATCGATCTGGCGATCACTGTAGGGCCAATATTCGCATTGTCACTACCACCACCTCCGTCGTCGTCACTCGCAACAAAAGGCTCGTTCGCTTCAAGCTGCACTTCAAGATTGACGCTGACAGGTTCGTCGTTCTTGTTTACGATCACGTTCGGCGTGACCGAGATCAGATTTCCTGCCTGAAGTATCTCCAATGAACCCGGCTGTCCGCCAAGGGTGTTTACCGACTGCAGGATGATCGGGATCTGCTTTCCAACAACCAGATCTGTCCTCTCACCGTCCAAAACTGTCGAGAATGGCCGCGATTTGATGGAGATGATTCCCGCTTTTTCAAGGGCTGTGGCTTGCACCTGAAACTCCACTGTGCCAACGATCGATTTGAAATCGAAGAGTGTTCCGCCGCTTCCTTTTGTATGGCCCGTAATGCTTCCCGTTACTCTATTTGCGGAATTGTCCTTGATCGACGTCTGTAAGCCAATATCGCTTGAATGCGATTGGTTTGCGGTATAGACAAGGCCTTTGACGACCACTTGGAATGGGGGTTGATCGACGAGTTCAACGAGCTTATCGATCAGCTGAAGTTCCTCTTGCGGTGCTCGTATCAAGAGATAGCTCCGCGAAGGTACGGTCAACAGCATTCGACGGTTTGGAACCGAAACGCTTCCGGCGGTCGGTGCGGTTTTGCTGTCGTCGCCTCCTCCTCCTCCATCGGCATCGGCATCGGCTGCGTTTTGCGTTGGAATGTTCAGGATCTTTCTGATCTGGAGAACAAGGCGCTCATACCGCCCGCAACGCGGAGGCGGTTTGTCGTTGTCAGAGATCGCACCGCATCCCGATAATGTATCGGTATTGGAGCCGCCCGGAGCACGTTGACCCGCGATATCAACGTGCTCACGGGTAGTTGGTCGGATATATCGAAGCTTGATCACCCGTGTCATCAAGCCTGCCTCGCCGCTCGTGTCCGGTGCCTTTACGAGCTGGATCGTATTCGGGGCGACGCAGTTAGCTCGAACGCCGGAGATTCCAAGCTGTGCCCTCAAGAGAACATTCCAAGGCAAACTACCTGCTTTTATGACGACCGGAAGTTTTGCGACCTGTGGGTCTACAATGAAATTTACGCCAAAACGCTGATTTATGCTCAGAGCCAAGCCTTCTATGGTTGAGATCTGAGCACTGTCAGGGGAAAAAAGGCCGCCAACAAAATGGTCATCACAGAAACCGTCAGATGCCGGGGCTGAGGCCAGAATGGGCACCGACATAAAAACAAAGACCGTCAGCAGTCTCAAAACGACTCGGACAAGGTTGTCGGGCTTAAGTGAAAGCGGCGCACGCCGCACAAACGATTCGTATTTCATTGCCAAAGAGTCTGCCTCAGAAAAGTTCCTTTACGGTTGCGGCTGTTCATCTTCCATGGGTGAGAAGTCCACGAAGCGCGACAGGTATTGCATCAGCTGTTCCGGTGTTACGGTAGAGGTGTCCGTAGATTTGAACTTTAGGTTGAACCGCGAGCCGCCGGTTGCCCGGGCCTGGCTTATGTCCGCATCCCGTTCCCGAACCGCGTCATCGTAGTCCTTTTTGTTGCGACGATCCTTTCGCTCACGCCGATCTCTCTCGGCCGCGATCTCGCTCTGGAGGTAGCGAAGTCGGTCAGGATCCGTTTCCTTCTGTGCGTCGCTTTCGAGACTAAGCTCGCGCGGACTTTTCTCAGTCGGTTTCGGCGCGACCGGCGCATTCGGCGCTCGGGTCATTGTGAACCCGCCGCCATCGAGCTGGAACTCAATAGTGTCTTTGTGGACCTCGATCTTTGTTACCGTCGAGAGTTCCCCGTGTCCGATGGAGATACCGACCTGCCGCAGCCGCTTTGAGTGCTTGTCAAAGTCGAAAAGTTTGCTCGAGTCGTCCACGTAAATATCAACACCGCCCTTTGACCCCGGCATGTCGAGTTTTAGTCGAACTCTTTTGCCTTCAAAGTAGCGCCTTAGGGCTAGTTCGCCCGAATTTTGTCCAAATGCTGTTAGGCCAAGAATGGCTACAAAAAGTAATCCAAATATGCACTTTTCAAACATGTGAGACCTCCTTTGGATCCAAATATGGCCTGAAGGCTCGTCTTTTACGTGGTGCCTTCAGGCCATTCAAGGAAATGGGTACTACCTACATACTCTCCCACCATTCATTTCCTTCGAACCAGTACTTATGGCGGGCTTCGAGCCAGCCGCTAGCTTTTCGGGCGCTGATCCACGAGTTCAAGAAGTTGATAAAATCCATATCACCCCTTCGCGTGGCAAAAGCGGCCGGGTACGTTCCCAGAGACTCTTTGAAAGGTATCTCCAGTACCCCGGGGAATACCTTAGCGACGTGCTCAGGCCTTGGACTATCCTGGACCGCAGCGTTGATCTCGCCCTCAACGAGTGCGTGAAACATCTGCGAGTCATCGTCGAACATCCGTATCTTGGCCTTATCAAATACTCTTGCTGCAACTTCGGCTCCAGTCGATCCCTCGATGACTCCGACCGTTACGTCCTGCTTGTTGAAAGCTTCAGGAGTATTCATCCCCTTGGATTTCGCAACCGATGAAGCAAGCATGAGCTTGCTCGTTGCATAGGGGTTGCTGAAGTTCACTCGCATCGCACGTTCAGGGGTGATTGACATACCACTCATGATCACGTCAAAGCGACCTGCTATAAGGTCGGGGATCAAAAGGTGGAATGGTTCTACGAAGAACTCCACTTCTACTCCAAGATCGCGGGCCATTTTCCTTCCAAGGTCGATCTCAAAGCCCATAAGCTTGCCATCGTCATACGCGCTATGAAAGGCCCACGGAACCGTTCTTGAAACGCCGACGCGGAGTTTCCCGGCCCGCTTGATGTCCGCCAAGGTATCTGCGGTAAGCTTTGGTGCAACGACAAGATCGGTGCGGACCGTAGGTTCGGTCTTATCTTCCGGCTGCGGCTTGGCTGCCTTTTGTGCCTGAACCTGGATCGTTCCGGTGCCTACCAGGACGAGCAGGATAGCGCCGCAAAATGAAATAGACGTCAATATGCTAATAATCTTTCGCATCGCAAATCGCTCCTCCTAATGGTATTTATTCTGCCGATTGTTGTAGCCATCGTCGTAACCTTCGTCAAAGTCACTTTCGTACGCGGAATTATTTTCGTAGTAGGCGCGCCAACGGGTCACGTTCGCATCGCGGCCACGGTTCCAATCCTGTTGTCCGAATCGATAGCCCTGGTTGTAAAAGTCCCATTTCTGCGATTCATTATCGCCCGCGCGAACCTTTCTCCTTGATCCCGCGACGGCTGCACCAATAAGGATCGCACCGAGGACGCCACCGGCAACGATCGCTCCCGAGTTGCTGCTCGAGCGGCCGTATTTGAATTCAGCTCTGCAACCACGGTCAACCCAGATCCCGCGGTAATCATAGCCCCAACTGTAATCGTAGCGACACGGAGAGTCAGACATCTGTCTCGTCAGCTGGACCTTATTTTGCGTGTCAATACGGCAATAGCGATACGATCCTCCATAGCTTTCGCAGGTGATCGTTCCCGTTTGGAATGTACTCTCCATAAGCAATGGTGTGGTCACGCCGCCACGCGGACCTGCCATTACCGATGTTGTGGCGATCAATACAAACAGAACGCACAATTTTCTGAATTTCATTGGTTAACCTCCTATTTAAGCGCTTTCCGAACAAGGTCTTGCGAACAAGGTCGCCCGCCCGGAAAGGCGATCATGCCTGGACGACGGTCGTACCAAAAAGCTTGTCATGCCAGGCTTCATGGTTCTTGTCGAAGAAAGCCCAGATATAGCCAAGGAAGAAAATGAAACCGCTAATGTAATAGCCGATAGTTCCGCGGAGGCCGCCGATCAGAAAGGAAACGTTGCCACCTTCGCGTTTCTGAACACGAATGCCAAGCAGCTTTTTCCCGATCGACTGACCGTCTTTGCTGAGAAAGTATCCAAAATACAAGAACTGAAAGAGCAGTGAAAGGGCCATTATCACCAGCGACGATACCCACGCGCCTATGACCAGCGCAGGATTGTCCGGATGGCTACTTCCGAGAAGCCCCAATCCCGAGATCACCGCCGAAAAAACGGTAGCGACGATCGCGATCAGTATGTCATCAACGACAAACGCGAGAAATCTTGATCCAAAACTTGCATGGTTCATAGTTGTTGATAAAGATCGACCGTGGTCGCAGAGTCCAGGGCACACGCAGAATAGCGTGTGCTCTGCCAAATGACGTCGCTTCCCAGGAAAAATGACAAAGCGTCATCCTCCAGGGGAAGGTCCGTTATTTTCTGATGTCGTGAAGCTAAAGAATAGCGACGGTCAGCGTATAGTCCTGAACTCCGCCTTTCGAATAGACCCGGATCGTATAGTCACCGTCAAAATCGAGGTCAAAGCTATATGACCGGTCGGCGCTGTCGTCTTCGGTCATTTGTCCGCGCGGCGAATCCATACCGAAGGAAACTTTGCCAGTGACCTTTACCGTCATTGTTTGGCCACGATTTGCCCCAACAACCCAGAAGTCCGGTCCGCCCTGCGCGACCGTACCATTGACCGTTGCAACGGACCTTCCTCGTTTGAACACGATCCGTGTTCCGCCTTGTGCTTCCGCCGCGATGACCCCCGCCGTCGCCATGAACAAGACCAAAATAAATATCCGTAAAATATTCTTTGTCATTCGTAGTATCCCCTCCAAATGGAAATTCACGTTAAAGCGCTACAACACAAGAGTATGTTGTGCATAAATCAGGCAGTTCGCGCTGCCCCAGTATTGCAATGGTTGTTAGCGCTTGGATTGTACTTTAGATTTTCGGCGATAGTCAACAACTTTTTACAGGCGTCGAAAAGATTGTTTTTTTGGCGGGACGATCGGTTGCGGCGACGCGTTTACTGCCTGGCTTGGGTCGGGGTTCGGAGATGAATGACTATCATGAAGACGATCGACACGGTTGCAACTAAAAGGCTTGCAAGTTGCGATGTTGAGAGTCCGGTGAGCGTCGTCAGGCCGAAAAGATCGCCTCGCGGGTCGTCACGTATGAACTCGATAAGGAATCGGAATATCGAATAGATAATGCCGTATGCGATCAGAACCTGGCCGTCAAATCTCTTGCGTTTGTGCAGCCAATATAGGAACGCGAAGACCGCGAACATCGTGAAGGATTCGATCAGCTGGGTCGGGTAAAGAAAAAGATCCGTGTGGCCCGGTCCGTAGATCGGAACGCCAGTGTATTCGTGGCCGAGCTCAGTGAAGTGGACGCCGAGGAATGAGTTGGTCGGTTTTCCCCAGCAGCAACCTGCTGCAAAGCAACCTTGCCGGCCAAAGGCCTGCCCGAGAGCTACGGCCGGTGCAAATGCATCCGCAACCTTCCAGAACGGGAGTTTGTAATAGATCATCAATCCGACGACCGTTAGGAAGCCGCCGATCAGGCCGCCGTAAAAGACGCCGCCCGAACGCAGGAAATCGAGCGTGAAGATCTGCACGTTCGGCTCGACTAGGATCATCAGGATCTTCGAGCCGACAAGGCCGCCGACAAGTGTCCAAAGCCCGAGGTCGTAGATGCGGTCCTTCGGAATGCCGTCCCTTGTCCCAAGCGTAGAGGCGGCAAACAAGCCGAGCAGCATACCGACCGTCAGCCAAATACCATACGTCGTTATCGGGAAGTTACCAATGTGGAAAAGTTCAGGATACATTGTGTTCAGAAAGCAGGATCAGGCGCGAGCGTTCTCCTCGCCGGATCCTGACTTCGGGCTTCCCACTTCTTGTTTCTCGCCTCGCTTTGAGAGGATCATATCCAGCATCAAAAGGATGGCTCCGATTACGATCGCCATATCGGCGACGTTAAAGGTCGGATAGTGCCAGTTTCCAAACTGGACATCGATAAAGTCAATAACAAAACCAAGTCTTAGACGGTCAGTAACGTTGCCGACGATGCCCGCAAGCAGAAGGGCGAGGGCACCGAGAATACGGTCGTCGCTCCGCGGGGTCCGCCAGAAGAAGTAGAGGACAAGCACGGCCGCGAATATCGCAACGGCTGACAAACCCCAGCGTCCGGTGCTGCCATGGTCGTCAAGCATCGAGAATGCAACGCCGGTATTGTGCGTGTACGCGAAATTCAGGAAGCCGCCGATTATCGACCGATCGCCGCCAAAGCGCAACGTTCTTGCGGCCCACGCCTTCGTGGTCTGGTCGATCATAAAGACGCCGCCCGCAATGGCGAGGTATGCGACCTTCCATAAGATGCTGCGCGCCTTCATTTAGTGCTTCTTGGCTCCGCGTAGTACGACTTGTTCACGATCTTCCACTCACCGTCGATCTTTAGCAGCGTCATATAATCGGTGAATTTTACGGTTGGGTAAACAAGGACGATCTTTGCGATCGCGGCGTTGCCGGTGATGTCGATCGACTCGATCTTTCTGTGATCCTTTCGCTTTGCCTCGTCGGCCGCGGGCTTTCCGGTAAAGGCCCTCGTGATGAAATGGTCAAAAGTCTCGATCGAATACTTCCCGTCCTTGACCCAGATCATATTCCCCTCGGAATAGAAGGCCTTTCGGGCATACGCCGGGTCACCGGTGGCATGCGCCTTCAGGTAATTCTCAAGCGGGATACGTACAGCCGCCTCTTCGGAGCTTTGAGCCACCGCGCTGCCGGCAAAGATCAGCAGGATGAATAAGGGTAAGATGTATTTCCAATTCATAGTATTTCCCCAATGTCCGACCAGGCGTAAACTTCAATTTACTCAGTGTACGGAAAGAGCGCCTTCGGTGCCTTATACTTTTTCGGCCACGGGAGATAGCAAACGTCCGTGCAGCCGATCTGATATGCGGTTACACGCCACTTACCCGATGTTTTCTTCAAAAGTGCAAAGTAGTTATTGTCAAAGGCGCCAGCCTCCATCGCCTCGGCATATTGCGTACGCGAAAAATCCGGTGCGACGCCGTCCGGTGTCTGCAAGCTGCCGCTAACGAAGGCCCACGAGCCCGACACGTTGAAAGTATCGGCAACAAAAACGATCTTCTGCTTTAGTTCGCGCTCGACAGGGAGGCGTAGCGTGTTGAGAATGGCCGCTCGCTCCGGGGTGCCTTTCTCAGGCGTATATATGGATTGGGCCGATGCAGATACAGAGACGGCCAGCATCATGAAGAAGGTTAGAATGACAAGTCTCATAAACAGTTCTCCTTTTTTAGGCAGATGCTCCTAAGAGCGGAACGATCTCGTCGAGAGCTCCGGCACATCGTTCGCAGACGGTAGGATACTTGCTGAATTCTCCGACACGGGTCGAATAGTTCCAGCAACGCTCGCATTTTTCCCCGTCAGCTCTTTCGATCTTGACCGAAAGGCTTTCAGCTTCGTGAACCTCGACCTGCGAAACGATGAAAATGTATCGCAGCTCTGTGTAATGGTCGAGCAGGAATCTCGTCGTGTCCTTGTCGGCCGAAAGTATGACCTTTGCTTCGAGAGATGAGCCGATCTGTTTCTCGGTGCGTGCGGTTTCGAGAGCTTTTAGCACCTCATCGCGGATCGTGAAGATACGCTCCCAAGTCTCAAAGAGCTGATCGTCAGTAATGCCGCTCGCCACGGGAAACTCTGCGAGGTGCACAGAAGCGAGGTCACTACCCGGCAAATTCTCCCAGGCTTCGTCCGCCGTATAGACCGTTAGCGGAGCGAGCAGGCGAATAAGCGAATCGGCGATCTTATAGAGAGCGGTTTGGGCTGAACGCCGTTCTGACGACCGCGGTGCAAGGATGTAAAGTCGATCCTTGATGATGTCAAAATAACGCGCCGAGAGCGTGACCGTACAGAATTGATAGAGCACGTTATATGCCGCCTGGAAATCGTAGCCTTTATAACCTTCGATCGTTCGCGCGGTTACACGGTCGAGCTCGGCAAGCGCCCAGCGGTCGAGTTCCAGCATCGCGGCCTCGTCAACAAGGTCTGTTGCCGGGTCGAATCCGGCGAGATTCCCGAGTGCATAGCGGAGCGTGTTCCGCATCTTGCGATACGCATCGACGACACGCGAAAGGATCTCGTCCGAACAGCGAACGTCCTCGGTGTAATCAACGGCCGCAGCCCAAAGGCGCAGAACGTCAGCGCCGGAGCGGTCGATGATCTCCTTAGGTGCGGTAACATTGCCGAGCGATTTTGACTGCTTGCGGCCTTCGCCATCGACGACCCAGCCGTGCGTCACGATCTGCTTGTACGGAGCTTTATCGTGCGCCGCGATACCGCAGCTCAAAGATGAATTGAACCATCCGCGGTATTGGTCGCCGCCTTCGAGATAGACGTCCGCGGGATATCGAAGTTCGTCGCGTGTCTCAAGCACAGCGACGCAGCTCGATCCGGAATCGAACCAAACATCAAGAATATCGGTCTCCTTACGGAATTCTCCGTTGTTCCCGCATTTCGGACACGCGAAACCTTCCGGCAGCAATTCGACCGCCTCTTTTGCGTACCAGGCATCGCTCGTTTCTTTTGCAAAGATATCGGCAACGTGGTCGATCACCTTCTTATCCGCGATCGCCTCATCGCATTTACCGCAATAAAAGACCGGGATCGGCACGCCCCATGACCTTTGTCGCGAAACGCACCAATCAGGGCGTCCTTTGAACATATTGGCCATCCGGCCTTCGCCCCATTCGGGATGCCACTTTACTTCTTTGACCTCGGAGAGCGCGCGGTTGCGGAGAGTTTCGCCACCGTCCGCGGCATTTGCATCCATCGCGATGAACCACTGCGGAGTTGCGCGGAAGATGATCGCGTTCTTACAGCGCCAGCAATGCGGATATCGGTGCTGATAATTCTCGGAATGCAGCAGCGCTCCCCGCTCACGGAGGAATTCAACGATCTTCGGGTTTGCTTCGGTTACGGTCTGCCCGGCAAAGAACTCGACATCGCTCGTAAATCTTCCTGCGGCGTCGACCGGTGCGTAGATGTCGAGCCCGTACTCCTTCGCGATATGAAAGTCATCGCCGCCGTGTCCGGGAGCGGTGTGAACGCACCCCGTACCCGATTTTGCGGCGTGTCCGCTTTCGTGCCGTGCGTCCAGTTCGACCTCGGCGTCCGCCTCGCCGAGCGTTACGTGCTCACCGTTCATCAATAGCGACGGCCGATCGAGCCACGCATGCCGCGCCTGCATACGATCGAGCTTTTTGCCCTTGAAACGGGCAAGCTCGCGGATCTCGCCGAGCCCGCAGGTCTCCGCAAAACTATTTGCGAGTTCGCTTGCAACGATGTAAACCTCGCCGTTCGTCTCAACCGCCGAATAATCAAAATCCGGATGGACGGTGATGCCGAGGTTTGCGGGAAGCGTCCATGGGGTCGTTGTCCAGATAACGACGAAGACCTTTTTCCCTGCAAGTGAAGGATCGATCTCTGCCGGGTCGGTTTCGAGCGGGAACTTCACGTAAACCGAGGCTGAAGTATGGTCGCGGTATTCGACCTCTGCCTCTGCAAGAGCCGTCTGGTCGTGGATGCACCAATAGACGGGACGAAGGCCTTTGTAGATGTAGCCGCGTTCGAGAAATTTGCCAAAAAGACGGGCCGTTGACGACTCGTATTCGGGCGACATCGTGAGATACGGGTTTTGCCATTCGCCGAGAACGCCAAGCCGCTCGAAATCGCGTGTTTGGTTGTTCATCGCCGTCGAAGCGTGTTCGCGGCAAAGGCGTCGAAAGGTGGCAACGGGCAGGTCCTTCTTATCCTTTCCCTTTGCGGCGAGTTTCTTTTCAACGAGTGTCTCGATCGGCAGCCCGTGGCAGTCATAGCCAGGAACATACGGCGCGTCAAAACCCATCATCGAGCGGGATTTTACGACGAAGTCCTTCAGGATCTTATTAAGTGCCGTTCCAATGTGAATGTCCGCGTTCGCATACGGCGGGCCATCGTGGAGAATGAATTTCTCGCGGCCATTGCGGGCGGCGAGGATCATTTTGTAAAGGCCTATTTCCTGCCATTTCTCCGATCTGGCAGGCTCCATCTGCCCGAGATTGGCCTTTTGGGAAAAGGCAGTATTGGGCAGGTTAACGGTTTTCTTAAGATCTAGTTCCTCGGACATAAAAGGGAAAGTTTAACACTTGCAGTGCCAAAAATCCCCTAAATAGGGTGAAAGCCCGGCAATTCAGCAAGCTGTTTATGGCGTTGCCGCCTCGACCGTGGCCTTGCGTTCGAGCTTGCCCCAACCGACCACAACGCCCTTGATCGCCATATAAACGGACTTGACCATCACCCAATACATCACCTGCCGATATCCGAAACGTTGGATAGCGAGCCACCAGAGCAGCTTCTTCTGCTCTTTCTTCTCCATCAGGAATGCCGCAAGTGCACCGAGCCAATCTACGGCAAGAAACAGAGCGTAATAAAACAGGATGTTGTTCAGATTCGACGAACTGTGAGCATATTCCTGCTGGTGTTCGAAATGGTTTAGCAGGGCCGAGATGAGCGACCAGATGAACATCAAATCCATAAGCGGCGAGATCAGCGGAAAGAGTACCTGGAAGATCCAGACGTTCGGCATTGCTATAAAACCGAGCGTGCCGTAACGCGGATTCAGGAGCGCATTCTTGTGCTTCCACATACATTGGAGCGTGCCGAAAGACCAGCGGAACCGCTGTTTCGCAAGGTCGCGGAGTGTTGCGGGAGCTTCGGTGAATCCGATGGCGTTCTCTTCGTATCCGATCAGATAGCCGTGTTTGCGAACCTGGATCGTCAGGTCCTGATCCTCTGCAAGAGTGTCCGGCGAGAAGCCGCCGGTCTCTTCGAGAGCCTTTCTTCTCCAGGCACCGACAGCGCCTGGCACCACCGTAATGCAGTTGAGCGATGCAAAGGCACGGCGGTCGAAATTCTGCGAGGTGACGTATTCAAGTGCCTGCCATTTTGTAACAAGATTGAGGCGGTTGCCGACCTTCGCATTGCCTGCGACAGCGCCGATCCTTTCGTCTTTGAATCGATGGGCAAGTTCCGAAACGGTCGTCGGCGTAAAAAGCGTATCGGCATCGAGAGCGATGACGATCTCGCCTTTTGACTTTTTCCAGCCGAAGTTTAGGGCCGCAGCCTTCCCGCCATTCTCTTTGGTGAGGATCTGGAGGCGCGGATCGTCAGGAAAAGCTTCGGTCGCGACCTTGAATGTCCCGTCGGTCGAGCCGTCATCGACAACTATTATCTCAAGCAGCGGATAGTCCGAGGCGAGAAGGCTGGCGATCGTCTGGCACACGACCTTTTCTTCGTTATAGGCAGGCACGATAACCGAAACCTGCGGTTCATAGCCGGCACCGAACCGCTCCTTCTCACGCCGTCTGGACCGAAGATATTGGGCAAAGGCGAGAACGCCAATTATCAGCATCCTTCCGATGCCGAGAATGATGCCGATCAGGAATATCCACTTCATCAGCCAAGCAGCGACCGCGATCGAGAAGAAAACGTACGAATCGGCCTTCGCATACATTGACTGATCTTGTTGGACAGGCGGCATCACTTGATCCTCAGAGAGTCCTGCGAGGTCGGCGACGGTCGTGAACTGATAGCCGCGTGCGCGCAAGCCTTCGATAATGGCGGGAAGAGCGGCAACGGTCGCAGAGCGATCGCCGCCGGCATCGTGCAGCAGCACGATCGAACCTCGCTCTTCAGGCGTTTTGATCGCCGCTGCCGCGAAAACCTGGTTCGTGATCTCCTCGGCGGTGTGAGGTGTGCCGTCATCGTTGACGAGTTTCCAGTCGTCGGGATCGAGGTGGAGCCCGACCGAGATATAGCCGAGCTCTTGAGCACGCGCGGTCGGTTCCATCTCGTCAGGCGTACGTGGTTCTGCATCGCCGAAATACGGTGCGCGGAAGAGCCTGGTCGATCGGCCGGTGAGCGATTCGATCAGGCGTTGTGTTGTATTCAGCTCGAGCAACGCAACGCGGTTCGGGACCTCAGCGAGATTCGCGTGTGTAAATGAGTGGTTGCCGATCGTGTGTCCTTCCGCGACGATCTGCTTTACGATCTCAGGATACTCCTCGCCGTTCTCTCCGACGATAAAGAAAGTTGCCTTTACGTTTTCCTTCTTCAGGACTTCGAGGATCTTCGGCGTCCAGACCGGATCAGGGCCGTCATCGAATGTGAGCGCGATCTGGCCGGGCTTGTCGCCCGTGCGTCGAATGACGTAGGAGCTTGGAATTTGCTTGTAGGTCTCGGAAGCGACGAGGCCGTCCGACGGGTCGATCTTTATCTCACGAGCGCCGTCTTGAGGTTCGGCTTTGACCTGCAGGATCTCGCCCGTTCCCTCGAAGGTAACATCGTAACCGTACTTGATCTCGTTAAGGGCATCGGGCGAAATCTCCTCGGCCTTTGATCCAAAGACCCTCCACAAGGACGGGTCTTCGCTGCCGAGCCGCCAAAGCGCGAGGCCCGCAACATTGTATGGCTTTGCGATCTTGATCTCATTATAGGCCGTGATCGCATCGAGGAACCATACACTGTGGAATACACCGTCGTCCTCTGTATACGTGAAATACGGTGTTTTCGATTCAGGATCGAACTTGATCTCGGTCGGGCTATCGAGCGAATCCTTCGCGGCAAGCAGCGATTCCTGCACAGAGACAGTTTCCGCCTCGGTGCCCTTTGCTCCCCAGTTATATCCGTAATTGCCGAAACAGACGATCGTCTTTTCGGGCGGCAGCTCTGCCATCCTGCGTTTCAACGCATCGGCGAACCAGCCTTGTCCGGCGATCGGCCCTGCTTCGCCCGTTGACCAATGCTGATCGTACGCCATCAGCATCACATAGTCGGTAACGGCCGCATAGGACTTGTAATTCCATTCGGGATTGTCGAAGGGAACGGCCTGCGCAAGCGTCAAATGCCTTAGCTGAAAGGCGGTGTGCAGCTCGCCAACGAAAAGAAACAATGCCGGCTGAAGGTCGGTGGGAACTTCCTCGATATCGACGGTCAATCCGCCGAAATGGAACCTATCGATCGTAGAAAGAAGCGAAGCGATCAGCTTTTGGCGTGCGTCCTCTGTCGCGATCGTTTTCCGGAGAATGTCGCTGTTCCACTGCTCGTTCTTGTAGTTTTGAAGAAGCGGTAGGACTGGCATTTCCGGCTTTTCGCGCTGGATGAAGTCCAGAGCCTTATCGTCTATGTCGAGCGCGAGCGGGTTATTCTCATCGCCCGATAGACGGATCCATTCCGGGACGACCCAATCGAGCGAATCGATATTCTGCTTGAGCGATGCAAAGCTTGAATCATCCCAGTTGACATAGAAGCCAACGGAGATCGGTTTACCGGCGGTCGCGGGGCCGGCGATCGCAGACGGCCGTGTTGCGCGAAGCATTTCCCTCAACGCAGCCTTTTCCCGGCGCCGTTCGACACGCGCTTTCTTTGCTTGCTTTACCTTTTCGGTTTCGCGACGGAGGACGGGGTCGCGCGGTGCTGCGGGTTTATCGGGGATCGCCAGCGCAGTGTCCTGGCTTTCGGGCAGGACGCTGATCGGCTTCAGTTTGACCTGCGGGAGGAACGGATTTACGAGAACGCTGATCACGAAAAAAACGAAGAGTACGGTCGTTACGATCGCGATCGGAATTCCGATAATGCTGAAAGCTTTGCGGCGGCGGCCTTTTTCGTCAAAGAAAACGGCTGGACGTTCCGGGGAAGGTTCGGTGGAACTCATAGGTGTTTTGCAACCGCGCCGACGTCTCGTCGGCCGCAGTCTTTCAGATCGATCTCAGATCCAGGTGCACGATTCTAAACCATCCAAAACCGCATTGATGCCGGACAGAACATTTTAGTTGTCGCACAAGTTGCAAAACGCTATTCTTCTTCGATCGTGCAGAGCAGAGGGAATTCGCGAGCCTTCGCAAGGTTTGTCGCCTTGTCGGCTTTCATGGTCGCGATCTCGTATGGATAGATCCCGGCAACGCCGACCCCCTCATTGTGCACCTGCAGCATAATTGCGATCGATTCGGCTTCCGGCCGCGAGAAAACGTGCGACAAGATGAAGACGACAAAATCCATTGTCGTGAAGTCATCGTTGTGGAGCAGAACCTTATAAAGCTTCGGCTTTTCGAGCTTTGAGGCGGTCTCGGATAAGACTTCGGCATCGTCGGCTCTATCGGGAAGATCAGGCATAAAATGGATTTAATCACAGAATTTGCCCTTCGCGCTACGGATAACAGTCCTTTGGCATCGGTTTTCAAGTATCAGATCTCACCAGCCATAAAAAAGTGGACGGCGCGGGCTTTATTTGTTAGATTTCAAGTGCGCTGTTGTTTACTAAGTATTCAATTTGGTTTCCTGCCGGACCCAAGATCCGGCTCTGATTCGTTGTTTCCGGCGAGATACCGACAATGAAGAAAGCACTGGCGGACAAGGGGTCAACACCTGAGCTGACGGCTGTAAATTTTACGGACGACCTGATCGGGCGTAAAGGTGCGCCCACGGCGAAGAAAAAAAATGTCGATGAGCTTTTTGCCTCGATCGGCAAACACCTTCGGGATGGTCGATCTTCCGAGGCGGAGGCACTTCTACGGCGCACGCTGCCGGCTTACCGATTCACTCCGGACATCTACGCAAATCTCTTGCGCTTGCTTGCCTTCACGCTTGAGACCGTCGGCAGATACAAAGAATCTCTTGAGGCTGTCCGCCCGTACGACGATCCGCAAAACCTTGCGAATCTCTCGAGCGAAACGCAGGTGCGCGTCGTTACTCAGCTTGCGATCTCATTCAGCAATCGGGGCGAATACCCAAAGGCCGTAACCTTGCTGAAGGAAGTTCTCGAAAAGGCAAAGGCCGGTTCCCACCCGCATTTGTTGGGGACGATCGACATTGCTCTCTCACGTGTTTATCGGAAACTCAACGAATTTCCGATCAGCCGCGATTTTGCCGAGAAAGCTTTGGATCACTTCCGCTCGACCGGGAACTGGCTCGGGATGGCCGAGGCGTATCGCGAGGTCGCAAATATTTACAATCAGGAAGGCAATAGCGAGAAGGCGATCGAGAGCTTTCAGCTCGGGATCAAGATCATCGGTTCGAATTCGGCGCCATTTATGCTGGGCAAGCTCTACACGGATATGTCCGGAGCATATTGGTTCCTTCGTAAGCCGAACGATGGCATCGAGTGCCTTGAAAAGTCGATCGAATTCTTCGACCAGACCGAGCACGCCCTCAATATGCTCATCGCATATAATAATCTCGGCATAAATCTCACATTGCTCGGTGAGTGGAAGCGTGCGGAAGAGATGATCCGCAGAGCGCTCGAACTTGGGCTCCGAGAGAACTATATTCACGTCTCGGGCATATATGACTCCCTGGCCGAGCTGTATATCCTCCGCGGCGAGATCGACGAGGCAGAAGAGCTGCTGCGGAAGGCCGTTGAGATCGCAGACGAAAGGGGCAGCCGGTGGTACAAGCTCCAGGCGATGCGGAATATCGCAAGATGCCACCTGCTAAAGGGCGATACGGCCGCTGCAATCGCGACCGCAGAAGCTACGATCGAACAGGCCCACGAGGTTGGCGATAGGCACTACGCCAATATGGCCGGTATCGTTCTCGCAGAAGGCCTGATGCTCGAAGGCGATCCTGAAGAGAGCGAGAACGCCCTTCGCGAAATAGAAAGTAACGATCCAAAATCCGATTACTTCGTTCTTGGGAATATTCAGCGTATCCGCGGCCTCTTGGCGTTGAAAAATAAGGAACGCGAGCTTGCGATCCATTACTTCAGCCGAGCGTTGACGACATTCGAGGCAGGCTTAGACCCGTTCCATCAGGCGAAGATGCACGCACTCCTGGCCGAGAATCTGGGAAGCGATAATGTCGTCCGTGCAAGGCGGCACCTGGCCGCCGCCGCCGAGATATACAACCGGCTTGGGCTTAAGGACAAATATCAAACTGTTCTCGATGCGGGTGAGCGTCTCGAGGCAGAGTCAAAGACACTACCATCAAGGCCCGGGGGCGAGCGACGTAAGAACGCCATCATCTCGCAGCTCTTGACCGTCCGCCTTGCCGAAGCGACCGCATCGCGCGAGCTGCTGTTTCGTGAGCTCGTCGCCGTACTACAACAAGAAAGTAACGCCGAAAAGATCGTCATCGCCGAATATAACGACGCGAAGACGCTCGCACCTTTTATCACACACGGCTACGCGAACAACGAGAGTTTCGATATTGTCGCAAAGCTCGATACAGCGGTAAGACGCGATGAGTTAAAGGCGTTCTCCGGAAACAAGAATGTCGAGGTATTTGAACTGAGGCCCTCGGCCGGGCGTCCCGCCTTTCTGATGTTATATCCGCGGTCAGGAGCATCGCTTACGGATGGTTCTTCGCTAAAGCCGCTCATCAGCGTTACAGAGCTTGGTATAGACGTGATCGCTCTAAGAGAGCGTAACGCCGCAAAGCCTCACGATCTGCCGATCGGCGTCGAGGCCTCGAACGGGCTGATGCCGGGCTTTATCCATTCTTCGCCTGCAATGACGGCGTTGGTCGAGGAGATATACAAGATCAGGAATTCGGACGTTACCGTTCTCGTTACCGGCGAATCGGGAACGGGTAAGGAATTGGTATCAAAGGCTATCCATACGATCTCAAACCGCAAAGACAAGGTCTTTGTACCGTTCAACTGCACCGCCGTTCCTAAGGAACTCGCCGAAGGAATGCTTTTCGGCTACAAGAAAGGAGCGTTCACGGGAGCGATGAGTGACTCGCCCGGCGTAATACGCTCTGCGGATGGCGGTACGCTATTTTTGGACGAGATCGGCGATCTGCCGCTCGACGTTCAACCGAAGCTGCTGCGATTTCTGCAGGAAGGCGAGGTGCAGCCGTTGGGCGAGAAAAAGCCGATCAAGGTCGATGTTCGGATCATCGCGGCAACGAATATGCCGCTCGAACAAAAGGTTGCCGACGGTACATTTCGTGAGGACCTGTATTTTCGCCTGAACGTGATCCGGCTGCGTGTGCCTCCGCTCAGAGATCGAAGGGCTGAGATCCCGCCGATCGTTAACTATCATGTAAATAAGTTCAGCGAACGATTCGGAAAGACCGGGATCACATTTACGCCGGAGGCGATCGATATGCTGATGGTCTCAGATTGGGAAGGCAATGTGCGCGAGTTGACGAATGAGATCCAGCGGATCGTTGCCCGAGCAGAATCCAATGACATAATCACGCCCGAGCATTTATCGGCAGACCTAAAGCGTTCTGCACGTCCACTTACGCCTTTTGGCGGCAGCAAACCGCAGGGCCCGCGGCCAATCTCATCGTATAACTCGACGATCTCGCCGTTTACGAACCTGTCGCCCGGTACAACGCTCGATGCCGCCGTATCGGAGCTTGAGATGTCGCTGATACGAGATGCTCTTTCGCGGAATAACTGGAATATCTCGCGCGTTGCAGCCGAGCTTGGGCTTACGAGACGCGGACTGTATCTAAAGCTTGCAAGGTACGGTATCGAAAAAGCCGCCTGAGTTGATCAACCGACCGCTGCCTGCGATCTGAGACCGCTCACGACCTCAGTCGTTCGCTCGATGACATTAGTTATCTCATCTTCAGTTGTGTGCCGCCCGAGCGAGAACCTTATCGAACCCATTGCGAAGGAGAACGGCACTTGCATCGCCTCGAGAACTGAGCTCGCCGCGTGATCCTTTGTGTGGCATGCCGAACCTGTCGATACGCAGATCCCGAGCTCATCGAGGCGGTGCATGATCATCTCGCCGTTCGTATTCTCGAACGAGATATTCGATGTGTTCGGCAGCCGCTTGCCCGGTTCGCGAGTTCCATTTACTCGAGTTGATGGGATCCCGAGAAGCGCGTTTTCTAGACGATCGCGAAGCAGCCCGAGCTCTTTGATGCCATCGAGCCGGGCTGCGATCTTTGCCGCAACGCCAAGGCCAACGATCTGATGGGTCGGAGGTGTTCCCGAGCGGCGTCCCATCTCCTGACCGCCGCCGATCAACGCTGGCGGCAACGTAATGCCTTCACGGATGAAGAGTGCGCCGACGCCTTTCGGCCCATAGAATTTATGTGCCGAAATGGAAAGAAGGTCGATCTCCGTATCCTTTAGCGAAAACGGGATCTTTCCGACCCCATTTACGGCATCGACGTGGAAAACGGCATTGCAATTATCTTTTACGATCTTTGCGGCTTCCTGTACGGGAAAGATCACGCCTGTCTCGTTGTTCGCAAGCATCATCGAGACGATGGCGGTGTTGGGTGTCAGGCACTTTCGGAGTTCATCGAGGTCGATCTCTCCGTTGCCGTCAACACTCAGCACACGAACAGAAACTTTGCCATCGGCTTCAAGCTTTGAACACAACTTGCTGACATTCGCGTGCTCGACCGGCGTTGTGATGATGCGGCGCTTGTCACCGGAATTTGCGATGGTTCCGAGTATCGACCAGTTATTGCCTTCGGTACCGCCTGAAGTGAACACGATCTCACTCGCCGAATCCGCACCCAGGAATGCGGCGACCTGCTCACGAGCCTCTTCTATAGCTGCTGCCGCACGCTGTCCGGCAGAGTGTGCCGAGGTCGGATTGCCAAAATCTTCCTGCAAAAATGGCAGCATTGCGGCCAATACTTCGGGGTCAACAGGTGTCGTTGCGTTATAATCGAGGTAGATCATATTGAACAGGTGCGAGTCAGGGTGAATCGAACCCTCAATTTATCACTCGGCCTCCATGATCTACAATTTGAAACTGTCTTGAACGCAATACTTTCCATCACAGAACCGAACGGCCGGGTCTTTGAATACGGGATCGTCCCGAATCGCCAATTCACGATCGGCCGCGCGAAAGAGAACGACATTGTCCTCAATGATCGCCGCGTCTCGCGCCGGCATGCCTATATCGATTCGTCGATGGGCTATCGGCTCATTGACGGATACATCGAGGATGGACGGCTAGTCCGCAGTGTCAATCACGTTTTTGTGAACGGTGCCGCCGCGGTCGAAGCACAGCTTGCGGACAATGATGAGATCACGATCGGAGAATCAAAGCTGCGGTTCCGTTTTGTCGGGATCGAACGCGTGCCGGCTCCAACGGCACCGCCGGTCTCAGTGCCGCAGCCCTCACAGCATTTTCCGGCTCAAGCGCCGACCAGCTTTCCTGAGGCGGCAACGCACGCCGCCGTTGCGCCTGTCGGGATCCGTTACGACGATGCTCCGCTCGGCCACACGATGATGGAGATCTCGGCACGCGAGATCATCGGCAGGCAGTCACATCTTTCGATCGAAACGACTCCGGCGACGGCTGAGGAGATCAAGGCCTTGCGGCGAAAGGCACGCAATCTCGAGTTGCTGTACGAAATGAGCAAGACGCTTGGCCGTGTTTTCGATCTCGAGGAGATCTTCGATAAAGCGACGGAACTCATCTTTCGTGGAACCCCTGCGGACCGCGTCGTCGCCCTGCTTGCCGACGAGACGCCGGACGGCAAGATCCTCGAATACAGTCTTGTACAGGTCGGCGCAAAGGTTCGCGATACCTCGGTCGCGCAATCGAGCGAAAAACTGGCGGTCAGCCGGACGATCACGAACAAGGTAATGCTCGAGAAGGTCGCGTTGCTATCGCAGGACGCACGAACAGATGCAATGTTCCGGGATGCGGCATCGATCGTCTCTCAAGGCGTCCGCTCGACGATCTGTGCTCCGCTGATCACGGAATCGAATGTTCACGGTGTACTTTACGCGGACCGGCTCGATCCTTTTGCGGCGTTTTCACCCGATCATCTGGAACTTATCAGCGCCGTCGCCGCGCAGACGGCCGTAACGGTCGAGACCGTAAAATCCCACAAGCGCCTTGCACGCGAAGAGGTCGCTCGTGCAAATTACGGCCGATTTATGCCGGAATACGTCGTGCGTCAGCTTTTGAATGACCCGCAAAGTTTTCGCCTTGGCGGCGTCAACCAGCTTGTAACCGTGCTTTTTGCGGATATCCGCGGATTTACCGCACTTTCGGAACGAGAAAAGCCAGAGAGGATCGTGAGCCTTCTAAACCGGTATTTTTCGGCGATGTCGGAGGTGATCTTCGCCCATGGCGGGACGCTTGATAAATATATCGGCGATGGTTTGATGGCTCTGTTCGGTGCGCCCACTGCGACGCCCGTTGATGCGGTAAATGCGGTAAAGGCCGCGGTTGCGATGCAGAAGCGGACGAATCAGCTGAATTCCGAGATACAGGCCGAGGGATTTTCACCGATCTCGATCGGCATCGGGCTGCACACGGGCGAGGCAACGGTCGGCTATATCGGCTCCGACAAACGGAGCGAATACACGGCGATCGGTGATACCGTAAACCTTGCCGCAAGGCTCGAATCGAATGCTATCGGCGGGCAGATCCTGCTAAGCCACGCATCTGCCGCAGCGGCAGGCGGCGTATTTCCTGTAACCCCGAGAGAACCTCTGATCGTCAAGAACCGCGTCCAACCCGTGGAATTATTTGAGCTTCGCTGGAGTTAAATTTTTCTGGTTATCTAGCGGGCAAACAGATTATAATTAAGTCAACGAATCCAAAATCTGGAAAAGCTTGGCTGTACCCTTTATGCTTTCGTCACTAAAAAAGCTCGTCACTGATTCAATGGCGATCGATCTCGGAACGGCGACGACTTTGATCGCCGTTCGAGGCCGCGGCGTTGTTGTTGATGAACCATCGCTTGTTGCGATCAACGAACGTACCGAAGAGATCATTGCGTTCGGCCAGGACGCCGCCGATATGCGTGGGCGCGAAGGCCGCGATATTGCCGTGATCGCACCGCTTAGCGGCGGCGTGGTCGGAGACTTCGAACGAACAAAGAAGATGCTCGCTCACTTTGTCAGAAAGGCGAAAACGGGCGGCTCAAATATCTCGATCTCGGCGATCATGAGCATGGTCTCGGACGTTACGCAGGTCGAACAGCGTGCTCTGCACAATGCAGCGGATGACGCGGGCATCGGAAAGGTCTTTATGGTCGAGGAAGGCCTCGCGGCCGCATTTGGTGCGGGCGTTCTTCCGACGGATAAGCGAGCCTCAGCGATCGTTGATTTCGGTGCAGGAACGACGACCATTGCCGTTGTTGCAAAGGGCTCGGTCGTTCATTCGACCTCGGAGCGGTTTGGTAGTAATGCGATCACCGAGGGTATCGCAACACATCTTCGACGCCATCGCGGTCTTCAGGTCGGCGTCGAGACCACAGAACAGCTGAAAACATCCTTTGTTTCCACGTTTTTGCCTGACGATATCAGCCGAACGATCGAGGTGCGCGGACGTGACGTCCAGACTGGCAGCCCTGCGGCTGTAGAAGTTACCACAGGTGAGCTTTTCCCCGTTGTCGAGGGCATCGTTAGACGTGCCGCCCAGCTTGTAAAAGACACGCTTACGGAACTGCGTCCTGAAGTCGCGGCCGATATCTACGACCGCGGCGTGATCCTGACAGGCGGCGGTGCCCTGCTCGATGGCATCGAGCCTTATATGCGGAATTACATCAATCTCGCCGTAACCATCGCCGACGAACCGCGCCTTGCGGTCGTCAATGGCCTCGTGAAGATGTTCGATGACGAAAAACTCCTCGAACGAGTTGCACGCAACGAACTCAATTTCCTCCAAAACGCGGAAGTGACTTTCGAGGTCTAAGGGCGGTATTTGGAAGATTGGTACCGGAGGTCGGACTCGAACCGACATGGGCGTTAAGCCCGCCAGATTTTGAGTCTGGTGCGTATACCATTTCGCCACTCCGGCATGGACATTTGTGGGCGAACTAAAATAATAGACTTGGCTGTTCGGGATGGTCAACTTCGCGACCGGAAGAATCTTCGGCCCTGTCTTTGTCTTTGCCTATTTTTGAAGTTGTTGTAGCCGGTTCGGGAGCCTCTTTTGCATGCGTAACCTCGTCGGGCAAGGGCTGCATCAAGGGCTTAAGTTCGTCTAGCGAGGTTCGGGGATCGAGCCAACGCTCGTAGTCGCTCTCGCGGATGACGACGGCCTGACGCTGCTTCACGTTGTGGATCTCACGAAAGATGTTATTCGGCGTGGTCGTCAAAATGGCGGTCGCGCGCCGAATGGTTCCCTTTATCTCGCAATCGCGAGCAATGCCTGCAAGGGCGAAAAGCGGAGTGTCGAATGAGATCGCAAACCTTGCCTTCGAGCCATCGGGCTGCTGCTGCCATTCGTAGATAGCAGATGCCGGGATCAGAACTCGATCGCTCTTAAACGCGTCGCGGAACATCGTAACCTTTGCGACCGTTTCGCTCCGTGCGTTTATGGCGTTTGTGATCTTGCCGTCGAAGGTTCTGTCGCGAATCGTCCACCAAAGATCTTCGGGCAGGTGGTACTTGTTGATCGCCAGGATCGGTTCGCCCGGGAAGACCTCGCGGTCGAACTTATATCCATGCTCGTCGAAATAGTCGAGTCCATCGACAAGCTCAAAATGCTGTATGATCTCGGCACTCAGTGCCTTCAACAAATACCGTCCGCACACGTTGCCGGCAACCTCCCGTTGAGAACTCGAACTTACTATGAAATGAGGGCGGGCGTCGAATCGCGTTTAGCTCTCGCTTACCTTTAGTACCGCGAGAAACGCCTCTTGCGGGATCTCGACACGGCCGACCTTCTTCATCCGGCGTTTGCCCTCTTTTTGCTTTTCGAGGAGTTTCCGTTTACGGGAAATATCGCCGCCGTAACACTTTGCGATAACGTTCTTGCCCATTGCTTTGACGGTCTCGCGGGCGATCACCTTGTTCCCGATCGAAGCCTGGATCGGCACTTCGAAAAGCTGCCGCGGGATCAACTCTTTCATTTTTGCGGTCAATAGACGGCCTTTCGCGGTAGCGGTATTGGTGTGCATTATCAGCGAAAGCGCGTCTACGGGCTCGCCCGCAACGAGAATGTCGAGCTTTATGAGCTTGCTTTCCTTGTATCCGGTCAAATGATAATCAAGCGAGGCGTAGCCACGCGAAACGCTCTTCAGACGGTCATAAAAATCGAGCACGATCTCGTTCAGCGGCAGTTCGTAAACGAGCATTACGCGGTCCTTCGTAACATATTCAAACTTTTTTTGAACTCCCCGCTTCTCGTCCAATAGCGGAAGGATGCCGCCAAGATACGCGTCGCTTGTAAGGATCGTTGCCTCGATGACCGGCTCTTCGATCTTTGCGGTGCGGCCGGGGTCCGGCATCTGAGATGGCGAATCGATCTCATGAACGACGCCGTCAGTCGTCGTTACGCGATACCGCACACCCGGCGCGGTCGTGATCAGATCGAGGTTGAATTCCCTTTCGAGCCGCTCCTGAATGATCTCCATATGCAGCAATCCCAGGAACCCACAGCGAAAGCCGAAGCCGAGAGCCGTCGAGCTTTCCGGCTCATAAAAGAATGACGCGTCATTTAGCCGAAGCTTGTCCATCGCGTCGCGAAGGTCTTCGTATTGTGCCGAATCGGTCGGATAAAGCCCGGCAAAGACCATCGGCTTTACTTCCTGGAAGCCCGGCAAAGCCTCTGCCGCCGGTCGTTGTGCGTCAGTTATCGTATCGCCGATCTGTACGTCGGCAACCGTCTTGATCGATGCGGTCAAGAATCCGACCTCGCCAGGTCCGAGCTCATCGATCGGTGTCGGACGCGGGCGGTTAACTCCTATCGTTTCAACAAGATACTCGCGGCCGGTATTGAAGAAGCGGATCTTCGTACCCTTCTTCAGCGTGCCATCGACGACTCTGAAGAGCACAATGACGCCGCGGTAAGAGTCGTACCAGCTGTCAAAGATCAGCGCTTTCAGCGGAGCGTTCGGGTCGCCCTTCGGCGGCGGAATGTCGCGAACGATCTCCTCGAGGATGTCGTCGATGCCCAGGCCGGTCTTTGCGGATGCAAGCACCGTGTGCGACGTATCCAGGCCGATTATCGTCTCGATCTGGTCCTTTATTCTGTCAGGCTCGGCGGACGGCAGGTCGATCTTGTTGAGGACCGGAACGATCTCAAGGTCATTCGCAATGGCAAGATAGGTGTTTGCCAGCGTCTGGGCTTCGACACCCTGCGAGGCATCGACAACAAGCAGGGCACCTTCACACGCCGACAGCGAGCGCGAAACTTCGTATGTGAAATCGACGTGGCCCGGAGTGTCGATCAGGTTCAGAACGTAATCTTTGCCGTCCTTTGCTTTGTAATCGAGGCGGACGGCATGGGCCTTGATCGTGATGCCGCGCTCACGCTCGAGGTCCATATCGTCGAGCAGCTGATTTTCCATCTCGCGCTCGGCAACAGCCCCTGTCAACTGCAAAATCCGGTCTGCGAGGGTCGATTTCCCATGGTCGATATGGGCGATAATAGAAAAATTGCGAATTCGAGATAGATCCATTAATTACAAGCAAGACAAACGAGCATTGTAGCAAATCGCTTAGGAATAACAGCTATCAGATGGCCGCAGCACGGCTGCGAAAAAATTAAATTGCCCTCAAACTTTTGTTTTTGTTATAGTTATCGACAAAGACACTTTTACTGAAAGTTCTGACTGTATTACGCAGCGGACAAGGAGAAACTATGAGACGAGAATACGAAGGTGAAGGCACGAGTGCTTCTACAAAATTGACGTATCTATTGGTTGGCGGCGGTATCGGAGCCATCCTTGCCCTGCTTTTCGCCCCGAAATCTGGCGAAGAACTCCGAGGCGATATCGCGGATGCGACGCGGAAGGGTATCGAGAAGAGCAAAGAGGCAGCTCATCAGCTGCAGGCGAAGGCGGGGGAATACTACGACGCTGCATCTGAGAAGGCTGGCGAGCTCTATCATACCGCTCAGGAAAAAGCGGGCGAACTCGGCGAAAGGGCGAAGGCAGCTGCCGCACGAACGACAAATCCGTTTACCGCGGCCGTTGAAGCCGGCAAAGAGGCCTACACGGCCGAAAAACGCCGTAGCGAAGCCAACGCAATTACCGAAGGCCGTGCGAGCTATCCGATCGAGAAGAAGGACGACAGCAAGTAATGAATGCCTCTGAGCCTCAATTTTGGATGATGGTCGCCTCCATCGTTATTGCCGTCTGCTTCGTGGTGATGGCTGTCGCTCTTATTTGGATAGCGACCATTGTACGCAAAGTTGTCGGGACGGTGCGGCGAGTCGAGGAAAGGGTCGAGCCATTGATCACCAAAGTGGACGCGATCGGTGCTCAAGGTAAAGAGATCTCCGTCCATTTCCACGAGGTTTCGGCCAATCTTTCGGTTGCGACGCGGCACCTTGCCGAATCGACTGAGCTCATCAAAGAAGAGGTCGCGGAGCTTAAGTCCCTCGTCAGCGACACTGCCCTGACCGCGAAGGACAAGGTTGCCCTTGTAAGCCGAACCATCGACGACACGCAGCTAAAGGTGGTGGATACGACCGAGTTCGTTCAGCGGAAGATCGTCGTGCCGGCCCGAGAGATCGCGGCCATTATGGCCGGCGTCCGCAAGGGCCTCGAGGTGCTTTTCGCTCCGGCTCCAAAGCAGATCGACAGCGTTTATGTCGAGGACGAAATGTTCATCGGCTAGCCGCGGCTTTATTGGCAGAAGCTAAAGAAAAGGCCGTCAAACCTTAGGTCTGACGGCCTTTTTTGTTCCCGATAAATTATGGCGGAGACGACAGGATTCGAACCTGTGGTACCCTTTTGGAGTACAACGATTTAGCAAACCGCCGCTTTCAGCCACTCAGCCACGTCTCCTAGTTGAGTGTTAAAGACAGTATCCAATTCTAGCGTCGAGGCAAACTTTGTCAAGGTAAAGAGCATCAAACTCCCATTGAAGCGCCGTTTTGGCAGCTTGACAGGCTTTTTTCAAGCGAACACAATACCTGATTGCGTGGGAAGTTTTGTCTTTTATGATGAATCTTCGACAGTCCATTAAGATCGCCCTTCCGTTGCTGGCATTTGTCAGCACATTTGTGATGGCCGGTTTTGCTGCGCCTGTTAGCCACGATACGACCGCTTCCGAGCAGCCGAATCTGAATGGAAAGGCGACGCTTGCGACGATCCGCGGCGTTGTGAAGGACGAGTTCGGCAGCCCGATCGCCGATGCAACTGTCGCGATCTTTAAGCTTGGCACCAATAAGCTCTTAAAGCAGGTCGATACCGCAACGAACGGCTCTTATTCCCTAAAACTCTGGCCCGGTACCTACACGATCCTCGCGGTTGCCGAGGGTTTCAACCCGACGACGATCGACAGCGTAAAGGTCGGCTCGTCCACTGAAGTAAATTACGCCTTCAAACTTGTAAAGGCAGGTGCCGGGAATACTCTTCCAGAGAAACGTGCAGATCGAAACAGCTCGAAATGGCGGATCCGAGGTGCGACGCTTGGCCGCTCGATCTATCAGAATCAGGACGGCGAAACCCCGGTCGAGGAGAAGAAAGAGACGGCCGAGGTTGCAGAGGACTCGCCAAAGAGCTCGGCTCGGCCGACCGGTGTCGTTGAGACTTATTTTGCTGCCGACAAACGCGGTGCTTACACAGGCGTCAACTTTGCGACGCTCTTGCCGGTCAATTCTCGAACCGATGTTGTGATCGCCGGCCAATTTACGCCGAATTCACGAACGTCGCAGCGTCTCGAATCGATTCTGCGTTTCAAGGCGAACGAGCGGCATCAATTCTCTATCAAAGGCTCTGCCGCGACTCTTGGCCGCGTGCATCTCAATGGGCATGAGCGAGCGCTCGGGCAGTACTCACTCTCAGGGTTTGACGAATGGAAGGTCCGCGACGGATTCATCCTTGTTATTGGGCTTGATTACTCGACCTTTGCGGGTGCAAGCGGCGACTCGTCGCTGATGCCGCGTGTCGGTATACAATACGATCTCGATGCAAAGACGCGTTTCCGGGCAGGGTTTACGCCCTCGACAGACGAGCGTGCATGGACGAATGTCGCCCAATTTGAAGGGTTTTCCGTTCCATTCACTGAACCGATCTCTGTAGAGGATATAGCCGTTGAGAACGATATTCCGCGGATGAATCGCTCGGCGAGGCTCGAATTCGGGATCGAGCGCGTACTCGATAATGCATCGAGCATTGAGGCGACGGTATTCGGTGACGCGTCGTTCTCACGCGGTGTTGGCCTTGCGAGATTGCCGTTCACGACGCTCGACAATTCGGAATTCGACAGCTTTGTCTCGAACCAGCGAGGCCGGGCCGCCGGCGTTCGGGTCGTGTATTCGCGTCGCCTTTCGTCATCGCTGAAGGCCTCAACGGGGTATTCGTACGGTACGGGCCAAAAGCTATCTCCAAATGCGATCTCGGACCCTTCGAGAGTTTTTGAGTCCGGCCTTTTCCAGACGCTTTTTGCCGAACTGACCGCGGATCTAAATAGCGGAACACGTGTTCAGGCGATCTATCGCCTTTCACCGGATGCGACGATCTTTGCTATCGATCCGTTCAAAGGCAGGCTTGCGATCTACGATCCCGGCCTGAGCGTGTTGGTAACCCAGGCTCTGCCGAGATTTGGCCTGCCGCTTCACGCGAAGGCGATCATCGACGCCCGCAATCTGTTCGACGCGCAGACGTCGCTCGCCACGGGCGAAGGCCGTCTGATGCTCGATGGACAGGGCAGATTGATCCGCGGCGGGATCATGGTGAGATTCTAACGTCGAAAAAAAGGCTGCGATGCCGAGGTTTTGAGCGGCCGGCTGCTTTTTTGCGGTCGGCAATTTTGTACGAAATCTCGGATTTTTGCCCATTTTTATAGATTTTTGACTACCGAAACCTCGCGAAATTGTGCATTGGACCGAGAGAATTGCGATATTCCACGCATTCAGCGCCTTCGGCGGCGCACACCGCTTTCGGAACAACTTTTGCATTTAATATTTCTTTGGTGAGGTATTGACCGCCGATGAAAGGCAAGTTTCTGACCAGTTGGAGCTTGATGTGGCTCGTCGCCGCGGTCTTGCTTGCTTCGGGAACGGCTTTGAACCTCTCTCAGCGTGCTTTTCACAAACTTCCCCCGACAGACGGCATTGAATGGGTACACCGAGCTGACGGAATTTACGCAGAACGCGTTTTCCCGAATTTTGCCGGCGCAAGGGCGGGAATTGCTCCGGGCGATAAGCTGATCGGCGTAAGCTTGAACGGCGGCGATACGACCGAACAGGTAACATCGGTCGCCGACACTCAGATCTACCTTGATGCCGCCGGAGTTGACGGAAACCTAACCTATCTCTACCAGCGCCCGCGATACACATTCTCAGACAACTACTACTACGCCGACCTTAGCCATATCGACAGCGTCCCGCGTTGGACACCGTCGATAATCTTTCTATCGATCGTCGGGTTGATCTGGCTTGCGGTCGGCGGCTTTGTGCTTTTCAAGCAAGGAAGTTCGTCGCCATTTGTGCTGCATTTTGCGTGGGTGTGTCTGGCTGCGTTCGTATTCCACACATATCGTGCGGTCGGTTCGGGACAGGACCTTGATCTCGCCATCGGACTTGTTGACAGCATAGCATTCGCATTCTTCGCGCCGCTTTTCCTGCATTTTTGTACGCGATACCCGGTGCGAGTTCGTGTCCTGGACAAGTATCGTTGGCCGACCTATCTGCTTTATTTGCCGGCGACGCTGCTGTCTTTGGCTCTGGTCATCTTTTCCGTAGTGCCGGCGTTGGCTGCTGAATCGGGGTTTGCGGCTTTTGTTGCGAAACTCGATGATGCGATCGGATTGTACTCGCTCTTGAACAGCCTGCTCTTGTATCACTTCATTGCGGGCATTTCGGGCGGCGCGTTGTTCCTGATCTGGAGATTTATCAAGAATCATCAGACGATCGTTCGTCAGCGGCTGAAATGGGCGATCTGGGGCACGATCGCGGCTGTGTTGCCGATCCTGCTGATCGAGATCGCCGTGCGGTTTGGTATGCACATCGGGCCGGAGGATATTTCGGCAAGTGCCGTGCGGACGCTGCCACTCGCTTTGATCCCATTGAGTTTTGGACATTCGGTCGTTCGATATCGCCTGATGGACGTCGATGTCGTTGTGCGTCGTGCACTTGTGTATGCACTCACAACTCTCGCGATCGCGATGATGATCGGTGCGGTGGCTCTTGGTCTCGTTTTCCTCGCGGTCGGCGACAATCTCTCTACGACGGAGATCACGCTGCGTGCGGTCATTGCGATCGTGGCGATGGCGGCGATCGTACTTTTGAGCGAACCGCTGAAGAAATTCCTGCAGGAGCGTGCGGACAGATTCTTCTACGGTGAACGTTACGATATGCGGCAGGGCCTCGTTGATTTCGGCAAGACGATCTCTGCGACGACGACGCTCGATCCCCTGCTGAATTCGCTTGTTGAACGCTTGAAGCAAGTTTTGAACGTCGAGAAGGTCGCGATCTTCCTCGAAGACCCGACCGCTGAATCGCATTATCGGGTTGCTCGTGCCTCGGGGCTTAGCGCAAAGTATCGGATTCCAGCAGATTTCCGCACGATGATCCGACAGCGTGCGGCCGGACGCGGCATCGTTCGTGCTGATGAGATCGAATCGCCCGAATCTGAGAACGGAGCGTTGGCGCACGTCGATGGCGTTCGCAAAGAGCTGCACTATTTTGTGCCGTGCGTCGCACGCGGAAAGATGGTCTCGGTGATCGGTCTTGGCCGTGCGACTGACGGGTCGCTGCTTTCGAGCGAAGACCTTGAAATTCTTAAGACGATCTCCGGCTACGTCGCCGTCGCCGTCGAGAACAGCCGGCTTTACGAAGAGCAGCAGCGGCATACCGACGAGCTTGCGATCCTAAAGGAGTTCAACGAGTCGATCGTCGAATCTGTAAACGTCGGACTTCTTGCCGTTGACGAAGATGGACGCATCATACGCTGCAATTCACCGTTCGAGACGATGATGGGCCTCGAACGCGATTCGGTTGTTGGAAACACGGTCGATCAGGTGTTTGACACGAGCTTTGCACGAAATCTCGACAGCATTTTAGGCAAATCCCGCTGGCATCTGACCGAGGTTCGGAATGCTTATAAGATGCACGCGTTCGATTCCGCAGGACGGTCTCTGATCCTGAATGTTGCCGTCGCACCGCTGCGGTCTGTGTCGAATCAGCAGACCGGTGCGATCCTTGTCCTTGAGAATGTTACAGGCCGCGTAAAGCTCGAGGAATCGCTTCAACAGAGCGAAAAGCTTTCAAGCATAGGCCTGCTTGCTGCGGGCGTCGCACACGAGGTCAATACGCCGTTAACAGGCGTCTCCAGCTACACACAGATGCTCTTGGGGATGATCCCGGATACGGATCCTAAGCACGCCCTTCTTGAAAAGATGCAGCGGCAGACCGAGCGGGCATCGAACATCGTCGGGAACCTGCTTAATTTCTCGCGAACCGGTAATTCGACAGAATTTACGGATACCGACCTCAATAAGCTTTTGAACGACACGCTCCAGCTTCTCGAGCCGCAGCTCCGCAAATCGAATATTGCGATCGTCAAGGAATATGCCGAACCGCTAGCGGCCGTTCACGCAAACGGAGGAAAGCTTCAGCAGGTCTTCACGAACCTTATCCTCAATGCACGGGATGCGATGCAGACAGGCGGCACGATCAAGCTTCGTACGATGGTTTTAGGCGACGATCAGGTCGTTGTTGAGGTTTCGGATACCGGCGAGGGCATTCCGACCGAGAACCTGACCAAGATATTCGATCCGTTCTTTACGACGAAAGGCGTTGGTAACGGTACGGGCCTGGGCCTTGCGGTAACATACGGCATTGTGCAGGAGCACAGCGGTTCGATCGAAGCCATCAGTGAGAATGGCGACGGCACTACATTCCGCCTCACCTTACCCGCCGCGCACGCCGTTCGCCGACGCGCCGTAAGCTAAGCAAGC
>JABARP010000010.1:111036-361253 GCA_019186825.1 Pyrinomonadaceae bacterium
AATAGAGAGCAGCAAAAAAGGCAGCTAGCATTATCGCGGATGCCGTCCAGAAAGTCCTTTGGATCGTCATATCGTCCACCTTCCCGACCGCATTATCCAATAAGAACCCGGCGGCCACAGGGGCGATCGCCCGAGCGAGGCTTGCTCCGGATTGCATTATCCCGAGAGCTTTGCCCTGTTCGTGTTCCGGAGCATTCTTGGAGGCAAGGCTCGTGAGCGCCGGCGATGCTATCGAGTTACCGATAGAGAAGAATGTTATGCCAACAAGTAGGCCGATGAGGCCGCCGGACGCGGGCCCGACGAACGGGACAGCGAAAAGGCTGACGGTCAAGAGCACGGTTCCGGCGACCGCAAGATTCGGCTCGCCGAACTGTTTTGCGAGGCGCGCGAATATCCCACCCTGAAGACCGACAGCAAGAGCGCCGATGAAAAGAAAAAGCCAGCCGTTCGCATGCGCGTCGTAACCGAAACGGGCCTCGGTATAGAGGACAAATGCGGTTGTCATCACCGTAAAGCCGACGGTTATTAGGAAATAGATGATCGTAATTCCGCGAAAGCTTACTTCCTTAAGAGAATGGAAAATAACCGCGAAGCGATTGAGTTCGCGCGGCTGACTTCGAGCCTTTGCAAGGTCGAGCGATTCGGGCAGGAAAAGATAAACCGCGATCGCATTTACCAGAGCCATCCCGGCCGCGAAAAGGAAAGGGACGTGCGGCCCGAATGTTGACAAGATGCCGCCGAGCGCCGGTCCGAGCACGAATCCGATGCCGAATGCCGCACCGATAAGGCCCATTCCGCGAGCGCGATTCTCACGCGAGGTAACGTCCGCGATGTAGGCTTGTGCAGTTGATATGTTGCCGCCCGTTATGCCATCGAGGATGCGGCCCGCGTAAACCATCCACAGCGCGGTCGCAAGCCCAACGATGACGAACCCAAGCGCCGTCCCAAGCAGGCTCACGAACAAGATCATTCTCCGCCCGTATCGATCGGAGACCGCACCGAAGATCGGCGCGAAAAAGAACTGCATTATCGAATACGAGGCGACGATCAGGCCGTAATCGACAGGCGTTCCCTTAAAGAGGTCGCTGTCAACGTAATAGGGCAGAACGGGAATGACTATGCCAAACCCGATGAGATCGACCACAACCGTTAGGAAGATGATCAGGATCGGTTTTGTGAGGAATTTTTCGGACTCGGCCTCTTCTGTTTCAGTCCGCAGGTCTTGTGTCATTTGAGAAGTGCTTCGCCCTTTGTATCCCGCAAAACCTTATACCGGCAAGCTGACCATTTCGGACGGATTATTGTAAACTACACAAATTACATTAGCACTCAAAACGGATCTTAGAAGAATCATGGCGCAAAAATTAAAACGAGCAACTTTCGCGATCATCGCACTTTCGCTAGCCTTTCTCTTTATGCAGCAAGACGTACACGCACAGAAAAAGCGGAAAAAAGGACAGGAAAAACCTGAAGCCACGTTGGCGGCCGCGCCTCCTGAGATAGCCTTCACGGTCGGCATGTCGAAGCCCTGGACGCATTTGCTCGAAGTGCAGGTAAGCGTCAAATGGGATCAAATGCCCGAAGCTCTCGACCTCAAGATGCCTGTCTGGACGCCGGGAAGCTATCTGATCCGCGAATATGCACGTCACGTGCAGGATTTTGCCGTGAAGAATTCCGCAGGTGCAGACCTTGCGTGGCAAAAAACTTCGAAGAATACCTGGACGGTGAAGACCGGCGGTGCAAAGGAGATCAAGGCCAGCTATCAGGTCTATGCGAACGAGCTTACCGTCCGTACGAATGAGGTGAACAGCGAGCATGCATTTTGGAACAATGCGGCGACGCTGATGTTCGTAAAAGGCCAGCTTTCGGCGCCATCGACCATTACGGTAAATCCGTACGGAAACTGGAAGATCGCGACCGGCCTGCCGCAAGTTGCCGGCTCGGCGAATACGTTCAAGGCACCGAACTTCGACGTCCTTTTTGATTCACCTTTTGAGGTGAGCAATTTCACCGAATTCGACTTTGTGGTCGAAGGTAAGCCGCACCGGCTTGTTTTCAGCGGCGAAGGCAACTACGACGGCCCGGAGATCGCGGCGGATGTAACGAAGATCGTCGAGGAGGCATACAAGATCTTTGGCGAGCTTCCGTACGACAATTACACGTTCATCGTGAATTTACGCGGCGGCGGCGGCCTTGAGCATCTGAATTCGACCGCCCTGCAATTCTACCGTTGGGGATTCAAACCGCAGGCGAGGCTGACGGGCTTTCTCGGGCTTGTTGCACACGAATATTTCCATGCGTTCAACGTTAAGCGGATCCGGCCTGATGCACTTGGGCCTTTCGATTACGAAAATGAGAATTACACGCGCTTGCTTTGGGTCGCCGAAGGCGGCACGGAGTATTACTCCGGATTGCTTTTGCTAAGGGCCGGACTAATTTCGCCGCAGGAATACCTCGCCGGAAAGGCAGATGCGATCCGACGGCTCGATGCACTTCCGGGACGTCTTGAGCAGAGCCTTGAGGAATCAAGCTTTGATGCCTGGATCAAATATTATCGTCAGGACGAGAATTCGATGAACACACAGATCTCGTACTACGACAAGGGCGAGCTCGTGAATATGCTCATCGACCTGAAGATCCGCGAAGCAAGTAAGGGCACGAAGTCGCTCGATGACGTTATGCGTGCTCTCTATAACGACTTCTACAAAAAGGGCAAGAACTACACGCCGGCCGATTATCAACGCCTGGCAGAAGCCGCCGCGGGCGTGTCGCTCGATGACCTTTTCTCGAAATATGTTCGCGGAACCGCCGAGGTCGATTGGAACGCGTTCCTGAACGGGATCGGGCTCGAGATCATTACGAGCGGCGGCGGCAAACCTTACCTTGGTGCAGAGTTGACCGAGGCGAACGGCAATTTGACCGTTAGGGCTATCCCTGCAGGTTCGCCCGCATACGAACAAGGCCTGAACACGGGCGATCAGATCGTTGCCGTTGACGGGTACCGAGCGACGAATTCTTTCCTCTCGACGTGGATCGCGAACAAGAAGGTCGGCGATAAGATCAAGCTTACGATCTTCCGCTTCGACAAGATGCGCGATATCGAGATCACGCTCGGCGCGGATCCGCGAAAGATGTACAGCATTTCTGCCGTTCCGACACCGACCGCCGAGCAGCAAGCGCTCGAGAAACAATACTTGAATGCGGACCAGTAATTTCCGGGCTTTCAGAAACAAGGCTCTTGCGGCATTCGTAGGCCTGTCCGCGCTCGCGGCCGGATGCGGAGGCCCGGCGAAGACCGACCAGGCTGCGGTGTCGATCGCTGATGTTCCGGCGGTGCGTCTGAACTATCGCTATGAAGCAGACGTTCCGGCTCCGCAGGTGCCTGTAAGTGCCGCCGAAGAAAAGAATGCGGCGGTTCAGGCAGATTTCGATCAGAACCGACCGCAGGAATTTCTTGACAGGACGATAACCTCGCCCGATAAGAAATACGTTCTCGCCGTCTATCGAGCCGGGGAAGATCGAGCGTCCGAATATCGCCTCGATGTTTATTCGCCGGAGGGCAAGCTAGTGCGCAAGGTCTCGTCGGATTCGATGGCGGTGCATTTTCCGGATTCGATCACCTGGTCGCCAAACTCGCTGAAGTTCGCGTTCTCGGCAATGACCCGCGGCGTTGCGCCGACACCGACGCCTTCACCCGGAGCGTCGCCGACCTCCAGCAGATCGCCGCATCCTGAAGCATCGCCAACGGCTTCTCCGGCAGATCAGCCTGCAGAGGCGACACCGTCGCCCGAAGCACAACCCGTCGCGGGGACGACACCCGAAGCCCCGAAAGGCATTCTTACCTTCGGCACTGAGCAGATCTACATCAGCGAGAACGATGGGACCGGCGTCAAGCCCATAACGCAAACCGAGGGCCTGATCTATTTCTACTACGCATGGGCGCCTGACAGCTCGATGCTCGCAGCGCTCGCGATCACGTCGCGGGAATGGGAATATTTTGACGGTATGGCGGCATTGAAGGGCGAATCGTGGACGCCGGTCGGCCGACTTCGTACGGTCGAGACAAATGGCCGCGAACGCCGGCTTGATGACAATTTGACGGCCGTGCGGCCGGTCTTCTCGCTTGATTCAACAAAGGTTGCGACGGCGTTCGACACGCAGATCCGCATCTATGATGCGGTCGGCACGTCGCCAACACAGGCGGCCATTCCGTTAAGGAATCAGCTCCTCCTTTCGTCGCAAGCATTTGATCGCGAACAGCAGCTAAAGCTCCAGGGCCAGGACACGAACACGAATGCGAATGCCGCTCCGACGCCGACGCCCGATCTTTCCGCAACCACTCTACCCGACCCAAAAACGCTCGTCTCATTTAACCCGATCGTTCAAGTTGAGTGGCCGCAGCCGGAGCTTGTTTACTTTCGTACAGCATTTGTGAAAAGAATGCAGAATGAGGCCGACAGCGTTACGAGCTTTGCCAGATGGCATCGGCTCGTACTTTCGGGGCAGCCCACAGCCACACAGCAAAAATGATCCGTTAGGTGCGAGCAAATGGAATATCGATCGATAGCTGAAATAATTTCGGAAGGTGAAACGGTGCGCGCGGCAACCCGCGAATTCACCTCAGGAATCACGGTTGCAGAGTCCGAACGGCTTGCTGACGGCGAGAAATGGACGCTCCGTGAGCTTTTTGAACACGTATCGCTTGTTGATTCGAGTCTGCTCAAGCTTATTCAGATGCTTGCGGCGAAGTCCGGGCCTTCTGAAACGGCCTCCAATTCGGTCGCAGGGGAATTCATCGAAAGAATGAACGGCGTTTACACAAAGAAGCTTGAGGCTCCGGACCGCGTACGGCCGACCGGCAATGTTGCGATGAGCGAAAGCCTTCAGTCGATAGAGGAAAGCTTCGCTGCGCTAAAAGCAATGGCTGAGACGCTTGAGGGAACAGACCTTATGGGCTTGAAGTACCCGCACCCGTATTTTGGCGAGATGACCGCGCCTGAATGGATGGTGCTTAGGAATGCCCACGAGACCCGCCATGTGGAACAGGCGAAAGGAATCCTCGCAAAGGTGCGCGCTCAATAAAAGAAAAGAAAAATCCGGCGGGTAGGAGGGTAACCCGCCGGTGTGAGTGGTTCGGGCGATACAGGTCAAAGCTAACCAAACTATTGACGTTCCCTGAACCTGATAATTAGATGTTTAGGGTTGAGACGGCGTTTGTCTCAAAAGCTGCTGAATTCCCCGTGAAAAATACGACGGCTCGCATCAAATATCGCCGTACTTTTGATAACTTATTTTGCTAATACGTATAAGAATATCTTAGAGTTTATCGAATGGATAAGTTTTTGATTCGCGGCGGCATCCCGCTCCGAGGAAAGGTCGAGATCAGCGGAGCAAAGAACTCCGCATTGCCATGCCTGGCGGCGGCTCTGCTGACCGCAGACACCGTTACGCTTCACAACGTGCCGTACGTCAAGGACCTGATCACGCAGAGGCGTCTGCTCGAAGATCTGGGAGCCACCGTACTTACGCCGGAACTGCGTACGCATAAGGTGAATGCCGCGAACGTCGATATTTTCGAAGCTCCGTATGAGCTTGTGAAGACTATGCGCGCGAGCGTTTTGGCCCTCGGTCCGCTGCTTGCGCGATTTGGCCGCGCAAAGGTGAGTTTGCCGGGCGGCTGCGCTATCGGGACGCGGCCGATCGACCTGCATCTGAAGGCTTTCGAGCAGCTCGGTGCCGATGTCTCGCTTGAATCGGGCGATGTCGTTGCGACGGCACCTCAAGGCCGTTTAAAGGGAGCTGTCATTGATTTCGAAAAAGTGACCGTTACCGGCACCGAAAATGTGATGATGGCGGCTTCGCTTGCCGAGGGCCGCACGATCATCAAGAATGCAGCGCGCGAACCGGAGATCGACGATCTTGCCGACCTTTTGAACAAGATGGGAGCAAGGATACGCGGAGCTGGGACGAGCGAGCTCGAGATCGACGGCGTCGAGACGCTCAACGGTGCCGAGCACACGATCATTGCAGATAGGATCGAGACCGGCACATTCATCGTCGCGGCCGCTATCACAAATGGCGAACTCGAGATTCGCGGCTGCCGGCCGGATCATCTCGCCGCGGTCATCGAGAAGCTGCGTGAAGCGGGCGTCGAGATCGAGGAGATCAATCCGACGACCCTGCGAGTAAGGCGGTCGGGAACGGGCCTTCGAGCGGTGAATGTTACAACCGAGCCGCATCCAAATTTTCCGACAGATATGCAGGCTCAGGTGATGGCCCTGATGACGCAGGCGACAGGCGAATCCGAGATCGTCGAGACGATCTTCGAGAACCGATTTATGCACGCCTCGGAGCTTATCAGGATGGGCGCCGATATCACGATCTCAGGACATACGGCGATCGTAAAAGGGCCGACGAAATTGATGGGGGCAAAGATCCTTGCCTCCGACCTGCGCGCAAGCGCGTCGCTTGTTCTCGCGGCATTATGTGCGGAGGGCGAGACGTTGATCGACCGCGTTTATCACATCGACCGCGGTTATGAGACGATCGTGAGAAAGCTAAGTTCTTTGGGTGCGAATATCAAGCGGATCACAGGTTCGTCGGCAGATGCCGAAGCGGCTTGAATTTTTTGGCGACCCGTTTGCGGATCTGTCGCATCAAAATGGGAGTTTTTTAGATGGACTGTCTGTTTTGCAAGATCATCGCCGGCGAGATCCCGGCGACAAAGCTCTATGAGGATGACGATTGCGTCATAATTCGCGACATCGAGCCGCAGGCTCCGACGCATGTGCTCGTTCTGCCGCGAACGCATGTCGACTCGCTCGATAAGGCGTCGCCGTCAGACGAACGCCTGCTTGGGAAGCTTTTGCTCGAAGCGGCAAATTTCGCTCGACGAGAGGGTTTTGCCGAAGACGGTTACCGCGTCGTGGTCAACACTAACGCTGACGGCGGGCAGACGGTCTTTCATCTTCATGTGCATTTGCTTGCGGGACGGCCGTTCATTTTTCCTCCCGGCTAGTTTTATGAGAAGAGTTTTTTGGTCACTGATCCTATTTGCTTTTTGCTTTGCGCTGTCGAACTGCAGCGGCAAGCCCGGCGCCGATGCTAACGGTGCCAACGCGAACGCTGTCCAACTGCGGTCGTTTGCGGACATTACCGACCCGGCGGCGGCGCTTGCCGAAGGCAACAAACTGCTCGACGAGAATGATACCGAGAACGCGATCGAGGCATACAAACGTGCCGTCGAGCTTGACCCGAAACTCGGCGAGGCCTACTTCAAGATGGGCGTAGCCTATTCGCTGCTTGAGATCGAGGCTAAACACAGCGGTACGAGTGAGCGTTTGCCCGGCGACCCGATCCCGAAAGAAGAAGCAAAGGAGAAATCGAACTCCGTGAAGATGTTCGAGAAGGCGGTTGAGATCTACAAGGAGCAGATCGCTGCTTCGCCCGACGATGCTGCCGCGTATTACACACTCGGACGTGCCTACAACAAGCTGAATAAGGATAAAGAAAGCGAGGACGCCCTGGAAAAGGCCGTAAAGCTTAAGCCGGATGACAGCGATTACCAGACGGAGCTAGGGTCGATCCGTATCAAACTCGCGAAATATCACGAAGCGATCACGGCATTGAAAAAAGCCGTCGAACTCGATGCCGACAACGCCGAGGCTGCCGAACTGCTCGAGGATGCAGAGGCCGGCGCAAAACGGGTGGATTACGTCTCGAAGCCGGACAATACCAAGGCAAATGCCAATGCAAACGCAAACGCCAACGCCAACGTTGATGCGGCAAATTCCAATTCTGCTACATCCACGGACACAAAGAAGACGCCGTCAAACTCAAAAACATCGGAACCCGGCGACCGTCCGCGCATTGTCAAGGATGAGAAAAACTCTCCACCCCCTGCGCCGAAACGGCATCAATGAGCCAATATTACACAGATTAGCTTCTGATCGGTGTGTCAACTTGACATTTCGCCGGTCGGCGTCAAACTAGGCTTTGATGTCTGAATCAAGCGGAACGTCATCTTTAAGCAGCGAGCGGCGGAGCAAGATGCTCGGCGCTCGCGACGGCATTATCGAGCGGCTCGCTCACGACCTTCCAACAAAGATCGACCTTGAACGCTTCTTGAACGTTGTCGTCTCAGAGATCGGGCGGATGACGGACGCCGACCGCTGCGACCTTATCCAGCTCGACGGCGACAAGCAGCTTGCGATCAGCCACGAATGGAGGCGCGACCCGCGTGTGCCGCGGAGCGAGGGCCTAACGCTGCCGATCGACGCTGCAAAGCTCGCAGAACGGATCGATATCCGCAAACCGATCCGCATCAACGACACTTCAAAGACAAAAGAGCCGGGCGTAAAAATGCTCGCGGCCGCCCTGAACACACGATCCCTTCTGATCATTCCGGTGATCCGCGGTGACGAGGTTCTCGGCCTGCTGGGACTTCATGATACGAAGAATCCGCGCGTGTGGCTCGATGACGAGGTCGAACTCATCGAGTCGATCGCACGACAGCTTGCGATCGGCTATCAATACACGAGCCTTTTTGCCGCGCAAGAGAAGGAAGCTCATCGGACGAACGCACTTCTCGAGATCGCGAACACGCTGAATCGTCACTCGGATTTTAAGGAAGTTGCGGCGGACGTGCTTGAAAGGGCGATCGCTCTTGTCGGTGCGGACTACGGCGCGTTGGGCGTGCTTGACGCGTCGGAAACACGTATTTCGCTCGCATCATTCAAATCCGCACAGGGTATAAAGCTCGGCAAGGTTTTGAAGATGATCGAGCAGCACGACAAATCTCTGAGCGTCGATAATTTCAAGGCGATCGGCGAGATCATACGCGACGGGAAAACGGTGAAGCTCGTTGATTCGCAGATGCCGTTTGCGATCCGGTTGTTCTTCAACACGCAGCTGCACGGAAAAGCCGCACTTGTTGCGCCGGTGCGCGTCGGAGGCCGAGTATTTGGTCTGCTAGGTTTTGTGTGGAGCGCCGGAAGTGCTTTCGCCGAGCACGACATCGCTCTTGTCGAAGGCATTGCCGACCAGATCGGCACGGCCCTCGAACGCGATCAGCTCTCGGCGGAAGTTCTGCGGTTAAAAAGCGAACTCCATCAAAAGCATGGCGAGATCATCGGGCAAGCACCCGAGATCCGGCGTGCGATCGAACTCGCTCTGAACGTCGCCGATGCGTCAACCACGGTGCTCATCAGCGGCGAATCGGGAACCGGAAAGGAGCTGATCGCCAACCTGATCCACTACAGTTCGGGCCGCGAAGAGAAGCCGTTCGTTAAGATCAACTGCGGTGCAATTCCCGAAACGCTGCTCGAAAGCGAGCTTTTCGGCCATGAGAAGGGTGCGTTCACGGATGCTCGGACGCAGCGGATCGGACGTTTTGAAGAAGCGGACGGCGGCACGCTTTTCCTCGACGAGATCGGCGAGATGGCGCCGCAGGCTCAGGTGCGGCTTTTGCGTGTGCTGCAGGACGGCGAATTCACACGGCTCGGCGGACACCGGGTGGTGAAAACCGATGTCCGCGTGATTGCCGCAACGAATGTCGATCTTGAGAAGGCAGTAGCTACCGGCGAATTTCGCCGCGATCTTTTCTTCCGCCTGTCGGTATTTCCGATCGTTCTGCCACCGCTACGCGAACGCCGCGAGGACATTCCGCTGCTCGTAACCCATTTCCTTGAGACCTACAAGAAGAAAAGCGGGCGCTATATCTCCGGGATCTCGCGTGCAGCCCTTGCGGCATTCTCCGCACACGATTGGCCCGGCAACATTCGCGAACTTGAGAATGCGATCGAGCGTGCCGTGATCATCGCCTCGGGCCGAAGGATCGAGCTGGAGGACCTGCCGGCGTCGATCGGTGCTGCGACGGAAGGCAGTTCGTTCCAAAAGACTGCAGGCTCGCGGATCTCATTCGTACTGCCTGCAACGCTGTCTGAGGTCGAACGAGAGTTGATCGAGGCAACACTTGAACTGACGGGCGGTGACAAATCCGCGGCGGCCCGTGCTCTCGACATTGGGCGTAAAACGCTCTATCGACGCCTCGAAGAATACGACGAAGGATCTCTACCCTGATGAGCGTTGTGATCGGGACCGCTGGCCACATCGACCACGGGAAAACAACTCTTGTAAAGGCCCTGACCGGCGTTGACACGGATCGTCTGCCGGACGAAAAACGTCGAGGGATCACGATCGACATCGGGTTTGCGGAAATGCGGTTGGGCGAGAGAAGCATCTCGTTCATCGACGTGCCGGGGCACGAGCGTTTCGTGCGGAATATGCTCGCGGGTGCTTCAGGCATCGACGCCGTGATGCTTGTAGTAGCCGCGGACGACGGCGTGATGCCGCAGACGCGTGAACACTTCGAGATATGCCGTTTGTTGGGCGTTGAAGACGGCGTGATCGTCATCACAAAGGCGTCGCTTGCTGACGGCGATATGATCGACCTTGTCCGCGATGATGTTGCCGACTTGGTGAAGAATTCGTTCCTTGCGAATGCTCGTGTTTTTATGACCGATGCCCGAGATGCGCGCGGCATTGACGATCTTCGCGCGCACTTGTTCACATTCGCTCGCGATCGTGATGCGAGCGCGAACAAGGCGTTTCGCCTGCCGATCGATCGCGTCTTCAGCCGGAAGGGATTTGGCACGATCGTGACCGGCACGCTTGCGGCGGGCGAGATAAATGACGGCGACGAGGTCGAGATCTTCCCGCTTGATAGAACGGCGCGCGTACGCGGGCTGCAAACTCACGACCGCGGAATCGCGAAAGCATTTGCAGGGATGCGTGTTGCGGTGAATCTCGCGGGCGTTGAGCGACGCGAACTTGAGCGCGGGCTTATAGCGGGAGCCGTCGGCGCGTTCCGCCCGGCAAAGGTTTTTGACGCGACGGTCGAAGTTTGCCGAGATGCACCGCCGCTCAAGGACCGGCAGAGAGTTCGCGTTCACGTCGGAACGAAGGAGTTGATGGCGCGCGCGTCGCTCTTCGGCTCGGAAAAAGAGATCGCCGCCGGCCAGAAGGGGTTTGCAAGATTCCGCCTCGAAGGAAAGACGGTGTTGTTCGCCGGCGAGCGATTCATCGTTCGCTCTTACTCGCCGATGCTCACGATCGCGGGCGGCACGGTGCTCGACCCACAGTGTTCGAAGCGGCATTTGAAGGGGACAGTTGAGTTCCTATTGGCGATCGAACGAGATCTTTTCGATACGCCGGGCCGCCTGAAGACGCTGATCGCATCGACAGATGATCGCGGAGCGGGACTCAGCGAACTCTCGAGCTTTTCGGGTGATAGACGTTCAAGGATCGAGGCCGAACTCGATCCGCTCGTCCGCAGCGGTGAGGTCGTAAGGTGCGGTGAGTTGTTTGCTAGCGCTGATGTCGTGGGCAAGCTCGAGGAGAGCATCTTGACGCGGCTTGGAGAGTTACACGCGGCCGAACCGCTTGCTTCGGGGTTTCGCGTCGATGATCTGAAGAATGCTGCGGCACCTCGCGCATCGGCGGAGATCTATCGCGAGAGCCTTTCGCGGCTTGCCGCAAAAGGCAAGGTCGCAGTCGAAGGCGAGATGCTTCGCCTTGCTGCAACAGGTGTCTCGATGTCGGAAGCAGAACAGCGATTTACCGAGGCGTATCTTCACAGGCTCGAATCGGCTGGCCTCGAGGTGCCGCGGCAGAATGAGCTTCTTTCTGAGATCGCGTCGCAGGAGAAAGTCTCCTTGCAGGCTGCGGAAAAATTGGTTCGCCTGCTCCTGTCCGATCGCCGCGTGCTAAAGGTCTCGGATGAATTCTATTTTTCGCGAAATGCGATCGACGCCCTTGTCGCGAAAGTTCGTGCTCTTGCAGGGCATGAGATCGACGTGCCGAAATTCAAAGACGTTGCGGGTGTCTCGCGAAAATACGCGATCCCGCTTTTAGAATATTTCGACCGCGAGAAAATCACCGCACGAAGAAAGGACGGGAGTCGCGTCGTGCTTTAGTTAGCACAAAGAACGATATGCAAAAATTCCTTACAGCCGAATGGCGCGATCTTTTGATGGCGAATTACGCCGTCGATCCGGCATTGCTGCGGCCGCTCGTTCCGGCCGGCTGCGAACTCGACCTTTTCGAGGGAAAATGCTTCGTTAGTCTCGTCGGGTTTATGTTTCTGAACACCCGTGTGCTGGGGATCCCTGTGCCGTTCCACGTTAATTTTGAAGAGATCAATTTGCGGTTCTATGTTCGACGCGAGACCGCCGGCGAGGTTCGCCGCGGTGTTGTTTTCATCAAAGAGATCGTGCCGCGTTGGGCGATCGCGTTCGTTGCCAGGACACTCTATGGCGAGCCATACGAGGCGTGGGAGATGGGCCACGCGCGGAATGCGAACGAAGTTGGATACTTCTGGGCATCGCGACGCTGCAAGAATTCGATCGAGGTCGAGGTGAGCGAGAACATCGGTGTACCAACCGCCGGATCGCACGGCGAATTCATCATCGAACATTATTGGGGCTACACACGCCGGGGCGAGAACCGAACGGACGAATACAAGGTCGAGCATCCGAAATGGGAGCTTTTCTCGACGCGAAATGAGAGAATAAGCGTCGACTTCGCAGAGACTTACGGCGAACGGTTCGCCTTTCTGAACGACGCGGATCCGCACTCGATCCTTCTCGCAAAAGGTTCTGAGATCTCAGTTTTTAAGGGGCAAAGTATCTCGTTATGATCATCGGGATCGTGGCAGTTGCAAGGAATGGAGCGATCGGCAAGGACAACAAATTGCCGTGGCATTACAGCGCCGACCTGAAATTCTTCAAGCGGACGACAATGGGGAATGCCGTCGTCATGGGTTCGCGCACGTGGGAATCGATCAAGCGGCCGCTGCCCGACAGGCTGAATATCGTCCTGAGCCGTTCGGGTGATGTGACGCTGCCGCCGGAAGTTCGTCTAATTCGCAGCCGTGAAGAACTCATTGAGCTTGCCGACGAACTCCGTTCGGACGTTTTTGTGATCGGCGGTGCAAGCGTGTTTTCGAGCCTGAAGGATGTGATCGAAAAATGGCTCGTCACATACATTCCCGAGAACGTGGACGATGCCGATACGTTTCTGCCCGACGGGCTTTTCGACGGATTTACGGTGACCGACGAGCTTGACCTCGGGGACGATCTGCTTGTTCGCGTGTTTGAAAGGCAGAATCGGGCGAGCTGAATAAGGTTTTGGCTCGTCTTTTGCGCCCATTCGGTGTATAACGTCAGTATCAGGAGAAAAAAAGCTATGATGGGCGGCCGAAGCTGGGACGACTGGATCGAGGAATATCAGAAGGCGCACGAGCATCCTGTGAACCGCCTGACACACACGTTCGGCATACCGATGATCGCGATCGCGATCATACTTCTACCGATCGGCTTCTTTGTGAAATACGTCTGGCTTGCGGCGGCTATTCTTTTTGTCGTCGGCTGGATACTGCAATTCGTCGGGCATTATTACGAGGGCAAGCCGCCCGAATTTATGCGCGATTACCGCTTCCTTTTCGTCGGCCTCCGCTGGTGGCTCAAAAAGACCTTCGGTTGAATCTTTCCTTTTGCGCGCAGACGAGAATCCACTCATTTTAGCTATCGACAACGGCTCATCGAGCGTTCGCGCGGGCCTCTTTGACGCGACGGGCCGCGAGGCCTGCGAGATCGTCAAGATCAAACGCGCTTTCCAAACGGGCTCGAACGGTGAATCGGAGCTTGATCCTTTGGCGGCGATAGCTCAGACCGGAAACGCGATCGACCGCCTCTTTGCGTCTGATAAAGCTGCGTTTGTGCAAAATGTATCAATTTGTGCATTTTGGCACAGTTTGTGCGGAATGGACTCGAATTCTGAACCGACAACGCCGATACTAGGATGGGCGGACACGAGAGCCCGCGAGTATTCGACGCTGCTAAAGCAGAGTTTCAATGAAAAGGAGATCCACGAGCGAACAGGTGCACATTTTCATTCGAGCTTTTGGCCGGCAAAGCTCCTTTGGATCCGCGAACAACGGCCCGACATATGGAAGCGGACAACGCATTGGGTCTCCTTCTCAGACCTCTGCCAACTGAGGCTTTTCGGCGACGCACGGACGAGCGTTTCGATGGCATCCGCGACGGGAATGTTCGATCAGGCGACGCTCGCATGGGATACGGAGCTGTTGGATTTCATCGGCCTCGATCAGAACCAAATGCCTGAGATCGCTGGGAGCGGCAGCACGATCCATCCGTCCCTAGAAGCGTTGACGCGTTGGCCGCAGCTATCGAATGCCGACATTCTGCCGGCGATCGGCGATGGTGCCGCGGACACGCTCGGTGCCGGTTGCAGCCGGTTGGGCGAAGCCGTCCTGATGGTTGGAACCTCGGCGAGTATGCGGATGATGTACGAGGGCGAACCGCCGCGAAATCTGCCCGAAGGCCTTTGGTCATATCGCCTTGATGAACGGCGCGTTGTCGTCGGCGGAGCACTTTCGGACGGCGGCAATCTGATCTCGATGCTCCGTAGAAAGTTCGGCGTAAAGGGCAATATTACGCAAGAGCTGCGGTCGAGAACGCACGATCGGAGCTTACGCGTCGAGCCGTATTATTTCGGCGAGCGAAGTACGGGCTATCGCGAGGACGCAAAGGGCGAGATCATCGGGCTCGACGCTCGGCATGACGGCATCGATGTAATTCACTCTGCGATGCACGCGATTGCCGACAGGCTCGCGGATATCGCCGAAAGGCTTGAGCGGACCGCTCCGATCGAGTCAATTCAGGCGTCCGGCGGAACGCTTCGTGAATATCCGGTCTGGCGCGAGATCATCGAAGAGAAACTTGGGCGGCGGATCATGCCGTCGAATACGCGTGAATCATCCCTGAAAGGCACTGTTTTGCGTGCGGCCGAAAGACTTGGCAATATAGAAGTTTAACGCACTCTCATAAACGCGAGCCTTTTGGCAATCAATTGAAAAACATCTATCGAATAATGGCTAACAAAACCTCCAATAACCTCGACCAGCTTTGCATTAACACCATCCGCACGCTTTCGCTTGATGCGATACAGAAGGCGAATTCCGGCCATCCGGGCCTGCCCTTGGGCATGGCGCCGACAGCGTATGTCATCTGGACAAAGTTCCTGCGGCACAACCCGAAGAACCCGAAGTGGTTCGGCCGCGACCGCTTTTTGCTCTCGGCCGGCCATGGCTCGATGCTGCTTTACAGCCTGCTGCATCTGACGGGTTATGACCTTTCGATGGAAGACATCAAGCAGTTTCGCCAGCTTCATTCGAAGACGCCGGGACACCCGGAGAATACGCGGACTCCGGGCGTCGAGCTGACGACCGGGCCGCTCGGCCAGGGATTTGCGAATGGCGTCGGTATGGCAATTGCCGAAAGGCATCTCGCCGCACAATTCAACAAACGCGGCTTTCCGGTCGTTGATAACTGGATCTACGGCATCGTTTCGGATGGCGACCTGATGGAGGGCGTTTCTTATGAGGCGGCGTCGCTCGCCGGGCACCTACAGCTCTCAAATCTGATCTATCTATACGACGACAATCAGGTTACGATCGACGGCTCGACCGACCTTGCTTTCACCGAAGACCGAACGAAGCGTTTTGAGGCCGCGGGTTGGTACGTTGACGAGGTGCAGGATGGCAACGATATCAAAGCCATCGAGCAGGCGATCCGCCGTGCGCAGAAGGTCAAGGACAAGCCGAAGCTCATCCGCGTGCATACGATCATCGGCTTCGGAATGCCCGCGCAAGGCACTCACAAAGCACACTCCGACGCTCCCGGCGACGCGGCCGTTCGCGAGACGAAGCGTAACCTCGGCTGGCCTGAGAACAAAAAGTTCTTTGTGCCGAAAGAGGTGCTTGCGCACTTTCGCAAGGCTGTAAAAGACGGTGCGAAGCGTGAAAAGGATTGGAACGCGCTCGTTTCGCGATACGAGAAGGAACACAAGGATCTTGGCGCAGCATTTCGTGCGATCCGCTCGAGTGTGCTGCCCGACGGTTGGGAAAGTGCCCTGCCGGCGTTTGCGGATGTTGAGGCAAAGGCGACGCGTGCATACTCGGGCGAGGTCATTAACGCGATCGCTGATAAGATCCCGGCAATGCTCGGCGGTTCGGGCGATCTTACGCCATCGAACAACACTTACATCAAATCGTCGAAGAATTTCGAGCCGGGGAATTATGCGAACCGCAACCTCCATTACGGCATACGCGAACACGGGATGTCGGCCGTGATGAACGGCATCGCGCTCTTTGGCAGCACGATCCCTTTCGGCGGAACATTCCTGACGTTCTCCGATTACGCACGGCCTGCCGTTCGGCTTGCGGCCCTTTCGGAGCTACAAACGATCTTCGTCTTTACGCACGATTCGATCGGGCTTGGCGAAGACGGCCCGACCCATCAATCGGTCGAACATATCGCCGCATTGCGTGCCATTCCTGATCTTGCCGTAATACGCCCGTGCGACGCTCACGAGGTGCGAGAGGCATGGCGTGCGGCGCTGAAGAATACGGTTGGGCCGACCGCGTTCGCACTCTCGCGGCAGAAGGTTGCGGTCATCGACCGAAAGAGATTCGCGGATGCAAAGGGCTTGCACAAGGGTGCGTACATCCTAGCGGAAGCACAAACAAAATCGGGCAAAGCGACCACGCCGAAGCTCATCCTGATCGCAACGGGCTCCGAGGTCGGGCTCGCAATGGAAGCACGCGAAAGGCTGCAGGCGGAAGGCGTCGCAACGCGAGTTGTCTCGATGCCTTGCTGGGAATTTTTTGACGCACAGCCGCAGAAGTATCGCGACGAGGTCCTGCCGCCGCGTGTTACCGCACGTCTCTCGATCGAGGCCGGTGTTTCGCTCGGCTGGGCGAAATACGTCGGCGACAAAGGCGCTTCGCTCGCGGTCGATCGCTTCGGCGAATCCGCACCCGGCGACGAGGTCTTCCGTGACTACGGATTTACGGTCGAGAATGTCGTAAGACTTGCGGAGAAAGTTACTGGGAAATAGGGGTATCTACAGAACGCGCGCCTAGATGCGTCTAGCCTTTCGATCGTGCTGGTCAGGGGACTTGAATTTGCCGCAAGCTGACTCGCTTTTTGGAAAGGCGTTGGAGTGGCTTGTTAACGCGTCCAAAAAAAAATCTAGCGGCAGACTGTTCGCGTGGCTCCAATTGCCGCTGTCCAAACTGTCATACCGCCCACCAAGAAGAGTAGGCTTTATCGGCGATCGTGTCAATCGGAAAATGCCAGCATTCGGACCGTATAAGGCGCGCTTGGATCAAACATTTAAGATCGGAAATTTCAGATATAAAGTTCAAATTTAGATCTCAAAACATAAGATCTGAGATCTGAGGTTTTATATTTCAGATCTAAAATGCTCACAATTTAAGATCTCAAATCCCAAATTTGAAATCACCGTAGGGCCAGTCAATCGATCTTTGTGAGGGCGGTGCCTTTGTGGGCGGCGATGTGGTCGGTCTTGTCGCTCTTGATCTCGTATTGTGGATGTTCGGGGTCGGCGCGGTGTGGATGGCCCTTGTAGTCAAAATCCGCGTCGTGGATCTTGATGATATGACCGGATACGTATCCTGCCTCGGAGTTCCATTTTACGTGATCGCCTACCTTGAATTCCTCGTCTGACATTTCTCCATCTTACCGTGCGCGGGCAGCACTGAGCCATCGCGAGCGAGCCGTCAGAAGAGTTTCGTGACTGCTCGCCTGAACTTGTCGTAAACGCTCGGCTTGCCCTCGGGAGCGATCACATTCGTGTTGAAGACGATGATCGACGCCTCACCCTTGTCAGGGTCAAGATCGAGATAGCTGATGAAGCCGTTCTGATCGCCGCCATGGCCGATGTGCCGCGGGGCGAGCTTTCTATCGATGAAGAATATCAGGCCGATGTCGGTCGTAAAACCGCTGTTGCCGTTCGCATCGACGGTCGTAGGCAATTGCGCTTTCCACATTTCTTCGAGCGACGAGCGCTTGAGAACAGTGTCATAGCGCGTCAGATCTTTCTGTCCGCCCGCCGCGGGCGGTCCCGAAACACCAAGCAAGAAGTTCAGATATTTCACCATGTCCGAGAGCGGAGAATTTAGCCCGCTGTTCGAGACGGTTATGCCCGTGTTCGCATCAAAGCGTGCTTCCGTACGCTTGGGGTTCTCGATGTAATACGAATGCGGGCGGAATTTGAGCAGATGCGGCGGCGTCGCGTCGAAATATGTGTGAAACATTCCGAGCGGCCGCAAGATATTCTTGTCAACATAAACCTCGTAATCTTCGCCCGAAAGTTTTTCGATGATGCGGCCGAGGAAAATTATTCCCGGATTGGAATAGCTGAATTTCGAGCCGGGTTTGAAGAGTATCTCGGTGAAAGGCAGCATCGCCACAAGCTGCGAATATTCGGTCGGTTCGAATGGCTCCCAAGGTTCGCCTTTGTCCCACGGCCATGTCGGATTTCTGAATCCGGCCGAGTGCGTCATCAGTTGCCGGATCGTGATCTCGTCCATCGAACCGTATGGGTTGTGAACCTTTCGCAGTTCGGGCAGATACTTTGTCACCGGATCGTCCAATTTCAACAGCCCTCGATCACGCAGCTGCATTATCGCGATACCAGTGAACGGTTTTGTGTTCGACGCCCAATGATAGATCGTATCGCGCGTAACGGGCTCATTTTTCCCGGCTTGCATTACGCCGAAATGTTCCTCAGCGGCGATCCGGCCATCGCTCAAAAAAATAAAGCTCGCCCCGACAATTCCGGCATCGCGACATTCTTTTTGAAAATCAGCAATGAAGGACGCGTACTTCGCGGCTTGCTTTTCGGATTGGGCCGACATAGTTGAGGAAAGCAGGATGCCGAGCATGAGAAGAACGACGAGTTTCATCATAGGTCGAGGACGATTGTAACACGAGAATCAGACGGCCCATGCCGCTGCATAATTGACCGTTGAATCTGCCTCCCGATCTTGAAAGCCGTTCGGTACTACAGTTTGTCGCAGCAAAACTATGTGGATCTTGGGCGATAGCTGACCGTATCGCCGAGGACGGTTGCTGCCGATGTGAATGGATGTTCCTTTACGCTCGTCTCGCTCAAGATGTGCAGGACGGTCGCACCTTTTGCCTTTAGGTAGTCGGCGACGAGCGAGCGATGGCAACGCCACCAGACGGCCTCGGCGCACATAATGGCGGTGCGTTTCCGTCTCGCCAGCGAGATGAGTTCTGCGATGCCGTGGGTGAATTCGGCCGTCTCCATATAGTCGGCGTACGCGCGGAACGATGCATTTCTCCACGCGGTATTGTGTGAATCCGGGTGCGCTTTGCGGCGGCCGCCGAGTGACTCGATGCGAGTGTATTCGATCCCCGCTGTGGCGAGCGAGGCACGCAAAGGTTCGGGGTTGAATTGCGGATACTTTCGCGAACCCGCGTGACGGCGGATATCGACGAGCAGTTCGATGCGGTCTTTCGCGAGAAGCGCGATGAATTCCTCGATCGTGCGGGTCGAATGCCCGATGGTCCAGACGGTGATGTTGTTGCTGCCTGTGAGCATCCTGACCTTACATTATCGCCCGCTTGCCGGCGTCTCAAATCGTTTTGCAATTGGTCGATTGGCAGCGGACGCCGACTTTATACAACATCTGGCGGACTATAATACAATATAGCTTTTATTATGTCGGCTTACGAAGGACTTTCAGAATCGAAGCAGTTTGCGTGTCGTGTAATCGCGGATCACGCGCGTGCGACGGCGTTTGCCATTGCGGACGGTATTTTGCCGGGCAACGAGGGCCGCAATTACGTGCTGCGCAAGATAATGCGGCGTGCGATCTATCATGGCCGCGAGCATCTCGGGCAAAAAGAGCCGTTCTTTTACAAGGTCTGTGACCTCGTCGTCGAGAACTTCGCGGCGGCTTATCCGGAACTCGAAACGCAACGCGATTTCATCGGCAAAATGGTGCGGCTCGAGGAAGAGCGTTTTGGAAACACGGTGACGGTAGGTTTGGGAAAACTTAGCGAGCTCGATCTTTCGAAAGCAAAGGCGGACGACGGCGAACTCTTTATCTCGGTTGCAAAACTTTACGACACTTTCGGAACGCCGCGAGATCTGATCCGCGTTTTTCTTGAACAGAGTGGGATCGCTTTTGAAGAAGATGATTTCAACGAGCGTTTCGATGCGGCGTTGACCGAGCTGCAGAAGGAATCGGGTATTGGCAAGACCGAGCGCAAGAGCGAGATTTCGCCCGTATATGCCGAAGTGCTCGAAGCGGTAGGGAAGAACGTTTTCCACGGTTACGAAACGACCGAGCTCGACAACGCAAAGGTTGTCGCGATCATCGACGGCGATAAGCGGTTCGATGCCGTGAAAGAAGGCGAGCAGGCGGGCATCGTCCTCGACAACACGCCATTCTACGCAGAATCCGGAGGACAGGTTGGCGATCAGGGTGTGCTGATCGCAGCCGATGGGAGTTTCCGGGCAAACGTATCCGATACGTATTCGCCGGTCGCGGGATTGACCATTCACAAGGTTACGGTCGAGAAAGGTTCGATGAAGGTTGGCGACGTGATCTCTGCGTTCGTCGATGTTGCCAAACGCGACGCGGCGAGACGGAACCATACGGCGACCCACCTTCTACATGCCGCGCTCAAAGAGGTTTTGGGTACGCACGTAAAGCAGGCAGGCTCGGTCGTTGCGCCGAATTATTTGAGGTTCGATTTTTCTCATTACCAACCGATGACCGCGGAGGAGATCGCAGAGGTTGAGGACCTTGTGAACCGCTATGTCCTTCAGAATGAACCGGTTACGACAGATATAATGGCGATCGAGGACGCGATGCGTTCGGGTGCGGTCGCGATGTTCGGCGAGAAATACGGCGCCGAGGTCCGCGTATTGAGCGTCGGCAATGGCGAATTCTCACGCGAACTTTGCGGCGGTACGCACGTTCGTGCGACCGGCGATATCGGCTCATTCAAGATCACATCGGACGAAGCGATCGCCTCGGGCGTTCGCCGTATCCGTGCGATCACGGGGTTTGATGCATTCAACAGATTCAGGGAAGACGAACGGCTCATAGACGCCTCGCTTGGCGTCTTAAAGACGCAGCGTGACAACCTCGCGAATGCGATCGAACGTCTTCAAGAAGATCTCAAGCGTTCGCGAAAAGAGATCGATGAACTTCGGCTGAAGATCGCGACGGGCGGTGCCGCAGGCGACGCCGGTGACGACCCGCGAGACATCGCAGGCGTGAAGGTTGTGGCAAAGGTCGTCGATGGCATCGACGGTAACGGAATGCGCCAGCTTTCGGACACGCTGCTCGCTCGCCTTAAGTCAGGCATCGTCGTGCTCGGACGTCGCGACGAGGCGAAGGCCGGCCTGATCGTACGTGTTTCCGCGGACCTGACCAACCGCATAAAGGCGGGCGACGTGATCCGCGAGATCGTCGGCCACGTCGGCGGCAAAGGCGGCGGACGTCCCGACATGGCCGAAGGCGGTGGCAATATGCCGGAAAAACTAGAGGACGCTATAGATGCCGCTTACGTTTATGCTGAAAGGATACTGAGTTAAATTCCAAGTGTGACAACCTCCCTCCGAATAATGCAAACTGCGCGGGATCAAAGGTTCGCAAGCGATCAAGAACGAACTTCGATGAAATATACCTTTTGTTTAATATTCATTTGTTCATTTCTAACAATTTCCGTGTTTGCTCAGACAAAAGACATCGACAAGATGTCAGAGGATGAGATATACGCTTTGTCCTCGAATAGAGAGGCGATTGAGAAGTTGTCTAACGCAGATGCGATAAGACTTCAGACAAGGCTCGTCGATCTGGCGAAAAAGGCGGAGCAGACTTTTAAGGATGGCAGAGAGCTTTACAACAAAGGCGATTACAACACCGCGCTCACGAAATTCAATTACGCCGTTAAATTCGGCAGCGACAAAGATGAGCCGCGATACTTTGCGTTCCTTGCGTTCACAGATCTAAGACTCGGAAAACCGGCGGATGCGGCGGCGGCTGTCAGCGTGGCAAGGCAAATGGAAATAGCTAATGACGAAGATACGGTGTTCGTATATCTTGCCCAGTGCCGCGTAGATGCGGCCGAAAAAAAATATTCGGATGCGATAGCTGCGTGCTCCGTTGCGAATATCTCCGCAGGAACTTTGGATACGGTAACAAAGACGACCGTCTTGAACGACCGTGCCGCGGTTTACGAAGCCTCGGGCGACCACGCGAAGGCGATTGCAGACTATTCGCGCGTTATCGACCTCCGGCCGAGCGCCAGATCGTATTATGACCGGGCGGCGATCTACTATGTCACGAAAGACTATGCAAGAACGGTCGCCGATCTCGACGAGTCCATAAAGCTCGCTCCCAATGCATCCTCATCTTACATCGTGCGCGGAATATCCTATCTTTTGTTGCACGACTACGATAAAGCATTTGCGGATGGCAGCAAGGCGATAAAACTAAAGCCGACCGATTGGCGAGGATTTTATATCCGAGCCAGATCTTACGAGGAGCGAGGCAAAAACGAGCTCGCCATTGCCGACTGGCAAAAGGTTTTGTCGTTGGACCCGCAGAACGAATCGGCAAAGGCCGCACTCAAGAAATTGAATGCCGCCTCGACGGATGAGGCAAAAAAGGACGAGACGAAAAAGCTGCTCGCCGGCATCATCGGAAAAGACCAAACACTAACGGCCGAGACTTTCAAAGGGCTTAAGACGGCTACAGATCCTTCTGCAACTTCGCCAAGATACAAAGATGCGAATGAGGCTTTCGAAACGGGACGGACTTTGGCCGCGAAACAGGACATCGACGGCGCTCTGGCCGCATTTGAAGCCGCTCTCGCAATGGATCCAAAGCTTAGCGGAGCGGCCAACAATATCGGCGCAATGTATGTAAAAAAGAACGCGCTGGAGAAGGCACTGCATGCCTACCTCGTGGCGCTCAGCATCGACCCTAGCTTTACAATGGCTCAGGAAAATCTCGATGCGATATCGCTCCGAATAAGGGACGCGCGAAGGAATGCGACAGTTTCGCTTTCAAAACAGGGCCTTACCGACTATTACCGTGCGCGGGTGTCATTCTATCGCCGGCAGATAACGAGCGGGAACGATGCCGTCAGCGCAGAGATACATAGAAGGTCGTCCCGGCTGGATTGTTCGGTACTGCAGCGCGCATATCAGAACCAATATAACTTCAACAGCCTTCTTCGCGACCTGAAGAGTGATCTCGACCGTGGTGAATTAACGTTCTCACCCGCAGAAGCGAGTGATATTCCTGCAGCTACATCATCGAACTGGAAGGCTGCTACCGCGCGGTTCGACGCAATGCACAGATACGGCTGCATTGTGCGAGCTTTTGATTCGATGGACTATTAGTCTGCAAACGCCAAAGCGACGAGAAACACACAAGCCAATGGCAGGAATTCTCGTTTGTTCGGCGGATACTTACGCCGACGCGTCCGTCGCGCTTATCGAAAAAACTGTATCGTAAAGCCAAGCTCGCCGTCACTTTTCCGACGGTTGTCGCAAGATCTTTTCCATTTTGCGGCCCTTTGCTAATTCGTCCACGAGCTTGTCGAGATAGCGTGCCTGTTTGGTGAGCGGGTTGTCGATCTCTTCGATCCGGTAGCCGCAGATGGTACCGGTGATGAGACGTGCGTTCGGATTTAGTTTTGCCCGCTTGAAAAACGTCTCGAAGGTCACTTTCTCATCGATCAGGCTTTTGAGCTTTTTTTCGTCGAACCCCGTCAGCCATTCGATGACCTGTCGAAGCTCCTTTTCCGTCCGGCCTTTGCTCTCGACCTTTGCGACGTAATGCGGATACACCGATCCGAAGACCATCTTTGCGATCCGTGCGTTGTGTTCAGCGGTCGGCTGCATACTATCCTTCAACGTTCAGACGTTCGAGCTTTCCACGCCGTTTTATGAGGTTCTTGTAGTCCCACTGGATCTCCCTGGCCTTGGTGAGCCAGCGTTTCAGATCCTTTGCTTTTATGTGATCGACAGAGGTGTAGAAGATGGACGCGTCCTTGAACTTTTTGCCGACGACGTTAAGCGACGGTTCGTCAAAGTCGGCCCCGCTCCAGAACATCAGGCGCCAGCCGGGCTTCTGCTTGCTGTAACCGACGATCGGATTGCCATCGAGGAACCAAACCGGGTGAGCATGCCAGATCTTGCTCTCGGCTTCTTTGAGTGCGCTGTCGATCGTCTTTGCAAGTAATTCGCAGATCGGCCTGTCCGCATCCGTCTGCCGTGCGTTATATTCCGCGATGGTTTGATCCATACCCCAGAGATAATAGCACCAAGACATCCGCTTTGTGCGCGAAAAAAAGAGCCCCTGCCGTTCGTTGAGCAAACGATGACAGGAGCTCAGATATTGGAGCGGTGATTTTTAGGCGGAAGCGGCCTGCGTGCATTCGTGATTCTGCGAGGCGGCAAACACCATTGGCGGCGCAAGCGTGATCGGTTCCTCGATGTTCGGATCATCGCTCTTCTCTCGCGAAGTAATGAGAGCGACAGAGCCGACAACGATCGCGGCTCCGATGAGCATCGTCGTGGTCAGCGTTTCGCCTGCGATGAACCACCCGAGCAGCACCGCGATCAGCGGATTCACATACGCGTAGGTTGCGACCATCTCGGGCTTCGCATTCTTCAAAAGCCAGCTATAAGCCGTATAGCCGATGATCGCACCAAAGACGATCAAGTAAGCGAGGCCGTATAGCGAGGCGGCGGAAACCTGCGACACATCGAAATTTGCAGCTTCTCCACGGAGCGTCCCGACGACACCGAGGACGGCACCGCCCGCAAGCATCTGCATTCCCGCGGTCAGGACAGTTGACTTCGGTACGGGAGCTTTCAAGCCATAGATCGAGCCGACCGCCCACGAGATCGATGCCGCGATAAGCAGCAGCATCGCGAGGAATTCGGTTCCCGAGCCACCGCCAACGGTCTGGAAATTACCGCCGATGAGAAGTGCGACGCCGATAAAGCCGACGACAAGGCCGACGATCATTCGCAGATTCGGCCGTGCGTTCTTGAGCCACAGCCAGCTGAGCAGAACGACCCAGAAAGGCTCCGACGCAACAAGCAATGCCGCAACGCTCGACGAAACATACTTCTCCGCAAGCACGACGCCGCCGTTACCGCCGAGCAGCAAAAGCGTGCCGACGATAAAGCTCGTCCGCCAATGCTTTGCGGTCGGGCGTTCGTAGTCGCAGCTAAAACGCGCAATGGCAAAAAGGATCGCACCGGAGATCAGGAATCGCGTACTCGCCATAAGAAGCGGCGGTAGCGTCTCGATCGCATAACGGATCGCGAGATAGGTCGAGCCCCACAAAATATAAACAGCGGCAAATGCTGAAACTAAAAGGGCCGTGCGGCGGCCCATTCCGGTGATCATCTTTGTCATGGTCGCACTCCGTCAATTCAAGCAATCATTTCTTCTTCGCCTTTTCGCCACGCCCTGTTTTCTTCGGCTGAGGGCGGTCGATCGGCGGCATCATTCTTTCCTTGACCGTCTCTATGACGATCGTCGTTCGTGTCCCGCGAACGGTCGGCACTGATTTGATACTCTCGCGAATGATGCGTCCGAGGTCTTCGGTATCCTTTGCGCGGATCTTCAGCAAATAATCGTCTTCACCCGCAAGGTCGTGGACCTCGATTATCTCCGGCACATCGGCAAACAGGTCCTCGCAGATCCAATCGGTCGTCCGCACGGCGACAAAGGCCGTAAGGCCGAGATCGAGCGGCCGCGGTGCGATGTCTGCGTGATAGCCGCGGATAATGCCTCGTTCCTCTAGCTTCCGAATGCGTTCGAGTACCGCCGACGGTGCAAGCCCGACCGTACGGGCGATCTCTGCGTTCGAGATCCGGGCGTTGTCCTGAACTATCGTCAGAATCTGCTTGTCAATATCGTCAATCATACGCAAAATATCAACAAGGACAGAATAAATGACGGTCTAGGGCTTGTCAAGCACTATTTCCGTCGTAATTTCAGCTGAAATGCCGAATTTCCGTTGCCTCCGGCCCTCGACCGGACGTATCATCATTCAAACTATGGACGTTACTGAATGGCGCGTCGGACACGTCGGACGCGATATGATGTACTATGAAGAGTTTTGCGACGGCGGGTGGCGACGTATGCCGATCGACGGTGAGATGCTTACCGGGCGTGCCCACCACGTTATTTACCTTTCGTGGCTGACCTTTCCGGATTGGGCAAAGGGCCGCGAGACCAAGATCGTCGAACGCATCAAACGTGAATTTCACGAACCGGATTACGAATATCAATAGATGACGTCAAAGAGTTCAATGGCTATGACGGCGAAGGAGCTGATATCGACAAACCCCGCCACGGGCGAGGAACTCGGCCGTGTCCCCATCACATCTTCCGAAGATGTTGCGACGGCGGTTGCAAACGCACGCGAAGCATCGCGGATGTGGGCTTTGACGCATTTTGAGGAACGAGCGCAGCTTGTGATGCATGCGCGCGAGATCATCCTGTCCGAAATGGATGAGATCGCAAAGTTGATATCCGCCGAAACGGGCAAGCCCGTGAGCGAGGCGATCTCGATGGAGATCGTGCCGGTGCTCGACCTGATGCAGTTCTTCGCACGCAAGGCGAAAAAGATCTTGCGTCCGCGTCGTGTCGGCATCGGGCTTTACAGTTTGCTTGGCCGACGCTCGAAGATCATCTATAAGCCGTGGGGCGTTGTCGGGATAATTCCCGCGTGGAATTATCCGTTTTCGATACCGCTGGGCGAAGCGGCGATGGCGTTGATGGCGGGGAACACCGTTGTCATAAAGCCCGCCGAATCGACGTCGCTTACGGGCCTGAAGATCGGCGAGATCTTCGCCAAAGCGGCCTTTCCGGAAGACGTCGTGACCATTGTTACGGGTGCGGGCGAAACGGGTGCGGCCCTTGTCGCGGCGGCGCCGGACAAGATAATGTTCACGGGTTCGGTCGCAACCGGCAAAAAGATCGCCGAAGGATCCGCAAAGCACCTGACCTCGACGGTTCTTGAACTCGGCGGGAAAGATCCGATGGTCGTCTTCGCCGATGCGAATCTCGGGCTTGCCGCGAAGGCCGCGGTCTGGGGTGCGTTCTGCAACGCGGGGCAATCGTGCTCTTCGGTCGAGCGTCTATACGTCGAATCTTCCGCCGCCGAAAAGCTCACCAAACTGATCGTCTCGGAAACAAAACAGCTAAAACAGGGCATTGGTACCGATGACGACGTCTCTGTCGGCGCAATGTCCTCCGAGCGGCAGATAAGAATCGTTGAAGATCACGTCGAGGACTTTCGCCGAGCCGGTGCAAAGATCGAGACCGGCGGACGACGAAACGCAGACGCGGGCGTCCGCGCTCCGTTATTCTACGAACCGACGGTGATCACGGGTGCGACCAACGAGATGCGCGGGATGCGCGAGGAAACGTTCGGGCCGACGCTGCCGATCGCGGTTTTTGAGACTGAAGAACAGGCGATCGAGCTTGCCAACGATAGCGAGTTCGGCCTGACGGCGAGCGTCTGGAGCGGTGACCGAGCAAAGGCACGGCGTGTTGCCGCACACATTCACGCTGGTACGGTCACAATCAACGAAGTTCTCTATACGCACGGCATAGGGCAAACGCCTTGGGGCGGCTTTAAGAATTCGGGCCGCGGGCGAACGCACGGCATCGAGGGCCTTTTCGAGCTTGTCCAGCCGCAGCACATTCACGAGAACCTTCTGCCGCTCGCACCCGATGCGTGGTGGATGCCGTATTCGAAGAACGCGGGACAGACCTTCCGCAAGTTCGCACACACCTTTGCCAGCGGTTCGGTCCTGAAAACGATCGCGTTGGTCCCGACGCTGTTAAAACGTATCAAAGAACTTATAAGAGAATGACAGAGCCCGCGAAGTGGGCATAAGCGTGTAGCCCGGTGCGTGAGCAGCACCGGAAACAGATCGAACAAAGGTGTCTAAGCCCATACAATGGGCAATAGGTGATCTGGACGATCATTGTGTCAACGCTCACTGCTGTCGCCGTCTTCGACGGCTCGGCCGATGTTTTTCGTCTCTTTCCCATGCCTTACGGCATGGGCTATATGCTTATGCCGTCTTCGACGGCTGACAGCGGCCTGGCGGACCTAGGCGAGCTTGGGCGTATCCTGAATGGTTTCTGCCTCGGTTTCGGGCCGGTAGGTCTTCAACCAGAAGACGTGCGTCGTTACGCCGATGGCGACCGCGAGTAGCAGCAACGTCACCCAAAATCTCGTTCCTATCATCCAAATGCTGAATCCGATCGACGCCCAGAGGACGACCGTTGTCGAGATCTTCTGCCGCATTGAGATGCCGCGGCCCGATTTGTAATTCGAGATGTATTTGCCGCAAAGGCGATTCGTGAGGAGCCAGGTATGGAACTTCTCGGAGCTTTTTGAGTAGCAGTACGCCGCAAGCAGCAGAAAGACCGTCGTCGGCATGAGCGGCAGGAACATTCCCAACACGCCGAGCGCTACGCAGACCGTGCCCAAGAAGATCAAAACTGCTTTGCGAACGTCCATAACCTAGTCGTTAACCCTATATTCTACGGGCGCACGAAGGTAGATGTCCAATTTTTCGATTCAGATGATGAAGTCCGCGATAACAGGTGCATGATCGGACGGATCTTGCCAGCCGCGCGGTTCACGGTCGACCCAGCAATCGGTGCAGTTTTCGGCAAGCGAGGGCGACGCCCAAATGTGGTCGATCCGCAGTCCGCGATTCTTTGCGAACGAGCTCTCACGAAAGTTATCCCACCAGGTGAATTCGCCAGCCTCGTCGGTCATCTGCCGCAGGCAATCGACAAAGCCCCATTTCTTGAGCTCGAAGAGCGCGTCGCGTTCGATCTTTGTGAAGTGGATCTTGCCGTTCCAGAGCCGCGGGTTCCATACGTCGGTTTCGTGCGGGGCGATGTTCAGATCGCCGCAGAGTACGACCGCGTCGCGGGTCGTGAAATTCTCGTCAAAATAGGTACGCAGACGCTTGATCCAGTCGAGCTTGAACGCGAATTTCTCCGAGCCGAGCTTTGTGCCGTGCGGTACGTAAACATTCACGACGCGAACGCCGCCCGCGGTCGCCGCAATGAGGCGACGCGGCGCGTCCGCACTCGCCTCCGGAAAATTTCGCTCGACGTCGTCGAGCGGTGTTTTTGAAAGAATGGCGACGCCGTTGTAAGCCTTTTCACCGAAATGCTCGATGTATTCGAACCCCGCCACACGCAGCTTCTGCACTGGAAACTTCGCATCAACACATTTTGTCTCCTGCAGGCAAAGCACGTCCGGACGCACGGCGAGCGACCACTTGACGACGTGATCGAGCCGCGAGTTGATGCCGTTGATGTTCCACGTTGCGATCTTCACAGGTCATTCAGCAAACGCCGACAGCGGCACGGCAGTATCGCCGAATGCGGCCAGCAGTTTCTTGTCTGAGGTGATGAGCGGCACGTCCAGACTTTTTGCGAGAGCAACGAACTCACAATCATACCCCGTGCATCCCGAAGCATTGGCCAGCTCAAGCACACGGCCGGTATCGACATTGTATTCGTTCCCGGCGATGGTCGTTTCAGCTCGGTGGAACAGGCGTTTTGCGTCGGCGACGCTCATTTCTCCGCGCCGCAGATAGAGCGAGAGCAAGTTTCGCATTTCGGATCGCCAGAGCATTGGAGCGGCCCATTCGGGGTCGAACAAAAGGACGCGTTCCGCAAAGACAGTTTGGGTGCCCGGGATCACAAGATATGCAATGACGTTCGTGTCGACGACGATCACACTCGGTGGCGTTTGCCTTCGGCAAGGAGCTTATCGGTAAGGTGAACTCCTTTTGCGGCGAGCTTATTGCGGTCCCTTCTGATCTGCGCAAGTAGGGCCGTTGCATCCAGCTCGCTTCGCTTCAGGCCTTGCTCCAACTGAACGATGGCCTCGCCGTTGATACTTCGACGGTTGCGCTTTGCCACCGCGCTCAACGCGGCGTAGATCTCATCGGGTAAATTTTTTATAGTTAGGGTCGCCATTTCACACTTGCGGATGTATTATGCATCCATATTGGAAGCGTAACGCATCCGCGTAGAAGAAATCAACTAGTTAAATTCTGCGATGACGGGAGCGTGGTCGCTCGGTTTATCGAGCGTTCGTGTTGAGCGGTCAATGCGGCAGGCAGCTGCGCGCGATGTCAGCTTTTGCGAGGTCCAGATATGGTCTATGCGGAGGCCGTGGTCGTGCTGAAAGGCTCCGGCGCGATAGTCCCACCAGGAGAATTCGCGTACATCACCATTCAGCTCGCGAAAGAGGTCTCGGAAACCCCATTGTTTGACGAACGTGATCGCGGCGCGTTCCGGTTTTGAGAAATGGATCTTGCCTTCCCAGGCTGCCGGGTTCCAAACGTCAGCGGGCTCGATCGCAACGTTAAAATCGCCGCAGAGCAGAACATCGTTTTCTTTCGAACATGTCGCGTCAAAAAAACGGCGGAGGCGCATGAGCCAGTCGAGCTTGAAAGCGTACTTGTCCGAGCCAAGCTCTGAGCCGTTCGGGATGTATGTGTTTACGATGCGGATGCCGTCTATGGTCGCGGCGATCAGTCGCTTTTGCGACTCGGCATCGTCGTCGGGAAGATTTAGCTGGACGTCCTCGATAGGCAGACGCGACAGGATCGCGACGCCGTTGTAAGATTTTTGGCCGGTAAAGGCAGAATCATAGCCGGCGGCTTTGAGTTCCAATTCGGGGAAGTTCGCATCGACGACCTTCGTTTCCTGCAGGCAAACGATGTCCGGCTTCGCAGCGTCGAGCCACGCAAGAAGCTGCGGCATACGCACGTTGATCGAGTTGACGTTCCAGGTTGCGATCTTCATTAGAATGTGACGCGGCCGGCTTTATTTCTCGGTGAGATCGATCATCCGGCGAAGAGCGACGTTCGCCCACTTTTTCGTTTCGGGCTCGACGACGATCTCGTTCACGACGTTGCCGGCGGCAAGGTTTTCGATCGCCCAAGCAAGATTCTGCGGTGCGATGCGGAACATCGTTGCGCACATACAGAGGTCCGGTGCGAGCAAGCGAATGTGCTTGTCGGGGAATCGCTTTTCGAGGCGATTGACAAGGTTCACCTCAGTGCCGATCGCCCATGCAGAGCCGGCAGGCGATTCTTCGACCGTCTTTATGATGAAGCTCGTTGAGCCGTCGAGATCGCTTTTTGCAACGACCTCACGCGGACATTCGGGATGGACGAGCACCTTCATCCCGGGATATTCTTCGCGGATCTTATCGACCTGCCAATCCTTGAAACGCCCGTGCACGGAGCAGTGGCCGCGCCAGACGATGAGTTTCGCATCGAGGAGTTCTTCAGGAGTGTTGCCGCCGAGCTCCTTGTGCGGGTCCCAAAGGACGATCTTCTCAAGTGGGATGCCGAATTTCGCACCCGTATTACGACCTAAATGCTGATCGGGGAAGAAGAACATCTTGTCGAAATTCTTTAGGTAGATATCAAAGAGCGGTATCGCGTTCGACGAGGTGCAGACTACGCCTTCGTTCCGGCCGCAGAAGGCCTTGATCGCAGCGCTCGAATTCATATACGTGATCGGTGCGACCTTCTGATCGAGAACGCCGATCTCCTCAAGCTGTTCCCACGCGTCCTCGACCTGATCGATCGACGCCATATCCGCCATCGAACAGCCTGCGCCCATATCGGGCAGGATCACGCGTTGAGTTTCGCGGCCGAGAATATCGGCGGATTCTGCCATAAAGTGGACGCCGCAAAAGATGATGAATTCAGCCTCAGCTTTGGAGGCCATTACGGAGAGTTGGTACGAATCGCCCGTGAGATCGGCGTGTGCGACAACATCGTCACGCTGGTAATGATGGCCTAGAATGACGACGCGGGGACCGAGTTCGCGGCGAGCGGCCTCGATCCGCTCGGAGATCTCCGTCTCCGGCATTGCCAGGTAGTGATCGAGTGGGATAACGTCTTCGAGTACGGCCGACATTGCAATGATCTCCTATTCGTTTTGATGCACAAATTCGCATCAAGCTAAAAGAAAATCATTGCACTTTTGCAGGGCACAAGCAAGACTCGGCCGAGCTTACAAAAAAGGCCGAACGCTTCTATTTTGCGGCGTAATATCCGACGCCGAGAAGTCTCTCGATCAAGAGGATCAGGAAGTAGCAGATCGTCGATATCACGCCAGCTGCCGGAATGGTCAAGATCCAAGCCCACACGATGCGGCCGGCTGCGTCCCATTTGACTGCGGAAAAACGCTTTGCCGATCCTGCTCCGGCGATCGACCCGGTAATTGTGTGTGTCGTCGACACCGGAATACCGAAAAACGTCGCGACGAATAAGGTCAATGCACCTGAACTCTCCGCACAGAAACCCTGGACCGGCTGCAGCTTGGCGATCTTTGAACCCATCGTCTTTACGATGCGCCAGCCGCCGGAGAGAGTGCCGAGAGCAATGGCGGTATGTGCGGCAAGTATCACCCAGAGCTCCGGTGTCGGCAGCTTGCCGGAAGGTTCCATTTGAGCAAAGCCGCCGGCTACCAAGGCGATGGTGATGATACCCATCGTTTTTTGAGCGTCGTTGCCGCCGTGCCCAAGCGAAAAGGCGGCAGCCGAAAGCAGTTGCCCAACGCGAAAAACCTTGTCAACTTTTCCTACCGAGACCCGTCGGAATATCCAATAAACGGAAACCATCAGCACGAAGCCGAGAGCCATTCCGATCATGGGTGAGAGGACAATAAAACTCAAGGTCTTGATCCAGCCGGAAGCGATAAGGACGGTCTGAACGTTGCCGGGCCCAAAATGCCATACGTAGGATGAGATGGCACCACCGGCATAAGCTCCGACAAGGGCGTGAGAGCTCGACGTAGGAAGGCCCAGATACCAAGTGATCAGGTTCCAGCCTATAGCTCCGAGCACGCCCGCCAGCAGAACAAATAGTTGATCATTTCCAGGTATGACGGCAATGTTGACCATATCGCCGCCGATGGTCTTGGCGACGGCCGTGCCGAATATCAAAAAGGCAATGAAGTTAAAGAAGGCCGCCCAGGCAACAGCAACACCCGGCGAAAGCACGCGTGTCGCTACGACGGTCGCGATGGAGTTCGCGGCATCGTGAAAGCCGTTCGTATAGTCGAAGACGAGCGCGATCACAATTATCAAGATCACGAGGCCGACAGTTGCGGTTTGTGCGTCCATAATAGGTTGTTTGTCTGCTCTAGGTGTGCTTCAGGACGATGCTCTCGATGATATTTCCGACCGCTTCGCATTTATCGGTGGCGTTTTCGAGGATCTCGTAAACCTCTTTCCACTTAATGATGTCGATCGGGTCTTTGGCATTAGAAAATAGCTCGCCCATTGCCCGGTAATAGACTTCGTCGGCGTCATTCTCGAGTCGTTGGATCTCAAGGAGATGCTGTTCAAGGCCTTTGGATTTCTTTAGGTGGTCAGTTGCCGAATGTATCGAGTCGGTAAGCTTGTCGATTATGTGCGCAAGCTTGATCGCGTTCTTGTCACTGTCTTTGACGTTGTACATCACGACGGCGCGTGCAGCCGCGTCGATATAATCGCAGACATCGTCGAGCCCGACAGCGAGTGTATAAATGTCTTCGCGGTCGAATGGCGTAATGAACGATGTGTTCAGCTTTCGCGTTACATTGTGGGCGATCTCGTCGCATTCGTGCTCCACGCTCTTGATCTTCTTTGAGAGCGAATCGTATTCGCTCGGATCGCCCTCGAGCATCTCGACCAAGATCGACGATGCCTCTTTCAGCTTTGCGCTTATCTTCTTAAAAAGCGCGAAATACTCCGTTTCTTTCGGCAGCAAGCTAAATCCCATTAGTTTAGTTCTCCATTCGGGCCCCAAATTCCGGCGTCAAGCCGGCTGGCTATGTTTAATGAATACTGCTTCGGTCAAATAAACGTTAAGTTCGCAAATGTCCTTTACATAGTCGCCGATGCGTTCGAAATGTTTTGCGACAAAGAGCAATTTTGCGGCGCCGCTTGATTCCGTTGGCCTCTCGCCCATACGGCGAAGAAGCTGATCGTAAACCCGCGCGTAGCGCGAATCGAGTTCTGCGTCGCGGGCGATTATTCTCCGCGAAGCGTCGGAATTCTCGGCGGTGAATGCGTCAAGCGCTTCGCGTAGCATTCCGGAGGCAATGCCCGCCATTTGCGAAAAATCAAAGTAGTTGTCGATCTCGGGTTCGTTATTAAGTGCGATGGCCGCCTCGGCGATGCTTGCCGCGTGGTCGGCAATGCGTTCGAGGATCGGCGTGATCTTTGCAACCGAGACGACCATGCGAAGGTCGTGCGGCTCAAGCTTTTGTTTTGCAAGGATCTCGACGCTTAACTGATCGATCTGAAGCTCCATTTGATCGATAAGGCGATCGGCCTCGCAGACGCTCGTCGCAAGCTCGCTGTCGCGGGTCGTAAGTGCACGAACCGCACGGCTTACGGCCTCTTCCGTCTTGCCGCCGAGCAGCAAAACACAGTCACGAAGTCTGTCGATCTCTGCTGGCGCTGTCGGATTAACGGTCATAATTCGGAGCCTGCTACATTTCCCTCCGGCAGCAATGCACGCTGCCATACAGAAGCTATGTTGCAAGTTCTGGTAAAATTATACTTATCGCTCCGGACAAGATAGATTTATCGTTAGGTACGCGTAACACTTTTGTAACACAGGACGGGCGAAGCCTAAAAACGGTGTATGGATCTTTAGGGTCAACCCGAATGGGCTTCGGCTCATCGCAAACACCGGGCATCGAGAAAAGAGAGACAGCTATGAAAAGAACGGTAAGACAACATTTGGCGGCATATCTTGCGATCTTTGCGATCGCGGCGGCACCCTTTACGGCATTTGCTCAGACACGTGTTGAGCGGCCGAAGAATAAATATAAAGTTTCCGACGATGTAAAACTCGGCGACGAGAACGCCCGAAAGATCGAGCAGCAGTTCCCTATACTTCGCGACCGCGAGGCGACGCGATATGTCTCGCAAGTCGGTGAGAGGCTCGTTGCGGCGATACCGCCGCAATTCCGCGAACCATCGTTCGATTATCGTTTCGAGATCGTGAATGCGAGCGATATCAACGCTTTTGCTCTGCCGGGAGGCCCGATGTTCGTTAATCGCGGGATGATCGAGGCGGCACGCAATGAAGGCGAAATGGCCGGTGTTATGGCTCACGAGATCTCGCACGTTGCCCTTCGCCACGCAACAGCTCAGGCGACGAAGCAAGGCAGCGTCGGGAATCAGCTCGGTATCATCGGATTGATCCTTGGCGGTGCGATCCTTGGCGGCCAGGCCGGCGCACAGCTTGGCGCGCTCGGAGCGGCGGCGTGGATGACGAAATACAGCCGCGAATACGAGACGCAGGCAGATACTCTCGGAGCCCAGATAATGGCACGGGCGGGCTACGATCCGCGTGATCTTGCGAATATGTTCCGTACGATCCAGGCCCAGAATAAGGGCGGCGGTGCACCCGAATGGCTCAGCAGCCATCCCGATCCGGGCAATCGATACGAGAAGATAATGCGTGAGGCACAGATGCTGAATGTAGATCCGCGGCCGACGAATGAACGGGAGTTCCGACGCGTGCAGGAACGCCTGCGTGCCCTTCCTCCGGCGCGAACGATGGCCGAGATCGAAAAGGGGATCCAGAGCGGCCAGACAGGGACGAACCCGACCGCGAACGGCATCTATTCAAGACGCGTTGCGTATCCATCGCGCGCAACACAGAATTACAGCGGTATCGTTGAGGTAAGGATCCCGACGAACTGGAGGACCTTCGAGAGCGGAAATTCGGTTCAGTTCGCTCCGCAAGGTGCATACGGCAAAGACGGCATCACGCGTGGTGCGATGGTCGGCGTTATGCAGGGCAGCGGCAACCTCTCGCGTGACGCGCAGGCATATATAAATCAGGTCCTGGACGGCAACAACTACCTTCGGCAGCAGTCGCGGTTCGGAAATGCGTATCTTGGTGACTACAGAGGCTATATGACGACGCTATCGGGACAGTCACCGATAACGGGAATGACGGAAGTTGCGACGGTCTATATGGCCTACGACGATTACAACAACTTCGTATATCTTGTAACTGTCGTTCCGGCGAACGAATCTTCGCGGTATTCGGCGGCATTCAACCGAATGCTGACGAGCTTCCGAACGAACAGGTAAAACGGGTTGCCGAACGTGTCAGAATGTGCGGATGGCCGCGGCTAGATGCTGCGGCTCCGCACGTTCTTGAGGAAAAAAGACGTTTACAATGCCGTTTCATTGTGTTAGGTTTCGAGGGACGGCATAGATCGCTAAAGTTATGCGTATTCAGGAGATGCGTTCCGGCCTTGTCCACTTCCCAAAGCGAACGGACGAGATCGACATCGACGAGATTTTTAGAAGAGTTATGGCCGATCCGCGCCAAACTGAACTAGTGGCTCTCTCGGATCTTGAAGAACCGCGCTGGTCTGTTGTCTCGTTCTCGGGGCTGGAGGCAGGCGGGCTTACGTATGATCAAGCGACGGCCCTGATCGACGAGCTTGAGAAGCACAACATCTCCGGCCTCTGTGTAGTTACGGACGAAGCGGCCCGACGCGAATAGATCTCAGATCTCCAACACGACCTTTCCAACACTTTCATTTGAAGCTAGATATTGGTAAGCCTCTCGGACATCTTCGATCGGGAACACGCGCTCGATGTGCGGCTTCGCTGCGCCGGAATCAAGAAGAGGGACGACCTCGCGGATGAAATGCTCAGTCGCGGCGGCTTTCTCTTCCAGAGAACGCGCCCGCAGGAACGTCCCACGGATCGATGCGCGCTTTCTCAAGACGGCTCCAAGGTCGATCTCAGCTTTTGTGCCGCTTGTTAATCCAACGACGCTTAGACGGCCTTTCTGCGCCAGCGACGCGATATTCTCCGCGAAGTAGCCGGCGCCGACGAGGTCGAGTATTACGTCTGCACCGCGGCCTTCGGTCAGGGCAAGCACTTGTTTGGAGAATTTACCGTCGGCGCCCACGATGCCGTTCTCGAGGCCGCATCCGGCAAGCCTTGCGATCTTCTCTGCCGTACGAGACGTCCCGATGACGTGTGCTCCCGCGGCGAGTGCAAGGTCCAGTGCGGCAAGGCCCACGCCGGATGCGACGGCGTGAATAAGCAGCGTCTCACCGTGCTTGAGTTCACTCTGCGTAAAAACGGCATCGTGCGCCGTTATGTAAACCTCAGGAATTCCGCCGGCTTCTGTATAAGAAAGATTTTCGGGGATCGCGGCGAGCAGCGAAGTGTGCGAGACGAGATATTCTGCCTGGCCATGTCCGGCAGTAATGCCGAATACGCGGTCGCCGACCGCAAATCCGCAAGCGCCTTCGCCAAGCTCGGCGATCTCTCCCGCGAACTCAAGCCCCGGCATATTCGGTGAGTATCCCACAGGCGGCGGATAGCGTCCGGCCGCCTGAAGCAGGTCGGCACGATTTACGCCGGCGGCCCGAACACGCACGAGGGCCTCGTTGCGTCCCGGCCGGGGAGTATCAACGTCCATGACGCCGACGTCATCGACACCACTGAATTCGCCTATCCAGACGGCCTTCATTTTGACGGAGTGATGTTGTTCGCCTTAAGTGAATTGCCCGTTGCACGCCGCAGATCGACGATCGCCTTATTCAAGTCTGTCCGCGCCTTGAGCTCAACGCTTTTTGCGGCAATGAATGCCGTCTGGCGTTCGAGAACTCGGTAAATATCCGACTGGCCTTCATCGAGCTTTCGCTGTTCGGATGCGTATTGCTTTTCGGAATTCTCTCGAGCGATCGCTGCGGCACGAAGCCTCGCCTCGCCGCTCCTTACGGCCTGCATCGCATTCCGTACTTCGACCTGGATCGCTTGTTCGATCTGTTCACGCTGCGTCTCCAAACGCTCGGCATCGACCTTCGTTTTACCGAGAAGGGCACCCTCTGTCTTGTTGCCAAAGAGCGGGATGCTGAAGCTTATTCCGACGTGGTAGGTCGGATAGCGATTGTTAAATATGCCCCTGAACGGATTGCCTGTCAGTAGAGCGAGATTCGCCTGCTGTTGTGCACACGCCGGGCTGGTTGGATCGATGTTGCACGCGGTCGGAAACGATGTGCTGAAGTTCGGATTCTGACTGCCGCCTACGCCAGCCGTACCGTAGCTTGCGATGAGATCGACCTGCGGTTTTTTGAGTTCGCGATGATAACGCTGGTCGATCTTGTTGATGGCAAGCTGGGTGCCGATGATCGCAAGTTCCGGACGATCCTTCAGTGCGGAATCGATCGCGTCGGTAAGCGTTGTGCCGGGTACGGTCTGTTCCACCGATTCGATCGGCAGGATCGCCTCGCCCCAGATCGCGTCCGTACGCGTCGGAGCGATGAGATTCTTCAACACATTCTCAGAGACGTTCACGGCGTTCAGTGCGTCGTAAACCGCCTGTTCAAAATTTGCGACCTGTGTTTCCGCGGCAACAATATCTATCGGCGCAAGCTGTCCTTCGTTGACAAGCCTCTTGTTATGCTCGTACTGCGCTTTTGCGATACGTACGCCATCGCGCTGCACTTGGAGATTTCTCAATGCAAACATCAGGTCCCAATACGCCTTTTCGACACTCGTTATAGTGTCGATCGTGCGCGAAAGGAATTGCGTATCGGTGAGCTCGACGTTTCGTTTCGCGATCTCGATACCGCGACGCTGTGCGTCGAACCGAAGGCCACGGAGCAGCGGCTGCGTTACGCTGAAATTTAGGCTCGACATATACTGCGGACTCAAAATGCTGATCGGATTGTCCGTAGTAACGCGCGAATTGTTGAACGTTCCGGAAAGCATCGTACCGAAGCTTGGTATAAAGCCGGTGATACCCGCATTTGCGACGATCGTGCCCTGCGTGGTCTTGGGATTATTGCTGAAGATGCTAACGTTCGGTGCTGTTGAACGTTCGTAATATGTTTGCCCCGCGAGCTTTGGTTCATAGACGCCGCGTGCCGCTTTCAGGTCGAACTCCGCCATCGAAGAGGTCTTGCGCGCGATCTCAATATCCTTGCTGTTGTCGAGCGCCATTCGCAGAGCTTCTGCGAGCGTGAGCGGATGCTCCTTTGTAACGTCCACGCCGACGCGCCCGAGGTCGGGAAGCGTCATATCGTGGCTTTTGAAATCAGGCGCGACATCAGGAACACCCTTCAGATCGTCGGGAAGTACTACTTGGCCAGCAGGTGTCGGTGTCGGCGTGGGAGTTTGGCCGAAGGCCGCAACGCCGCACACGGACAGTATAAAAAATAAGAGTAAAAGCCGCCTCATAAAAATATTTGCGTGAGCCTGCACTAAAGCTTGCCGAGGAGCGAGCTGGTCGCCGTCGAGAATTTCCGTTTTGCTCCGCCAAAAAGTCGAGTTGCTATACGATTTATCCGGCTGAAGATCTTGAACTCGGAAATATCGTCAAAAATTGAATAAAAGACCGGAACCGCTAACAGCGTCAGCAGCAAACAGAGCGATTGTCCGCCAACGACGAGCACACCGATCGAACGGTTCGTTCCAGATCCGGGCCCTGAGCTGATAACCAGCGGCAGCATACCCGCGACGAGCGCGATCGTCGTCATCAGGATCGGACGGAGACGGTCTCGGTTCGCCTGTATGATCGCGTCGTAGCGCGACATTCCTTGCGAACGCAGGTGATTCGTATGGTCTATCTGCAGGATCGCGTTCTTCTTTACGACGCCAAAGAGCAGCAGCAAGCCGAGGCCGGAGAAGATGTTCACGGTCTGCCCGGCGATAAGCAAGCTGAAGATACCGAACGGTATCGAGAGCGGCAGCGTCAGCAGGATCGTGATCGGGTGGATGAACGATTCGAACTGCGCGGCCAGCACGATGTACATAAAGATGAACGACAGGGCGAATGCAAGGATGAAGTAAAATCCCGCCTTGCCCATCTCTTTCGATTGGCCTACATAGCCGGTCCGATACCCGCTTGGCAGATCGAGCTGTTTTACGTAGTTATCGATAGCAGAGGTGATGCTTGCCGCCGAACCGCCGGGTTTTGTATTCGCAAGCAGAGTTACCTGCCTCTGACGGTTCGTTCTATCGATCGCGCTTGGGCCTGTACCGGGCACGATCTTTACGACGCGATCAAGCGTTACAAGCCCGATCTTTGAGGACGGAACGACAACGCGCTTCAAGCCCTCGACGCTCGTTCTGAAAGGATTTATCGCACGGACACGAACTTCATATTGGTCGGTGCCTTCGTTATAGGTCGTAGCTTCCTGTCCGGCGATCAGTGTGTTCAATGCTTGAGAAACATCGCCAACACGGACGCCGAGTTCAGCGGCGACGGGCCGGTCGACCTCGAGCTGCACTTCGGGTTTGCCCGAGATGAGCGTCGAGTCCACATCGACGGCGTCAGGTATCGACTTCATTTTTTCGAGGATCTTTGCAGAATATTCCTCGAGCTTTTTCATATCCGGGCCGGAGATAAGGAACTGTACGTTCGCATTCCGGAAACCGCCGCCGGAGAATGCCTGCACCGGCTGTACGCCGAAGCGAAGGTTCGGCGGAAACTTGTTCGTGATCAGATCGCGCGTGTCCGTCATCAGCTGCTCTTGTGACTTCGCGCGTTTATTGATATCCGTGAGCTTTACGTAGATCGTACCGGCGTTGACGACCTGTGCCTGGCCGCCGCCAACGGTCGTCAGCGTGTCCGTAACGCCAGGCAATTTCCGTATCTCGGCTGCGATCCTTTCGAACTCCAGCGAAGAGGCCGAAAGACTTGTGCCCTCGGGAACACGCAGGGTCACCTCGAACTGCGACTGGTCATCGACTGGTAGGAAGTTCTTGCCGACGAACCAAAAGAGCGGAATGATGCTCAAGAACACGAGCAGCACGAGCCCGATGATCGCCCAGCGGTGAGCCATCGAGAACCGAAGCATTGCCGCATACACCCTATCAACGTGACGGAACCATCCGGTGTGCTTCGTGTCGTGTGATTCGAGCGTCTCGATCATCCCGTCGCCCTTTAGCCCTTCGATCACCTTTTCGGTATCAAGGGACCGACGCTTGATGAGACGGGCCGCAAGCATCGGCGTGAGAGTGAAAGAAACGAGCAAACTGACGGCAACCGCGAATGCCGCCGTCAAACCGAACGACGACATAAATTTGCCGACGATGCCCTGCATAAAGCCGATCGGCACGAAAACGGCCATAAGGCTCAGCGAAGTGGCGAGCACGGCGAGGCCGATCTCGCGCGTTCCTTCGATCGCTGCCTGGAATGGGTTCATCCCTTTTTCATCGACAAACCGATAGATGTTCTCGAGCACGACGATGGCGTCGTCGATCACGATACCGACCATCAGCGTGAGCGAGAGCATCGTGATGACGTTGAGCGTATAGCCCATCGCGTACATCAAGGCGAAGGTCGAAATGATCGATGTCGGGATAGCAAGACCCGCGATGAATGTCGATCTGAAGCTCCAAAGGAACAGGAACACGACGATGGCAGCAAGGATCGACCCGACGATCAAGTGCTCTTCGATCGAATGGAGCGAACTTTCAATAAAAACAGAGTTGTCGCCGATGATGCGGACCGTATAATCCTTCGGCAGCGTCGGAAGGATCTCGGCAAGCTTTGCCTTGACGCCTTCGGCGGTCGCGACCGTGTTCTGGCCCGATTGTTTTGCGACGATCAGGGTAACGGCCGGCTGGCCGTTCAATCGAGCTTCACTGCGAAGCTCTTCGGCTCCGTCCTCAACATATCCGAGGTCCCTGATCTTGACCGGATAACCGCCACGCGTTGCGACAACGACGTTCTCGAATTGCTCAGGTTTTTGGACCTTACCGATCGTGCGGACACTCGTTTCCTTCTGGCCTTCGTCGAGACGGCCGGAAGGGAATTCCATGTTCTGGACCTTGAGCCCGGCCGATACCTCGGCCGGCGTTACGCCGTAGGAACGCATTTTGTCCGGGTCGACCCAAACGTTGATCTGCCGCTCCTGGCCGCCGATCATCGAGATCTGGCCGACGCCGCTAACAGATTCCATCGGCTGCTTGATCTGATCCTTTGCGAGCTCGGTGACCTCACGAAGCGATTTTGGTGCAGAGACAGTGATACGCAGAACAGGAGCAGCGTCGGTATCGAGTTTTTGGACCGTTGGCTGCTCGGCCGTATCCGGTAGATTCGGGATAACGGTCTGGACGCGGTTCTCGACCTCTTGCGCCGCGACGTTCACATCCTTTTCAAGGACGAACTGAACGAAAACCTGCGAGATACCTTCGATGGATGTCGAACGCAGTTCGTCGATGCCGCTGATCGTATTGACGGATTCTTCGATCTTGTCGGTGATCTCGGTCTCGATCTCCTGCGGCGACGCGCCCGGATTTACGACCGTGACCGTGATCGTCGGAAAATCGATCTTCGGAAAAAGATCCACGCCCAAACTTAAAAACGAAAAGGCGCCGACGACCACGAGCGACATGATCAACATCGTCGCAAAGACGGGCCGTTTAACACATATTTCAGCTAACCACTGCATAAGCTAGTCCAGAGTCCGGAGCGTGGATGCGTGTCCTCTATTCGCATCAGCCCAGGCCGTTCAAATTCTTAAAAAGGCCGAAACTTCGTACCTCATTGATTCACGCGGACACCGTCGAACAGTGCTCCGAGGTTGTTCGTTGCGATGACGTCGTTCTCGGCGAGGCCATTCTTGACCTGGATCAGATCGTTCTCAAGCAAGCCGAGCTGAACGATCACCTCACGTGCAACCCCATCCTTTACGACAAAAACCTTATTGACATCGCCGTCGGCACGAACGGCCGCGGTCGGGATCATCACGGCGTTCTCCGGCTGAGACTTTGTGATGCGAACCGTTGCGAACTGTCCGGGCTTCAACGCTCCGTCGGGGTTCGGTACGTCGGCCTCGACCGTCAACGTTCGTGCCGTCGCGTTCAAACTCGGTGAGATACGCACGACCGTGCCGATGAAATTGCGATCGGGATAAGCGCTTGTTTGGAGCGATATCGACTGTCCGGACTTGACGAGCTCGATCGATTGCTCCGGCACCTCGATCTTCATGCGAAGCGTCGAGGTCCGCATTATTGTGGCGATCTTCGGATTCGGCACGCTTGGGCTTACATACTCGCCCGGGTCGGCGGTCCTTTCGGAAACAAAACCGCTGATCGGGGCAAGAATTGCCGTGTCATTCACCGCTTTCTTTGCCTGATCCACCTGTGCTTCGGCAGATGCGACAGCCGCCCTTGCTGCGGCTTCCTGGGCTTGAGCGGACGCGATCGCCTTTTCGGCGACCTGTGCATTTGCGCGTGCGTCGGCAAGCTGGCCGGCAAGCGAATCGCGGGTTGCACGCCGCTGATCGAGGATCGAGCGTGAGATGTCGCCTGTCTTGAAAAGATTCTCGGCACGGGTCAGTTCTTTTTCAGCGAGCAGGAGATTCGCTTTGAGGCTGCGAACCTGCGGAAACTCTTCGACCGAGAAGTGCGAGCCGACCGGGACGCCAAGCTTTGCCTGTGCCTGACGCACGGCGGCCGCCGCGGTATCGACGCCTTTTCGGGCCTGTTCCGCGCTAGCCTGAGCCTGTTCGAGGCGAAGCCGCGCATCCCTCGCATCGAGGCGGACGAGCACGCTGCCTTTCGCCACGTAAGAGCCGACATCAAAATTCACCTCGACCACCTTGCCCGGTATCGTCGGTGCGACGTCGGTCGATTCATCGCTGGCGAGGCTGCCGGTCGCTTCAAAATACGAAGGAATTTGGTGAACAACTGCCTGCGCGGTCGTAACCTCGACCACCTGCGGCTGTGCATTGGCATTTGCATTCGCATCCGCCGACGAACGGCCACAGGCTGCGGAGAAAAGAATCACCGATACGGTTCCGCATAGTAGTAATGCAGGCACAAAACGCCTAGTTTTAAGAAACATTTGGTAAAATTTACGCCTCTTTGGCGTTCAATCCATTTAGTAAAATATCGGCAAACCCTTTTGCCGCCTCATCGTTCGAGATCTTGAGCAATACCCCGCTCTTATCCCACAAGATATTGTTCAGCGAATGATGGAGCAGCATCCCAAGGAGAGCCCGAACCGCCAGCCGCGGCTTCACTTTTCGAAATGCTCCATCCTTCTGCCGCTTTGCAATATATCCGCCGATGAACTCATAAACTCGCTCGACGAACTCATGAAAGAATCGCTCGGCAAGATCATGCTCTTCCAGGGCCGAGTAAAGCAGGAGCCGCATGAACGGGACGTTCGACTGCTGCTTTTCGAGAATCGTAAAGCCCAATCGATAAAAGACAGCAGCATCATCCTTTTCCGCAATAGCCTTTATCAAGGCCTCGTCGTTGTCCCAGGCGAATTTTGTCGCGCTTTCGCGACAGCCTTTCGTTTCGATGATCGCCTCGTAAAGAGCGTCCTTATTTTCAAAATGCCGGAAAAGCATTGCTTCCGAAACGCCCGAAGCCTTTGCTATCTCCTTGGTCGTTGCCCCCTTGAACCCGTGTTGGGAAAAGAGTTCGACCGCCGCCTGAAGTATCACACGTCGACGTTCATCGCCCGACATTCGGGCACTTGGGTCGCAATTAAAAAAACTTTCGATCAATGTATCCTCGCATAAGTAAGTGCTTACTTACCGAAGTAGTTTGCATTTTCCGAAACTTGTTGTCAACCTTGAATCATCGTCTTGAACCAAACTATCCGGGAACAAAGATCCGCGTAATTTCGTTACAACGCTTATAGGCCGTTTGGAATCTGATGCCCGACGGTTCGGAAAGGTTTTACGACCGAGACGATCATTTGGTTCGATCATTTTGTGGGAGGAGTTTTTGCGATGTCGGAATTTGAGAAAGAGGTTAAGAAAGCAGAAAAGGAGCTTGAACAAAGCCTTATGCCGCTGGATGCGGAGGCAGGGTATACGGGGCATCAGAGCGATGAGTTTTTAGGAGAAATAAAGATGCAGGCACAGGAATACGGGAAAAAGGTACAGGATGCCGCGGGCAAAGCGTATGACTACGCTAGGGAAAACGTTGCGCAGGTCGGTGATAAATTCAAAGAGCTGACGGCGAAGGACCCGAAGGAATTGATCGAGGATGCGAAGGAATTCGCTCGGCAAAAGCCGGGCCAGACCATCCTGATCTCCGCGGCGATCGGCGTCGTGCTCGGCCTGTTGTTACGCGGCGGCCGCAGATAGATCGCCTTTTCGGTCATTGGTTTGTCTCCAAATTGTGGACGGTTCGCACATTGCGGATCGTCCATTTTTTGTCAGCGTTCGCGCGTTGAACGGCTTTTTGTTGCGGGCTTTGCGGGTGTCTTGAGAAACGAGTAAAGAGCGAGGCTTCCGGATGCCGCGACCGCGAGGATCACAAGCACGACCAAGAGTCGAACTGCAATTTTTGCCGACCGTTTCAGAAGCCTGAAAGCAACGTACGCCACGAGGCAAAAGACAATGAAGAAAGCTCCGGCGATAGCAATACCGCCGAATTCGGACAAGAACGCCGCTGTTATCAGCGTCATTCGTCCTTCTTCTCCAAGGCTGCCTCGAGCTGGGCGAGATCTTCGGACGACAGGCTGGTAACGTCGCCCGGGACCGCGTAATCGCCATCGGCCCACGAACCGAGGTCGAGGAGTTTGCAGCGTTCAGAACAGAACGGACGAAACTCGTTCCCGGTAAATTCAGTTTCCTTGCCGCATTGCGGGCATTTTACCTTTGGCATCGCTTCTTCGAGAAAATTCTACCATCTCCGGCCGTGAACATTCGATGCCGGAAAATCGTATTCGAGACAGGGCGAATTGTGATAAAACTAGCTATATGAGCGAAGGCAAACAGATATTTGAGCGTTGGCAGAAAAAAGCCGCAGAAACCTTGGACGAGATCGACGAGAAGCTCGGCATCAAGGAAAAGATCGAGAGCGGTGCCCGCGCGGTTGTTGATACAGCGCAAAAAGGTGCATCCGCGGTGAAGACACAGGCGGAAAAGACGGATATCGGCCGAAAAGCCGTCACGATCGTTGAAGACGTCGCGAGCACGGCCGGCGATGCTGCGAAGACAGCGTGGAATGTCAGCGAACCGCTGCGGGACGCCGCTGTCGAGGTCGGGACAAAGGCCGGTGAGGCGGTCGCGGACATAGCCGGAAAAGCTAGCGATACTTTGGGCGATACGGCATCGTCGATCGGCACTAACGCAAAACGCGTGACGAAAGTCGTCGGCTTCGGAGCGTCCCTTACATCAACAACGAATACGATATTGAACGCGCTTAAGAACGCCGCCTCGTCCGCAAAAGAGGATCCTGCAAGGGCGGCGGTTACAGGTGCGTCGATGATGGTCGGAGCGGGTCTGGGCATTGTTTTTACCGGCATCAATTCGCACTGGCTGATGAACTCCGCGATACCTGCTTGGTCTGTTAAGAAGCTCGCCGATAGTTTTGACGGCTATCTGAAACGTCGTGAAACATTGATCGAGAAAGGCCGTCTTAATGATGCCGAACGCGAAAGGATCGAGTTCGAGCGTGATATCGCAAAGCGTGTCGGAGCTCCGATGTTGGGCGCATTCGCGTTCGCCTCGGGAGCGGTGATGATGACAAAGGTCTTCAACCCGACAGAGGTTACGGGCTTTCCGATAGGCACGATCCTTGGCGGCAACCCGATCCTCGAGGGCGTATGGTTCTTTGGTAACGGTGTGGTCTGTTTTAAGACGAGCTACGACTTTTTTATGATCGCGCTAGAAGGCAACGACGAAGCCGAGCGTGTTGTGAGCGAGATCAAAGGCCTTTTGCCCAATATCGCTTCGTGAACTTTAGGTGAGTTTCACGGGGAACGGTAAGAATGTGAGAATGAAGATCAGCAGTGTCAGCAATGCCACTGCTTTTCTTTTCGCATCGAGCGGCGTTTGGTCAAAAGGCCGCGGGTGGCCGACCCGGAGCATTATTCCCAAAATGATCGCGATCAAAAAGCCGCTCGGGCTGCTGTAAAAATACGCACCAAGCACCGAGAGGATCGCCATAGCACCGAACGCGAGCCTGCCTGTCCAATAATGAGCACGCTCTCCGAGCGCTGCGTAAATAGCATGTCCGCCATCCAATTGGCCCGAAGGAATGAGGTTTATCGTCGTGACGAGCGCTCCGATCCAGGCAGCGTAATAGAATGCATTCCCAACGCCGAAGCTTAAATTCTTACCGAAAAGCGAGGCGATGCCCTGCATGATCAACGGATCTGAAAATACGAGTTGACCGCTTTGCGGAATCGTCGCCGGGCTCACCATTTCCATCTGTGCGATCCCGATGATAGCGATCGGCAGCATCGCAATGAATCCAGCGATCGGCCCGGAAACACCGATATCAAAGACCGCCCGCCGTGACGGCATCGGCGTCTTGATCCGAATAAATGCTCCAAAAGTACCGGCCGGGCCGATCATCGGCGGCGTCGGGATAAAGAACGGCAGCGTCGAATCGACCTTGTAAATACGGCAAGCGACGTAGTGACCCATCTCGTGCGAGACAAGGATGAAGAGCAGCGAGAGAGAGAACTTGAGGCCGTAGGTCAGTACGTATGAATTCGTGAAAAGGAGCTCGATCGAGTGCCCGATAATCGCGAGGTAACGTGCCGGAAGCTGCAGAATGAAGGCGATCAGCTCATCGGTCGTTTGCGGGTCGCTGCCGACGACAAAATCATTGATGGGCCCGAAGGGATAAAGCGTGCCCGCGATGGTCGCGGTACAAAACGTAACGGCGAGCAACAGCAGATGCCTCGCGTACACCAGGACTGAAGGACGCGGCAACTCTTCGCCATAAAAGAATTCGTAATTTACCGGCTCGGCTTCTTGCACTATAAACGGACAATAAAAACAGAAAAAACCGCAGACTCCCGCGTTGTTACAGCATTGGACTCGCGGAAGTCTGCGGTATTTTCTATCTTATAACGAACTTGTTCTCGAGTTAAACAGATCTTGCCGAAAGCTCTTTGCCCGGTTTGAATCGAATGGTCTTGCCTGCCGGTATCGGCACCTCTGCACCGGTTCGCGGATTGCGGCCGACGCCGCGTTTTCGTGCTTTGACGACGAACACGCCGAAGCCGCGCAGCTCGATCCTCTTGCCTTTTGCGAGAGCTTGCTTCATCGCTTCAAAAAGCGAGTCGACAACCTGCTCCGCCTTTTGTTTCGGCACTCCCGTCCTGTCGGCAACGAGGTTGACGATATCCAATTTGATCATTTTTCCTCCAAGTAATGTGGAAACGAAGGAGATTCAAGACGACATCGGTAATGCCAAGAAAGAATACCTAAGAAGAGCCCCGTCTGTCAAGCATTTTTGGGGAGCTAACTTATGCAAGCAATAGCTTTGCACGAGCGACTGGCTGCGGATCACCTCTCTCTCGGCAGCCAGTCTCTTGCCTTTTCGCCGTTTCTAATTAGAATTTCAGTATGCGCTGGCAAGACCTTAGACAGAGTTCGAATGTAGAGGATCGTCGTGGCATCTCAGGCCGAGGTATCGCCATTGGCGGTGGCGGATTGGGAGTGATCATCATTGCCCTTGCAGTTCTGCTCTGCGGCGGCGACCCGAGTACCTTGTTCCAAAGCGGCGGCCCGATAGACAGCCAACAAGTGCAATCACCGGCGGCAAACTCGGCCGCACCGGCTCAGCCGGACGAGAATTCGCGATTTGCGCGAGCGATCATGGGCAGTCTTGAAGACGGCTGGAAACAGATCCTTCCGCAGCAGACACGCGTGCGATATCAAGATCCGAAGCTCGTCCTTTACACGGGCCAGGTTCGGTCTGCATGCGGGCTCGGTGATGCGGCGATGGGGCCGTTCTATTGTCCGGGCGATATGAACCTGTACCTCGATTTCGCGTTTTTCGACGAACTGAGGCGGGAGTTCAAGGCGCCGGGTGATTTTGCCCAGGCATATGTGATCGCTCACGAATTCGGCCATCACATACAAAACCTTATGGGTACGATGGATCGCCTCCAGGCGTCGAATGCCGGGAATAAGGGCTCGGTGGCCCTTGAGCTGCAGGCAGACTGCTATGCGGGCATCTGGGCGAATTTCGCGGCTAAGCAAGGCCGTCTCGACGCGAGCGATCCGGAAGAAGCGATCCGAGCTGCAAGCTCCGTCGGCGATGATATGATCCAAAGACGTACACAAGGCTACGTCGTTCCCGATTCATTCACCCACGGCAGCTCGCAACAGCGTGTGGAATGGTTCATGCGCGGAATGAAGAGCGGCAATATGACAAATTGCCAAACCTTCCGTTAGGGTTCGAACGGCTTGCCGTAAAGATCCTGATAGACCCAGCCGAGCACACGTGCCTCGGCAGTACATAAAAGCTCAAGCCAGCAGCACGAAAGGTACAGACGCTGCTCGACCTTGCTTGGCAGCTTTTCTGCCTTTACGAGCGGAAATGCTTCCTCATCCGCATCAAGGTTGTAGCTGCTGGTCAACTCACCTTTTGTCTCGCGCGCTCGGCCGAGCGCCTCGATGATGTCCGTTATCCAGAGCTTAAGAAGTTCTTCGTTGTTATTCTCCGCGACCGCTTGGATCACGCCGATCGCGAACCGAGCCTCGGCATTCTCGAACGGATAGATGCTGACGCCATTCGCGGAGTCATCTTCCTGTTTCCACGTGAAAAGCTCGTCCGCGACTGGATGCCGAACTCGCGCCACACGCTCATCACGAGCGATGAACCATTCGACAAGGTCGGCGAGCGATGCGGTGTCTGGCACGCCAGCCTCAAGGATCTTCAATGCGGGCGGTGCCTCGTTTATTGCTGCTTCTGCCATAGGGTCAAAGATGAGATTATTTCACGCCGCAAAATACTTTTACAATCCGCTTCGACGATAGATATACTTTTCGCCGGAGGAGCAAACAGCCGTGGCGGAAGAAGCGTTTAGACGGAGGACGTTGATCGATCACGCCGCTAGTCGGAAGAATACCTGACCACAGATTCAGAATTGCTTATACTATTAACAGGTATCGACGAGACGTTTGCGCAGAGTGTGCACACGCGTTCTTCCTACAAACCGGAGGAGATCCTTTGCGGGCAGAAATTCGTGAATATCTACAATGATGTCGCAGACGGGGAACCGATCTCGATCGATATTCGTAAGCTTTCAAAGACGGAGCCGGCTTAATACTATGCAGACACAATATGTAACTTGTCCTAATTGTCACTCTCAAAATGTCGCGGGCGGCGGGCTTTGTTCGAGTTGCGGCGCGATGCTCCCTGCTTACAACGCCGGCCCGATCCAACCGGGAAGCCGTCCTGCGGCTCCCGGGGCAGATAAAAAGGTACTCGCGGGCATACTGGGCATCGTCCTCGGCGGCCTGGGTATCCATAAGTTCATCCTCGGCTATAACACCGAAGGCATAATTATGCTCGGGGTTTGGGTTGTCGGTGCGGTATTTCTGTGCGGGATCCCGTCGCTGGTAATGGCGGTCATCGGAATTATTGAGGGCATTATGTATCTCACCAAGTCTGATGAAGAATTCGTTCATACATACATAATGAACAAGAAACCCTGGTTCTAGGCAATTTTAACCGCACATGTTCACAGGATTGATCGAAGAGCTTGGCGTGATCGAGCAGGTCGAAAGACGCGAGGCCGGTGCGGTTTTTCGCATCGGGGCTTCTCGTGTTACGGCTGACATCGCTAACGGAGATTCGGTCGCGGTGAACGGCGTGTGCCTGACGGCTTTGGACGTCGGAAGCAACGGCTTCTCCGCCGATGTCTCTCCGGAGACTCTCGCTCGAACGACGCTTGACCGCCTCGCGGTCGGCACGCGTGTAAATCTCGAACGAGCCCTCCTGCCAACGCAGCGCATGGGCGGCCACATCGTCCAGGGACACGTCGACGCGACCGGTACCTTCGTCCGCGCTCGCGACGAAGGAGATTTTCGCACCGTTACGATCGGATTTGATCCCGAGTTTGCAAAGTATCTCGTCTTTAAAGGTTCGGTCGCGGTCGAAGGCATCAGTTTGACGGTCGCGGCTTTGAGGGAAAATGAATTCGACATAGCCGTGATCCCAAAGACATGGGAGATGACGGATCTCTCGACGCTTTCGCCGGGCGACGCCGTCAACCTCGAAGCCGACGTGATAGCCAAATACGTCGAGCGAATGCTCTCTCAAAGAAATTTCGAGTAGTATTAGCATTGAACTGATATGCTCGCTGCCCTCATAGTGCTCGCTGTTTTTCTATTTGGCGGGCTTTGTTTTACATATCTATTCTTCGACGGAGAGCGGCTTTTGTGGCGGCTTGCGGCGGGGAGTATTGTCTCGTGCGCGATCGCCGGTGTTGCCGGGTTCGTAATAACGAACTTCTTCGGGCTGAGCGAATTTACGGCTGCCATTTCCGTATTAACCGCGCTTGTTCCGGCCGTGGTCCTTTTCAGGCCGGACATCAGGCAGAGCCTAGCACGGGACTGGCAGCGCGCCCGCTCGAACTTGCAACACGGCAATAAACGCATTGGCGGGCTCGCGTTTTACACATTCTTTTTCATCCTCTTTTGTCTGTTCTTTTCGCAGGCGATCTATCAGACACCGGATGGCGTCTTTACGGGCGGTTCTCAGAATCTTGGCGATCTTCCCTTCCATCTCGGTGCGATCCTCGGCTTTACGGACGGTGCGAATTTCCCGCCGATGAATCCGTCGTTCGCAGGTGTGAAATTCGCATACCCATTTGTCGCGGATCTCCTCACCGCGATCACGATGAAGCTTGGCGGCACGCTACGTTGGGCGATGGTCATTGAAGATATTGCGTGGGCATTCTCGCTGCTCGTCGTGCTCGAACGCTTTACGGTTCGCGTGACGGCGAGCAAGCTTGCGGGCCGCATCGCGCCGTTCCTGCTCTTCTTTAGCGGCGGCTTGGGCTTTCTATTTTTTGCAAAGGATTTTTGGGGCCAGCAAAAGGGCTTCTTCGATTTTCTGTCAGCACTGCCGAGCGACTATACGATCACGAATCTTTTCCGTTGGGGCAATTCGATGGTCGTCCTCTTTATTACGCAGCGAAGCCTTCTGCTCGGAATGCCGCTCGCGATAATGGCGATCGATCGTCTCTGGGCTACATTCTCGGGCCAGGACAGCGAGGACGGTCATCCGCAATTCGTACCGCCTTTTGTTCTGGGCACGCTTGTCGGAACGCTGCCACTCGTGCATCTGCATAGCCTGCTGGTGGTCTTTATCGTTGCTGCCGTCTGCCTTCTTCTCTACATCCGGCGATGGAAGGAATGGTTCACATTCGCCGTGGGCGTGTCGATCGTAGCCGTGCCGATACTTGCATGGCTTACGACCGGCGAAGCATCTGACGCATCGAAGTTCATCGGGTGGAACTTCGGCTGGGACAAAGGTGATAACAATTTCTTCTATTTTTGGCTTTTGAATACGGGCCTTGTGATCCCGTTGATCGCCGCAGGCGTTTACCTGGCGTGGAAAAAGGGTTCGAAAGGGGAGCACAGCCAACTTCGCTGTGCAGCTCTTTTTTACATACCGTTCGCGCTCATCTTTGTTATCGCGAATGTCGTAAAGCTGGCTCCATGGGAATGGGACAATATCAAGATCCTGATCTATTGGTTCGTAGGTTCGATACCATTCATCGCGCTTGCGATCGTGTGGGCTTGGGAGAAAAAGACGGTTTGGTTCAAGGCCGCTGCTGCGGTCGTGTTCCTTTCGCTTATCGCGTCAGGTGCGTTGGATGTATACCGAACGGCGAGCGGGCAGAATGTCGTAAAGGTGTTCGACGCGGATGGCGTAAAGATCGCCGAGGCGATCAAGGCAAAGACGCCTGCGCACGCCCTTATCCTGAACGCACCGACATACAACTCCGCCGTAGTCCTTTCCGGCCGTCAATCGCTGATGCGTTATACAGGTCACTTGTCTTCGCATGGGATCGATTTTGAAGGCCGCGAAAAGGACGTAAAGACCATATATCTCGGCGGCGGCGTCGCCGACCTTTTGCTAAAGGAGTACGGCATCGACTACGTCCTTGTCTCGCCCGTCGAGCGAAACGATCTAAAGGCGAACGATGAATATTTTTCGAAGTTCCCGCTCGTTGCGGAAAGCGGACAGTATCGCCTTTATAAAGTAAAATAGCCTGCAACACCGTTTTCGATGCCTGAGACTGAGATCACCGAACAAGACCAAACTCGAACGAGGCCTGACCTTCTTTGGCTTTGCTCGTCTGCGATCATAACGCTGGCTGCGTTCGCGTTTCGCTTCTACGATCTAACGCTCAAGCCGCTACACCACGATGAGGGCGTCAACGGATTTTTCTTGACTACGCTCTACCGCACCGGCGTCTATAAGTACGACCCGGCAAACTACCACGGCCCGACGCTCTATTACATCTCGCTTTTCTTCTCGAAGATCTTCGGCTTGAATACATTTGCCGTGCGGGCAAGCGTTGCGATATTCGGTGTTTTGACGGTAGTGCTTGCTCTATACCTGAGGCGCTATCTCGGCAAGATCGGCAGCCTTTCGGCAGCGCTTTTCCTTGCGCTATCGCCGGGAATGGTCTACATCTCGCGCTATTTCATTCACGAGACTTTCTTTACCTTTTGCAGCCTCGCGATCGTCGTCTCGATAGTACTTTTCATCGAGCGAAAGACGGCCGGGTTTTTCGCGAAGGTGTGGCTTGCGATCCTGCTTGCGGCTTGCTTCATACCGCCGGGGCTGAATATTGCTACGTACTTTTCTGACGGCAACACGACGGCGCTGTGGGCTTTCCGCATTGCGATGGTCATCGTTGAGCTGGTTCTGATCTATTTCGTGCTCAAGAGCCTGCTCGAGTGGCGGGACGGAAGGCCGATCTATCTGATCCTTGCTGCGGCGTCCGCAGCTCTGCTTTTTGCGACAAAAGAAACGGCATTCATCACGATCGGCACGATGCTGATCGCGACGGTTGCGACCCGAATTTGGCAGAAGAATGTTGGTTCAGAACCGAGCCGGGCAAAATGGTACACGCTCGGATTCGTGCATTTTGCGGTCCTGGCCGCGGCAGCGTTCTTCTACCGCTACACGCTTGATGCTCTGCGTTGGGTGCATACATATTACCTCGGCGAGAACAGCGTGAAAGAGCCTTTTGCGTTCTATACGCTGTGTTTTCTCACGGCTGCGGTCATCGCTGCGTGGGCTGCGTATCTTTTCGCGTATCGGAGCGGTGGGCTTGCGGAGATCGATGAGCCCGAACTCACTTACCGGCAGTTCCGTTTTGGGTTTGGCGAAAGAGCAGACAGGCTCTTACTGGTCTCGGCATCGGCGTTGACATTCGTATTTGTGCTCGCGGTATTTTTTTCGTCGTATTTCTCGTATCCCGAAGGCCTTTCGCGTGCCGTCGAGGCATATATGCTCTGGACGAAAACCGGTACGAAAGACCACACGCAAAACGGCGTTCTCGCTTACGTGAAATGGGGAATGAAAGTGGAATCTCCTCTGCTTCTGCTTTCTGCCCTCGGAGGCGCGATCGCATTTCTAAGACCGAAGGATCGTTTTGCCGTGTTCTCGGCTTTTTGGGGTTTCGGGATGTTTGCGGCCTACACGATCATCCCGTACAAGACGCCGTGGCTTGCGCTTAGCTTTTATCTCCCGATGTGCCTTGTCGCAGGCTATGGCGTGAACGTGATCTTATCGTCGCGGTTCGTTGCCGCCCGCCTTACGGGCGCGCTGACGTTGATCCTGGCTGTAACGCTCCTTGCCTATCAGGCATACGACCTTTCCTTTGTTCGTTACGACGATGAGGAAATGGGATATGTGTATGCGCACACAAAACGCGGAATGCTCGATCTCGTTCGAGAGATAGAACACTATGCCGAAAAAAGCGGCAAAGGCCGCGACGCAACGATCGAGATCGTTTCGCCTGATTATTGGCCGCTTACCTGGTACCTGAACGATTTTCCGCATGCGAATTTCTTCGGCAGTCTTGTCGATGCGAATACCTCAGAGATGATCGTCGCAAAGAAGAACGATCAAGACGTTTCGGTTGTTGATAAGTATTCGGCGCATTACAAATTCGTCGGCGTGTATCCGCTCCGTCCCGGAGTGGATCTGATGCTGTTGGTCCGACGCGATCTTGCCGAACCGCAAGACCAGGACCTCTACAAGATCTACGAATACGAGTCGAAATAGTCGTATTCTTCTTAAACAAATCAGCCACATTCATCGTAAAAGAAGCCAGCGAATTCACTTTCTAAGGAGTTTTAAGAATGAAATATATTTGTGCCTTCGGGCTGACGATGATGCTTGCCGCATCTGTTTTTGCAGGCGAGATCAAGAACGGGAACGACCTCATTGCCGCGATGTATGGAAAATATGCGGGCAAATGGTACAAGACGCTGACATTCGAGCAGAAGACGACGAATTTTGCGCCGGACGGCACCGCGACAGTTGCAACTTGGTACGAGGCGATGAAGGTACCCGGCTGCCTCCGCATCGATATCGCTCCGACGGAGAAAGGCGACGGCATTCTTTTCAAAGACGGCAAGGTATTCTCATTTAAGGACGGTGCGACAAAGGGCGGACGTGACTTTGTACACCCGCTCTTAGTTGTCGGCTTTGATGTTTATGGGCAGCCTGTTGAGACGACCATTGAACAGGTCAAGAAGATGGGCATCGATCTTTCGATCCTGCACACAGAGAAATGGCAAGGCCGGAGCGTTTACGTTCTTGGTGCCGAGAAGGGAGATCTGCGCTCACCTCAGCTTTGGGTTGATAAGAAACGGCTTGTCTTCGTCCGGCTGATCCAACAAGCCGGCAAGGACAAAAAGAGCGTTGCCGAAACGCAGTTCAACAAATACGTGAGAGCAGGCGGCGGATGGGTGGCGGCTGAAGTTCTATTCTACGTCGATGGCAAAAAAACGACGTCCGAAGACTACACACGGATCAAGGCGGACGTAAAACTCAATGACGATCTTTGGGATCCTGAGAAATGGATGAGCGTGGATAAGAGCTATTGGAAATAGCTGATAAAAATGAACCTTGAAGAGATCCGCTCGGAGCTGCACGCCTCTTTTGCGCGCAGCTCCGAGCGTTTTGTGTGGAACAAAAGATTAGCTTTGCTGGTGCGCTTCGACGAACCAAAGGAGTTTGTCGATCTCGCCGGAAATATTTGTAAATAGGTCGGCTGTCACGGCGTCACCAAGCTTGTCTGTCTTCTCGATATCAGCACGGACCCGACGTCCGAATTCAGCGAGCGCGGTCGAGAGAGCATCTACGTGATCCGGGCCGTCGCTGATCTCAAGCGGATACTCAGGCAGCTCCGAATTCTGAGCCGCAACCCGCACGGTTCCGAGTGCGGTGCCGCCGAGCGATGTTACGCGCTCTGCGATGTCATCCGACATTGGCGTAACCTCGGTCGCAACCCGATCAAAAAGCTCGTGCAGGGCGATGAAGCTCATTCCCTTCACGTTCCAGTGTGCTTGCTTTGCCTGTGCCTTCAGGTCGACAGAGTCGGCGAGCCGCTGATTAAGTATTGCGATTAGTTTTTCTCTAGCGTCTTTTGGGATATCGATCTTTGTGTTATGCATATCTACTCCTCCTTTAGAGTTAGAATAATTCTAAATTACTACATCCGGAATGTCAAGGACGTATGCAATATCAATTATGAACCTTGCCGGGGTGTTAGTCGATCGCGATGTTCGTAGCAGGTCGAACGTTTGCCGCCGCGTTCATGTTCCGGCCGGGCTGTACGGATACGCCTGTGCCGCGGAATAAGGGCGTGAATATCCATCTTGAATGATTCTCAAGTCCGTAATAGGCAACGATCGATTTTCCTCGGTCCTGGCTGGCAACGCCGATGAACGGCGTGTTCTCGGTGAGAACTTCAAGTTCCTCGTCAACAGGCGTTGCCTTATCGGCTTCAGTTTCGGTATTCAGAGAGTTGACGATGACGATCGCCCAGCGGTCAAAGACTTGGCTCGGGTTCGAGGGAAGCAGCCCGCCATTATACGCCTGGACGGCCTTTGCAAAGGGTGCAAGCGACTTGCCGTCCGCTTGAACGAGGCGCCATTTGCCATCCTTGCTCAACGGGTCTATCGCTGCAGAAGGCCGCAGGATCTGGCGGGTGCGCGTGCCTTCCGGCAGGCCTTCGAGAAGATCGTCGATTGAGGTCGGGAGTTTTGCTCCGCGGTAAAATTCGACGTATTGGCGGATCGCCTCGGCGACTTCCTCGCCGCGAGCGATAGCCTCAAGCTCGCGTTCGCGTTGGACCTCTGTGGCGATAGTTGGAGCGACCGCGAGTAAGGCGACTGCGAAGATCGCCATCACCGCCATAACGGCGATCAGTGTCATGCCGCTCTCCTGCCGGCGGTTACTGATCGTTGTCGTCCACATCGTCCTTGGTCTCTTTCTGGCCGTTATTCGGATTCGGCGGAGGTATCGGCGGCGTATTCGCACGGCGAATATTGTTGCACGGAATTCCGGGCGGGCAGCTGTTCGGATCGATCTGCTGCTGTTGTGGCTGCTGATAATTCGGGTAAGGCTGACTCATCTGCGGATAACCGCCGCGTCTCGGCGGTCCCATCGGCAGGCTTTGCGCGGGCACGTCTGCGGGCTGCGCGATCGGGATCCGATGCTTGAATCCAAGCGAGGTGTCCTCGAACATCGCTTCGCCGGGTGTAAGTTTGATCAGCCTGAATCTTCCGCCGACAACGTCGTTGATCCGTACGTCGATCGGTGTCGAGTCAGATTTCGCGCTGTCCAGGAAGAAGCCCGTGTCGTTATTGAACCGCTTACGGCCGATCATCCCCAGATATGTGTAGGCCGGTTTCGGCGGAGCCTGCACGGTCAGCATGAACTGCGTCGAATATTTCTTGCCGTCAGGTGATTGGACGATGATCTGCCGCGAGCCTTCGCTCGTCAGCAGATTCGCAGGAATGTTCGCAACAAGCTTCTGCGGACTTATGAACTGCGTCGGAAACTCCGTCTGGTTGAAATAAATATGTGAATTCGGTTCGAAGCGGTCGCCCGTGACTTCGAGCCGGATCCCATTAGTTCCCGCATAGACGGACGGCGGATTGATCGCCGTCATTTCATACGCGGGCGTAGGTGTCGGCGTCGGTGTCGGGGGCGTCGAGATGACAACAGGTGTCGGGCTGTACGGCGTTGGCTTCGGCGGTTCGTAGAACGCGAAGATATTTCTTCCCGGATCCGGCGCAGGAATATTTGCGGGCATTACGACGGGAGTTGTCGTGTCGTTAAAATTTTGTTCGTCAGCGGTCGGGAGCGTGAACGCGCCCGGAGCCGCGGGTGACGGCTTTGGCGTCGGCGTTGTCTTTGCAGCGGTGCTCGGAGAGGCCGAGGTGGCAAAAAGTCCGCGCCCGAACGCAAAAAAGAGGGCCACAACAGCGAGCACGCCGAGGACGATCGCCGCGATCAGCTTCTTGCGTTCATTCGGATCATTGACGGCACGAGCTACCATTATTGCGTCGCACCTCCATTCACGAGCGGCGGTGCAAAATCGGGCCTGCGGAAATACGCCGCCATCTCGATCCGAAGCGACACGATCTCACCATGCGTCTTCCCCTTGGACCTCTGCGGCTGAGCTTGCTCATTCGGGTTAGATGCAAGCGGGAATCCGTTCGAATCGACGGCGGTCGGCATTCCGGGATTCTGTGCCGGAGGTTTTGTCGGATCGGCCTTTTGCTGCGTGTCGGACGGTGCAAGTTCGATCGCGCTGATCACGACGAATTCACCGCCCGTTTCGATATCGCGGATGAACCGCCGAAGATTCTGATAAGAACCTTCGACCGTGGTCGTTACATACACGCCGGGGAAGAAACTGCGGAACCGTTCGCGTCCGCGTTCTTCCTGTGATTGATTGTTCGAGGTGCCTTCGGTTATCGGCTCAAGCGGCTGATAGTCCGGCCCGTTCGTATTTACAAGGCCGTATGCGGCGATAAGGCCGTTTATCCGCTGATACAAGGCACTGCGGCCGTTATCTGCAGCGGGAAGATAGCGAAGCTCGAAATTGTCGGCGCTGTCCAGCAATTTTGCGACCTGGGCTTCGGTCGTCGTGATCTCGCCGTATTTTGACTGGGCGGTGATCTTTTCGGCTTCGAGACGGTCAGCTTCAGAGCGGTTCTTTACGACCTCATTATCCGAAGGAACGACAAAAAGCGCGTAGAGTAGGATCGCTGCGAGAAGTACAAACCCGCCCGCCGCGACCACACCGATCTCAAGCGGGCCCCACATACCGCCGTAAACCTTTTGCGGGCGGCGCGAATAAAGCGTCGGGTCCTGGGTCATTGGCTCCGGTGCAGTGGTTTCGGTTTGGCTTTCGATATCGGCCATTATTCGCCACCTCCCGAAGTATTTTGTGCGATGTCCGGTGCCTGTGGCGCCGCGTAAGAGTAGCCCGGCGAATAGACGACGCGAAGCGTATATTCCGTGTAAACAGAAAGATCGGTCTTTTGGAGATCCTGCCCTCGAAGTTCCGCAAGGAAGAGCCCCGAATTCTGCATATTCTGGATCATCTGCTGGACGCCCGCGAAATCACGGCTTATAACGCCAAGCTCAAGCTCGGCACGCACCTTTGCTCCGTCCGTGTAGATGTGCTGCACAGAAATTCGCGAAGCAGACACACTACCGGGCAGGACGCCCTCGAGGTCGGCGAAGAGCCTGGACCAACCGAAAGCTTTATTCGCAACGAGACGATGTGCGGCGCTCAAAACGGTGCGTTGTTCGGGTGTGAGCTGCTGGCGGACCTTCTCGCCCTCGCCTTTGAGCCGTGAGATCTCGGCCTTGGAGGCTTCGATGCGGGTCGCGAGGATCTTGTTCGTATCGGAATTTTGCTTCAGCTTTGCGAGGCAATAGATGCCGAGTATGCCCGCCGCAAAAAGGAGCGCCGTCGCTGCCAGATAAGGCAGGACGCGATTGCGGAATGGCTTTGTGGCCAGATTTAGATCGGAAATGCGAGACAATCCAGTACCCTTTTTTGATAACTTTCGCCCGTTCATTCTGTAAAACCTGCTGAGGCCGGGCGAAGCGTGCAGTTTAGCACGAAAAACCGGGCAATGTCTTTCACGCGTCGCGGTTACGAGTTGTTGCGAAATCTTTCCTTATGCTCAGGGTTTTGGCGCTTTGGGTTCGATAAGCAGCACATTGCGCTTTGCCTGCACGACGAGGCCGGAACGCTTCGATGTGACCTCGATATGCCTTTCGGCAACACCATGTTCGGCGGTGACCGGCATTTTCGGGACGTAAGTTACAACATAGGACGAATCGATCATACGCCCGACAAGGCTGGTCTTGTCCTCCATCTCGTCGATCGACATCGAGCCGATAAACTCGCCGTTCGTGTCTTCAGAGAGCTTTTCGAGCTGTTTTTCTGACGCGATCAGGTCGGTCTCGCGAGCTTTTAGCTTCTTTAAGAATGGGCGGTCGACGACGAACGTCTTTGCTTTTGGGGCCTTGGCGACATCGCGCGCGCCGTTGGGAAGGTCATTCGCGATCTGGTCGGGCATCGCCTTCGGCGGCGGAGAATTCGTTACGCCCTTCGTACGCGGTTCGATATCGGCCGCCTCCATCGCGGCGTAACTTAGCACATGCACCGTAATATTCGCGGCCCGCAGGCGGTCGAATGCAGCGGTCTTTTGTGCCGCGGTAGCCGTACTGTCCGTACCGTCGGTGATAAGTACGAGCTGAGCATTGTCGTTTTCGGTGCGGGTCAACATCGTCGCTGCCATATCCAACGCCGCAACGAACGCGGACCGCGTGCCGAAATTCGAACTGTTTACGGCCGCTCGGCTTGTCGCCCGGTCGAGCGTCCAGCTTGAGAGTATCTGCGGCTTATTCGCATACGCCATCACGGCAACCTTGTCGTCCGGGCGCAGCGAATTGATAAGAGCAAGGGCAATTTTCCGCGTTCTGTCTAGCGTTTTGACGGCACGCATCTCACCGCCCGTGTCCATAACGATCAGTACATTCGCCGGAATGTACCGAACGCTTGCGGGCTGATGAAGGATATTGTCTTCGCGGATCACAAGGTCGTTAGGCGTTACGTCCTTGAAAAAATCGCCCTTCTCATCAAACGCGAGGACATTCAGCTTTATTTCCTGCGTCGATATTTTGAGCTCCGGTTCCGGTGTTGGCGTCGGCACGGGCGTAGGCGAAACGCGGCCCGACTGGCCGAAGGCGGCGGCAGAGGCAAGCAGGAGAATCGCGGGCAAAAGCCCAAAAAAGCGGTATTTCCTTGGGTTATATAGCATCGTCACAAAAAATCTTTGATGCAAACGCACGGCTTTTCTTTGCACACTCTGAAGATTGTGCTAAAGCTCAGGATTCTCCTCGACGAAGTCGATCAGGTTCTCGACGTACGAGCTAAAACGCGGGCATTCGATCCCGTGCTTTTTGAGGAGCTTGCTTGCCTCGGCCGTGTCGTATTCCTGTTCGATAAAGAAATACGGCACGCCGTAATGCGGCAGCCCCGTGATCACGGGCGAGATCGAGGTATTCAGGAACCATTTCGTGAGTGCGACGGATGGGGCGAACTCCGACTTTCTACCCGTCAACGCAACGGCGATCGAATCGAACAGTTCTGCCGTCGTGAGCGGATCAGGGTCGGCGATAGCGAGCGTCTTTCCGGTGGCTTCTTCATCGTCAGAAAGGGCGGCGAGCGAATCGACCACAAAATCCACCGGTACGAGATTCAGCCTAACGCGTTTATTTCCAACGTTTAGGACGCGAAGTATGATCGGTGCCTTCCGCAGATACTGGATCAAATAATAGATGCCGTCGTACTTTGCGGTCTCGCCGCTTTTTGAATCGCCCACGACGACCGACGGGCGAAATATCGTGATCGGCAGTTTATTTTTGAGGCGCTCGACCTCGAGTTCGGCAAGATATTTGCTCTCTTCGTAAAAATTTTTGAATCCGGCGGAATGTTCCAGTTCGGTTTCGAGAATACGGCCTTGACGTTCGCCTGCGACATAGCAGGTCGATATGTAGTTATACCGACGCAGATTCGCGATCTCGCCGACAAGTTCGTTCACATTGCGGGTTCCTTCGAGATTGACGCTCAAGGCGGTTTCCTTATCGATACCGAGATCGTAGACTGCGGCAAAGTGAAAAACAGTTGTAACTTCGCGGCGGATCGCCTCCAGGTCTTCTTCGCTCGCTCCCAGATGCGGTTCGCGAATATCGCCCTCGATGATCGAGAAACATTCAAGCGGCGTGGCCGTCTCTTCTGAGATCGATTCGACCATTGCCATGGATTGCTCGACAAATTGCGGCTGGACAAGCAGGAAGAACTGCACTTCGGAACGCGCAAGCTTTTCTACAAGGCGCGACGCAATGAAGCCCGGAAAGCCAGTAACAAAGATCGTTTCACGAAAAAGCACGGTATCTATAGTAGCAAGTCCTGCAAGAGTTTTGGCAGTTGAGCCGTTTTTGAGTCTATTAGAAACAATCTTGTCTTTTTGTCGCATTGCGAACACAATAGAGACAAGGAGATACGCGATGACGAATGAAGAAAGGGCGGCCTACGCGCGCAAGAAATGCCGAGAAATTATGACGGTGAACGTAAAGACCGCCGCGCGTACAACGTCGCTGAAAGAAGCCGCGTTGATGATGCTTAACGGCGATATGGGAGCGGTTCCGGTCGTCGAGGACGGTAAGATCGTCGGGATCGTGACGGATCGAGACATCGTCGTTCGCGGCGTTGCGGATGGAGTCGGGCCGGACACGAACCTTGGCGACGTGATGACGACCGAACTTTTCACCATCGGGCCGGACAGCTATGTTTTCGAAGCGGTGAGGCTCATGGGCGAAAGAAAGGTGAGGCGAGTCCCTGTCGTCGATCAGGACGGTACACTTGCCGGTATTATCGCGATGGCCGATATCGCGCTTGAGACCGAAGATGAGCAGGCGATCGCCGAAACTCTAGAAGAGATCTCATCCGGTGCAGGATTTTGGCAGAATAAATAGCTGCTTCTTACTCTTCCTAGTATGGCAAAGTCCATAAATCGTCGTTTCCAGTTCATCGCGTCCTCTCGCAACGTCCGTTCGGGGAATCTTTGGTATCCGGCCGCAGATGTTTATCAAACGAACGAAGGCTGGATCGTCAAGGTGGAGCTTGCGGGCGTGTCCCCTGAAGACATAGTGATCGAGGTGCACGGCAAGACGCTCTACATAACCGGAACGCGGCGTGACCGGTCGTGCGGCGTTGGCGCGAATTACCATCAAATGGAGATCACGTATAGCAACTTTGAAAAAACTTTGAATTTCCCGGCTTCGATAGAGGGTGCTCGCGTCGAACACAATTTTGACAACGGCCTTCTAATGATCCACTTAAGGAAAGGTGCAAATGGCTGATAACATCCCTACGGACGAGAACGAAAAGAAGGCCGAAGGATCATCTTCGGAATTGCCGTCGGAGCTGGAGATCCCGGTTCTGCCGCTGCAGAATACGACGCTCTTTCCCGAGACGGTTGTCCCGCTTGCTGTCGGTCGCGAACGTTCCACGCGTGCTGTCGAAGCTGCGCTTGCCACCGAAGAAAAGCTCATCGCCTGCGTTACGACCAAGACCGAGAACGTAACCGGCGATGACGCTGCCCCGAAAGACCTTTACCAGATCGGTACCATCGTCAACATCAAGCGAATGATGCGCAACGAGGGCGTAATGCAGCTCATCGTTCAGGGAATGGAGCGCTTCGAGGTCGTTGAGTGGATCAGTGAACAGCCGTATATGCGTGCGAAGGTTCGCGTTCAATCGGCTTTGCGGGTCGTCGATACCGAAGAGGTCGAGGCTCTGAAACGCAACATTCAGGGAATGATCCAGCAGGCGCTCGCTCTGCTTCCTAACGTTCCGCCCGAGATCCGTATGGCGATAATGTCGCAGCAGGATCCGGTCCAGCTTGCATATTTTCTTGCGTCGGTCCTTGATCTCGGGACCGAGACCGAACAAAAAATGCTGGAATCGAGCACGGTTGACGGCCTGCTGACGCTGACCCACGCCGCGCTTGCGCGTGAGCTTGAGATCATGGAGATCCGCTCAAAGATCGCAACAGAAGCTCAGCACGAGATGGACAAATCCCAGCGCGATTACGTCCTGCGTCAGCAGATGAAGGCGATCCAGAAAGAGCTTGGCGATGATGAATCGGGCGAAAAGGCAGAGGCCGAGCAGCTGCGTGAAAGACTTGAAAAGGCAGACCTTCCCGACGATGTCCGCAAGGAGGCGACGCGCGAGCTTAAGCGAATGGAGCAGCTCCCGCAATCGGCTCCGGACTATCACGTCATCCGCACGTATCTCGAATACGTGCTCGAACTGCCCTGGCGTAAGTCGAGCGAAGAGAAGCTCGATCTTGCTGAGGCGCAAAAGATACTTGACGAGGACCATTACGGGCTTGAGGACATAAAGGAACGCATTCTCGAATCGCTCGCGGTTGTAAAACTGCGTCCCGACAGCAAGAGCCCGATCATCCTTTTCGTCGGCCCTCCGGGAGTCGGAAAGACAAGCTTGGGACGCTCGATAGCGAGGGCTTTGGGACGTGAATTCGACCGAATGAGCCTTGGCGGCATGCGTGACGAGGCGGAGCTTCGCGGCCATAGACGCACGTATATCGGTGCGATGCCGGGCAGGATCATTCAGTCCCTGCGCCGCGTCGGCGTCAATAATCCGGTGCTGATGCTCGACGAGATCGACAAGCTCGGCAATGACTTTCGCGGCGATCCGGCGTCGGCACTTCTCGAGATCCTGGATCCGGCGCAGAATAATACGTTTCGCGACAATTATCTTGATCTCCCGTTCGATCTCTCGAAGATCTTCTTTATCGCGACGGCGAATCAGCTTGCGCCGATCCCGATGCCGCTCCGCGACAGAATGGAGATCATACAGCTTGCGGGCTACAGCGACCGCGAGAAGCTCCAGATCGCAAAGCAATACCTGATACCGCGGCAGATCAAAGAGACTGGACTTACCCCCGAACAGCTCGAGATCACGGACGACGCCATTTCGCTGCTTGCGACGCGTTATACCCGAGAGGCAGGTGTCCGACAGCTCGAACGCTCGATCGGCAATCTCGCGAGAAAGGTCGCGCTGAAGGTCGCTCAAGGCTCGACCGATAAGTTCGTTATTTCGGCGGAAGAGATCCGCGGCTATCTCGGTTCTCCGCGAGTTTTTCCGGAAGAGGCGAGGAAAGAGCTTCCGCCCGGAGTTGCGACCGGAATGGCGTGGACGGAAATGGGGGGCGAGGTTCTTTTTATCGAAGCGACGCTCTTGCCCGGCGGCGGCGGGCTCACGTTGACAGGCCAGCTTGGCGACGTGATGAAAGAATCCGCACAGGCGGCACGCAGTTACCTTTGGTCGCACGCAGCCGATTTCGGAATCGACACCGAGTTGATAAAACACAACGGCATACACATACACGTGCCCGCCGGTTCGATACCAAAGGACGGGCCTTCTGCCGGCGTTACGATGGCATCGGCTATGGCTTCGCTTTACACCGGCCGCAAGGTGCGGAACGACACGGCAATGACGGGCGAGATCACACTTTCGGGATTGGTGTTTCCTGTCGGTGGCATCAAGGAAAAGGTGATGGCCGCTCATCGGGCCGGCATTCGCCGCATTATTTTGCCGGATCGCAACGAACCCGACACGGACGAGATCCCGGACGACGTGAAGAAAGAGCTTGAGTTCATTCCGGTCAAGTATATTTCCGAAGTTCTCAATGCCGCTCTAGAGACGACCGGCACGCCACCGAAGACCGACGAATTCCCGCCGCAGGCCAGGGATGAGACGCCTTCAACCGGCGGCGAGCAGCCTTCGATCTAGGACCGTTTTGCAGCGCGGAATTTCGGGTTCATCTCGATGGCTCGTGCGAAATGCCGCTCGGCCAACTCATCCATGCCTGCGCCTTTCAAGCGCATTCCCAGCATCCAATGAAATAACGGATCGTCCGGCGTGAGCTGATCGGCACGGGCCTGAAAGCTGGACGCAAGAGCATCATTGCCTGCGGCCTTGGCCGCTCCGGCGAGGAACGCGGTCGCAAGCGGAAGATTCGGGTTCTCATCTACGGCTTTTGACCAGGTGTCAAAGGCGTCTTTCTGCCTGCCAAGACTCCAGAGAGCTTCACCCTTTTGTTCAAGTGCGAGCGTGAGGTCCGGGCGTTCTTTCAGAGCGGCATCGAGGCTTGTGATCGCTTCGGCGTGCTTGCCTGTGCGGTTCAGTATCGCACCTCGGTAGTAATCTGCGAGAGCTTTTGCCGCACCGTGTTCGTGTGCCGAAGCATCGGCAAGCGTGGCGGTCGCCTTTTGAGGGTCGCCGCCAAGGTATTCGAGCCAAGCGAGCTTCGAGAGAGCCTGAACATTGGTGAACAGCCCGTTATTCCGAGCCGTCGAAAAATGATTCCGGCCGGCAGCGATATTCTGTTTATCCGCGGGCGACAGCCACTGCACGGGATTCGCCTGCGCAAGAGCGACCTCGTCCGGCAGATGAATTGCCTCGAAAGCGTTCGCTCCCTTCCATTCGTGATAGCGGATCCAACCGCTGTGTGCCGTCAGGCCGAGCCAGATCAGCGACAGTACGAAAAAGACCGTTCCCGCCCGTGTGATCTTTCCGCCGGATCTAAGATTGAACTGATACAGCGAGAGATCTTTGGAGACGAAAAGGCGGTATGTTCGCCATGCAACGAAGGTCGTGATCCCTGCAAGAGCCAGGGCAAGCAGCATCGGAATGAGCTGATAAGTATCCCAAACGGCGTAAAGACTTAGCAGAAATATGATGGCGGCACCGATCTCTTCCGGCCAGGTGAGCGAATAGTTTTTCTTTACCTTGGTTGCGACACCGAGTGAAGGTTTCCCAAATCCGAAGTATAGAGCGTCGTTGGGACAGACGCTGACGCAATCCATGCATTTCATACAGCCCGGATCGATCACCATACCGTGTTCGCGAACCTCTGCATGCACGATCACGTTCGACGTGCAGGCCGCGGTGCAGAAGCCGCATTGATCGCACGCGTCTGTTACGCGGATCCTTCCAACGGCCAGCTTATCTGCGACGCCAAAGAAGCCGCCGTACGGACACGCATACGTGCAAAATCCTTTTGATCCGAGGAAATAGACCGTTACAAAGCCGCAGATAAAAAGGAACGGTATCGCGACCGCGATCGTCGGGAACGTGCTCCAGAAGTCCTGCGTTACGATGTGATTCGTAAACTGCGGAATGACGCCTTCACCGAGCGGCGGTGCAAGGTAGCGGTTTAGCACCGGAAGCCCGAACATATAAAGCGCCGCAAGGAGCGGCACGAACATCAAAAGCCGCGAGCGGAACGGACGCGGCTTGATGCCGACCTTCTTTAGAAGCCACGCGGCGAGGTCCTGAAGGGCTACAACGTGACAGGCCCAGCCGCAGATCCAACGGCCGAGTATCAAGGTCGACAGGATCGCAAGCGCAAAGAAGATGAATCCGGCATTGATCGCTCCGCGGCTCAGCGTCTGCATCGCCTCAGAAGGCTCGATCGGGGAGACGGTCGATCCGGAGATCTGCCATTGAACGAAGTGAGCGACCATCAACGCCGTCAGCAGGATGAGGGCAAACGCACGCCAACGGCTGACCCTTGAATGTGGGGTTTTTGCGGAGGGTTTTTCGTCGTTTGGGAGGACAGGCAGAACTCGCGGCTTTCGCCCATTGTCCGGTTCGCCTATGCAACGGCTACTCATACTTAAATAATGCGATGGTTAGCACTCGGCTTAAATTACGGGTGTCCTTTTAGAAATAGTACACAAATGACTTGCTTTTAGCACCCGAACGGGTGTAAAAACAAGGATACGTCTCCGCGACAAGATCCAAGACTGACCAAACTGGTAAGGCCACATTAACCGGCTGGGTTAATTGTAATCAAAGAGTAAAGCTATGTTGAAGCCAATTTTAATTGCGTTGCTTCCATTCCTGTTTTTATTTAACGGTGGATCGGACGCCTTGCTTTCGGGAGGGAATCCAAAACCCGACGGCTATTCAGGAACCTTAGAGAAAATGCTCGTTGAGAGCGGCACCGTTTCGATGCGTGTCGATCTTTCGAAGCTAAATAGCAAAGGCGGCGTCGTGAACATCGATATGCCGGCCAAGGCGAATTCGTTCTTCACGATCCTCGTTTTTAACGATGAACTGCGTGGACCGAACCCGGGTTCGATGGACCTCGAAGGCAGTTTTTCGGCGGGAGTAGGACGCTCGGCTATCGCGTTCAACGATCTCGTCCTCGAAAATCAGGCTTGGGAAGATGGCGGCGACCTCGTGATCCGCAGCTCACGCACGGGTACGGTTTATTTCCGCATCGAAGGCCAGGAATACATCTATAATCCGATGATCCGCGGGCTTGTCATCTCGAACGGCCGGCTCGTCGTAACGGATGCTTTCGCAGCTTCGCTGGGACGAAAGGACATCGCCGGATCGACCGTTGGAACGATCGGAATGGATGCGAGGATGCGCACGATCGAGTCTTCGCAGATCGTTGATGGCGAGGTGAGATCCGAGGATATGCCGGCCATGGCTCCTTCGGCAGGCACGATCCCGGGCCCGGATGTGATCGTCGGCGACCTCTCAGGTCTTGCTCAATTCGGATCGAGCTCGGGCACACAGGTTGGCCTTGCGGTTGCGACCGATTCTTGCAACTTCGGTACGGAGAACCTGCATTGGCAGGCAAACCCGAGCAACGATCACCCCGTCATTCCGCAGAATCTCTATCGGATGTCGGCAAATGGCGATCGCATGGAACAGATCGGCCAGTCGAACGTCAAGCACGCATTTACGGCACTTACGAACAACATTTGCGGCCTCGGCTGTAACGGTGTCGGCGGCTCGAACCTCGGTTCCGGCTGTTCGGATCCTTATTCGGCGAGCTTGAATGCCGGCCCAAATCTTGGTTCGCGTGCCTGGATCAACCCGTTCACTGGGGCTTTTCCACGCAACGATTCGGCAACCCCAAACAACAACCACTCAGGACACTCGCATACCGGCACGTCTCACCGTATCCTGGTTGAGATCAATGACCTGAACACCTCGATGAACGCCGGAGCGACGTATTACGCAGAAGGCCAGTACATCACTCCGCACGAATATTCGTGGTGCCAAAGCCATCCGGGCGAGTGCAATATGTACAACAACGTGTCGTATCGCCAGTATTCGGTTAACGGCACGACAAGCCCGTTTAGCTTCTCGCCGGTAGGGTCTACCGTTCGCACGAAGCCCGCTATCATGGCATGGACCGGTGCGACCATTGTTGACCTGCAACCGGCACCGGGGACCGACGGTATTGCAAGTGTTGCCTATAAGGTAACGCAGCTTGGGCCGAACCTCTGGCACTATGAATACGCTATCTATAATCAAAACCTGGATCGCGGTATTCAATCTTTCTCCGTTCCGGTTACGAGTGGAGATATTACGAACATCGGGTTCCATGCTCCGCCGCAGCATCCGGGTTGGGCGAATGACGGCACGGTCGGAAACGCCGGTTTCAGCAGCCAGCCGTGGGCGACAGATCAGTCAGGCGGGGCTTTGACATGGTCGAGTGAAACGTTCGCTCAGAATCCGAATGCGAACGCCATTCGTTGGGGTACGACCTACAACTTCCGCTTTGATTCGACCCACGCTCCTGTTACTGCGACGGCGACGGTCGGGTTCTACAAAACCGGTGCTCCGGTCACCGTTACGGTTCAGGCGCCTTCGGCTTCTGTTCCGCCGTCAACGTACACCGTTTCTGGACGCGTTGTTAATAGTTCGGGAATGGGAGTCGGGTACGAACGCGTTTACCTTACGGGCGATGTCATTCGCTTAGGTGCTATGACCAACCCGTTCGGTTACTTCACGTTCTCAAATGTTTCGGGCGGCAATTACACGATAGGTGTTTCGTCACGCCGATACACGTATCCTTCCTCGCAGATCGTGGTTAGCGACAATATTTCCGATATCCTGATCACTGCGAATCCGTAGGGTTCAGGATAGTTATGGAACTCGTTTGAGGTTCCGAACTAAAAGGCGAGCGGCCGGGCCTATCACGAAGCTCGGCCGCTTCTTTTTTGCGAGATACTGTCCGGCGAAGCCAGCTATCTCAAAAAAATTCCGCTAAACTCCTAATTATCCGTTTTTTCAAGTAGAAAACCGCTGCAGATAAAGTGTATTCTTTCTAATTAGACGTTTTGGGCGACAGGCGGCCTTACACTAGCGCCTATTCTGCTGAACGCGCGGCAGATTCAGGCTCTTCCATCCCCGGTTCGAAAAACGGATCTAATACCAAATTTCTAGGGCACTTAAGAAGCGGAAGATGGCATTTAAGTCTTTATTCAGTTTATTTTCGAGCGACCTTGCGATCGATCTCGGAACGGCAAATACCCTTGTTTACGCGGCTGGACGCGGGATCGTGGTCTCGGAACCGTCAATAGTTGCGATCAACAAGATCACCAATCAGGTCGAGGCTGTCGGCCGCGACGCAAAGGAGATGCTTGGGCGTACGCCGGGCAATATCGTTGCGATCCGCCCGATGAAGGACGGCGTCATTGCGAATTTTGAAGTTACGGAGAAGATGCTCCAGCACTTTATCCGTAAAGCTCACAACGGCAAGTCGTGGGTCAGGCCGCGTGTCGTCATCGGGATACCATCGGAGATCACGCAGGTCGAGCGCCGAGCTGTGGAAGATTCGGCATATCGTGCGAAAGCCTCCGAAGTTTATCTCGTTGAAGAAGCGATGGCGGCCGCTATCGGTGCAGGGCTCCCTATCACGGAACCGCACGGCAACATGGTCGTTGATATCGGCGGCGGTACAACTGACATCGCCGTTATCTCGCTCTCGGGCATTGTCTATTCTCGTGCCGTGCGTGTTGCCGGCAACGAGATGGACGACGCTATCACGCAGTACATCAAACGCAAATACAACCTTCTGATCGGCGAGCGCACGGCCGAAGCGATCAAGATCGCATTGGGCAGTGCATTCCCGCTGGAAGAGCCGCTCTCGATGGACGTCCGCGGCCGCAACCTCATCGAAGGTATCCCCAAGACGATCACGATGACCGACGAAGAGATCCGCGAGGCTCTCTCGGATGCGATCTCGACGATCATAAACGCTGTTCGTGTCGCGCTCGAAAGGACACCGCCGGAACTTTCGGCAGATATCGTCGAACGCGGCATCGTCCTTACGGGCGGCGGAGCACTTCTCAAGAATCTCGACAAACGCCTGATGATCGAGACCGGACTGCCGGTCGTGATCGCCGAAGATCCGCTATCGTCCGTCGTGCTTGGTACGGGCAAGATGCTATCGGATTTCGAGCTCCTCAAGCGCGTTAAGTGGGATAACTCGATGATGACGGGAAACTAACGGATCCAAGTCCCAAGGTGTGCGCACAAGGTTGTTAGGCCCTTCGGCTTCCGACATTGAACACTGCATTCCGGACTTTGCGGCGTACTTGCGATGGTTGAGCGTAGTCAAAAGGAAGTATGGCGATTGGCTCCGTGGCTGATGGTCGCTCTCCTGCTCGTTAACTTCATTTTAATGGCCCTGGATGCCCGCGACAGCTCCTCGGGAAAGCTCGTGGTACGTTCGTGGACCCAAACCGTCGCTGACTTCGTTCAATCGCCCGTAACCTCGGTTTCCGCCGCGGTCTCTAACTATTTTTCCTCCATTGCGAATCTTCGATCGGCTCAGGATGAGAACTCGATCCTAAAGCAGCGTGTTCAGGAGCTTGAGGTCGAATTGCGGCAGAAGGACGGTCTTTCAAATGAGAATGAAAGGCTTCGGTCGCTCCTGCAACTTAAGGATGAGAGCAAGTACAAGGTCCTGACCGCTCGCATCATCGGGCGCGATCCGTCGGCGTGGTTCAACGCTTCGATCATAAATCGCGGCAGCCTCGATGGCGTTACATTGAATATGCCGGTCGTAACCGACGGCGGTATCGTTGGCCGTATTACGGCAGTAAGTCCGCTTACGTCGCAGGTCGATCTGATCACATACAGCAAATCCGGCGTTGGCGGCATTGTCGGGGAGGTTGGCGCGACGAATGCATTGGGCGTCGTTGTCGGCACGGGAAAGACCGACATTCTCGAAATGAAGTACGTCCCCGGAACTGCCGAGGTCGAGGTCGGGCAGCCGATCTTCACGACCGGACAGGACGGCATCTATCCCGCAGGACTCAAGATCGGAGAGATCGTCAATGTTGTGCGCGGGTCGGCAACTACGGCGCACAAGATCGAGATCAAGCCGGCAGCAAAGCTTAATTCAATGCAGGAGGTCGGCGTGCTACTGTATCAACCGCCGCAAAAGCCGGACTTTGAGCAGCGGGTCACACCGGACCAGAAGAAGAAATAGATGGAGGGAGTAAAGCTCACGATCGCGATCATAATCGCCGTCGTTCTGCAGTGGACGCTGCGGAACGTCGCCGATTTCTTTATGTTCGTGGACTTTCCACTCATCATCGTCGTATATGCCGCGCTGCAGCGAAATTCGATCAGAGCGTTGCTGTTTGCGACCATCTCGGGAGTTGCGGTCGATGCCTTGAGCGGCGGGCTTTTGGGGGCGAGCGGATTTACGATGACGGTGATCGCGTTCATAGTGGCCGAGATCGCAAGGCGCGTTTACCTGGACAACTTGCTCCTTCGAATTCCCGTCATAGCCGGTGCGAGCATTTTGAGCAGTCTTCTCTATTTTGGGATACACAAGCTGTTCGGGCAGGAACCGGCGGGTTCGCTCGTGTTCATCGGCGCCTATTCGCTGATCGGCACGATGATCGGCGGAACGCTCATCTTTCTGCTACTGGATGCGATCTCGGCAGGGAAACTTAAACCCAGAAAGCGAGAGATGTTCGCTCAGCGTAGGCAAACAAGGCGGCGCAACCCGATCCGGCTTACGAAATAGGAGCGGTATTCGATGAAGATCTACGATCACGTCCAGAATCTAGGTGCCAGGGTCGGAGCGATCCAGGTGATCGCGTTCGTTCTTCTCGCGGTGTTGGGTGCCCGTCTCTACTATCTTCAGGTCGTTAAAGGCGAATATTACAGTGACCGGGCTGAAAATCAGCGGATTCGCCTGATCCCGATCCCGGCTCCGCGAGGCGCGATCTTTGATCGAAAAGGGCGCATTCTCGTTGATTCGCGGCCGATCTACAACGTCGTCATCTCGAACGACGGTTTGAAGCAAGCTGCTGGCCCGGACAAGGTCGTTGATTACTCGCAAGGCTTGAGCCTCGAACCACAGTTCGTGACCGAAAGGCTTTCAGTCCTTAAGAAACAGAACGAATTCGAATCGCTTGTTCTAAAAGAGAACGCAACTATCGAGGATATTGCCTGGGTCGAAGCGCATTCGCTCGAATTTCCGGAGCTGCGTGTTGAGCTTCAGCCGCAGCGGCACTATCCGCTCGGGACGACGCTTGCGCACGTACTCGGTTACGTTGGCGAGATCAGCCCGAAACAGCTTGAGTCCGATGCCTACAAGGATAAGGGCTTTCGCCCGGGCGACATTATCGGCAAAGGCGGCCTTGAACAATATTATGATGAATTCCTGAGAGGTAGGCCGGGCTATAAAAAGGTCATCGTTGACAGCCGCGGGCGTGTACAGAGCGAGCTTGAGACCGTGCCTCCGCAATCCGGCCAGGACCTTGTGACGACGATCGATCTCGACCTGCAGATGACGGCCGAGGACCAGCTCGCAAAGTCCTCGACAAAACGTGGCGTTGTCATAGCGATGGATCCGAACAATGGCGAGATCCTTGCGATGGCGTCGGCCCCGTCATTTGACCCGAATATCTTTGTCAAAGGGGCTTCAACCCCTGAGGGCCGAAAACAGATCGCCGAATATTGGAAGGACGAGACGCGTCCGCTCTTGAATCGTGCGATCCAGGGACGCTATCCGCCCGGCTCGACCTGGAAGATCCCCGAATCCGTCGGAGCCTTGCAGGAAGGTGCGATCACCGTCGCGCATTCGAACATGCTCTGCGGCGGCGGTATCACGATCGGCAACAAGCTTACCCGCTGCATGGGCAACCACGGCAGCCCGCCGCTTGATACGGCGATAACGCGTTCTTGCGACGGATATTACTATCGCCTAGGCCTGAAGATGGGCATCGAGGGCATCATCAAGATGGTCGAGACCTTCGGCTTCGACAAGCGGTCGGGTATCGACCTGCCGAATGAGAAAGTGCCGCAGACGCCGAAGACCTGGATGAAATACGTGATAAAGCACGAGGGCAAATGGAGCGATATTCGCACCGTTTACGCCTCGATCGGCCAGGACACGGTCGTTGTTACGCCGATCTCGATGCTGCGCGCGGTATCGAGTGTGGGAATGCGCGGGAAAGAGTATATTCCGCATTTCCTCAAAGAATTCAAGCCGATCGCTGCCGTCGGTGAAGAGGGCGATCCGAATTACATTCCGGCACGACCGGGATTTACATTCCAGCATCCCGAACCGACCATTATCGAGCTTCAGCCGGCACAATGGGACCTTGTGCTTAAGGGCATGTGGGGCGTGGTAAATGCGGGCGGTACGGCGGGTTCAATACGCATTCCTGGCTTTGATATTGCCGGCAAGACGGGCACGGCTCAGGTCGCAGAGGTCGGTAAAGATACGGGCAAGAACAAGGACCACTCATGGTTTGTCAGCTTCGCACCGGCATATAAGCCTGAGATGAGCGTGATCGCCCTCATCGAAAATTCAGGCTTTGGTGCCGCCAACGCCGCACCGGCAGTAAAGGCGATGTACGAATCCTATCTCTCGCGTAGAGATGGCGGGCAGCCTGCCACCCAGGAGGTGGCCGCCCGCTGAGGTTCTAATGGTCGCCCTTACTGAACGCGGATTACGAGATTTTGACTGGCAGACGGCGGTTCTCGCCATTCTGATCTCGTTCTTTGGCGTCTGGCAGATCCACAACGCAGTTCCATCGGAAAATTATTGGTCAAAGCAGATCTTCGGGATCGTGATCGCTTTCATCGCATTTGTTGTTGTCGCCTTCACGGATTACCGACGCCTGATCGATGCAGCCCCGATCTTTTATGTCGGCGGCCTCATTCTTTTGATCCTCGTGCTCACGCCGCTTGGAGTCGTTATTAACGGACAAAAGGCATGGGTCAGGCTGCCGCTTGTCGGGCAGTTCCAACCTTCGGAGTTCGTAAAGATCCCGACCGTCCTGATGCTCGCGAAATATTTTGGTGCCAGGAAATCCGGTATTTTGACGCTGCGCGAGGCATTGGTCGGCGGAGCGATATTCGCGGGCCCGCTCGCCCTGATAATGCTCGAACCCGATGCGGGTCAGGCGATAACATATATGCCGATCCTCGCTGCGATGCTCTTTTTATCAGGCATCAAGATCCGCTATGTTGTCATCGGAACTGTATTGGCGGCGGTCATGGTGCCGACGGCGTATATCGTCGGTGTAAAGACCGGAAAGATAAAGCGTTATCAGCAGGAACGGATACTCGCGATCATCGATCCCGACCGTGTCGACCCGCGTGGTTATGGCTATCATACGATCCAGTCCGTAATTACCGTTGGCAAAGGCGGCATCTCCGGGATCAAAGGCGATCCTGAGACGTCGCAGAGCGTGTTGAAATTCCTGCCGGAGCCGCAGACGGACTTTATTTTCGCGGTAACTGCTGAAAATACAGGCTTTATCGGGTGCGTCTCGCTCCTGCTGGCTTATGCCCTGCTGTTATCGAGGATGATAGCGAGCGCAAGACAAGCTTCTGACCGAGCGGGAATGCTTGTTATAATGTCGATCGTCTGCGGTTTGGCGTTCCAGATATTCATGAATGTCGGAATGGCCCTTGGATTTCTCCCTGTTATCGGTGTACCGCTCCCGCTGATGAGCGCCGGGCTGTCGGCGATCCTCTCAACGTTCATAGCGATCGGATTCGTTGTGAGTGTGCGTATGAGGCGGTTCGTTAACTAAGAGGTTTTTATGGCGAAAGAAGTTAGTACGATCGTTGAAAGCAAGACCGCACCGCGTCGGAAGATGAGCGGTGTCTCGATGTTCATTACCGCGTTGATGCTTGCCTTATCGGCAGGCGGCCTGACAGGCGTTCTTGCTTCGTACTATCTGAATAACTCGAGTTATACGGTCGCGGTTTCGGCGCTTGCGACCTACCGCCCGCCGCAGGTTACGACGATCTACGCTGACGACGGGGAAACGATCCTGGCAGAATTTGCAATCGAGAAACGCATTCCCGTCAAGATCCAGGACGTTCCGGATCGCGTGACGGATGCACTGCTTGCGATCGAAGACTATCGCTTTCGAGATCATATCGGCATCGATCCGTACCGCATTCTCGGTGCAGTTTTTAAGAACGTGACCACCGGCAGTACGGAAGGCGCTTCGACGATCACGCAACAGCTTGCAAAGAATCTTTTCCTCTACAAGGACCAGACCTATACACGAAAGGTCAACGAATGGGCAGTGGCTCTGCAGATCGAGAGGCTCTATACGAAAGACCAGATCCTCGAGATGTATATGAATTACGTGTTCCTGGGCGCCGGTGCTTATGGGTTCGAGGCCGGTGCCGAAACGTATTTCGGAAAGCATCTGAAGGATCTGAATCTCGAAGAGGCCGCCCTTCTTGCGGCGATACCGAAATCGCCCGAATATTCTCCGACCCGCAACCGCGAAAAGGCGAAGATACGCCGCGATCTTGTCCTTGACCAGATGGCCAAGTATTTCCCTGACAAGTATTCGCAGGCAGAGGTTGACGCGGCAAAAGCGATGCCGATCAAGCTCGCCGATACCGCTTACTATCAGTCTTTGCCGAAATCGACCGCGTGGGACTATCCGGTCGAGGAGATCCGAAAGTATCTTGAACAAAAATACACGACCCGCGTTGCACAAGGCGGACTAAAGGTCTATACGACGATCAATGTCGCTGCTCAGAAAGAAGCGACTAAGGCGATACGCGAAGGCCTGCGCAACTACGATCGCGGTCAGCGTTGGCGTTCGGACTATAAGAACATCCTTGTCGATGACAACGACCAACCACTCTTTACCGATCAAAAGGAGATCGATAAGGCGCTCGCTTCGTACAAACATCCGGATTGGTACGGCGATCAATACGAAGTCGGAGAATACATCAAAGGACTTGTTGTAAAGGCCAACCCGAGTGCGGACCAAGTTGGCGTTCGCTTTGGGATGTACAAGGCGATCGTTGGGCCCGGAGATATGGGCCGCAGCGGAAAGCGTCCGGTTGCAGAACTCAAACCCGGTTACCTGGCAGAATTCGAGATCAAGAAAGTTGACGACGAAAAGAAGACGCTCGAGGTCGAGCTGGAACAGGTGCCGGAGGTTCAGGCGGCCATCGTTTGCATAAATTCACATACGGGCGAGATCGTTGCGGAGGTTGGCGGTTACGATTTCCATACGAACAAATTCAACAACGCGACCCAGGGACTGCGGCAGACGGGCTCGTCCTATAAGCCGTTCATTTATACGGCGGCGGTTGAGGACGGAATGACGCCGGATATGACCGTTAGCGGTGCGCCGATCAAACGCGGCGGCTGGTCGCCGCATAATTACGATGGCAGCCTCAGCCACCCGAATGTCCCGATGAAGATCGCTCTCGCGAAATCTTACAATATCGCGGCGGTTCACCTGCTCGAACAGGTCGGTATACAGGCGGGTGCGCAAATGGTGCGGCGGTTCGGTATCACGAATCCAATGGCGCCGAGCCTTCCATCGGCTCTCGGAGCGAGCGAGGCTTCGCTGCTTGAAATGACTTCGGCATACTCGACGTTCCCGAATAAGGGTGTGCGCATCTCGCCGCATCTTATCCGGAAGGTCTATAACCGTGACGGCGCTCTCCTCGAAGAATTTGATGGCGCAAGTTCGCGAGTAACGAGCGAATACGTGGCCTTGACGATGGTGCAGATGATGCGCGGCGTAACTGCCGGCGGCGGTACCGCTCCGGGAGCAAGTGCCGCGGGACAGCAGCTTGCGGGCAAGACCGGAACCGTTAACGACCACACGGACGTGTGGTTCATCGGATACACACCGACCTACGTTACCGGCGTCTGGATGGGCAATCCGCTCAAGAAGACGAATCTCGGCAATAGTATGACCGGCGGCCACGGAGCCTTGCCGTATTTCAACGCCTTTATGAATCAGTTCATGAAGGGTAAGCCGAGAGATACGTTCCCGGCCGCACCTCCGATGCCGGCCGATATCAAGTCTCTGATGGAGCGTAATAAACGCGAAGAGCTTGAGAAGCTGCAGGAGGCTGATATCGCAGGTAAGAAGACGGGGATCGAGTTTACGCCCGGCACTAAGATCGAGGACGATCCCGCGCTGCTTCCGAAGGAGAATAACGCCGGAGACACGCCTCCTGCCGGTGACGGTAAGCCCGACAAACCACCTGCAGGCGATGAGCCGCCGAAAAAACCGGAAGTAAAACAGCCGGCGAAACCCGAAGGCCCGCCGGCTGAGAAGAATTCGCCGCCTAAACGAAAGGGGAAGAAGGGCGACGGTTAGTCGCCGCAGAAAAGGCCGAGATAATAGGGCAGCATTCGGCGCCACCAGACCCAGTCGTGGTTAACGTCGTAGCCCCAAACGTCGAGCCTGTGCGGTATTCCTTTCGAATGAAGCAGGGCCGAGAATTCGCGGCTCCGATCCGGAGCCTCGAATGATCCCTGTCCCGTAACGATGACGATCGAATCAGCTTTTTGCAGCCGCGGAAGGTGATAGTCGTCATTCAGTTCCTTCAAATAGGCCGCAGGGTTGTTGAAATAGACGTTGTCGTCGAAATAATTCTCGAGATAATTGTAAATATCGTAGCTCCCGCTCATCGCGATCGTCCCGCGGAATTGGTCCGAATGCTTGAAGTACGTATTCGCGGCAAGAAATGCACCAAGCGACGCTCCGGTTGTCAGAGGGCGTGCGTCCGGGCCGCATTCGTTGCGGATCAGCGGAAGGACCTCCTCCATAATGTAGCGGTCATAGCGGGCGAGCATTTCGACCTTCCACGAGGGCGAGCTTTCGCGGTTCAATAGGCTGTATTTGTTGACGGAATTGATCGAATAGGCGCGGATCTTGCCGGCCTCGATAAACTCTTTTATCGAATCTACGAGATAAAAACGCTCGTATTCTAGATAGTCGGCCGCTGCCGTCGGAAACATCAAAAGCGGATAACCGGCGTGCCCATAGGCGACAAGGGGCATCTCCATCCCCAAATTGTGGCTATACCACGAAGTAATTTCGCGTCGCATAGTAAAAGTCTGCTCCAAAAAAGAAGAGGTCTTCAGCTGATACTGAAAACCTCAATTCTACATCTAAAGTGCCGTTTCCTAAAGCCGATCCTATTTGGTAACCGTGATCTCGCGGGTGGTTGAATTGTACCCGCCGTTCTCGATCACCTTACCGTTGCGGTCCTGCAGCTCGAGCTTTATCGTGTGCTTGCCCGGCGCAAGGCCATTTAGCCATATCGGATCCCAGCGGTTGAGCTGTCCCATTTCCTTGCCGTCCACCCAATACTTGACGTGGCACGGACACGGGTCAACGCCGACGACCCTGCCTGCGGGTGTAAGGTCGGTGTTGGAGATCCAGAAATCGAGCATTATGTTCTCGGCATCTGCGCCTTTGTACTCGCCTTTAGGCCGACTGTAGGTAAGGAGCGGTTTCTTTGGATCGACCTTGCCGCCGGAGTCTGCTTCCTTGGCCTCGGGTGAGGCATTTGCCATCGTATTGCCGTCGGCGGTAGTCGTAGGCTTTGAGGTATCGGCTCCGCCATTCTTAACGGTGAACGAGACCATCTGGAAGGCACCCTCGTTCTTGTAGCTCTCGTGCCACGGGCGTGACGGGAACACGCGGATCGTGTGCGGGCCGTCGGAGACATTCTTCAAAGTAAAGGGCTTTGTGATGTCGTAATAGGCCTCGTAAGGCTGATTGTCGAGGATCACATGAATGTGATTTCCGGTATGCGTCGCCTCGTCCATCCCGGGCATATAGCCTTTGAGGTCGCCTGAAAGTTCGAGTTTCAGCTCGACCTCAGAGCCGCTAATGACCGAATGATCTTTCGGTTCAATGATCTTTAGGATCGGCTTTGCGGAATCCTGCTCGCCGCGAGCCTTCATCATTTCCTTGATGTTTTCCGGACGCGACATCGCGGTTACGGTCGTATCCGGTGCGGCGTTGCCGGCATTTGCCGAATTCGCATTATTTGCCGGCGACGAACCACATGCGGCACCGATCGCCGCGAGAATAAAAGACAATGAGATAAGGACTGTTCGTTTCACAAAAATACCTCCTAGTTAACAAATTCCCGTCAGGGCTTCGCAGGTATGGCCGCGACTGTCTCTGACGTCGTATATTCAAAAACCTCGCGAAAGCGATGCTCGATGCGCTCCTCGACCTCGGAGAGCGTTATATCGCGTCCGAGCAATTCTTCCATTGAGGTTACGGGTTCGCCCTCGCAGGCGATGATCCAGTTGTAATAGCTAAGGTCGGTTGAGACGTTAAGGGCAAAGCCGTGCGTCGTCACCCAGCGTTTGATGTGAACGCCGATAGCCGCGACCTTTCCCTGCGAAGTATGCACGCCGGTAAGGCCCTCGATGCGGAATGCTTCGATCCCGAAGTCTCCCATCGCGCGGATCAACACTTCTTCAAGGTCGCGGACGTAGCGATGAACGTCTTCGCGATGCGGTGAAAGTGAAATGATCGGATAGCCGACGACCTGGCCGATGCCATGGTAAGTTACCCGGCCGCCGCGATTCGTCTCGAATACCTCGACGCCTAACTTTCGCAGAATTTCCGCGGTTGCGAGCACGCCATCATTCGTTGCACGGCGCCCGATCGTGAAGGTATGCGGGTGTTCCAGAAGGACAAGGTAGTCGCGCTCACGCTCTGAGATCACCTCCGCCTCAAGACGAGCCTGAAGGTCAAGCGAATCCTTATAGCCAACTCTTCCAAGCTTTAAGACCTCTAAATTCCGACCGCCCACGTTCATTATGATAAGATTTTCGAACGGCTTTTAACAGGAAGGGAGATCTATGAGGTTTTTTCGGATAGGACTGTTTCTTTTTTTCATCGGGGCGGCTTTCGCTGCAACGGCGACAGCTCAAAAGACCCGGCCGCGTAAAGCCCAGCCCTCCAAACCGCCGGTTTCGAGGACGGTTGCACCGCTCGATGTTCGGACGGCACGCGAAAAGGTCGATATCCAGAGATCGAATACATCGAGATTCATTGATGTCCTTGGGCCGATCGCGCAAGAGATCGAGAACACATCGCAAGAGGCAAAGCGACGCAACCTTCCTCTTGCCACGGTCGAGCGGAATGAGCAGAATAAGCGGCGTGTGATAGCGGCGATCCGGAACTTGCGAGTCGGTATCGCGACGCTCGAATCGGATTTTCGAACGAGGTCGAACCTTAGGCGATATCTGCCGACTCTGGAGGGAGTGACCGACCTTGTCGCATCAAGTGAGGATATGGCGTTGGCCGGGAAGTTCGTCGCGGCAAAGGAACCGCTTCGCGACGTACTAAAGAAACTTACGGATACGCTCAACGTAATGCCGAAGTAGTTTACGGCTTCTTCAGCGCTACAGGTTTTTTGGGATCACAAGCCTCGATCGCCGCTGCTGCGGCCGGTTGGGGCTTTTTAGCGTTGTCCTCTGCGGGCAAACCGAGAGCCTTTCGGATGTATGCCTCGCCTTCGACCATTATCATCTCGCCGTTGATGACGTCGGCGTTTTTTACCAGCGTATCGCCGTCTTTTGCCAATTTCGCAGGATCGAGAAGTATGTACCAGGGCGAACCCGTGTAGCGTTTATCGCCTGTTTCCTTGTGGTATTCAGAGTGTTTTGTCGAACCACGCTGTGCACGGCTTACGGATTCATACACCACCGGGAACGTAATACCGAGCGAATCAATGTTCCTCTTCATACTATCGACCGGATCGTATTCGCCGACCCCAACGATCTCAAGCCCCTGCGCCTGATACTTCTTGTAGAATGCCTCGAGTTTCGGCGCGTCGAACCGCCAGTTCGGGCACCAGGGAGCAAAATAAACAACGACGACGAGTTTTTTCCCTTTCGAGAGCTCCCGCAGATCGATCTCTTTTGAAATATCCCGCACGGTCGGGTATTTCCAGTTTTGATACTTTATGTCCCGATTGACGATCGGCGACTGCTCGTTCTGAGCAAGGACAGGAAAAACGAAGGCGAGCGTAAGTGCGAAGAGGACAATAGACTTCATATTACTTGGCTAAGAAAAAGAGTAACGCGATTCTGCAAAATGTGGTAGTAAAAACGCTTGATGCGGCCCCGCCCCGATATCGAATACGAAGCACATTGTGCTAATGTTTATCTATGGCCGAAAAACCGACCGTTACAGATATCTTTCAGTTCGCTCTTGATCTGCGTAAATCGGAGCCGAACGGTTCTTATGATGACGTAAAGAGCCGTATAGTTTCCAAGTTCGGCTCGGGACCTTTCCCCGATACTGCGTATCTGACGATCCCCGAATACGACAACATCGTACCCGAAGAGGATTGGACCTCCGGGTTGCCGGTCGTTCTTCGCGGGATACAGAACGAGAGTTGGAAAGAGATTGCTCACGGCATAATGATCAGCCTCGAACAGGTTGAGAACTACCCGAAACAGTCACTCCGTGAGGACGACGCTAGCAAAGACTGGCGTAACCGAAACGAAGGTATCGCGGATGCCGAGGAAAAGGTGCTCGACAAATGGATGCCCGAGGACCTGATGGAGATCGCTCGTCGTCAGATAAGGCCCTAGATCTCGATCGTCATTCCATCAAATGCAAGCAAGACCTCGCATGGCGGTGAAAAACCTCGAGCGAGGTCTTCGAATTTTACGTCGTCCCATTCCGGATAAAGATGATTGAGCAAGGCCCTTTTGGGACGGGCGATCGAGGTCAGCTCCATCGCCTCGGAAAGCTCAAGGTGCGTATCCACGACCTTATTCGCGACAAATGACGATTCAATGACAAAAAGATCGGAATCCGCGGCAAATTCACCGATCTTCGGGTCAAAACCCGTGTCAGACGTGAACACAAGCACGTTTTCGCCGTCATCAAGGCGGATAGCGAGGCTTTCAGGCTTATGCGGCGTCTTATAGACGCGAGCAGCGACCCCGTCGATCAACGTGAACGCATCACCTTCTGATACTTCGACAATATCGACCGGAAAATTCTGTTCGAGCAGGCGATAGTTTCCCGCTGTGTCAACGGCATCAAAGAGAGCCTTCAAGCCGAGATGTCCGCAAATGGTAAGCGGTTTTCGGCGTTCCTCGGTCTCAGCGGCGTGTTTCATCCCGAAAAGGAACGGTGCGAGGCCGCCGATATGGTCAAGGTGAAAATGTGAGATCCAGATCGCATCAAGCTCGGCCCAAGGCAGACGCTCCTGCGCCATCCTGTGAATCGCAGCCGCCGAACAATCGAGAAGTACCGAGCCCGCGGCGGTTTCGAGCCAAAAGCTCGTGCTGCTTCGTGTTGGATGCGGATGCGAGGTGCCCGAACCGAGGACCGTTAGATGCATAATTCTCCTGTCCGCGGCATGCGGCCGTGCGAAAAGCACGCTATATGTTCATCTTAGCGGTTTCTACGGCCTTCGCGCAGTCCCGCCAACAATCTTGACGAAAAAATAATGATTTGCGATACTACAGCTTGCTGAAATCGTGTGCTTTTACGGGCCCCAATGCCCGCGTTCGATAGGTAAAAAGTGGAATTATGAAGATCTCTGCACAGGAAGAGTATGGGCTGCGCTGTCTTGTACAGCTGGCCGCGTTACCGGAAGGCGGTAGCCTTACCTTGCCGCAGATCGCCGAGCGGGAGGGCATCTCGATCGCGAATGCCGGAAAGCTGATGTGGCTGCTGAACAAGGCCGGGTTTGTGCATTCGACGCGCGGAACCAAGGGCGGCTACTCGCTCGAACGGCCTGCGGAAGATATCCGACTAAGCGAGATCATCAAAGTACTTGACGAAGACGTGCTGAGTAAGCACTGCGGCAGCTATACGGGCGTACTCGATTCCTGCGTGCATAACGGCGACTGCGGCATTCGCCCTGTGATAATCGGGCTGCATATGCTGGTCGAGAATGCGCTTTCGCAGATAACGCTCGCTCAACTCGTCGGCAGCGAACGTTCCGTTGACGCGATGTTCCATCGAGTCCACTCGATACACAGGACGGTCGAACCGCACGGAGTTTAAAGAGGGAAAGCTACCACAGAGGACACGGAAAACTGAGAAACACTGTGTTCCTTGTGGTGGAAAAGTTTTATGTCAACAGCAGCTGAGTTACTAACAAACAGGGAATACAAATACGGCTTCGTCACTGACATCGAAACCGAGACGATCCCGAAGGGCTTGAGCGAAGATACGATCCGGCTCATCTCCGCGAAAAAGAACGAGCCCGACTGGATGTGCGAATTTCGTCTTAAGGCCTATCGTCAATGGCTAAAGATGAAGGAGCCGAGCGGTTGGGCGAACTTCAAATACCCTGAGCTCGATTTTCAGGACATCACCTACTACGCCGCTCCGAAGCAAAAGAAGAAAAAGGCGTCGATGGATGAGGTCGATCCCGAACTGATCAAGACATTCGAAAAACTCGGTATTCCGCTGTCCGAGCAGAAACAGCTTGCGAACGTTGCCGTCGATGCCGTGTTCGATTCGGTCTCGGTCGCGACGACATATCGTGCGAAGCTCGAAAAAGCTGGCGTGATCTTTTGCTCATTCAGCGAAGCGATCAAAGATTATCCGGAGCTTGTGAAGAAGTATCTCGGCTCGGTCGTGCCTGTAGGAGATAACTTCTTTGCCGCGTTGAATTCGGCGGTCTTCTCGGACGGGTCATTCTGTTTTATACCAAAAGGCGTCCGCTGTCCGATGGAGCTCTCGACGTATTTCCGCATCAACACGCAGGAATCCGGCCAGTTCGAACGCACGCTGATCGTCGCCGAAGAAGGCGGGTACGTCGCCTATAACGAAGGATGCACGGCACCGCAGTTCGATACGAATCAGCTGCATGCTGCCGTCGTCGAGTTGGTCGCTTTGGACAATGCCGAGATCAAATACTCGACCGTGCAGAATTGGTACGCGGGCGATGAGAACGGTAAGGGCGGCATTTTCAATTTCGTTACTAAGCGCGGAGCTTGTCGCGGAAAGAACGCAAAGATCTCTTGGACGCAGGTCGAGACCGGTTCAGCGATCACGTGGAAATATCCGAGCGTGATCCTGCAGGGCGACAACTCGATAGGTGAATTCTACTCGGTCGCGTTGACCAACAACGCACAGATCGCCGACACGGGGACGAAGATGATCCATCTTGGCAAGAACACGAGATCCACGATCGTCTCAAAAGGCATTTCCGCCGGCAAGTCGAACAATTCGTACCGCGGACTCGTTAAGGTGATGCCGAAGGCCGAAGGTGCGCGTAACTACACGCAATGCGACTCGATGCTTATCGGCTCGACCTGCGAGGCGAACACGTTCCCCTACATCGAGGTGATGAATAACACGGCCCGCGTCGAACACGAGGCCACGACGAGCAAGATCAGCGAAGAGCAGCTATTTTACCTTCAACAGCGAGGCATCGCGCAGGAAGACGCCGTCTCGCTCATCATCAACGGCTTCTGCAAAGAGGTTTTCCGCGAACTCCCGATGGAATACGCCGTCGAAGCACAGAAGCTCCTCGGCCTGAAACTTGAAGGAGCCGTTGGATAAAAGATTTCACCACGGAGAACACCGAGAGCACAGAGGTGCTTGGAATTATCTCTCAGGGTCCTCTGTGGCTTCTGTGGTGAATCGATCTGAAGCATGAGAATTATTCAGCCTGAAAATCAGCCAATGCCGAAAGGGCATTACTCGCCGGGGATCGAACATCACGGCATCGTCTATGTTTCAGGTCAGCTGCCAATGACGCTCGACACGCGAGAGCCTTTTACGGGCGACATAGCCGAACAGACCGAGTTGGCGTTGCGGAATGTTGAGGCGGTATTGAAAGAGGCCGGCAGCGACCTAAGCCGCGTGATGCAGATGACGATCTATGTCTCGGATATGGAATTATGGGGCAAGGTAAATGAAACGTATGCCCGCGTGATGGGCGATCATCGGCCGGCCAGAGCGATCGTGCCGGTGAAAGAGCTGCATTTTGGAACGAAGATCGAGATCCAGGCGATCGCGTTGGCATAAGATATGAAACTGGATATTTATCAAGTTGATGCGTTTGAAAAAGATCAGCCACTAATGCACGAATAAGAACACGAATACGTCGGATTCATTCGTGCATTCGTGACGATAAAGGTATGGAGCTCACAATTTACCAGGTTGATGCGTTTACGAGCGAGCTGTTCGGTGGAAATCCGGCAGCGGTCGTGCCGCTTGAGGATTGGCTTGACGACGAGACGATGCAAAGGATCGCGGCGGAGAACAATCTCTCCGAAACGGCCTTTTTTGTCGGCTCCGATGGTAAATACGATATACGCTGGTTCACACCGACGATGGAAGTGAATCTTTGCGGACACGCAACGCTCGCATCGGCACACGTTATCTTCACCGAGCTGAATCTGCAAGGCGATCGCATCGACTTTCATTCGGACAAGAGCGGTGCCTTGGGTGTTGAGCGATGCGGCGGCAGACTGATCCTGGATTTTCCGGCCTACACGATAACTGAGATCGCATCCGACGATGCATTGGCACACGCGCTTGACAAAGTACCGGTAAATGTCTGGAGTGCGATCAACAACGGCGTAATGGTAAGGCTTGAGACCGAGCGGGACGTTCGCGAACTCGAACCTGATTTCAGCGCCTTGGCACAGCTTGGGTACGAGCGGGTCTATGTTACAGCTCCGGGTAATTCGAGCGATCTTGCATCGCGGATGTTCGCACCGAAGATCGGCATCAATGAAGATCCTGTGACCGGTGCCATGCACTGCACTCTTGTCCCGTATTGGGCGGGCGAGCTCGGAAAGAATGAACTATTCGCCCGGCAGGTCTCAAAACGCGGCGGCGAACTTTTCTGCGAGCTTGTCGGCGATCGCGTAAAGATCGGCGGCAACGCGGTCACGTATTTGAAGGGCGAGATCTTTGTCGCAACGGATATGCCGCAAGCCGCGAGTTTTAAGGGAGCATGATAGACGTTCGCCTAGCAGTAAAGGACGACGCGGACGCGATCTCAACGGTGGTCTGCGACGCGTTCACGCCGCTTCGCGAACACTACACCGCCGAAGCGTTCGAGGTGGTCGCCGTGAAGCCCGACGAAGTTTTACAGCGGTTTGCCGAGGGGCCGCAATGGGTTGCGTTGATCGATGGCGAAATAATCGGAACGGTCTCGGTAACGGTTGATGATGGCCGCCTCTATGTTCGCAGCATGGCGGTCGCACCAAGAGCTCAAGGCCGCGGAGTCGCACACAAGCTGCTTGAGGCGATCGATAAATATGCTGCCGAAACAGACTTTGAAAGGATCTTTTTGTACACGACGTACTTCACGCCCGGAGCGCGTGAGCTGTACGGAAAACATGGGTATGCCTGGGTTCGCGATACGCCCGCCGAGGAATGGTACGGCGTCCCGGGGCTTGAAATGGATAAACGGATAGAAAGAACAAGACAGAATGTTGCTGGAAGTTAGAGACCCGGATGCAGAAAGCGATCGATCTGTCGACGGTGATAAATGATCGATCCTGCGGATAACGAGATCAATATCCTATTGCCGGTAATGGGGGTCTTTTTTCTTGCTGTCCCAGTCATCATTGGTGTAGTTATTTACAAAGTTTTTGATTTGGGCTCTGCCATTCGGCGGCATGATTCAGGAGAACCTATGAGCGTAATGCAGGCATTAATGTGTACTGTTGGCGGTCTGATTCTCTTCATTATCGGATTGGTCGTCCTACAGGTTGTGATCGAAATTGTCAGAACTGCAATTGCGCGGCTTGCACAATGAATTGATGAACGGAGCTCGGATTTCGAAGTGCTCTTTTAAGGTAACGAGAATATATGTTGTTAGAAGTTAAAGACCTGCATGCAGGTATCGATGGAAAAGAGATTTTGAAGGGGCTGAACCTTACGGTCAGAAAGGGCGAGGTCCACGCGATAATGGGCCCGAACGGTTCGGGAAAATCGACTTTGTCGAAGGTGCTGGCCGGTCATCCGTCGTATGAAGTAACGTCGGGCACCGTAACCTTTGACGGCAAGAATTTGCTTGAGCTCGAACCGGACGAACGCGCACGCGAAGGCGTTTTCATGGCGTTCCAATATCCGGTCGAGGTGCCGGGCGTTTCGAACTCTCAATTCCTGCGTCTCGCCTACAATCAAAAGGCGAAACACAACGGCGAGGAAGAACTCGATCCGCTCGAATTCAACGATCTTCTGAAAGAAAAGGCGAAGATCGTCGAGATGGACCCGCAATTCTTCAAGCGTTCGGTCAACGAGGGCTTCTCGGGCGGCGAGAAAAAGCGTAACGAGATACTCCAAATGGCAGTGCTCGAACCGAAGCTTGCGATCCTCGATGAAACGGATTCGGGCCTCGATATCGACGCACTTCGCATCGTTGCAGAGGGCGTTAATAAGCTCCGTACAAGCGAGAATGGCATCATCCTCGTTACGCACTATCAACGGCTTTTGAATTACATCGTTCCTGATTTCGTACACGTTCTCGCCGGCGGCAAGGTCGTCAAAGAAGGCGGCAAAGAGCTTGCCCTCGAGCTTGAAGAGAAAGGTTACGATTGGGTCAAGGCGGCCGCAAAATAAGACGTGACAGCCGCCGCGAGCAAGAATAAAGGCACTTCGGTGATCGTCGGCATTTGGGCCGCGGCACTGCTCGTTGTTTTTGTCTCGTTCCGAAGCACCGACCTTTTGAGCCTGCCAAAGCTGCTTGGGCACTTGGGCAACGGTTCGCTATTCGGTTCCGCTTTTCTCGATTCGCTTGTTGGTGCCGTTGCCGCGGGGATCATTTTTGCGGCATGGTTCGGACTCGGTTCGATCGTCTCGCTGTTCTTGAGGGTCGAACGACGAGATGGCGATTCGCACATTCTCGAACTCGCACGAACGGTCGGCGTCGGTGCCGTAATCTGGTCTATCGTTTGGTTCTTCCTCAGCCTTGCAGGGCTTTATTCAACAGCGGCCGCGATAGCGACAACGATCATCGGCATCGTTTGCTGTGTGCCCGGGGTTGCAAGGCTGCGTTCGGCACGCGGCGAGAGCAGGACTCCGGAGAGCGTCTCGGGAACCGACCGCGTCGTCTCCGGCCTGATCCTGTTCGCACTTGCCATCGCATTTTTTGCCGCACTCGCCCCACCGATCGCAAAGGACACGCTGCTCTATCATTTCGCACTTCCAAAGGCATTCATTGCCCAACACGGCAATGCTTTTGTCGAAGGAAATATCGCGAGCTATCTCGCTCTCGGCGGCGAGATGCACTTTGTCTGGGCGATGCTGCTCGGTGGTGTTTACAGCGTGCGTGCTGGCGAAGCTGCGGCAGGAGCGGTCGCATTTCTCTTTCTTCCGCTGTTGCTTGCGGTGGTGTTTGGCTGGGCACGCGAACTACAGGTCTCGCGCAGATGGTCGCTCGTGGCGGTTTTGCTCGTCGCGTCGATACCGACCGTTTTTCATTCGGCGTCGAGCGGCTACACCGATGTCGCGTTGGCATTTTACGCAACGCTCGCGGTCTATTCGGTTACTCGTTGGCTCAATGGATCCGAAGCAAAGCATCTCGCCTACGTGTCGATATTCCTCGGCGGAGCGTTGGCGATCAAGCTAACAACGATCTTTCTCATCGCCGCACTCGCTCTCGTCATCCTTTTGCGGGTTCGGCAGGAATCGTCTGCGGGAAAACGTGTGAGTGCGGCCGTGCTGGCCTTCGTGCTGGCGGGCGTGCTTGCCTCGCCGTGGTATCTGCGGACGTGGACAGCGACCGGTTCGCCGCTCTTTCCGTTCTACATGAGCATTTGGAAGGGCGAGGCTCCGGGCTGGGACGTCGAGCGTTCGAACCTTTTCCAAATGATGAACGCCCAATACGGCGGCGTCGATCGTGCGCCGATCAATTACATCTGGGCGCCGGTGCGGCTTTCGCTTGCCGCACAACCCGAGGACGCGAACCTCTACGACGGCGTGCTTGGTGCCGCGTTCCTGATCGGCCTGCCGCTCCTTTGGTTCGGAATTCGCCGAGGGAACAACCCCGCGATCACGATGCTCGCAGGGATCTCGGTCATCTATTTTCTCTTCTGGCTATTCTCGAGCGAACAGATCAGATATCTCCTGCCGATCGTACCGCTGCTTGCGGTCGCGATCGCGGCTTCTGCGGATGGGTCTGAGGAGAAAAGTTCGGAGCGTGCGTGGTATTACTTGCTCGCCTTCGCGTGTGTTTTGGGTATCGGAACTTCGCTTGCGTGGTTCGCGCTGCGTTCGCCGCTGAGTGTTGTTCTCGGCGGTGAATCGCGTGATGCTTATCTTGCACGACAGCTCGACTATTATCCGTATTACACGATATTGAATACCAACACGCCTGCCGACGCAAAGGTCTGGCTCATCAACATGCGACGTGATTCGTACAACCTCGACCGGCCGTATTTTTCGGATTACCTGTTCGAGGACTGGACACTGAGAAAGATGCTGTGGGAATCGAGCAGCGTCGATGAATTGCGCGCTAAAGCAAAGTCGCTCGGAGTTAGCTACGTTCTTACGCGGCACGATTTTTTGTTCGATTACGATCGTTCGACGCTTGTCGATGACAAAAAGCCGCGTTCAGAGAACGAAGCAAAGTTGCGGATCGCAAAGGAGTTTATTTTGGACAAAGCTAACACGATCCAGGCGGATGAGAAGTTTAGTTTGATCAAAGTATTGTGACGATGAGATAGCCACTAATGCACGAATGATCGAAATATCTTATTAGTGCATTCGTGGCTGATGAAAGGTTTTATGACAATGACGATAGCAGTTTCCGAGACTCAGTTTACGCAACCATTCAAGGATCAAATTGCGAATGAAGATAACGCCGATCTGCGTGAATTGCGCGAACGCGCATTTGAGCACTTCGCCAAAAACGGCTTCCCGACGCCGAATCTCGAAGATTGGAAATATACAAACGTTTCTGAAGCAGTTAGTGAGAAGTGGTTAGTAAGTAGCGAGTCGAGGACAATCGATAGCGACCTTGATATCGAAACGCTGAGGAAATTCAGGTATGACCGCAACGGATTTACCGCATTGAATCAGGCGTTCGCCGCCTATCGCGTCATTCGGATCCCGAAGGAAACGTCTGTCGATGAACCGTTCATTCTCGAACACTCAGCCATGGTGGGCGAGGCGATCTTCCCGCACACGATCGTCATTGCTGAGGCCGGCAGCCGTGCGACGCTTGTCGAGATCTTCGCGTCCGACGCCGCAGGGTTTACGAATTCGGCAACGCAGATCTTCGTCGAGGAGAATGCGAATTTGACGCATTGTCGCGTGCAGAAAGATGCGGGCGACGCATTCAACTACGGAGTTACCGAGGTGACGGTCGGCCCTGCCGCTCTGTACAACGCAACGAGCATAAACCTTGGCGGAGCCATCACACGGCACGATATCGAGGTTGTTTTTACTGCCGAAGGCGGCGAGGCCTTCGTCGATGGATTGTATATGCTTTCGGGTTCGCAGCATCACGACACACATTCGATCATCGACCACAAGGTGCCGAATTGCACGTCGCATCAAAGCTACAAGGGCGTGTTGAATGACACTTCGCGAGGCGTATTCAACGGCAAGGTCTTTGTCCGCGAAGGTGCACGCGGAACCGACGCGATCCAGTCGAACAAGAATCTCTTGCTCTCGAACGATGCGCGCGTCGATACAAAGCCGCAGCTCGAGATCTTCAACGAAGATGTAAAATGCGCGCACGGCGCGACAGTCGGGCAGCTCGAGGAAGAGGAACTTTTTTATCTCCTTACGCGCGGCCTGCCGGATCCGCTCGCACGGAATCTGCTTACGTACGGTTTCGCAGAAGAGATCATCAACAAGATCGAGGTCGAGTCGCTTAAGGAAGAGCTCGATGCGGCGGTGCTCAATCGGCTGAATGCGGAGATCTAGACGAGGAACTTAACCACAGAGGGCACAGAGGACACAGAGATATTTTGAATGGAGTTGAATGATGTTACGCAGAAGATCATTGGATGTGCTATCAACGTCCATCGGGCGTTGGGTCCCGGCTTGCTTGAGAGCACCTATGAGGTTTGTCTGGTACACGAACTCTCTAAAGCCGGACTCAATGTAAGGTCGCAGGTAGCGTTGCCCGTTGTCTATGACGGCATTCGACTGGAGGCGGGATATAGGATCGATCTACTTGTTGAGGACTCTGTGATCGTAGAACTAAAGGCTGTGGAAAGCATTCATCCGATCCATGAGGCGCAAGTGATCTCATATTTGAAATTAAGCGGGAAGAAGTTGGGCCTGCTGATCAACTTCAACGTGAATTTATTGAAGAACGGTATCAAGAGACTGGCGAACTAATCTCCGTGCTCTCTGTGGCCTCTGTGGTGAATGAAATGAAAGCTGTGAAAGAAATGACAAGTTGGGATGTAGAAGCGATTCGCAAGGATTTTCCCGTTCTATCGCGTACGGTGAATGAGAAGCCGCTCGTGTACCTCGATAACAGCGCGTCGTCGCAGGTGCCGCAAACGGTCATCGACCGCACGTCGAAGTATCTCGCCGAAGAACACTCGAACATTCACCGCGGCGTGCATTACCTTTCGCAGCATGCGACGACCGCGTACGAGGCGGCCCGCGAAAAGGTGAAACGCTTCATCAATGCCGGTGATGCAAAGGAATGCATCTTCGTTCGCGGTACGACCGAGGGCATCAATCTCGTTGCGTATTCTTACGGGCGCAAGTTCATAGGCGAGGGCGACGAGATAATTCTCTCCGCGATGGAGCACCACTCGAACATCGTTCCGTGGCAGATCGTCGCCGAAGAGCGCGGAGCGAAGATCCGCGTCATCCCGATGAATGAACGTGGCGAACTAATCATCGAGGAATATGACAAGCTGCTGAACGAACGGACGAAGATCGTCGCCATTGCACACGTTTCGAATTCGCTCGGCACGGTGAATCCGATAAAGGAAATGATCGCGACGGCGCACAAATTCGGCGTGCCCGTGCTTGTTGATGCCGCGCAGAGCGTACCGCATTTTCCGGTCGATGTGCAGGATCTCGATGCGGATTTCTTTGTCTTCTCAGGGCACAAGATATTCGCTCCGACCGCGAGCGGCATCGTTTACGGCAAACGCGAATGGCTCGACGCAATGCCGCCGTATCAGACCGGCGGCGGGATGATCCGCACTGTGAGTTTTGAAAAGACGACGTACGCGCCGATCCCTGAAAAATTCGAGGCCGGAACCCCGGGCATCGCCGCAGGCATCGGCCTCGGGGCGGCGATCGATTATTTGAATGCACTCGATTTCGAGGCCGCCGCCGAATACGAACATTCGCTGCTCGAGTACGCGACCGCCCGCCTCTCGGACATCCCCGAGGTGAAGATCATCGGGACGGCAGCAAATAAAGCGAGCGTACTTTCTTTCACCATCGAAGGCATCCATCCGCACGATATCGGCACCATACTAGACCAACAGGGAATTGCCGTGCGTGCCGGTCATCATTGCGCACAGCCGGTGATGCAATTCTTCGATGTGCCGGCAACGGCAAGAGCGAGCTTTGCGTTCTACAACACGAAGGAAGAGGTCGATAAACTTGCCGATTCGATACAGAAGGTGATCGAGGTGTTTGCATGACCCTGGCCGTATGAAAATGAGCAGGAGAATTGAGTATATGAAATACATCGCCATCATCGCACTCGCGGTCTCTTTGGCAGCCTGTGGTTCGCCGGCAGCGAACAACTCGGCAAGGAATACGTCTGCGGCGAACGCAGCACCATCGCCATCGGTCGTGCCGGAGTTTCAGGCCAAGGCCGAGACCGTTACGATCGACACGCGGGACGGCGTAAAGCTCGTTGGCAGTTTCTATAAACCGCAAAAGCCGAATTCACCCGCGCTACTTTTGCTGCACGAATGGACGGCGAATCGCCATGTTTACGATGAGTTTGCCGAGCGGATGAATAAGGCCGGTTACGCGGTGCTTTCTATCGACGGCCGCGGATTTGGCGAATCGAACAAAAAGGCAGACGGCTCGGAGGTCAAGGTCGATCTCAACAAGGGTATCGACCCGAAACTTCTCTTAAGCGATGCGAATTCGGCGGTCGAATTCCTCGACAAACAGGAGAATGTCGATGCGAACAAGATCGGCATCGTCGGTGCGTCGTACGGCAGTAGCGTCGCGATAATGTATGCGGCTGATCATCCGAAGATCGCCGCGGTCGTGCTGCTCTCGCCGGGCGTGAATTATTTCAACAACTTGCCGACCGTACCCGCGATCAAGAAATACGGCGATCGGCCCGTCCTCCTCGTCGCCGCGGAGGACGACAAGGACTCAGCGGCAGATGTCCGTAAGCTGAAAGAAGCATCTGCCGGTGAGAACGCCGAGGTCGTTGTTTACGGAGATGGCGGCCACGGAACCGCGATCTTTGCACACAAAGATGCCGACAACAACGCGGCCCATCCGCTCGCCGACCTGATGCAGAAATTTCTTGATAAGGCGCTGAAGGCAACGGAGGCCTCGAAATAGCTAAACGATGTCCGAATTGAGCGAACTTTATCAAGAGGTCATCCTCGAACACAACAAGAACCCGCGGAACTTTCGCGAGATCGAATCGCCCGACCGCACCGCGGACGGCAACAATCCGCTTTGCGGCGACGCTCTTCGCGTCTATGTAAAACTCGACGGCGACACCGTGACGGACGTCGCGTTCAAGGGTTCGGGCTGCGCGATCTCGAAGGCTTCGGCGTCGATGATGACGCAATTCGTCAAGGGCAAAAGCCGCGAGGAGGCGGAAGTGATCTTCGATGAATTTCACCGAATGGTCACGGGCGAACTCAATGCCGAGGCGGAGGAGAATCATCTCGGGCGGCTCAAGATCTTCGCCGGTGTACTTGAATTCCCGGCACGCGTTAAGTGCGCGAGCCTGAGCTGGCACACGCTCCATGCAGCCTTGCAGGGCGAAGGCGAGGTTACGACAGAATAGGTTTTTTCTGATTTGCAGTAATGAGAGATATACAAGAAAGAGCTGACCTGGAAAAGCTCCTTTGGAAGTTTTATGAGACCGCGATCGCCGATGAAGAGATCGGCCATCATTTTGTCGATCTGAATCTCGACAAGCACATTCCCGTCATAACCGATTTTTGGGAGAAAGTGCTCTTTGGCAAGCCGGTCTATTTCAACAGCCCGCTGCTCCCGCACCTCGAGCTTCACAAGAAAGCACCGCTCCTACCAGAACATTTCGGCCGCTGGATCGAGATCTTCTACGCGACGCTCGACGAATTCTTCGAAGGTGAAGTGACGGACGAAGCCAAAATGCGTGCCGCTTTTATCGCGCGAAATATGAGCAACCGCCTGAACGGCGCATATATGCAGGCGTAGCCGAATGTGTCCGTAGCCCGCACGTCAGTAAGGGCTCGGCATTTTTCTCACTTTGCATTTTCAACGAAGGCGGCGGACCTAGCTTCGCCGCCTTCGTGCGCTATCAAACCTTTTCTCGCCGAGCGGAAAGGCTGTGCCTTTCCGACACGTTCGCTGAAACACGTCGGCGGCTAAGCCGCCGTAGATCTTCCTTTCCGGTGCACGGCGACAAAAAATCTTGCCCGGCTCTTGACAAAGTGTGATACACTGTTGCATAGATGCGACGCAGAACGCATCTAAATTTTTTATTTTTTTCGCGTTTTTTGTGGACAAATGGGCTAAGTCCAATATTCGCAATGCTTTCCCTGTCCACAAGCGTTGTGGACAAGAGTGGACAAATGGACAAAGCGAGGACGCCCGTCTAGTCGATCTTCAGCGTTAGCGAAAAGTTTGCGGTTCGCGGGCCGCCGGCTTTCTTTCGGACGAAGAAGAAATAATCGCCGTCCTGCGGCAGCGTTAGCGTGAGCGTGGGTGAGCTTTCAAACTCGGTCTCGACATCGGCTTCTTCTGAAAATACGCGAAAATCGAAGGCACTCGGCCGCGAATTTTTTATCGTTATGACAGAACCTGCTTTTGCCGTAAAGACATATTCCATTTCCTGGCCGTTTGCGAGGCGGCCGCGGACGACGGTTTCCCGGCTGCCGACGGTGATCCGGTTCGGTTCGGCCTTGCCGCCGCGTTGAGCTGACGCGCTTTGGGCAGACACGCCGAAAGCGAACGCGACAAGGGCTAGGAGAAGGAGTTTCGAAGTTATAGACGCAGACATTGTCTGCTATTCTACCAGAGAAAAAGGACGCAAAATATGTTCAAACCAGAGCCGACGGAATACGATCCGTACTACAACAAATATCTAGATCTTGTTCCTGAGGCCGACATACGCCCGGCTTTCGCCGCGCAGCCCGCGGATCTGCGCGCAACGCTTCACGGCGTGCCGGAAGACCGCGGCCTTTTTGCTTACGACGATGGTAAGTGGACGATCAAAGAGGTCATAAGCCACATCATCGACTGCGAGCGGATCTTTGCATATCGAATGTTGCGGATCTCACGCGGAGATCAGACGCCGATCCCGGGATACGATCAGGAGCATCCTGGATACATTGATTTTTCGCATGCGAATGAGCGTAGTTTCGACGATCTGTTGAGTGAGTTCGAGCATATGAGGCTCGGTAACTCCTTGATGCTCAACAACATGGGCGAGGCCGATTTGAAGCGGGTCGGAACCGCAAACGAGAAACAGATCTCTGTTCGTGCCCTTGCCGGCATCTCGATCGGCCACGTTCGCCATCACGCCAAGATCCTGAAGGAACGCTATCTTGGCTGATCGGAGATTCGATGCGATCGTGATCGGCGGCGGTGCGGCCGGGCTTTTCTGTGCGATAGAGGCAGGAAAGCGCGGTAAGCGTGTCGCCGTCCTCGAGCGGAACAGCCAGGTCGGCCGAAAGATAATCATTTCGGGCGGTGGGCGATGCAACTTCACGAACCTGGACGTAAGAAGCGAGCATTTCATCTCGCAGAATCCGCATTTTGCAAAATCCGCGCTCGCTCGTTTTACGCCGCAGGATTTTCTTCAGCTCGTCAAAAGCCACAAGATCCCTTTCCAGGAAAAGAAGCACGGACAGCTGTTTTGTCGGGAATCGTCGCGTTCGATCGTGAATTTGCTGCTTGAGGATGCGAAGGCCGCGAACGTGAAGATCTTTACGAGCGAGGATGTCAAAGGTGTCGAATACGCAGAGCACTTCGTTGTTCGCACCGGCACGTCGAATTTTGCGGCTGACAACCTCGTCGTCGCGTCCGGAGGCCTTTCATTTCCGAAGGTCGGGGCGACTGGGCTCGGGTATGAGATCGCGAGGCAGTTCGGGCACAAGATCGTCGAAACGCGGCCATCGCTCGTGGCCATGCGGCTAAAGGGAAAGGTTTTCCCTGCACTTTCAGGCGTTTCTGCCGACTCGGAGGTGCGTTGCGGCCGTGCGGTATTCCGTGAGAGCGTTCTGTTCACTCACCGCGGACTATCGGGCCCCGCGATCCTGCAGATCTCGAACTATTGGTCGCAGGACAAGCCGGTCGAGATCGATCTGCTCCCTGAAATTGATCTTCTAACGTTATTCGAAGAGAATCACGAGTCCCGTATGCAGGTCGGAAATATTCTCTCCGAGCATATTTCAAAACGGATCGTTGAGGCGTTCTTGCCACCCGGAACGCGAAAGAAACTCGTCGCCGATCTGGACGTAAATGCTCGCGCAGGTATCGCAAACACGCTAAAGAACTGGCTGGTATATTTTGATGCGACTGAAGGTTGGGATCGGGCGGAGGTTACGCTTGGCGGCGTTTCGACCAAGGAAATATCTTCGCAAACGATGGCGTCAAAACTTCATCCCGGACTCTATTTTATCGGAGAGGTTCTGGACGTAACGGGCTGGCTCGGTGGATATAACTTTCAGTGGGCTTGGGCTTCGGGAGCTGCGGCCGGGCGGACGATCTAGCCTAAAAGGGCGCAGGCGCAAAACGAGGGAGACGTCTCCCACACCGCCTCCCTCTTTTTTCGCATTCCCGTACGTGGAGCACGTTCGTGCGAAAAACCTTGTCGTTGGCTTGTAAAAGCGACCTTCTCTACAAAAATCAGCTCCGGAGAGGGTCAGAGGGAGCGACGAAAAATGTTCCGTCGACAATAAAAATAGAGTTTACATAATCATGGTTTCTTGTCAACAGGTTATTTGTGCCTCTTTTTTGTCCCTTTTTCCTGAAAATCCTCGATATTCATCCCGAAAGTTTCCTTAACGTAGGTTTTAGCCGCGGCATTTACGTTCTTGAGGCTCTGAAGGCGGCGGTTTGCACGCGTTATGTGAACGGCGGTACGGGCGGCGATCTGGGCGATCATATCGCGGCCTTCAGCACGCTCAGCCCTGGCCTTGCAGAGAAGCGTATAGGTTTCGGAGTTTCTTGCTGCCCTTGCTTCCCTTTCAAGCTCAAAAAAGCGGGCTTTTACCTGTGCGATCTGCCGAATAACGCGTACGAGCTTGTCGCCGATGGTGTCGCCCGAGACGAGGGCCGGGGAGTGCCGCAGGTCATCTGCGAGCTTATCGAGGCGGACCTGATCGCCGGACGAATATGCTTTATTCAGCTCGGCCATCAGGACGTGCCGCCGCTCTTTCTCCTCGGAATCGAGGGCGAGATCGGGATGGATAGTGCGTGCAAGGTCGTGATAAGCCTTTTTGGCCTCGGCGGTAGGTTTCCAATCGCCCTTTTCGGCGGCCTCGGCAGCGGCGGCACGTGCCGCAGATTCCTCTGCCTTGCGACGAAGCTCCTCTACGCGTTTCTTGATCTCTTCGTCATCGGGGACAAGTTTCAGCTCTTCTTCGGCGATCGCGGCCTCGATCTCGTCGATCTGGGCATAAAGCCGTCCGACCTGCATCGAATACTGAGCCTCGAAGCGTTCGAGTTCGCCGCGAAGGTCCGCCATATCCTCTTCGCGAAAGGCAATACGGTCCTTCAGACGTTCGAGGACACGCTCCTTTTTCTTGAGCTCGATCTCTTCGGGAGCAAGTTGCCGTGAGACGGAAAGATCTGTCGATGACGTTGGCTGCAGCATTGACCTTCAAATAAGAATGGCACGAACAAGGATGTACCCGGTCCGTGCCACATTGCAATGTTCAGGCACCCGGCAACGCCTTACGGTACAAAGGTTGACGGAAGCGGCTTGTCGCCTGCGAGCCCAAAACCGGTTACCGCGAATCCGCCGGTCGAGCGGAGCATATACCAAACTCCGTCCCGATAGACACCTGCGTCGGCCTTGCCGTCGCCATCGTAATCGCCGGTCGCAGGGATGTCCGTCGCGATGCCGAATTGGAATGCCGAGAATCCGTCGGTCGTCCTTTGCAGATACCAAACGCCGTCGCGATAGACCGCAAGATCCGTCTTGCCGTCGCCGTCGTAGTCAGCCGGGACCGGCTTATCGGTCGAGATGCCGAACTGGCTTGCTGAGAAGCCGGCAGTTGAACCAAGCACGTACCAAACGCCCTCTGACGGCCGGAAAACGGCGTAATCGGCCTTTCCGTCGCCATCGTAGTCACTTGCCGCTGCGATGTCGCCGGCGAGGCCGAATTGGGCAACTGAGTACTGAGAACCGTTGCTCTTGAGCACATACCACGTTCCGCCACGATATACAGCCTTGTCCGCCTTGCCGTCGCCGTCGAAATCCTTCGGCTGAGGTTTGTCGCCGGCAATGCCAAAGCTTGTGATGTTCACGGTGCTCGTGCCGCTCAAAAGCGAGTACCAGACTCCGTCGCGATAGACGGCGATGTCGGTCTTGCCGTCGCCGTCAAAGTCTGCCGGAACAGGCTGATCGGTCGATACGCCGAACTGCGTTGCAGAAAATCCCGCCTGCGAGCCCTGGATATACCAAACGCTGTTCGACGGGCGAAAGACCGAAACGTCCGTCTTGCCGTCGCCGTCAAAATCGGCGAACTTCTCACCGGAAGCCGCCGGAGCGATCGTTCCTTTTGCGAGTTCCGCCATATAGGCACCGGCGAGTTTTGAGAACTTTAGAGCGTGATTCGCATTTGGGTCGCTGTTTGCGAGCGTGTCGTTCGCAGTGTGTATGAACGGGTTATCTGCATTCATCGGCGCCTCGAAGGGGAACGATGCGGCGTATCCGCGTGAGTCCCAAGAGGCGTGGTCCGAACAGGAATATCCGCATTGCGTATTCACGACGGTCAGCGTCGGCAGATAGGTCGTAGCAAGATCGCGCACGAACTGATTCTGAGCGGAGTCCGTGTGGTCAGTGATGATCGCGATATCGGTCGACGGTGCCTTGTAGTTCGTCATATCGAGCTGAAGAACGCCGACAACATTGACACCTGCGTTTTGATAGTTCATTGCGATCGCCTTTGAGCCGAGAAGGCCCGCTTCCTCACCCGCGTAGGCCATAAATTTGACCGTCTTTGCCGGATGGTAGTTATTTGCCATCGCAACGCGGATAACTTCCGTCAGGGAGGCGATCCCGGACGCATCGTCGTCCGCACCGGGAGCCGGAAGCGTCAGGCAGGTCGTGCTTGGGCTACATCCCGAACGCGTCGAATCCTGATGTCCGCCGAGGATAACGACCTCGGACGGGTTCGTCGTCCCCGGTATCGTCATAATTATCGAAGGCTGCAGCCACGTCGGGTGGACAAAGAACTCTACGGTAACGTCGTTGCGGCCTGCGGCAAGCGTCGTCCATGTGTTCTTGATCCAAAGGGCCGAATCCAAACCGGTCTCCGACTGGTAATAGCGGGTATTAAAGGCAGACAGCGTTGTAATGGTGGCTTTGATATTCGGAGCCTCCATCTGGCTGATCATCGGCTGCACGGTCGCGGTATTATCGATCGTGTAGGTCATCGTGCCGAGCGACGGTTTCGGCCTGGTTACAAGGTCGATCGTATCGAGAGCATCCTGCTCATCCGGGTGGCCCATAAAGCCAGCGCACTTATGAAGGTTCTTGTGAGCATGTTCCGATATGGTCGCGATCTCGTCGTCCGTGACGTGAAGCACGGCGATCCCGTTCTTTATGGCCACGATCTCAGGAGTCAGGAAACGGCCGTCCATTGCCGCAAATACCTGCATCGTCTTGAGCTCGTTCACATCGACGGTTATCCACGTCTTATGCGGCGTCGCAGCCGAAACGTGAGTTCGTTCTGCGGCAATGTAACCGAGGATCGCAACAGCGGCGACAGCAAAAGCCGCCAACAAAAGAGTTCTGTTCTTCAGCATAGGGTTTACTTCGATCCTTGGACACAAACCCGGAAACAACAGCGGTAAGACGGGCAGGGCTTACGGAACAACACGTACTTTCTACGTACAGATCTAGACTAATTTCGCCTCGGGGAACCGCCAAAGGCAGTTTCTAGACACGGCAAACAGGGATATTTGCCCGCGCAGTCAGGCTCTTGGAGATTATGTCAGGCTTCGCGGATATCTTCAATAGAAAGAGGGACGATAGTTGGGTTTGGACAAGCCGGCCAACTTTGCCAGATCGGGAGGGCCGAACTATAGGGAGAAATTGAAATTAACGAACCCGATGGCCTTAACGGGCTGGCCGTTGCGTTCAAAGGGCTTGAAACGCCATTTGCGGATAGCGTCCTTCGCGGCACCCTGCAGCAGGGATGGGCCGCTCGTTTTTTCGATCGATGCGACCTCGCCGCTCTCGTCAACGATCACTTCCACTCGAACGACCCCCACAGCGTGCGCCGTCCTAGCGAATGACGGGTAGATCGGAGTTGCCTTGTTGGTCGCATACTCGGTTAGCGAGCCTACGGTGATCGGGCCAGTTTCTACCGGGGTTTCGGTTGGAGCAGGGGCGGTTTTCTCGGGCTGTTTGTCATTTCCGGCAACCTTTTCCGGTTGTTTCTCGGCTACAGGAGGAGTTTTCTCGCGAGTTTCTGCCGGCTTTTCTACGGGCTCAGCCCCTGCGCGAGCCACCGGGCCTTCAACTTGACGCGGACGGTCGGTATTCACGCTCGGTGCGGGGTTTGACCGGACCGGTTCAAGAGCGATCCCAGAGGACGGTGCTGCAACGGCTGGTGCGGCCTGAACAGCGGGCTTTTCCGTAACGGCACGTCCATCAGCAACGTTCGTCGAGGGCACACCGCTGATCGCGCTGATGACGACGGTGCGGGAATTCGCGATGTCTTCCCGTGCATCCGCGACCTCATCACGCCAGCGACGCGAATCGTATTCATCGCGGGCAAGCATACTGCGAGAATTGGTGGCCTCTTCGAGAAGTGCCATCGCATCGGCGGCCTTTGATTGGTCGGCGCTCATCTCCTTGGATTGGGCGATGACGAGCTCGAGCGTTTCGCGCATCTTTTCGAGGTCATTTACGGCCTCGAGCGGAAGTGTGCGGTCGGTAACGCTAAGTCCAAGGGTTTGATATCTTTCGAGACGGTTTCGGGCCCCTTTAACGATCTGGCCGGCAACGGCGAGGTAATTCGCCTTTGCTCCGGCCTTGGTGGTCTTTTGCTCAGCGTAGAATTCTTTCAGAAGGTCCTGAGCACGCTTGTAGTCGCCCTGTTCGAGGTAGCTGTTCATCAGCAGAACATTCACGCCCGAAAGGATCGCGGGATCGCCGGATTCTCTGCGGACATTCTCAAGCTCGTACGTGGCTGCGCTGTAATTTCGAACTGCGATGAAAGCTTTTGCCTTTGATATTCGGGCCCGGAGCAGGTCGCCGGAGGTGATGGCGGGTGCGGTCTGAACAGGTTGAGCGGGTGCCTGAGGCGATGGCGAACTCTGTGGAACAGGTGCCGTCTGTGCGAGAGCTGCGGCGGAAAAGCTACCGCAGATCAAAACTGATGATATGAAAAACTTCCTGACGTTTAACGGCATCCTTTCTCCATTTTGGATGAGATGATCTCCGTAAAGGCCAGAGCCGGCACTCATGCTGGCCCACTCAAAGCGACCCGAGAAAATCCTTGAAAACGCAAATAATAGGCGTGATTACCACTCCTAAGGTTCCCCGCCAGATCAATTGCCTAAACTCTTGATGATTTTATCGCGGTATGCGTTTGCGTCTATTTTTATAGCATTTTCGTCCAGCGTGAGCAACCGGCGGCCTTTCATCACTATGCGGCCATTGATGACGACGGTGTCGACATCGGCGGCCTTTGTCGAATAAACGAGGGCAGAATAAATGTTGTAGAAAGGGGTCTGATGAAGAGAATCGAGGTCAACGATCGCGATGTCGGCGCGCTTGCCGGCTTCGATCGAGCCGATGATCTTATCGAGATGTAGGGCTCGTGCCCCGCGGATCGTTGCCATCTCGAAAGCCTGTTCGGCGTTGACGACCTTCGGGTCGCCTGTGTGATTCTTGTGCAGCTTTGCCGCGGTGTCGATCTCTTCCCACATATTGAGGTCGTTGTTCGATGCCGCACCGTCCGTCCCCAATCCGACCGCAACATTGGCTTTAAGCATTGCAGGTACGGGAGCGACTCCCGACGCAAGCTTCATATTCGATTGAGGACAATGCCCGACACCGACGTTCTCTTTTGCGAGAATGCCGATCTCTTCGTCCGTAACCCAAATGCTGTGGGCGATGATCGTACGGTCAGAAAGAAAGCCGATGCTGCTCAGATAATCGACCGGAGTCTTCCCGTATTTTGCGAAGATGTCGTCACGCTCCTTTTTCGTTTCGGCAACGTGGATCAGCACAGGCGCATTTCGCTTATCGGAGAGCTGGCGAACACGCTTCAGATCGTCGGTCGAAACCGTATAAGGCGCGTGCGGAGCGATCGCCGGAACGATCAGCGGATCATTCTGCCACTTGGTGATGAAGCGGTCAGCGTAAGCGAGGGCCTCGCCGGGAGTTTTGTTGTCAGCGACCGGAAACTGTATGACCGTCTCGCCCAGGACGCCGCGAACTCCGGCTTTCTTCGTCTCCTCCGCGATCGCATCCTCAAAGTAATACATATCGCAGTAGGTCGTCGTCCCGCCGCGGATCATCTCCGCTAGCCCGAGACGTGTTCCGACGCGGACGAATTCTTCATTTACGTTCTTGGCCTCGGCCGGGAAGATGTACTTCGTCAGCCACTCGTTAAGGTCAAGATCGTCCGCGATGCCGCGAAAAAGCGACATCGGAACGTGCGTGTGCGTGTTGATGAGGCCGGGAACGACGGCCTTGCCGCGTGCATTGATCGTTGTTATTGCGCGGTATTTCCGCGTGATCGCGGCTGTCGGCCCGACGGCGACGATATTCTCACCGCGAATGGCGACCGCACCATTTCTGATCACCCGTTTCGTGCCATCCATTGTTACAACATCACCGCCGACGATCAGTAGATCGACGGGCACATCTCTCGTACCGATCGGCCTTTGGGCCGTAGCGACACCGTTGAGGACGAAAGCAAAAAGACAAAGGAAGGTTACGAGGGTCTTGGACTTTTTCATCTTAAATGTGGTTCAGTCAACGAGAAACCGAGCGTCAAACGCTTTCGGCAGCAAATCGCTCATCTGCATTGTTTCCGTGCGGCCTGCTAGGTTTGCCATCGTTACGGGAATGTCGCCGCAGAACTCCCAGATGATCTGCCGGCACGCACCGCACGGCGGCGTAAGCTCATCGGTATCGACGACGATCGTGAGGCTTCTGAATTTGCGTATGCCTTCCGAAACAGCCTTAAAGATCGCGACCCGCTCGGCGCACAGCGTTAGGCCATAGCTTGCGTTCTCAATATTGCAGCCTGTTGTTACATCGCCATCAACGCTTTCGACCGCTGCCCCGACCTTGAAGTGCGAGAAGGGCGCGTGTGCCCGCTCACGAGCATCCCTCGCGGCGGCGATCAGCGTTGCTTTGGCTGTTTCGGATGACATTAACGTTAACCTCTTACCGACGTCAGATAGGCGAGCTTTGTCCTTGGTTCATACCGGACGTTGTTCGCTCAGCCGCTCTCGAACCAAGCTGCAGAGCATTTTGATGCTCGTATCGGTTTGGCCGCCTTCCGGAATTATCACATCTGCGAAGCGTTTCGACGGTTCGACAAATTCAAAGTGCATCGGCCGGATCGTCTTCTCGTATTGGTCGAGAGTTCGCTCGAAGGTCCGCCCACGTTCATTGATGTCGCGGCGAAGCCGGCGCAGCAGCCGAATGTCGTCAGGCGTATCGACGAATACGCGAACATCGAGAAGCTCGAGTATCCGAGGTTCGGAGAAGATCAGGATCCCTTCGACGATAACGACGGGTCGCGGTTCGATCACTTCGACGCGGTCGCTACGCGTATGCGTGACCATGTCATAGATCGGTATCTCGATCGGCTGACCGAGCTTTAACCGCTTGATGTGGTTAACGAGCAGGTCGCTGTCGATCGCGTCCGGATGATCAAAGTTTGCGTGATGCCGATCATCAAGCGGCATATCCGCAAGATTCCGATAATAGGAATCTTGCTCGACAAGAACTACATTCTGTTCACCGACGGCCTCTACGATCGCCCGCGCGATCGTCGTCTTTCCCGAACCGGTACCGCCGCAAATGCCGATTATCATAAGTAAAAATTAGCTGCCGATGCGCGAGATCACGCGCTTTAGCAGCTCCTTGAAAACTCCCTTGACCTTTTCGCCCGTCTCCATCACCTCGCTGTGATCGATGATCTCGCCGCTTAGGCCCGCACCAAGATTTGTAATACACGAAATGCCGAGAACGCGAAGTCCCGCGTGCCGAGCGGCGATCGCTTCCGGTACGGTGGACATCCCGACCGCGTCAGCTCCGAGCAGTCGATACATACGTATCTCGGCCGGCGTTTCGTAGGTAGGCCCCGAAAGGGCACAGTAAACGCCGCGTCCCAAGTAAAAATCCGCACCTGACCTTGCGATCGCTGCTGCTTCTTCTTCCGCAAACTCTTGAAACTCGCGGTCATAAACTCTGGTCATATCCGGGAAGCGCGGACCGAAAGAATCGTCATTCTTTCCGCGGAGCGGACTCACGCCCATGCAGTTCAGATGATCCGTGATGACCATAAGCGAACCGGGCTTCATATCCGTGTTCAGGCTGCCGGCGGCATTGGTCAAGATCAGATTTTTCGCTCCGAGGCACGCAAATGTACGCGTGGGGAAGATGACCTGCCCCATTTCGTAGCCTTCATAGAAATGAAAACGTCCTTGCTGCACCGCAACATTCACGCCGCCGATATGCCCAAGGACAAGCTGGCCGGCGTGGCCCTCGACGGTTGAACGCGCAAAACCCGGGATCTCTTCATACGGAATGCGGAAAGCGCCCTCGATCTCGTCGGCGAAGGCCCCGAGACCGCTGCCGAGAACGACAGCCGTAGAAATGGGCTCTCCAAAACGCGAGCGGATGAATTCAGCCGCTTCACGCGGGTTTGTCGTGGAAGGCATAGTCAATCTTCTTTGCTATACGGAATCCCAAGAGCCTTTGGAGCTCGAGACAGGCCGATAAATCCCGCGAGAACGATGATCGTAAGCAGATACGGAATGATCTGAATGAACTGCACAGGGATCTCTTCACCGCCGATGCGTGCCCACGATGCGCCTTGGATCTGGATCGACAAGGCTTCGGTCAAACCAAAAAATAGACAAGCACCGAGCACGGGCACCGGACGCCATTTCGCAAGAATGAGAGCGGCAAGAGCTATGAATCCACGGCCGGCGGTCATATTTCGCGTAAAGAGCGAAGATTGCCCGATCGAGAGATACGCTCCACCCAATCCGGCGAGGACGCCCGAGATCGTAACCGCGATGTAGCGAAGGCGAATGACGTTCACGCCGGCCGTCTCTGCTGCGTCAGGATTCTCGCCGGCTGCCCGAATGCGGAGCCCGAAAGGCGTCTTGTACATTATCCACCAGCAGATAGGTACAAGAGCCAACGCAAGGATCGTCGCGATGGAGATGCGGTTATAAAAGTCCGGGAGCTGGAGGACCTTCTCGATCTGCGGTGTCGAACCCGCGGAATCGTAGATCGCACCGGATATCAAAGCCGGCAGCCCGATCATCAGGAAGTTTATCGCCATTCCGGCAACGACCTGATCGGCTTCGAACTTGATACACGCGACCGCATAAATGAATGCGAGAAAGGCCCCGGCCCCGACGCCTGCGAGCACGCCGACATACGGGTTACCGACCTGATAAGTTACAACGGCTGCGGTGAATGCACCCGCGAGCATCAGCCCCTCGAGCGCGATGTTGATCACGCCCGACCGCTCTGAAAAAAGGCCGCCCAAAGCCGCAAAGATCAGCGGCGTTGCGAGCCTGAGCGAAGAGAATAGAAGTGCTAGTGTGAATATCTCGCCCATTGCCTATTTCCTCGAATATTTCTGCAGGCAAGCTACGAACAAAATAATGATCGCCTGCAAGACCCAGCCAAGATCCTTAGAAACCTTCGACGTGAACGCATCGACAAATATCTCGCCGCGAAGCAGCACGCCGAAGAATATTGCGGCGACAAAGACGCCGAGCGGATGGTTACGCCCGAGCAACGCGACGGCAATGCCCAAAAAACCCCATTCGGCCGAAAAACCACTATAAAAGTTGTGCCGCGTGCCGAGAACTTCGCCGATCGCGACCATACCGGCCAGTGCGCCGGAGATCGTCATCGCGAGAATGATCTGCTTCTTTGGCGAAATACCGCCATATTCCGCCGCCGCCGGATTTTGTCCGACGGCGCGGAGTTCGTATCCCCATTTTGTCTTCCACAGAAAGATCCAGACCGCAATACAGCTCAAGATCGCGATGAGGAACGCGACATTCAGCGGAACGTCGGCCGGCAATCCCGGAATGAATGCACTCAATTTCGGGATCGTCGCATTTTCGCCGATCGGCGCCGTCTGCAGGATCGGGTCGCCCGGTATCTTGTAATAGTATTGCGTGAAATAGCTCACCAGCGCGATGCCGATGAAATTCAGCATGATGGTGTTGATGACTTCGTGCGAGCCGAACTTTGCCTTTAACACGCCGGGAATGCCGCCCCATACCGCACCTGCGATCACCGCTGCCGCAATGCACAGCGGTACGAGAAGAAATGCGGGAAGCGTGGCCCAAGACCAATTTTGTTCCGTGCCGCCGGAGCTTACGACCGTACCGCCGAGCTTGATGCCGACCCACGCGGCCGCAAAGGCGGCGACGTAAAGCTGGCCTTCCGCACCGATATTCAAAAGCCCGCAACGCAATGCGACCGCGACGGCAAGGCCCGTGAAGATCAGCGGCGTCGCGTAATGCAGCATCCAGCCGATGTCGCGCAGCGAACCGAAAGAGCTCGAGAGCAGCAGACGATATGCCTCGATCGGGTTGTCCCCAAGTGCGAGAATAACGATGCCGCCGACAATGAACGCCGCGACGACCGCCACCAGCGGCCAAAGTATCTCTTTTAGAATCTTCATCTAAGATCGGCCCGCTTGGAACGCCTTGGGTTCCTGTTGTTCGGGATAAACGGTCCGGCAAGGCCGCCGGACGTTTGAGAAAAATGCCGATTTTTGCAAAGTAAATATACCGTCAATAGCCGCAGATGTCACCTGAAAACACTTGATTTTCCCCGATAATTCGGCCGCGCTGCATACTTCTTCGCGATATTGACGTTTGTGTTGACAAAAGAGAGAGAGCATACTTGTTGCCAACCGCACGGAAGAATTGCCGGAGCGGTACAATTCAATACTTAGGGAGAAATACTATGAGGCCTCACTTTCCTCGCCTTCCTCGCTTTTTCCTACTAATCACCGCGTTAGTTACGGGTATCTTTGCCTCGAACCCCTCGTTTGCAAGATCATTCGGTCCCGTTTCGCGGTCGGAAAAGCAGTCAAGCCTTCCTACATTGGATGTTGTGGCCATCAGGCTTGATTTTCAGGAGTCACGCCGGACGGACGCATTCGGAAATAGGTTCAAATACTGGGCAAAGGTTCGCGATAAGGCGGACGCCCGAGTCGGTCGTCGGGCGTGGGATGTCTTCCTTGTAATCTCTCCGCCGGGAACATAAGTAATACATCAGTTTGAACCTTTTGCAAGGCAGTCGGAAGCGGCTGCCTTTCTTCTTTGAATCTAGCTAATTCTAGAAGTTGACAATCCTACGCTCATATTTTATTATCTTAATTGACTAAGTGATTAGTCGAGTATTTTCAAGGATTTAGGAGGTAATACATAAATGTTCATTGCAAAATACGACCCTTTCCGCGGTATGCGCGGCCTGCAACGTGAGATGAATCGGATGTTTTCGGACCGTTTTGATGGTGAGGAGGCATTTGGCACCGCGTGGAATCCAAAGATCGACATTTACGAGAACGCCGATTCCATGGTGCTCGAGGCGGAGCTGCCGGGGATGAAGCGTGAGGATTTCGAGCTTTCGTTCGAGAATAACGTGTTGACGCTCAAGGGTGAGCGCCGGTTCGAGAAGAAGACCGATGAGGACAATTACCACCGCGTCGAGCGTGCGTACGGCGAATTCTCGCGTTCGTTCACGCTACCGCACACGGTAACTGTTGAGAACGCAAAGGCCGAATTCGATAACGGAATGCTGACCGTTACGCTCAAGAAGCGCGAGGAGACAAAGGCACGCAAGATCGAGATCACGGGCACTGATACGACGCCGACGACGATAGATGCGACCAAGTCTGCCGGCGCATAACGAGATGTAAGGGGATTCGACCCTTATTCAGCCTAAATGGCTTAGGATACGCAGCGTGCGGCAACACGCATACGGAATAAAAACTGTATGCACCCGCACCTGCGTTTTTCGCCCTAGTGGTAAAATACTCATTGCTATGAGATTCGAAAAATTCACGATACGCGGCCAGAGTGCCGTCCAAGAGGCGATCGGCATCGCCGAAAAGAATCAGAATCAGCAGATCGAGCCGGAACACATTCTTGCCTCGATGCTCGAACAGAAGGAGGCGGTCGTTGCGCCGATCTTGGGAAAGATCGGGGCGAACGCGCAGACCGTACTGACGGACGTGCAGGCGGCGATCGCAAAGTTCCCGCAGGTTTCGGGCGGCCAGCCATTTTTTAGTTCGCGGACGAACACCTTGTTCCAAAAGGCGCAGAAGATCGCCGATTCGATGCAGGACGAATATGTCTCGACCGAGCATCTGCTTATCGGCATCGCTGAGGAAAAAGAGGGCGATGCCGGTCGGATCCTACGCTCGAATGGTGTTACGCGTGAGGATCTCGAGAAGGTCATTACGGATATGCGCGGTGGTTCGCGCATCACCGACCCGAATGCCGAGGAGAATTTCCAGGCGCTTGAAAAATACGCGCAAGATCTAACGGAACGAGCGCGCAGCGGCAAGCTCGATCCGGTGATCGGGCGCGACGACGAGATCCGGCGTACGATCCAGATCCTCTCGCGCAGGACGAAGAATAATCCTGTTTTGATCGGCGAGCCTGGCGTCGGTAAGACGGCTATCGTTGAGGGCCTCGCGCAAAGGATCGTTTCGGGCGACGTTCCGGAAACTTTGAAGAACAAAAAGCTGGTTTCGCTCGATCTCGGAGCGATGCTCGCCGGTGCGAAATATCGCGGCGAATTCGAAGACCGTCTGAAAGCCGTTCTAAAAGAGATCGAGAATGCGGAAGGCCGCATCATCCTTTTTATCGACGAGCTGCACACGCTGGTCGGCGCGGGCGCGAGCGAAGGCGCGATCGACGCATCGAATATGCTAAAGCCCGCGCTTGCGCGCGGCACGTTGCGCGCCGTCGGAGCGACGACGCTTGCCGAATATCAAAAATACATTGAGAAGGACAAAGCGCTCGAACGCCGTTTCCAACAGGTTTATATCGGTGAGCCGACGGTCGAGGACACGATCGCGATCCTACGCGGGCTGAAAGAGCGTTATGAGGTTCACCACGGCGTCCGCATAAAGGATGCGGCGATCGTCGCGGCAGCGACGCTCTCGAACCGTTACATTACTGACCGTTTTCTACCTGACAAAGCGATCGACCTGATCGATGAGGCTGCGTCACGGATCCGGATCGAGATCGATTCGCTCCCGCAGGAGATCGACGTACTTGAGCGCGAAATTCTGCAGCTTGAGATCGAAAGACAGGCGTTGACCCGTGAGACGGACGACAAATCGAAAGCTCGGCTCGACGATATCGAGAAGCGCATTGCCGACCTGAAAGAACGCTCCTCGGGTATGAAGGCGAAGTGGCAGTCCGAGAAGGAAGAGATCGACAAGATGCGGTCGGCGAAAGAAGAGCTGGAAGCGGCAAAGCTCGAGCTTGAGCACGCACGCCAGGCCGGCGATCTTAACCGTGCTGCCGAGCTTCAATACGGAAAGATCCCCGATATTCAAAAGCGTCTTGATGCCGATCAGTCGCGGCTGCAGGAGATCCAGAGCGACGGCGTTTTCCTGAAAGAAGAGGTGGACGAAGAGGACGTCGCCGAGGTCGTCGCGCGTTGGACCGGCGTGCCTGTGTCGAAGATGCTCGAGGGCGAGATGCAGAAGCTCGTCCAGATGGAATCGAACCTCGGCAAACGCGTGATCGGCCAGGATGAGGCTCTCAGCGCCGTCGCAAACGCCGTCAGGCGTGCACGCGCCGGTTTGCAGGATCCGAATAGGCCGGTCGGTTCATTCATCTTCCTTGGGCCTACGGGCGTTGGAAAGACGGAAACCGCGCGCGCGCTCGCTGAATTTCTATTCGACGACGAGCGTGCAATGGTGCGGCTCGATATGTCCGAATATATGGAAAAGCACGCGGTCGCACGTATGATCGGCGCGCCACCCGGATATGTCGGTTACGAGGAAGGCGGCCAGTTGACCGAGGCAGTTCGGCGAAGGCCGTATTCGGTCGTGTTATTTGACGAGATCGAGAAGGCGCATCCTGACGTGTTCAACGTACTGCTTCAGATCCTCGACGACGGGCGTCTTACGGACAGCAAGGGCCGTGTGGTCGATTTTAAGAACACCGTGCTCATTATGACATCGAATCTCGGCTCGCGTGTGATTCAGGCAGCGGCTGAGAATCCGCTTGCGGACCGCGATGTACGGCAGGAAGTGCTGCAGGTTCTGCGCGATCACTTCAAGCCCGAGTTCCTAAACCGAATTGACGATATCGTCGTCTTCAAACAGCTCGGCAAGGAACAGATCGCATCGATCATCGATGTGCAGCTTGAGAAGCTTCGTGCGATGCTGGATGAACGCGGCGTTACACTCGTTCTAGATGATTCGGCACGCGATCTGCTGATCGAGCAGGGTTACGACCCTGTGTACGGTGCGCGGCCGTTGAAGCGTGCGATACAATCGCTTATACAGAATCCGCTGGCGATCAAGCTTTTGAACGGCGAGATCGCGCAGGGAAGCACCGTGAACGTTTCCGCCGAGAATGGCGAAATGAAGTTTTCGTCGGCCGACAGCAAGAGTGCGGCGATAGGGCCAAAGGCCTAGGAACAGTGTTACGAAATGACGCAAGAAAAAGTGGAAGAATTTGACGAATTCGACGGGAAGATCCCCGTTATGGACAAGCGCAGGTTTAACGCGGACGGCTCGCGAAATGCCGAGGGCGAAGCCGCGGCCGCAAAGCCCGCGGAGGCGGTGAAGTCGGCGGCGGAGATCGCTCTTGAAGCGCAGCTCAAGGCCGAGACCGAACGTCGCGAGGCGGCCGAGGCAAAGCTCGTTGGTGTGCAGGCAAAGTTCGAGGAGGCTAAGGCCGCGATCGAGCTTGAAACGCAGGAAATGCGCGACCGTTTGAAAAAAACACTCGAAGCAAAGGCGACGCAGGCGCAGTTCGATTTCCTGACGACGCTGCTTCCTGTGCTCGATAACCTCGATCTTGCCATCCAGTCCAGCCAAACCGATCCGTCGGTCGAGCATCTAAGAGATGGCGTGATCGGCACGGCTCGCTCTTTCGAGCAAGCATTGGCGTCCGTTGGCGTCGAGGCCGTTCCGTCCGTCGGAGTCGCTTTTGATCCGGAAGTTCACGAGGCGGTCGATATGGTCGAGGTCGAGCCAGAGGATGATGGAAAGGTCGTGACGGAATATGTGCGGGGCTATAAATTTAACGGAAAGCTCTTGCGTCCGGCCCGCGTACAGGTTGGGAAGGGGGCATAAATGGGTCGAAAATCGGCTCATCTGACCGATTTTCCTTTTCGGTCATTTGCAGTAAGTGTTATTATTTAGGCTGAGACCGGTTCAATGCCTCACCGGTTTTGTCCCTTCCTCGAATTTAGCAGTATTTCATGGGGTCTTATGGCAGACATTGATTCTTATAAAGACAAGTTCAGCGAAAGCGGCCGTCGCGTGCTTGAGAGTGCGCTGGCCGAGTCTCGCAAACGCGACCAAAATTATGTTGCGGTCGAACACATACTTCACGCGGTAGCCTTCGAGGAGGAAGACCTTTTCTCGACGACGATGCGTGACCTTTCGGTCGATCCGCGTTCGGTGCGGCTGTTGATCGAAAAGCGTATGGAATCGGGCCGCCAGCATACCGGCAAGGGATTTCGCATTGCACCGGAGACAACTGAGCTTTTTAAGCGTGCGATGGACCGCGCGCGTTCGCAAGGCCGACGTGTGATCGATGCCGCCGACATTTTTTACGTACTTTCGAACGACGAACGAAGCGTTCTGAACGATGTTCTGCAAAATCTGGGAGTGCCGTCCGATGAGGTCGCGCAAATTGCGCGGACCCGCATACGCAAGCGCGAAAAAGAGGAGGAAAGAGTGCGGCAAAAGTACGAGCTGCCGTCTTTCCTCCGCCATTTTGGCATTTCGATGAATAAGCTTGCGCGTCAGGACAAGATCCCGCCGACGATCGGCCGCGAAAGCGAGATCCGGCAGATGATGGAGATCCTTTCGCACCGTGAAAGGTCGAATTCGCCGATGCTCGTCGGCGAACCCGGCGTGGGCAAAACGGCAGTCGTTGAGGGACTCGCACGCTTGATCGAGCTTGAGCCTGAGAAGGTGCCGGCGCGTCTGCGTGATTCGCATATCGTGCAGCTTCAGATGGGCGGGCTTGTTGCCGGCACGATGCTCCGCGGTATGTTCGAAGAGCGTATCAAAGGCATCATCGACGAGGTGAAGGAGAAAGACAACATCATTCTCTTCATCGACGAAGCCCACACGATCATCGGTGCAGGTGCCGCAATGGGCACGACGTCGGATGCGGCGAATATGTTCAAATCGGCATTGGCTCGAGGCGAACTGCGGATCATTGGTGCGACGACCATTACCGAGTACAAGGAATATATAGGCGAGGACGAAGCGCTCTCGAGACGCTTCCGGCTTGTGCGTGTCGAAGAACCTTCGATCGACGAGACAAAGCAGATCCTTTTGGGCCTAAGGCCACGGCTCGAGAAGAACTATTCGGTAACGATCTCCGACGAAGCGATCGCTACCGCGCTCGAGATGTCGCCAAAATACATACGCAATCTTCACCTGCCGGATAAAGCGATCGGCTGGCTCGACACTGCGTCCGTAAAGGTCGAGATCAACGAGCCGTCGTCGCTTGTCGTCCGCCCGGAGCATATTATCGACGTCATTTCCCAGGAATCGCGTATTCCGAAGGACATGATCTATCGCGATACCGCGGATCGTTTCTCGCAGATGGAGATCGAGCTTGGCGAGCGCGTCATCGGCCAAAAGGACGCTGTACGGGCCGTTGCCGAACGCCTGCGGCTGAACAAAGGCCCGCTCAAAGACAATCACTATGCGCCGGACGGCGTACTGCTTTTCCTTGGGCCGACGGGTGTCGGGAAGACCGAGCTTGCAAAGGCCGTTGCCGAATTTATGTTCGGCGATGAAGGCAAGATGATTCGCATCGATATGTCCGAATACGGCGATGGCACGGTCGGTATCGAAAAGCTGATCGGTATGCCGCGCGGCATCGTCGGCAGCGAACGCGGCGGCATTTTGACCGAACAGCTTCGAGATAACCCGTACACGGTGCTCTTGCTTGATGAGGTCGAAAAAGCGTCGCCATATTTGATGAACATCTTCCTGCAGGCTTTTGACGAAGGCTGGATAACGGATGGCCGCGGCAAGAAGGTTTACCTTTCGGATTCGATCGTCATCATGACATCGAATCTCGGTTCGGAGAATTTCAAGAAGTACGAGAAACCGCTCGGCTTCGGAATGAAATCGCTCGGCGACGTGAATGCGATCAAAGGCGACGTGCTGAAAGCGGCTGAAACGCGATTCACACCCGAATTTCGCAATCGTATCGACGAGATAATCGTATTCTCGCCGCTGACGATGGATGAAGTTCGCGATATTGCACGCCTATACCTGCAAAAACTTACGGCGAGCATGGAGCGGAAGGGCAAGGTCGTCGAGATCACCGAAGCGGCCCTCGATGCCCTGACCGAAAAAGGCTATAGCCCTGCATACGGTGCGCGTTTCTTGAAACGCCACATCGACCAGACCGTGAAATTACCGATCACGAATCAGTGGAAGATGGCGATGAAGTTCATCGTCGATGTCGAGAATGGTGGGGTCGTCGTGAAGACGGCTGATGCTTTCAGCCTGAACTGACGAGAACGAAATCCCTCTTTAGTGCATCAAAGGCTTCGGTGATATTTTTCACACGAAGCCTTTTTTAAACTGCAAAATGAAACGACTTGGCCTTCTTTTCCTTTCGATCGTCATGCTGTCGATAGCTGTTTCGGCGCAGGATTCTGCCCTTGAGATCACAAAACAGCCTTTGCCCGAGTCACCAAAGGCGGCATCGAGCGACAGCAGCTTTGAGGTCGTCCTTCGCGTCGAATTCCTCGATTCGGGTAGGATCGGAGACGTGACGGTACTTTCGGCACCGACGCGTGAGATCGGAAAATTGGTTGCTACCGCCGCAGGAAGTATCGAGTTCACGCCGGAAAGGAGGGCCGGGCGAGCGGTCTCGGTCACACGCACGATCTTCTACAAATACGACAGCGGCTGGAAGGTCGATGCTGACGGCGATGCACCTACCAGCGAACCTAAGGGAACGTCGAATTCCGGTGTAGAGAAGGCACGGGCTGTGATCGCAAAGGCCGTCGAGGCTCTTGGCGGCGAACGCTACCTCGCGGTAAGGACGCAGATCGGCCGTGGAAAATACAGCGTGATGCGGGAGAATCAACTCGCGATGTTCCAATCGTTCGTCGATGCGATCAAATTCCCCGATATGGAGCGCACCGAGTTCAAGCAGAACGGGATGCGAACCGTGCAGGCGAATTCCGGCAGCGCGGGCTGGGTCTATGATGGCGATCAGGAGATCTTGCAGGATCAATCCGAACAGCAGATCGCGGCCTTCAAGCAAGGCCTTCGGGTAAGTCTCGACAATCTGCTTCGCGGATATTGGAAAGGTGAGGCTGAGCTTTCCTACGTAGGCCGCCGCGCAGCATCGCTCGGACGGCGAAACGATGTTGTAAAACTTACGTACAAGGACGGCTTCAGCGTCGAATTCGAATTCTCCGCGGACGACCATCTGCCGCAAAAGGCGATCTATACCCGCAAGGCGGTGTCGGGCGACGAAATGAAGGAAGAGGACCACTATGCGCAATTCGTCGAATTCGCCGGCGTGAAGTCGCCGCTTGTGATCGATCGTTTTGAGAATGGCGACCACGCATCGCGCATCAATTACGAATCGATCGAATTCAACAAGGACCTCCCGGACTCGATCTTCGCAAAACCACAGAATCCGAAAGAACTAAAGAAAGACCTAAAGCTCTAGAGCCCTTAAAAGGTCGGGAAATTTTTCGCATAAAGAATTTAGCCCTCACAGCGTTCTGCTGCGAGGGCTGAATTTACGGATCGGATCAAACCCGTTCTTAGACGAATGCGAAGTCGAACTGCGCCTGGTGGACCGTTTTATCGGATGAGAGATCGACGCTGCCGAGGTGGGCCTCGATCTCTTCCATAACCTGTCTTTCCGAATTTCGAAGAGCGGTTGCGACCTCCGGATGCACACGCAAGGTCGTGTGCCGAATATCATCGACTTGCCTTGCGAGACGGCGGGCTTCGCCGAGGATCTCGTAACAGACGGTCTGCGGTGATTTCACCCAACCAGCGCCTTCGCAGTATTCGCAAGGCGCGCACATCGTCCTTTCGAGCGATTGTTTTACGCGCTTACGGGTCATAATTATCAGCCCGAAATCATTGAATGAAAGCACCTTCGTCGGCGATTTATCGTGCGAGAGTGCTTCCTGGAGAGCCTGCGAGACCTTGTGGCGATTTCGCCGGTCTTCCATATCGATCAGATCGAGGACGATGATACCGCCAAGGTCACGAAGGCGGATCTGACGTGCGATCTCATCGACGGCTTCGAGGTTCGTCTTTGTGATCGTGTCCTCGAGGCGTGCGTTGCCTTTGCCGACGAATTTGCCCGTATTGACGTCGATCGCAACGAGTGCCTCGGTCTGGTTGATGACGAGGTAACCGCCGGAACGCAGCCAAACACGCGGCTTTAGTGCCTTATCGATCTCTTCCTGAACGCCGTACGCATCGAGAATGGGTTCGTCCCGCGTGTAAAGCTTTACGCGGTTGACCATTCGCGGAGCCATGCGATTCATAAACTCGACCGTGCGTAAATATTCTTCCTCGCTATCAACACGGATCGCCGTAAATTCGTCCGAAAGCTGATCGCGAAGCAAACGCTGTACGAGATCGAGGTCTTGATGAATGAGCGCCGGCGACTTCTTCTTCTCCGAGGCTTTCTTTGCATCCTGCCATGTGCGTGCAAGATAGATCGCATCGTTCCGAAGGTCTTCTTCACCAATGCCGATGCCTGCCGTGCGTACGATAAAGCCGCCTTGTCGGATGGCGTCATCCTGTCGGATCTTTTGTATCAGCGTGCGAAGGCGTCCGCGTTCGGCCGAAGATTCGATCTTACGCGAGACACCGAGGTGCTCGATTGTCGGCATATAGACCAGATATCGTCCGGGAAGAGCAATGTGCGAAGTGATGCGGGCACCTTTCTTTGCGATCGGCTCCTTGGCGATCTGGACGAGAATTTCCTGGCCTTCGCGAAGAAGGTCGCTGATCGTCGGCTGCGGCCCGCGTTCGCGTCCGTGGCGGCCGCCACGATCGTTACGGCCCTTCTTCTCGGAATCGTCGGATTCCTTTCGGTCTTCACGATCTCCGCGTCCACGACCGCGCCGGCCGCGGCCGCGTTCCTCGCGCGCAGGCTTCTCATCCGGCTTTTCATCCTCATTGTCTTCGGATGGTGTGGAAATTTCTTCCGTTTGGATGTTACCGTTGCCGTTCGATTCGACGGTTTCGTCCAGTTCGGCTCGGAAAGTGTCGTTGTCTGTCCCGGCCTGCTCGTCGTGCTCATCGGACACCTCGACGCCGTTCTCGGTGCTGTTCCCGTTCTCATTCGCTTTCTTCGATCGGCCGCCACGTCGGCGGCCGCGTCCACCGCGGCGAACGGCCATCGGAGCGGTATCGTCTGCGACGCGTTCAAATGCCTCGGCGTCTGCGAGCGGTTCTTCCGCGGCAGCGGCCTCAGCTTCTGCAGTTTCAGCCGCGGCTTTCTTTTTGCCGCGTGCCGACGGCTTCTTTGGTGCCTTTACTTTTGCGGCCTTCGCCTTTGCAGGCTTTTTCTCAGCCGCAGCTTTCGTACGACGTCCTTTCTTCGGAGCCTCCTCTTTTGGAGCGTCTTCTTCGTCGGCGATACGTTCGAAGTCTCCCGTGTTCGAAACCTCTGCCAAGAGCGAACCGACCTCGGCAATGCCTGTACTTTCGCCTTCGTCGAACTCGACCGCGCGAACACGTGCAACGATCGCCTCCTGACGATATGCGTCCTTGAACGCGTCGCCTGTATCGCCCTCGTCGTCATCCGCTATACGCTCGAAGCCGCCTGCATCGAACTCGACCTCGATCGGTTCAGCAACGGACTTGAGCTCTTCCTTTCGCTCGCGATCCTTACGGCCGCGTGAGCGTTTACCTCTATCGGACCTTCCTGACGCCTTTTCAGGGGCAGCTTCCTCCGCGATCGGCTCTCCGCTTTCGGCGAGCGGTTCGCTAAGTTCCTGAGCTGAGTCCATTTGTTTTTCGCGCTCGATGCGGCTGCGGTCTATGCGTTCGTTGACCTCGCGGCTCGCCTCTGCGTGAGAGCCTTTCTTTCCTTTTTCAAGAACGATCTTCTCGATCTCTTCCTCTTCATCGAAGAAGTCCGAAACATAAAGGAACGCGTCGCGTTCTAGGCCGATATCAACGAACGCCGACTGCATTCCCGGCAGGACGCGCATCACACGTCCTTTGTAAACATTCCCGACGACGCCTTCATTCTCCTGGCCGCGTTCAATATAGAACTCGGTGACTTTGCCGTTGTCGAGAATTGCAATTTTCTTTTCGCGTCCATTGACGCTTACTATCATTTCCTTTGACATAGAGAGTGGTAATTTACCCTTAAAAGTCTAAATTGGGTTCGGCCCGGCTCGTTTGTTGGAGGGGAAATCAAGAGGCAAGGACGGTCGGTAAATTCAGGAATAGCGTCCGGAACCATACAGGCCGGCACACTTGTCCTTTTTGATCACGTAAATGATCGCTTTTCTCGCTGAGTGTTAGAGAGGTATCGGGATTTTCGAGGTAGAGGTGGATTCCGAATATTCAAAATACAAATGTATTTCTGCAACGAGGAAATTCCTTCAAAATGTGCGGCCAGTCTAAAACCTAAGGCCGTTTCTCACACCAGGGAGCACATATCATTCTGTCGATCGTGCTCGAAACCCGGTTAATCCGTTTGCCGCTTAGTTCAGCGTTAAAGATCCTTTTCAACCGTTTGCATCATTCCCTTTTCTTAACAAGCAAGGGGCAAACCTGTAAGTAAGTATATATAAAGAATTTCGCGAATGTAAACCTTTGACGGCGCTAAATTTACAATTCTTTCCGGCGGTGGCGGCCGATTCGCAGTGAGCTTGGAACAGGTTCTGCCTTGCGGATACAATGAAGGACATTCGCATTTATGGAAGTATATTTTCAGCTCATCGGCGATCCGGCGTCGCTTAAAAGTGCCTGCTCTGAACTCGAACGCGAAGAATTCATCGGCTTCGACGTTGAGACGACCGATCTCGACCCATATAAGGGTGAGCTGCGGCTTGTACAGCTTTCGAATGGCCGCGAGACGAAGGTCGTGGACATGCGGGCATTTGGAAGTGGCGACGAGTTGAAGACCGCTCCGACACTAAAGCCGCTACGCGATCTTTTGTCCTCAAAGAAGCAAACGAAGATCGCCCACAACGCAAAATTCGATACGAAATGGACGCGTCATCATCTCGGATGCGATGTTGAGAACATTTACGACACATATCTTGCGAGCGTATTGATCGGCTCGGCGGATGGAGAGCGTCGGCACGGGCTTGCGGACGTCGTGCAGTTCTTTTTAGGCAGAACGCTCGATAAGACCGAGCAGGTAAGCGATTGGGGAGCGGCGGAATTGTCCGCTTCGCAGATCGAATATGCCGCCAAGGATGCGGTGATAATGCTCGAGGTTCGCGATCGGCTGCACGAGCGGATCATCGCCGACGGTTTGACGCAGGTTCTCGAGATCGAGAATCAATGCATCCTACCCATCGCGCAGATGGAGCTGAATGGCATTTATCTTGATGAACAACGATGGCGCGAACAGCTTGCGGTCGTGTCCAAGAAGCAGGCCGTTGCTGCCGAGGAACTCCAGGGAATGCTCAGCGCGGGCGTTGCTCAGGCATCGCTTTTCGGCAGGCCTGAGATAAACCTCGATTCTATCGACCAGGTTACGAACGCGCTGCAGAATCTTGGCGTTCCCGTCGAAGGAACGACCCGTGCGGGTGCGCTCTTACCGCTTGCAGATAAGTATCCCGTAGTCGCAAAACTGCTCGAATATCGGCAGGTCGCAAAGGCGAGCCAGAGTTTCGGCGAGAATATCCTCAGCTTTATCGAGCCGGCAACGGGCCGGATCCACGCTGATTTTCGTCAGATCGGGGCACCGACCGGACGATTTTCCTGCTCGAATCCGAACCTGCAGCAGATCCCGCACGAGACGGAGTATCGACGCTGTTTTACGGCGCCGAAGGGCAGGAAGCTCGTCATCGCCGATTACTCGCAGATCGAACTGCGGATACTCGCAGATATCTCGAAGGACAAGGCATTCATTGACGCGTTTCAGTCCGGCGCGGACTTTCATGCAGCGACCGCCGCACAGATCTTCGGGATCGCAGCGGATGCGGTAACGCCCGATCAGCGGTCGTTTGCAAAGCGTTTGAATTTCGGAGTGGTTTACGGCATTGGTGTGCAGAGGTTCGCGAAGATGACCGGCCTTTCCGAATCGCAGGCCGAGGACACACTTCGTCGATACTTTGCGACTTACCCGCGTATGGATGATTGGCTTCGTACACAGGCAAAGTCGGTATTGAGCGATAGGACCGCACGCACGCTTTCGGGCCGTATTGCCCGTATGAGGTTTAACGAGAATGATCGCAGCGAGGTTGGCGCGGCACAGCGTTATGCGAAGAATATGCCGATACAGGGGACATCGGCGGACATCCTCAAGCGTGCGCTAAGGCTCCTTCACGACGATATTCGCGGCACGTCCGCAAAGCTCGTCAACATTGTGCACGACGAGATACTTGTTGAAACGGATGCAGCGGACGCAGAAGAAACGGCCCGCAAACTCGAGAACGCGATGCTCTCTGCGGGCCGTGAATTCCTTAAAGATGTACCGGTGAAGGTGGACCTCACCGTCTCCGATGAGTGGTCAAAATAAGATCAGGCAGTTGCCTCGCTGCTTGCGGCGCGTACGAAAAGTATGCGTGAGCAATTCTCGCAAGTGATGATCTCGTTCCCGCGTCGTACATCGACAAGAACCTGCGGACGCAGGGAAATGAAGCACGCATTGCAGGAACCATTGATGACCTCGGCAACCGCGATGCCATCACGGCTGCGTTGGGCAAGCCGGTCATAGACAGCGGCGAGACGCTCGGGGAGCGTCTCAAAAGCCGCGGCCCGGTGTTTTGTCTCGCGTTCGAATTCTTGCTTGTCGGCTTCGAGTGCAGCGTCGAATTCGGTCAACGCGGTTTCGCGGCGGCCGTCAAGGCTTGATATCTCGTCGGCGCGTTCTGCGAGTTCCTTTTCAACACCTTCGCCTTCCTCCATAAGCTCGACGATCGAGGTCTCGGCCTGGCCGATCGCCTTTTGAAGGGCATCGACCTCGCGCATCGCGGTCTCGTATTCTTTCTGATTCTGTGCGTGCTTTAGGTTTCGCTCGGCACGCTCGAGATATGTCTTATTGTCGGCGATCTCGCGTTCGAGGCCCGAGCGCTTTTCGTTGATGGAATCCCGTCGGTTCTGAATTTCGCGAATAGAAAAGGCGTGCTGTTCAAACTCCTGTTCGATCGCTGCACGCCTGGCTTCTGCGGATTCTATTATTTTCTTCAGTCGACGAAGATTTGTGTCCGTCTCCTGCAACTCTATTAACTTATCTAGATCTTCGATCACGTCTTTGTTTGTCTCCTAACTGCAAGTCAAACAAAAATTGTATCGCAGTAGCGGCTTCAAGTGCAAAGATCGGATCAGATCGCGATGACCTCGATGTCGGGATCGATCTCTTCGCGGAGCATATGCTCAATGGCCGCGAGCGTGCCGCTGATCGAACTCGGGCAACTGCCGCAAGAGCCTTGATAGCGGATCTTCAGCTCGTTGCCGTTCAGCTCAATGATCTCCATCCAGCCGCCGTCGCCCGCAAGATAAGGCAGTATCTTCTCGTCGAGCAAGGCCTGTATCTCGCGCAGTTTCGGATCGTCGTCGCTTCCGGCCGCCGCGATGGCACCGCCGACCTTGCTCGCCGCATGTCCGTTACCGTTGCCATTTGTCGGCCGTACGGCGACCGCCTCAGCGGCTCTGATCGGCACGGCCATCTCGGGCAGGATCTCGTCCCATTCCGAATCGTCCGTCTTTTCAACCGTGACCATCTTGTCCATATAAAACACGGACACAACGTTCCCGACGTCGAATATTGATTTTGCAAACTTGTCGTCAACCGCGGATTCCGGGTTCGGAAACGAGTGCGAAGTGCCATAGCTTACCGGCTCGCGCAGGATGAACTTTACCGCGTTCGGGTTCGGGGTTTCTTGGATGTCTGAGATCTTCGGCATTCCTAAATCAAATCGGCTTTCGGCTGTGACAAGCCTAAAAATCAAGTATCGTAAAACATTACATTTTTGTCAACATTTCGGGCAATAAGCAAGCCCGGTTCGCGAGGCAAAGAACAACCTGCTGACCCGGGCTCGTAAATATCAGAGACTACCGAACAGAGAAACGAAGCAAGAGCTAAAACTCGTCCAGCCTATTCCGTGATGTGGATATCATCGGTCTTGTTCATTCGGCCGGACATAAACATCGCACCCAAAGCCAAGAACGCAAGGATAGCGATAATGCCGATAACCATCCAGATCTTGTTATCAGCGCTGGCCATGTATTTGTAGATCGAGAAAACACCCACTATCGCGGCAAGGACTGCCAAAATGCCGTTAAGAGAACCCATTTATAAAGTCACCTCCGAGATTTAAAGTCAGTGGTGAACAGACCGGACGCTTCCGGCGTGACCATCGGATCCGATGGCACGATGCGCTGAATGAGATTTCAACGCAACTGTCTCAAAACACCCTCATCTTACTCCCAAATTCGGTTTGAAAGCAAGGTTTTGACGCCTCTCACCGGCGAAAAGCCCGTAAAATGCGCGGTATTGACTGAAGATCGGAGAAAAACCGCACGTCTGCCCATTTTTCATCCGAAAGAAGGGGCAGAATACGATCCGATTGTCCGAATCCGACCTCCATAAATAGAACACCGCCGGGACGCAGTTTGTGTGAAGAATCGGCAATGATCTTTCTTACCACCTCAAGGCCATCGGCATTGTCGGTCAGGGCCATTTCCGGTTCGAAATTTCGCACCTCGCGGTCAAGCGTTGCGACCTCGGCAAGCGAAACATACGGCGGATTTGAGACGACCGCGTCAAAGGCGTCTTCTGTGACAGAATCGAAGACGTCCGATAGACGCAGGTCGAGGCGGTCGATGACGTTGTGCTTCTCGGCGTTTTGGCGCGCGATCTCCAACGCATCTCGTGAGCGATCGACGGCGATCGCCGACGCATTTGGCAGCTGCGTAAGCATTGAAACGCTGATACAACCCGAACCAACTCCGATCTCGCAGAAGCGAGTAGTTTCGTTTTCGCGCAAGAATTCGACGGCATTCTCGACAAGGACCTCAGTTTCCGGTCGTGGGATCAGGACGGCAGGCGAAACGACAAATTCAAGGCCGTAGAATTCGGTGCGGCCGGTGATGTACTGAACGGGTTCGTGGTTCGTGCGGCGAGCAACGGCATCGTTGAAGGCAGCTTGTTCAGCTCCGGTGAGTTCGTACTCAGGATGCGCAAAAAGGAACTCCTTCGGCCGCCGGATAGCAAACTGCAACAGGAACCGAGCATCCCTTTGCGGCTCCTTAAGGTCTGCAGTGCGGAGAGCGGTGCTTGCGTCTCTTAGGGCTTCGGTGATGTTCATCTTGCACCGTCGCCTCGAAAGACCGCGGGGATCGTGAGGGCGAGGATCTTCGCGTCGAGCATCAGCGACCAATTCTCGATGTAGTAAAGATCGACGCGGACCATCTCTTCGAACGTCAGGCGGCTGCGGCCCGAAACCTGCCAAAGGCCTGTCATTCCGGGTTTCATATCGAGGCGCTTTCGCTGCCAGACCTCGTACGCCTCGACCTCGTATGGGATCGGCGGACGCGGGCCCACTATGCTCATTTCGCCTCGAAGGACATTAAGAAGCTGCGGCAGTTCGTCGATGCTCGTGCGGCGAAGAAAGCCTCCGACGCGTGTGATCCGCGGGTCGTCCTTCACCTTGCCGAAAACCGGTGCAGTCTCGTCGCCGGAATTCGCTTCGGAATCGCCAGCGATATTCTGTTCGTATGCCGCGCGATGCATGGTCTCGTCCGCATCGGCCTTCATCGTGCGGAATTTGTAGCAGAGAAAAACACGGCCGTCCATACCGACGCGCTCCTGGCGGAAGAAGATCTTGCCCGGTGAATCGAGCTTGACGGCTATCGCGGCAGCGACCCAGATCGGAGACGTCAAGACTGTCGCGGTTACTGCGATCGCGAGGTCCGAGATGCGTTTAACGAACCGCTGCGCGTCAGAGAGCGGCGAGCGAAAGAGCCGCACCATTGGAAGGACACCGATGCGGTCAACGCTCGTCTTTTGCGGCAAAAGGTCAAACAAGGTCGGTGCAAAGCGAAACTCAACACGCCGCTTTCTTCCCAATGCCATCATCGCTTCGAAGAGTCTCTCGCCGGCTAGAGAATCGTCCGTGATTATCACCTCCTTGATGTCGAATCGGCGGATTACATCGGCGAGTTCGCTGATGAAACCGAGCCTTTCGGCAGTTGAAGAAGCGTTCACGTCATCGGCAACATACCCTACGACGCGATAGCCGAGATGACGGCGGCTTTGCAGTTCCGAGATGGTCTGTTCCGCTTCCGCATTGCTGCCGACGATGATCGTCGGGATCAGGTTGATGCCGCGCATTCTTGCTTTCGATTGGATAGCCCGGATGGCCAGATGAAATGCCGAAAGCAGGACGAGAGTGCACACAAGGTCGAGAGCGAACACGCCGCGCGAATACGAGAAATCGCGATACAAATATCCGCCGCGGAACATAAACGCCCACGCGATGATAAGGAGCGATGAAACGAACACGGCACCGAAACCGCGTGCAAGTTCTCGTGAATATTCAAATGCACCGTCGAACCTGTAAACTCTAGCGAGGCCGAGCGTTACAATGCGGCAGGGGATCGCGAAAGCGAGTATGCCGACGTATGGCAAAAAGCTCTCGCTCCAAATGCCCGGGCCGTCGGCGAACGCGCTTTTGCCTTCGCGCAGCCAAAAGGCAAAAATAAACCCGGCGGCGGCGAGGAACGCGTCGACAGTGATGATGCCGATCCGAACGGCCGGCATAACCCAACGCGGCATTACTGCGAGGTTCGCGACTCGTTCTGCAAGCTTTGCGGTCGTCGTTTCGGTTTCCATTTTGCGTGTCCGGCCGAGCGTAAAAGAATACCTTCGAAAGATTGTAGAATGAAAGTCCTGATTACCGCACCAAGCCTTAGGGAAAAAGACAACGTCAGCGGCATCTCGACTCTCGTTGCCAATATCATCCGCTTGTCGTCGAACGAATACGTTCACTTTCGTGCAGGACGGCGAGACGGTACAGGCAAAAGCGCCAAATGGATCGCCCGCCAGCCGAAGATGGTGGTCGATTTCCGCACGGCCATCGAACGCGAACGTCCGGACATCATTCACCTGAACACATCGTTTTCACGTCTGGCGATGCTGCGCGATGCGGTTCTCGTTACGGCAGCGTCCGGCAAAGGGGTCCCGATCGTGCTGCACATACACGGCGGGCCGTATTTTTTGAAGGATGAACCGGGTGCGGTCCTGCGCAAATGCATTGCGGCGATGACAAAATATTCGGCTCGGATCATCGTATTGAGCGAGCAGGAAAAACAGGTTCTCGCTAAGCGTCACGGACGAGATGACGCGGATGTTCTAGCGAACGCGGTTCCGATGAATGAGGCGGTTCCTCGGGAGCCGGAAAGGAGTCCGCGTTCGATCATTTATTTCGGCAGGCTCAACCGCGAGAAAGGCCTTGACCGCATCATCGAAGCGTGCCGCGGCCTGATCGAACGCGATATTCCTTTCGTTTTTAATGCCTACGGTGCCGGGCCGGATGCCGAAAGTTTTCTGGCCGAAATGCATGCGGTCTGCGGCGAGCGTTTCAAGTTTTGCGGCGTTGCGGATGGCGAGACCAAGTGGCAGGCGTTGGCGGCAAATGACATCTTTCTGCTGCCGTCGGATCACGAAGGCCTGCCGATCGCTCTTCTCGAGGCAATGGCCGCGGGCTGCGTTCCCGTCGTTCGGCGAAATGACGCGATCGCTGCGGCGGTGGAGCAAGGCGTTGCGGGATTTGTCGTCGATATAAATGACAAGAGCGAGATCGTCGAACGGCTTGCTTTCCTGCTCGATGAAACGAACGACCTCGCTCCGATGCGTGAAAAAGCGCGCAAAACCATTGCCGAACGGTATTCGTTCGACCAGTATCTTTTGCGACTTGATGAGATCTACAAAAAGGCAGCGGGATGAGCAACAGTTCGAATAAAGTGCGTGTGGTAAGCCTCGACGTTGACGTCGTGGAATTTGCGTCGCTCATCGAGCGGATCGATGCTTTGCGTGAGCAGGGCGGCGGCTACATTTGCTTCTCTACAGTCCACATGGTGATGGAGGCTTTCGACAACCCCGAATATGCCGAAAAGGTGAACGCAGCCGACATTATTGTGCCCGATGGTATGCCGCTCGTCTGGATGCAAAAGATCGAAGGGCGACGCGATGCGAATCGAGTCCGTGCGAATGATCTTATGATCGGGCTGTGTCGTTTTGCCGAAGAGAAAGGCCTCTCGGTAGGTTTTTACGGCGCAAGCGAAGAAGTGATCGAGTCGATAAAAGCCAGGGCGGAACGCGACTACCCAAAACTTGTCATTTCGTACGCATTTTCGCCGCCGTTCCGTCCGCTCTCCGAGGAAGAGGATGCTGAGATCACGGCTGAGATAGCTGTCAAGGCCCCGGACTTTTTGTTCGTCGGGCTTGGATGCCCAAAACAAGAGCGTTGGATGAACGGACATCGCCTGCGTCTTAACGCCGTGATGCTTGGCGTCGGGGCGTCATTCGACTTTTTTGCGGGGAATGTTGCGGAGTGTCCGCCGTGGATAGGACGCCTTGGTCTGGAGTGGCTTTTCCGGCTCACACAAGAGCCTAGAAGGCTTTGGAAGCGGTACCTGATACTCAACCCAAGGTTCGCTTTTAGAGCAGGCCTACAGGCGATCCTTGGGCGAAAATAGCTCACTGAATTGCCGTTTCTTGCGAAAGGCTACATAATTAGTCGTTTGACAGGCGTTTTTGTCGTTTCAGGATGAAATTCTTCTCGGACATCAGGCTTTTGCTACTCGCGATATGGTTCGGCGGCGCCATTTTTTTCATCGGCGTTGCCCAGACCGCGTTCGCGGTGGTGCCTGACCGAGAGCTCGCCGGAGCCGTCGTCGGCCGCTCGCTCGCTATCTTGAACTACGCAGGTGCGGCGATCTCGATCGTCCTGATCGCCACGTCATTTATCGTAAAACGTGCGAACGCTTTTTGGCTTTGGATCGAAAGGCTCTTGCTGCTCGTTATCGCGGCCGCGAGCCTCGGCGGACAATTCGTGATCAGTGCGTGGATGGCAACGATCCGTTCTCAGGCGGGAGGCCCGATCGACGCACTTGCGGGCGACAACCCTTTGCGTATGCAATTCGATAAGCTGCATCAATGGTCCGAATGGACGTTGATGGCCGCACTGATCGCCGCATTGCTGACATTTTTTATCATGGCGAACCGCCGTTTTTCATCCGCAAAAACGGACGACCTCGCAACCTTCGATATCGACAAGGAATTCAAATTCTAAGTTATGGACGTCATTGAGAATAAGTGGGATTGGGAAAAGCGTTTTGGTGCCTGGCGCGAAGATGAGGGCTTTCAGCGTTATCCGTGGGTTGCGAACACACACTCACCTTTCACGCCGGCTCGCCGTGCATTGCCGATGCTGAATCTTGCGTTGATCTCGACCGCTGGTGGTTACATCGACGGGACCGACGCTTTCGACACTTCGTCCAAGGACGGCGATCTTGAATTTCGCGAGATCCCGATCGAGGTCGAGGCCGAAGACCTAAAATACGCAGCGGTCGGATACGATCCGGCCTCTGTGAATGCGGATCGAAACTGCCAGATCCCGATCGACCGGTTGCTCGAATACCAGCAGAATACGGTCATCGGTTCTCTCAATGAGGTTTGGTGGTCGCTCTCGAGCCACATCCCGAATGCTGCTCGTGTGGCGGACGAACTTGCGCCAAAACTTGCCGAGCGTCTCGACCGCTACGAGGTTCAGGCCGCGCTCATCATCCCTGCATCAAAGCTCTGCCATCAAACCGCAGGCGTCGTCGCGCGCTGCATCGAAGACGCGGGAATCCCGACGATGATGCTAGCCGTCGATACAGAGGTGGTAAATAAGGTTCGGCCGCCGCGTACCGCGTATTACAGTGGCGAACTGGGCTCCGTTTCGGGCACGGCAAACCATCGCGAATATCAGCTTCGGATCCTGGACGCGGCGCTTCGCTGGATAGAGCCATTCGATCAGCCCGGAGCCAGAAAGCTCGCTGTCGATCTTCAGACCGAGGTCGAGATCGCCCGCGGCGAACGCTAGCCTTCAATGCCTCCGATCGGCTTCGCATAGCCACGTCGCTTACGGCGGGTCTCGTTCGTGTCCGTAGCCCGCGCGTCAGTAAGGGCTCAACGTCTCCACCACTCTGCATGATTCCCGGAATGATGCGGCGCTCTTCTTCGCGTCCTTCGCGGGCTTCACTTTGCGGCCTTTGCGTTTCCTGCCTATCCAAGACGTAATGTATCTGTCTAGAATTTTTCACGTTGATTCAAACGCAAAGAACGCAAAGGCATTTCGCAAAGTTCACAAAGACGCTGCCGCGAGACTCTTCTTCTTTGCGTACTCTGCGGGCTTCGCTTCGCGGGCTTCACTTTGTGACCTTTGCGTTTTCTGCCAACCCAAGATGCATCGTCGCGTTTTCCTCCTTTCCGCATTGATTTCAACGCAAAGTCCGCAAAGCGAAACCACGCAGAGTTCGCTAAAGAATTGCAACATGCTTTAGCACGTGGATCACGAGACTCTAAATTGAACCTGCCCGCTTAGGCGGGCCTTGGCTCTTTCGTGTCCTATGATCCACGGCTTAGAAGCCGTGGCAATTCCACCGATCGAATGCAAGACCTTTCTTCGCTCTTACTCGCAAATTAAATTGTCAAAGATCAACCAACCACAGAAAGAATATCCGACCGACGCGCCCATTTGAAGGACACTTTGCACAAAACGACACACTTTGCACGAATTGATACAAAATGCACAAAACGGACAAAATGCACAAACGGGTCATAGCACGCAGGAATTCCGTTTGGAATTCTGCTTAGAATCTAGCTAATATTGCCGAGATGCAAACCGAAGCTGGTCCGCTCTTCACACGCAAAACCCTACTTATCGCATCCGGCATCGCGGCTTTGTCCGCGGTCGTTCTGGCATGGCAAGGCCGCGTGCTCTGGTGTCAGGCCGGCGACTACGTCCCGTGGTCTTTCGACATTTGGTCAACGCACAATTCGCAGCACCTGTTCGATCCGTATTCGTTCACGCATTTGCTGCACGGCGTCGCTGAATTCTGGATCCTTTTCGTGCTCTTCGGGAAGGTTCCGGTCAGGTGGCGTCTGTTGATCGCGATAGGCATCGAAGCCTGTTGGGAGATCGCCGAAAACTCGTCTTTCGTGATCGAACGATACCGTGCGGCTACGATCTCGCTCGACTATTTTGGTGATTCTATCCTTAACTCGTTGTCGGATATTACGTTCTGCGCGACAGGGTTTGTGATCGCCTCGAAGCTGCGTTTTTGGCGTTCGCTTGCGCTGTTCGCGGCGACCGAGTTGATCCTTACCTTAACGGTCCGTGACAGCCTGCTGATCAATATTTTGATGCTGCTCTACCCGATCGATGCGGTAAAACACTGGCAAATGGGTGTATAGATTCGCGGGCAGAACTCACGCACACTTTGTAGAGACCGCCGTACTCAAATGGTGGTTTACTTCTTCCCGATCTCATCGAACGCGATGTCGTAGATCGCGTAGGACTGCCAGTCCTTGTAGTCAAAATGCCACCATTCGTTCGGGTTTACGAAAAAGCCTTCGGCCTCCATCAGGCGTCGGAGTTTGTCGCGATTGGATCTTTCCTCGTCCGTACCGCCTGCAAAATCAGGCGAAGCCCTTTCGGTGAATTCGTCAAAATCCGAGGGCATCGGGATCAGCTTTCCTGTCTTTAGATCGTAGATGCTGAGATCGACGGCGCATCCGCGATTGTGTTTCGAACCTTTCGCGGGATCGGCAACATATTTTCGTTCCTCGGGCTTTACGACGTCCCAAAAAAGCTTCGTGATCGACCATGGCCGATAGCCGTCGAAAATGACGATGCCCTGGCCGTCTTTCTTGAGTTTTTTGTGTACGCGGATAAGAGCTTTTGCTGCGTCGCGCTGAAGGAACGCACGCGCTTCCGGATAGACGACTTGCCCGGTGAAATTATCGGTGCGTGCGTAGCGGATATCGAGCTTTATTGTCTTGCTAAGTTTGGTGAGTTCTACCAGATCGGCCTCGCGTTTGTCAGATTCGTGCGGCGGCCCGTCCTGGGCCGAAACACCGGCAAATAGGATAAGACAGATGCAGCTTACGGTAAACGCCCTGAAGACGGAATTTCGCATATTGCTATCTTATCGGAAAAATGGTCGCGAGTGTGGCATTTCGTCGCTTTGATATTCCGATCGCAGCAGGATATTGTTGAAAGTGATATGCAACAAGAAGAGACGAAGTCCGCACTCTCATGTCCCGCACGCAAATGGGCGAAACGCGCCGGTATCATCACTTTCCTCTTTTTTCTCGGGAAAGGGCTGATCTGGCTCGGCGTCGCCGCTGCCGGCGCTTGGGTTTATTTCAAGTAGCTACCGGATCACTGCTTCGGTTCCGGTTCCTCTTTCACGTCCTCGTCAGTGATGACGACATCCGTGCCGTATTTCTGATAGTCCTTAAAGAGAATGACGTTCCGCGTGTCGAAGAGTTTTCCGCTGCTGCGGGAGGTCAGGCGCACGTCCGATCGCGATGGCAAAAGGTATTTCTCATTGTTGATCGTTACCCAGCCGTAATCGATATTGCGTCTTGCCGCGGTAACGATAAAGCCGGGCGGAATGTCTGTCGCCTCACTCTCGATGCGGAGAACCCGCGCCGTTTCGCGGTCGATCCAAACTTTACCGTGCATTCCCGTGATGGCCTGATCGCTCGATAGCGTCCCTGCGGTAACGCGCTGCTGTGCTTTATCCTGTGCGACAGTGAATTCGTAGACGACGGTCTTCCGCATATCGATCTGGTCGGTATCGAGCACCGTGAATTTCGTTTCGTTCTCCGGCTTGAAGATCGTTGCAAGGACGTTGACGAATTCGCCGGTCGAACTCGTGCCGCCCGCCTGTGAATACGAACTTTGCGGTTTCGGGTCCGTTTGCGTTACGCCGTTAATCGAAAGGAGGCGATAGTCTTCTTCGCCGGTCGAACGATAGCTCACGGCGACGACAAGCCGGTCAAGCGTTCGATAGGTATTCGTCCCTGCGTACGCCATTGCCCGCTGGATCAACTGCTTGACGACAAAATCGGGCATATCTCCGACCGCCGCCATAGTATTTCGCCGTGCCTTTTCGAGAAGCTCACTCGATTCTTTTGCCGACGGCAGCTGCGAGCCTTCGGGATCGAGGCGGCGACGTCCCGCTTCATCCAGCGCCCTTCTCAGCTCTTCGTCCGTACCGGCTTTTGTTTTCGTTAGGCTACGTATGCCGTCCGTTACTTCGAAAGCGATACCGCGCTTTCGCAAAGCCTCGACAATGCGGGAGCGCTCGGTCGGGTCTTTCTGCAGCGCGTAGAGCATCTTGACGTATTCGGCCTGCGTAAGAGGAGCCTGTTGCGGGAATACGGCCGAGACGGCAAGGAGCGTAATGATAACAGCGATACAAACTCTCATTCTGAGTAATGATGCCAAAGTCGCGGGCAAAAGTTGGCTTTACAAAAAAGTATGCGGCAAAAAGTAAAAAAGCGGAAGGTCGATGGACCTATCCGCTTTTTGTTTATAATGACGAAAAAAAGAAAAAGTTAGTTAACCCACTCCTCTTCGTAATTGAGCTGCCAATGCCGCGTTACCCAAGCCTGAGCCTCTGACATCGCCGTTTCTTTCCACTTCTTCAAATTATCGAGGATCGAAAGAGCGGCCATGGGTTTGCTCGGATCACGTTCAACACGGATCACCTCGGTTTTGACATCGATGATCGGTTTATCGTCACCGAGGATCCTAAGGCGAACTTTGCTTCCTACCGGCGGAAGTAATTCGAGATTGACGAGCGCACTCGCCTCTCCCACATTTTCCGTCAAGCCGTCAACCTTTATCGTTCGTCCGCTTTCCGCGTCAACCCAAGTTGCCCTAACGGGCATGCTTGCTGTAATGCGATGATGCAATGGCGTTTTGTATGATGATGTAGTGTATTCTACGTCTGCCATTATTTCCCCCTTTTACCTTATAAATGCAATTCGGAATATTTGGGTGGGTCAAAGATCGATCGAACTGCGCCCAACAATCTTAGCCATTATTACAAAAAAGTCAAGTATCTCGATCAACCGCCCAAAATCAATCTTTTGACCTCCGTTTCGGCCGAATTACGAGTACTTTGTAACACGAATGATTACAGATGTCAATGGGTCATTTTGAGCGTTTTTACGCCTATTATTCGAGGATAGAAAAAAATCATAAGAATCCGCTTGTAAAAGAAGCGATTTGGTTCTACATTGTCCGTATTCAGTTTGCATAAGTGTTACAAAAGGCGGCCTCAGGCCTTGCCCGGTAACGAACGCTGAACGTAATGTTGAACAGTCGGTTCCCGCTCTCCGTTTTTAACACGCGATCCGGAGGCCGATCAGGGAGAAAACCCGTTACGGCAAGCTAGAGTACGGGAAAGTATCCAATTTCGTTCCAAGTCGGCCGCAAATTCCACGACGGTCGGCTAGTGTGCTATTTAGATCAAAAAATTACCTTATTGAGGTACATAAAAATGTCCAAACTTTTGTTTAACAAACTGCTTGCGGTGACGGTGCTTGCAGTGCTCTCATTTGCGGGACAAGCATTTGCTCAATCGCAAGCGAGCACCGGGCAGATCACCGGAACGGTATCGGATCCGAACGGAGCGGTCATTCCGAGCGCGACCGTTACGCTGACAAGCAAAGCTACCAATCAGACACAGACCGCAACGACGGGTTCTGACGGCGTATATAAATTCATACTGCTGCAGCCCGGCGTCTATGAAATAAAATCAAACGCATCGGGTTTCGGTGAAGCGAAGCTCGAGGTTACGGTCGCTGTCGGCCGTACGGTCGATGCCAATATTAAGATGGCGGCCGGAGGAGTTTCGGCGGTTGTCGAGGTCTCGGCTGACGCGATCCAGACGACAACGAGCAACTTCGACGCAGTCCAGAGCAGCCAGTCGATCGAGAATCTGCCGATCAACGGCCGACGCTTTCAGGATTTCGTTACCCTGACGCCGACGGCGCAGGTCGATCCTTCACGCGGCCAGATCTCATTGAGCGGTCAGCGCGGAATCAATTCGAACATCAACGTCGATGGTGTGGATTACAACCAGCCGTTCTTCGGTGGTATCCGCGGCGGCGAACGTTCGAATTCGGCGTTCACTCTTCCGCAGGAAGCGATCCAGGAGTTCCAGGTCGTTTCCGCCGGTTACTCTGCTGAATTCGGCCGCAGTTCTGGCGGCATCGTCAACGCAGTTACGAAATCCGGCACGAACGAGGTCCATGGTTCGGCTTTTTATTTGATACGCCCGAAACAATTGGCCCGAGCAAATGATTTTGCAAAAGCTCTTGCGGACCAGCGGCTCAACGCCCTAGGCCTTAAGGCCACGCTCGCACCGACGCAGCATCAATTCGGCGGCTCGATCGGCGGCCCGATCATCAAGGACAAGCTCTTTTATTTTGCGAGCTATGAGCAGCAGCGTTTCCGTGCACCACGTCAGGTTCTTTATCAGAACCTCATCAGCGTTGCCACTGTTACGCCTTCGCAGCAGGAAGCTTTTGATTTCTATCGCTCGAACGAAGTGCAATACCAGCAGACGAACGATGCCTATGCGGCGTTGGGCAAGATCGATTGGAACATCAACAACTCCAATCGTTTCAACATCCGCTACAACTTTGCGACCAACAAGGCTCTGAACGCCGTCTCTACCGGCGAGACCGCCCTCGATCCGACGACGCTCAATTCGCTCTCGACCAACGGTACGGAGAACGATAAGAATCACATTGTGGTCGCTCAGCTTGTTTCGACGCTTAGTTCGAATTGGATAAACGAATTCCGCGGACAGTGGGCCTATGAAGAAAGGCCGCGTATCCCGAATGAGCTCGTCGCCAATATCAATACGTCGATCGGCACATATGGAACGCGAAACTTCCTGCCTACGACGCAATTCGACAAGCGTCTACAGTTTGCTGATAGCCTTACGTATCTCAAGGGGGCTCACACGTTCAAATTCGGCGGCGAGTACAGCCGCATTAGGGCAGAACAGACGTTCGGCTTCAACCAGACGGGTGTTTATACGTTCTCGGGCCTTAGCTCGACAACTGCGATCCTTGACGCTCTTGGAGTTACCCGAACTGCCACATTCCGCGGCAGATTCGACACGACGACCGCTCGCTACAATCGTCAGGTCGGAAACCTGGCGGCAGGATTCGGCGTTCAGGAACTCGCGGCGTTCGCCCAGGATTCGTGGCGTGTGAACAACAAGCTTACGGTTAATCTCGGCCTTCGCTTCGAGAAGCAGTTCAACCCGACAGCCGAAGCAAATAACAACCCGGTCCTCACGCTTATCAGGAACACATCGTTCCCGATGCTGGGTGGAAAGGGTATCGATCCCGCAAATATTCCGGATAGCCAGAACGAATGGGGACCGCGTGTCGGTTTCGCATACGATCCATGGGCCAACGGCAAAACGGTTATCCGAGCATTTGCAGGCAGATATTTTGCTCGCACACCGCTTATCGTACTGGCGGCGCCGTTCAACAACTTCCGTGATCCGGCAGGCGACCTTTCGGTTACGCTCGGCTCGCCGGCCTTCAGCGCGGCGGGTTTCAACCAGGCTAGCTTTGATGCCGCAAATCCGCAGTACGTCGCGATCGTGGGTGGAACAGGCTTTACGCCAAATACGGTGTATCGTCAGTTCGCGATCCTTGGTATCGATCTGAATACGTCCTCGCTGAGTTCGCTGCCGATCCTGACCCCGGCGCAGTTGGCTACGATCCAAAGCGCGATCCTCGCTGCGACGACAAACCCGCCGGCAAACCTCGGGATCTTCCAGGGAGCGAACTTCATCGGTATCGCACCTGATTTCAAGAACCCCGAATCGTTCCAGTTCGGTTTTGGCGTCGAGCATCAGCTGACGTCGAAGTTCACATTCGGTATCGATTATTCCCAGGTGAACACGATCCATCTGCAGAGGAATCGCGACATCAATTTGCCTGCTCCGACCGGCGTCGATCCTGTTACGGGACGTGTCCTCGTCAACCGCAACCTTCGGCCGATCCGCAGCATCGGCACCTTGCAGATGCGTGATTCGTCGGCCCGTTCACTTTATAGAGCATTGACGATCCGTGCGAACTACAAGCAGAAATGGATGCGGGTGAATATGTACTACACGCTTTCGCGTTCGCTTTCGGATGACGACAACGAACGCGATTCAGGCGGCGTGCTCTATTCGAATCCGTATGACCTAAGGGGCGAATATTACAATTCGCGTCTTGATCGACGGCATCAATTCGTTGCTAACCCGATTTTTTTCCTCCCGTGGGATTTCGAAGTATCGAGCGCTATTCGTTTGCGCTCGGGCTCGCCGATCGATGCTCGCGTCGGCTCTGATCTGAACGGCGACGGTAACTCGACCGAGCGTCCGATGATCGTCCCCGGCGTCGAGCTGAAGAGGAACTACTACACGAATCGTCCGATCTACGATGTCGATATGCGTGTTCAGAAGAGCTTCAAGTTCGGCGAAACGCGGCGTCTGGCCCTTTCAGCGGAGTTCTTTAATATTTTCAACCTTTCGAACCTTCAGTTCGGTGGATCGGCTACGACAAATTTCTGTTCGAGCTCGTCCTCGACCTGCGGTCTGACAGGTCCGACGAATATTAACTTCCTGAATACGATCCAGCAGAATCCGTCCGCATCGAATTACGGAAAACTCAACCTCTCGGGCCTTAATCCGGGAAGCCAGGTCTTCCAGATGCAGCTCGGAGCTCGACTTTACTTCTAACCGAGGTTCGGCGGGCGCTATTTGCCCGCCCGCACCCTTTTTCAATAGACGCTGCTTGGGATCGATACGATAACGGCCCGAGCAGCGTTCTTTTTTTCTCATACACGGGCGGCTTGCTATACTTCCAAAGTCTTTCGTTATGCGTATCCTGCAAATAACATCGGCGAAGAACTTTGGCGGCGGCGAGCGGCATTTTTGCGACCTCGCTTTTGGCCTGAAGGAGCGCGGGCACGAGGTCTTCGTGGCCATTCGTCCCACGAATCAATGGCAGGATCGGCTTGACCTTATCCCGAAAGAAAATATTCTCTTCGTCTCGATACGAAACTCGTTCGGGATGTTCAGCGCAAAGCGGATCGCGACCTTCATCGAACGAAATGATATCGATATTCTGCATGCTCACGTCGCTCGCGATTATCTCGCAGCGTCCGTCGCAGCTCGGATCGCGAAAAGGGCAAAGCTCGTCGTAACGCGGCACGTTCTCTTTCCGCTCAAGCCTTTTCACAAGATCGCGCTCAAGAACGTCGATGCTGCCGTTGCGGTGTCGCCGGCGGTTGCGACCGAACTCGCTAACATTTTTCCACGCAACAAGATACATACGATCCCGAACGGATTGGACGTCAGGCTGCCCGCAAATTCGGCCGAGCTCGGACGCGAGTTTCGGGTTTTTCACAATATACCGCTCGATGCTCCGCTCGTGCTTGCCGTCGGTGAGCTAAAACCGCTAAAGGGCCAGATCGACCTTGTTCTGGCGGCGGCCGAGGTCGTCAAGAAGGTCCCGAACGCGCACTTTTGCATAACCGGCGTGGACAATTCTAGCGGACGCCGTTTTCGCCGAGAGTTGCGAAGGCTTGCTTCGACGCTCGGCATCGGTGAACGTTTTACATGGCTTGACTGGATCGAGGACACGCGTCCGGCTTTCGCGGCTGCGGACCTTTTTGTTTCGCCATCGCATTCGGAAAGCTTCGGCCTAGCGATGCTTGAAGCTATGGCATCGCAAAAGGCAGTCATCGCGACACGTACAGAAGGTGCCGTAACGCTGATCGACGACCCAAAACTACTTGTTCCCGTTAATGAACCAGTCGCAATGGCGACGGCCATCGCGGATCTACTTCCCAACGTCGAAGAACGCGAGAAGGTCGGTGTGAGATTGCGTAGCCGTGCGGAGAAGGAATTCTCGCTTGCGAAGTTCATCGACGGCCACGAAAAGCTTTATGATGAACTGCTCGGTGCCCGCTCAGAGAGCACTTAGCAGATTAAAAAAAACTGGACCATTGACGGTCATATTTTTGAAACCCTATGAGGAAAGCGATTCTTTTATCCCTGATCGCAATATTCGTGTCTCTTAACATATTTGCCCAAACTCCCCAGGAACTTGCGGATGCGTGGGATGCCACGCACATAACGGATAAAGAACCATCGGACGTTCGGCATGCAGACCTTAAAGTCTATATCGAGAAACTTCGTGAGCAGGGCGTCAAGGTCGGCGAGGTTGGCCGCAGCAACGCCGGCCGCGAGATCTATCAGATGGAATTTGGCAGCGGTCCGACGAAGGTTTTTCTTTGGTCGCAGATGCATGGCGACGAGCCGACCGCTACCTCAGCGCTCGTCGACATATTTTCTTATCTTGCGACACACAAGGATGTGCCGTGGGTCAAAGAATTTGCGGCGAAGCTCACGATCCGTGCGGTTCCAATGCTGAATCCCGACGGTGCGGAACTCTATCAACGCCGCAACCTTCAGGGCATCGACATTAACCGCGACGCACTGAATCTTGCAACGCCCGAGGCCCGGCTTCTTAAGTGGCTGCAGAACAATTGGCAGCCGGACATCGGCTTTAACCTGCACAATCAGCAGGAATTGACCGCGGTCGATCACACGGGTAACCAGGCGTCGATCTCGTTCCTCGTCGTTTACGGCGATCCGGCGAAGACCGAGACCGCCGGAATGCTCCGGAATAAGCGGATCGTCTCGGCGATGACGAAGGCGATCGAGACGTTCATTCCCGGCCATATCGCACGGTACGGTGATGATTGGACGCCGACAGCATTCGGCGATAATTTCTCGGCGTGGGGCACGCCTGTGATATTGATCGAGACTGGTGCTCTAGTCGGCCAAAAGGAATTGTATTTAGCGAAGATCAATTTTATAGCGATAATGACGGCGTTCTCGTCGCTTGCGACCGGTTCGGAGGCGACGGGCTCGACACTGACTTACGACACGCTACCCCGAAATGCGTCCGGTACGCTTGTAAGCTTTATATTCAGGAACGTCCAGGCGGCTCCAACGGGTAACAAGGCGTCGATGCCTGTTGATATCGCTGCGGTCGCCGCACGCCGTCGGGCGAGCTTTACAACATCGATCAGAATATCGAGAGTCGGAAATGTCGGCGGGCTGACTGGACTCGAGGAATTTGACGCTGCCGGATTCTACGTCGTCCAAAGGTTCGGCAGCCTTGCGCCGGGAAAGCTTGCCGAGCTGTTCTTTTATAAGAAGGACCGCGTGGTCGACTGGAAGGCTCAGGATATAATAGAAAAGTTCGAACCGGACGCGATCTTCTCAGCAGGATCCTGGACAAAAGGTGAAGGCGTAGTGCCGAAGATACAACGCTAGAAACTGTGCTGCGGTTGCTCAAGATCAATAACATCGCCCTTATCGACGATCTCGAGATCGAGTTCGGCGACGGGCTGAATCTGTTGACCGGCGAAACCGGCTCGGGAAAGTCGATCATTGTTGACGGTCTCGGAGCACTTTCGGGTGAGCGCATTTCATCTGACCTTATAAAACAGGGCGAATCCGCGGCCCGCATCGAAGGCGTCTTTTCGATCGAGCTTTCGTCCGGGGACGCCGCGATATTTGCGGAGGCGGGCGTCGAAGCGGCCGACGATGAGATCATCGTGCGGCGGGAATTATCATCGTCGGGCAAGAATCGCATTTTCGTCAATGACCGCCTCGTCACGCAGAATTTTCTAAAACGTGTAGGCCATCTTTTCGCTGAGATCAGCGGCCAGGGCGAACAGGCCGTTCTCTACGATCAGCGTTCGCACCTTTCGATGCTCGATGCAGCGGCCGATGTTGAAAAGGAACTCGCGGCCGTGGGCAAAGCATTCCAACATTGGGCCGAGATGCGCCGCGAGCTCGACGGGCTCAACGAGGATGAATCGGCGAAGCTCCGCTCGCTAGATATCTTGCGTTTCGAGATCGAAGAGATCGAGCGTGCAGGCATACGCGTCGGCGAGGAGGAGGAGCTTGAGGCCGAGAAGCTCCGAGTTGTAAATTCCGAGAAACTTGCTGTCGCAAGTGAAGAGCTTTCCGACACGCTTTACGATTCCGACCTTTCGACGATCACTACGCTCGACCGTGCTTCCCGGCGGCTTGCGGAACTTGCCGAATTCGATGATGCGTTCAAGGAGTTTGACGAGGGCGTTGCGTCCGCACGAGCCGTGATCGAAGAGCTTGCGGCAACTGCGAGGCGGTTTCGCTCGACGCTTGAGGTCGCTCCCGGCCGGCTCGACGAGATCGAGACGAGGCTCGCGGAGCTATCAAGGCTCAAGCGAAAATACGGCGGCAGCATCGATGCCGTTCTTGAACACTACAATGCTTCAAAGCAGAAGTTTGACTCGATCGAGATGTCGGGCCAAAGAGAAAATGAGTTGCGAGAACAGCTTGCGTTGGCTGAGACCGAATACAAAAAGGTAGCGGACAGGCTCTCAAAAAAACGAGCCGCTGCAGCGGCGAAGTTCAAAGCGGCCGTTGAGAAGGAGCTTGCCTTCGTAGCTCTGGAAAAGGCCGTATTTGAAGTGCGTTTGACCGAGCGTGAAAAGTTTTCCGCCGAAGGCAGCGAACACGCTGAATTCTATTTTTCGGCAAACCCCGGGGAACCCGCAAGGCCGCTTGCGAAGGTCGCGTCGGGCGGTGAGGTTTCGCGTTTGATGCTTGTGCTGCGAACGGTAAGCGGCAAAAAAGAGACCCAGCGAACCGCCGTTTTTGATGAGATCGACATCGGTATCGGAGGCCGCGTTGCCGAGGCGGTCGGCCGCAGATTGCAGAAACTTGCCGCAAACCAACAGGTTCTTTGTGTAACTCACCAACCGCAGATCGCGTCGCTTGCCGATCATCATTTCGTCGTAGAGAAATCAATACGATCGAACACGACGAAGCTTTCGGTTCGAGAGCTTGATACCGTCGAACGGATCGACGAAGTTGCCCGAATGCTCGCCGGTCGCGAGATAACCGAAGCTGCCCGCGAGAACGCAAAGGCGATGCTTGCCGCGCAAAATAAATGACAATGAACGCTGAAATCCTTGCAAATGTAATTCGTGGGAACAACGTAGAATCGGTCCACGCAGGCCATCTTGCGGTCGTTGACGGCGAAGGCAACACGGTGCTCGTAAAAGGCGATCCCTCGGTGGCGACGTACTTTCGCTCTGCCGCGAAACCTTTTCAGTTCATACCGAATCTGACAAGCGGTGCCGCCGATGCTTTTGGCTTTGACGAGCGGGAAGTTGCTCTTGCCGTCGCGTCACATTCGGGCGAGGATATGCACGTCGAGGTTGCCGCATCGATGCTTGCGAAGGCCGGGTTTAGCGAGAGCGATCTGCGGTGCGGGGCGCACTTTCCGTTCGATTCCGCAACGTCGGCGAGGATGAAACGCGCCAGTGAAGAACCGACGCAGCTTCACAATAACTGCTCGGGAAAGCACGCCGCGATGCTCGCATTCGCAAAGCACATCGGCTCGGGGACCGATGAATATGAATCGCCGGAGAATCGCATTCAAGGAAGGATACTTCGGTGCCTAAAGGACTTTGCCGAGACGGAAGATATCTCACTCGGAACCGACGGCTGTGCCGCCCCGAACTTTTGCCTTCCCGTAGCGGCGATGGCTAAGAGTTTTGCGAACCTTGTGAATCCCGCACGTTTTCCGGAGATCACGCAGTCGGCATGCAAGCGTATAGTCGCCGCGATGACTGAATATCCTGAGCTCATCGGCGGTTCGACACGCCTCGATACGACGCTGATGCGTGCAGGTAACGGTTCGCTCATTTCAAAGGTTGGGGCCGATGGCGTTTGGGCGTGCGGCATCGTGCCGTCCGAGAAATATCCGAGCGGGCTCGGCATTGCGTTGAAGATCGCCGACGGCGACGATATGCGCGGACGCCCGGTCGTTGCCGTCGCGATCCTAAAGAAACTCTGTATTTTAGAAGCCGATGCGATGCCCGACCTTTCACCGATGCCGATCAAAAACAGACGTGGCGACACTGTCGGCCGTATCGAAGCCGTCGAGCTCTGATGAGCAAAAGCCTGACAGCAAGACAATTCACACCCGAAGATCGGGAAGCTCTGCTCGCCTTTCTCGGCAGGGTTTACGCGGCTGACCCTCGTCGCGGGAATCGCGAATTCTGGGAGTGGCATTACCTTAAAAATCCATACACGAAGACGGACGATCTTCCGATCTGGATCGCACTCGACGGCGAGAAGATCGTTGGGCATCTCGCCGCTATAGAGACCGAGGTGAAGGTCGGGCGAGGTACGCATCCGACGATCTGGATCCTCGACCTGATCATTGATGAGAATTACCGCCGCCGCGGCATCGCAAAACGACTTGTCGAATTTGCGGAAGAGTTTCGCGAGATCCGTCTCGGCATCAACACGCACGAGCAGCATTCACCCGAACTTCTCGAATCCCGCGGCTGGAAGATCGTTACGTCGATCCCGCGTTACACGCGAGTTCTGTTTCCCGGGAACGCATTCTTTTCCGGCTCCGGACCGCAGTCCTTCTTGCGGAAAGCCGCGAACTCTTTTTCCTCATTTCGGCGTCGAGCGATCGAGCAGAACACCGCGAGAACGGGCGAGGTCAGACATATAGAGCGGTTCGACGAAGCCGCTGACGCATTATGGGAGCAAGCCTCAGGCTTGAGTTCGTGCGTCGCCGTCCGCCGCTCAGCATTTCTCAACTGGCAGTATTTTGAGCAGCCGAACAAAAGATTTGACGTGCTTGGTGTCTATTCGCGGGAAGAGCTCTTGGGCTATGTCGTGCTTTATTTCCGTGCACCGAATGCGCAGGGCATTGTTGAAAAAGCCGCGATCAGTGACCTCTTCTTCACTGCCGCAGAGGTTGCGGACGATCTGCTAAATGCCGCTCTAAAATTCGCAGTTGAGAGGCGCATCGGGCGCGTCGTAACCGATATGCTCGGCAAGGACGCGGAAGGCGCTCTGACGCGTCATGGCTTCTTCAAGACAAAAAGCCCACTGCTCCTCATGGTGAAGTCCGCGGTTTCCAACGATCTCGTTCTCGAGCCGTCGCAGTGGTTCGTAACCCGCGGTGATTCCGACACGACGATCTTCGAGACGCCGAACATCATCACGAGCTGACTCTTTGAGTTCGAATGTAGGTTTGGATGCAAAACTCCTTGCCTAGCCTGTATCTAATCGGATACACTTATCTTGTGAACAATTTCCTCCGTACGCCTGAGTTCGATAAATGGCTGTCAAAGGTTCGTGACCCGATTGCTAAGGCGCGGATAGTTGCCAGGATCAGGTCCGCTGAGGCCGGTAATTTCGGTGACTGTAAGCCGGTCGGAGACGGTATCTCGGAAATGAGGATCCACGTCGGAGCGGGCTACCGAGCATACTATTACCGCCGCGGCAAAGTTCTCTATTTGCTTTTGTGCGGGGTGACAAGAGTTCGCAGAAGCGTGATATTCGCGAAGCGAAACGGATCTTGAAGGGTTTGGATGAACGATATGAAGAAGATAAAACCATTTGACGCGGCAGACTATCTCGACAGCGAAGCGGTTATCGCAGAATATCTGAATGCTGCTCTTGAAGATCCGAATCCTGATGTCTTTCTGACAGCCATCTCAGACGTGGCAAAGGCGCGCGGCATGAGTAAGCTTGCGAAAGACACCGGTCTTGGACGCGAAAGCCTCTACAAAGCTCTATCGCCCGGAGCGAAGCCACGATATGATACGGTACTCAAATTGATCCGAGGCCTTGGTGTCGACCTTCGCGCGTCTCCGGTAAAGCGTTAACTACGACCGCTGCCTAGACTCCGATCTGGCCGTAGAGTTTTGAAAACTCTTCGCGGCCGAACGCCTTGTCAAGCCACAGATTCGTGAGTTTCTCCTGAATACTGTTGGCTTTTAGGCGTTCGTTGAGATTCTTGAAATCAACAAAATCAAGTGCCTGATCCTGATTGAAACACGAGAAGACGAAGAATTCCTCGCCCGTGTGCGGATTGACGTGCCGCTGAAGGCATTGTGCGCAGACCTCTTTCATCATGCACTGCATCGGCGAGTTGATAGAACCGATCGCAACGTGGTCCGGTTTTAGAAACGGCTTGAGTGTCGTGTGCCGAGCTTCGCGAACGCCGTTCATCATACGGTCGCTTCCGATCGCAATTATGCGGTCAATCTCGCTTAGTTCGACCGATCTCTCACCGAGTTTCCCTTCACCATAGGCGATCATCGCCTGGACGATATTCCCGCGGAAGTGCGCATCTTGTGGGCGAGCCGGCACGATAGCATCGCCGAAGTCCGTGGCCCAAATTATCTGATCGGTCGCGCCTTCGATCTCTTCGCGTTTGAACAGATCCTTGCCGTCCTTATAGCCGGCAAAGTATATGACCTTGTTGCCGTTATCGCGTATCGCTTTCGCGATCGAGAAGAGAACGGCGTTGCCCAATCCGCCGCCCGCAAGAAGCACGTTCTCGCCGGTCGGAATCTCGGTCGGCGTTCCGGTCGGCCCCATCACGAGGACCTCTTCGCCCTCTTTCAGAAGCGAGCAGAGCCTGGAAGACGTTCCCATTTCGAGCACGATCATCGAGAGCAAGCCCTTGCCGACGTCGACCCAGGCTCCGGTCAGCGCGAGGCCTTCCATCAGGAATTTCGAACCGTCAACCACGGGTGCCGTCGTCTCAAAATTCTGCAGCCGATAGAACTGGCCGGGTTCGAATTTGCGTGCCTGAACCGGTGCTTTAACGATGATCTCGACGATCGTCGGCGTAAGGCGTTCGACCTTTACGACGAATGCACGCAGCTGTTCGTCGAGCGTCGCTTCGAGCCGGTCGAATATCGCGTCGCGTTCTGCCTGCGGCATTTCCCCTCGGCTTGCGATCTCGTTCTGGAAAAGATGCACAACGTGTTCATAGCCATGTTTGGCCGATGCCATAGCGCGGACGACGTTGCCGGCGTATTTCGGATGATTGTCGCCGTAATAGCTGATGAATTTGCCGCCGCTGTTGTAGGACGTAAAGAAACCCGTTTCGCCTTTTGCGGCCTCGACGAGTTCGACCTTGCCGTCCACATTGTGCACCGCGTTGAACGGCTTAAAGAACTGCCGCCACTCGTCCATCTGAAAAGTGCCGGGTTTTTCTTTTTCGTAAATCACGTTCGGCGACGTTCCGGCGGCGACGCAGACGGTGCGTGCCGGGAATTCGCGAATGTCACCCGTCGGTTTGAACTTTCCGGTCTCGGCGTCATGCTCGAGCCGCTCGAATTTGATCGCCTTAACGGCGTTGAATTCATCCGGAACGGCTTCGGTCGGGTTCATACATTCAACGAAATCAATACCTTCCTCGAGTGCCTTCTGGACCTCTTCGTGATTGAGCCTGTATGCAGGCGAATCCTGCAGACGCTTGCGATAAACGAGCGAAACGCCGCCCCAGGATTTGATAAGCGGCACGAAATTCGGTTCTTCGCCCGCTTCTTTTGCACGCTGCCGCTCGGCCCGGATCTCGCGTCCGTGAGCAAGGAATTCCGAGAGAGCATTTTTCTCTTCCTCGTCGAACCTCGCAAAAACTGCCTCTTCGCCGAACTCGTCCACGATCTCTTCATAGCGGTCGAGCATCTTTTCGCACTGCACCGGATAGTAAGCAAACAGCTCGGTAGCCGTATCGATGCCCGTCAGTCCGCCGCCGATCACAACGGCCGGCATCCTAACCTGCAGGTTCGAGAGCGTGTCCTTTTTGAACGCGCCTGTCAGCTGCAACGCCATCAAGAAGTCGGATGCCTGGCGAATGCCGCGAATGAGATTGTTCTTCATCGGCACGATCGTCGGACGGCCCGCACCGGTCGCGATCGCGATATGGTCGAAGCCGTAGTTCCATGCATCTTCGATAGTTACGGTTCCGCCGAAGCGAATTCCGCCGTATGCACGAAAGCGCTTACGGCGCGAGAGCATAAGCTGGACGATCGTTAGGAAGTTCTTGTCCCAACGGACCGTGATGCCGTATTCCGAAACGCCGCCGAAGCCCGACAAGATGCGCTCGTCGAGCGGCTGCGTGATCTCATCGATATCCTGTATCGGCTTCGGACACTCTCTGCCGAGCGAACCGGTCCAGTTGTCCGGAAGCGGTTCGATCTTCAATCCATCGATGCCGACGACGCCGAATCCTTCGTTAAGCAGGTAGTGCGCGAGCGTGTAGCCTGCAGGGCCAAGGCCGACCACGAGAACATTTTTGCCCGAATACGGCAGCTGATACGGCCGTCGGCAATTCAGCGGATTCCAACGCGTGAGCAGGCTGTAGATCTCAAAGCCGTAGGGAAGTTTGAGAACGTCCGTCAGAACCGAGGTCTCCGCAAGCGGAATGTTCACAGGGTCCTGCTTCTGGAAGATGCAGCCCTTCATACAGTCATTGCAGATGCGATGGCCAGTGCCTGCGCACATCGGATTGTCGATCGCGACAAGAGCAAGTGCACCGATGGAATCGCCCTGCTTTTTGAGCAGGTGCATCTCGGAGATGCGTTCGTCCAGCGGGCAGCCTTCTGTCGAAATGCCGAGCGGATTGCGTTTCAGCGTGCCGTCCGCTTCGTGAAGCCCGGTTGAGCAACTGTCCTTGCCGCGTTCGTGGCAGATCAGACAATAGTCGATCTCAAAAAGCGCATCGCGCATCGTGCCGCGATCGTCCGTTAATTTGAAGCCGTCACGGCGGCGAAGTTCATCTTCCGAACCGCGGATCACATTCTGAAAATCCGGCATCGGATGAATGAGATGGACGAGGTTCTGATAGTTGAGAGCGTGCGGCACCTTGAAGCTGTACCATTTACGGCTTTTCGCGGCGAACGCGGCCGCGGTCCATGCCTCGATGATGTCGAGAGCGGCCTTTACGGTTAGCTGATCACCGGTCGCATCTTCAGCGACCACAAACGCCGCGTATGCCTTGCCGAAAGCCGTGTCCTTGTGCGCGTCATAGGCTTTTGTCACACGTGCAATCGTGTCCTGGACCGACGGTGGCATCTCGTCGTGCTCTTTCTTCAAGAATTCTTCAGCATCGAGCAGGCGGCAGGTTATCTCTGAGATCGATAGTTCCTCGTCGTGAACCAGCGTTTCGTCAAACGCGGTATTCCGAAGCTCGGTAACGGCGCGCCACAGCTCGGCTTCGTTGAGTTCGGCGAGCTGCTCGGGTTTGTATTTCTTGGAAGCACGACGTTGAACGAAGAACTTATATCGCCAAACCGGATTTTGGACCGTTATGTCGCGCGAAAGGTCCTCGCGTTCGGGCCCGATGCGGAACAGCCGGGCGATGAATTCTGAAAGAAAAGGGGCAGCGTCGGTCAGGATCTTTGATTCGACCTTTCGCTCGAAACCTTTGCCGCGGGAGGCGATGTATTTCTGCAGGGCGTCGCCGATAACCGGCTCTTTTTCAAGCACGTCGGCGTAAAATACATCAGCAAGTTCCTTGAGCTTATTGGCGTTGAAGAGGTCGGCGAACGTAAAGCCCGCGATGCCAAGCTCAAAGTTATTTTCGGTTACAAAAGCGTCAGACATATTCGCGAACACAACGGACAGTTTCCATTATCTCTATTAAACCTAATAGTCTAACACTCGGCTTCGTACGGCATCAAAGCGGTGTCTGCCAGCAAATGTCAGTATATCGGCTCTTCGCCGGGCGGGCGTGTCTTCCAGCGTTTGTGCGTCCAGATCCATTGATCGGGTGCAAGCCGTATGAAGGATTCCATTTCTGCCGTCATTTCGGCGGTAAGACGGTAGATCTCGGCGTTGCGGTCGCTAACGGGCGTTTTCGAAGGCTCGATCATCGAGCCATAGCGCACGACATATTTCATTTTTCCGTCATCCCAGACGCAGCACATCGGCATGATCATCGCGCTAGTACGCATCGCAAGCATCGCGAGGCCTCGTGTCGTACAGGCTTCAACACCGAAAAAAGGCACAAATATTCCGTCCTTCGGGTGCATATTCACGTCCGGCAGGGCTCCCAGAATGCCGCCGGTCCGAAGCACTTCGAACGCGGCAGATACGGAATTCGTCTTGTTGATCGAGCGGTTCCCAAAGCGTGAGCGGAGGCGTGCGACAAGTTCCTCGATCTTCGGATTATCGAGCGGCCTCGCAAGATACGTGAGCGGTTCGCGTGCAGCCGAATACGCGAAAACGCCGATCTCCCAGTTGCCGAGATGCGGCCCGACGAGGATCATTCCGCGGCCATTTTCACGCTCAGCCTCGATGCGTTTGCCCTCGGGCGAACCTTTGAATTCAGCGTTCTCGAACTCAAACTCAACAAGTCTATCGAGCTCGCCGCGCGTCATCTTCTCGAACTGGCTGAATTCGCCCAGCACGCGGCCGAGGTTTGCAAAAGACGCTTTTAGAAGAGATTCGCGTTCCGCAGCAGTTTTCTCCGGAAAGGCGATCGTGAGGTTCTTAAGAGCAACATCCTTTCTGCCGCCCGTTATGAAATAGAAGAGTTTTGCGAGGAAAATGCCAACCCTAACAGCGAGCCTACGGGGCAAGATCGACAAAATGCCCAGGATCGCACGCAAGGGCAGATACTCGGCCCAAACCTGAAAGGTCGTCTTCTTCGCCATCTGCGATAGAGTTTAACCCGTCAGCCGTCAAACCTGCGAAAGGCAAGTACCGCATTCAGGCCGCCAAAAGCGAATGAATTCGAGAGAGCGGCCTCGACAGCCTGCGGCCGTGAATCGTTCGGAATGACGTCGAGGTCGCATTCAGGATCGGGCACATTGAAGTTCGCTGTCGGCGGCAGTACCTCATTCTTGATCGCGAGGATCGTTGCCGCGGCCTCGATCGCACCGGCGGCACCGAGCGAGTGCCCGGTCATAGATTTTGTCGAGCTGATCGCCAGCTTTTCTGCGTGGCTGCCGAACGTGTCGCGGATCGCTTTGCACTCATTCGAATCATTGGCCTGAGTCGCCGTTCCGTGTGCGTTAATGTAGCCGATCTGTTCGGGAGCAAGCTTTCCGTCTTCGAGCGCGAGGCGCATCGCCTTCGACGCACCGGCAGAGGCGGGCATCGTCAAATGATGTGCGTCGGCAGACATTCCGAATCCGACGACCTCAGCGTAGATCTTTGCCCCGCGGGCCTTTGCCGACTCCAGCTCTTCGAACACGAACATCGCTCCGCCCTCGCCGAGGATCATTCCGCTGCGGTCTTTCGAGAACGGACGACAAGTGTCTGCCGAGACGACACGCATCGTCTCCCACGCATGAAGATTTCCTGTGCAGATCGGAGCCTCGCTCGCACCCGTGAACGCAGCATCGAGCGTGCCCTGCCGAATAAGCCAGAACGCCTGCCCCATCGCATGATTTGCAGAGGCACACGCGGTCGATGTCGTGAACGTCGCACCGGTAAGGCCGAATTCCATCGAGACCTGGCTCGCAACGGCGTTGCTCATCGCTTTTGGAATGGCGACGGGCGGCTGCCGGCGAATTCCGTCCGCATATAGTTTTTTGTAAAGCGCGTCCTCGGTCATCTTGCCGCCGAGACAGGAACCTGTGATTACGCCTGTGCGGTCTTTGAACGTGTCCGTCAACTCGACGCCGCTATCTGCGAGAGCTTGTCGTGCCGCGGCAACTCCGTATTGGGAAAATGGGTCGAGCCAGAAAAGGAGCTTCTCGTCAAAGATCTCTTCGGGGTTGAAGCCGCGCACTTCGGCCGCCATGTGAAACCGCAGATCCGAGGTATCCACCTTTTCGATCTCACCTATCCCGGATCGGCCTTCTCGGAGCGAATCCCAGAATGAGGCAAGATCGTTGCCGATGGGCGAGATGACGCCCATACCGGTTATTACAACTCTACGCATTTAGGTCTATGATGCCGCGTCCTTTTCTTCCTTGAGCTTTGTCTGTTGAGCGGCGAATTCTTCTGCGGCAACGGCATTTGGGTCGATACCCTTTGCTTTCATATCGATGAGGGCTTCGATGCCCTCGACCGCTTGCCGGACGCTCTTCATCTCCTGCACCTTGTTGTCCGGCACGACGAGGTCAAATTCCTCTTCAAGTTCGAAGATCAGGTTCAAGCCGTCAAGCGAGTCGAGCCCGAGCTCGTCGAACGTCGTGTCCATCGTGATCTCATCACGGGGAACCTTCTTGAAGTCCGCAAATACTTTTATAACACGGTCGGCAACGGTTAATTCTGACACGGTTTTGATCCTCTCAAATCAGGTTTGCTTTCGAAACAAGCGAGGGATCGGCTTGCTTCGCCCGACACCCTCGCGTTGAACAAGAAGGATACATTTTGTCGCCCGCAAATACCAGAATTGACTCTTATCGGCCATTGCGGCGGCAATTCTCCGAAGACTTACAAAACTCTTACAAACCATTGGCGTTCAAGCTGTTACGCTTGAATTGTCGGAAAAAAACCGTGCCGCCTTACGGCCGGAAAATTCAAAATATAGGACTTATTGATCAACGTGGAAAATATTATTGATTTCGAACCTGTCGATCGCAGGAAATGGAACTGGAACACGATCTTCTTTGTTACGGTATTCCACATCTTTGCGGTCTGGTCGATCTTTACGATGTCTTGGGCTAATGCCGCGGCGTTCCTCGTAACGTGGTGGATCTCAGGCAGCTGGGGCATCGGCCTCGGATATCACAGGCTCTACACGCACCGTGGATTCAAGGCACCGCGTTGGCTAGAGCATTTCCTGGCCGTTTGCGGCACACTTGCACTGCAGTCCGGGCCGATCTCTTGGGTTACGACGCACCGGCTGCATCATGCTTTCACCGAGACCGACCGCGATCCGCACAGCCCACTCAATGGCGTCTTCTGGGCACACATGGGTTGGATCTTCCGCGGAACCGCGCAGGTACAGCCGAAGAGCGTCCGCGACCGTTATTCGCCGGATCTGCTCCGCGACCCGTTTCTCGTTTTTATCGACAAATACTATTACGTTACCTCGATCGTCGTCGGAATCGGGCTCTTCGCGATCGGCGGATGGTCGATGGCCCTTGCCGGCATCTTCCTGCGTACGGTCGTCGGCTGGCATTCGACGTGGCTTGTGAATTCGGCGACGCACCTCTGGGGCAGCCGCAGGTTCGAAACGCGCGACACTTCGCGTAACAACGCACTTATCGCGGCTATCACCTGGGGCGAAGGCTGGCACAATAACCACCACGCGATCCCGCGTTCGGCACGCCACGGCTTGACCGCTGCGGAGGTCGATCTAAATTGGCTCCAGCTCAAAGCGCTTGAAAAGGTCGGGCTCGTCAAGGATCTGTACGGTTACGATCTTAAGGCCGAGGCCGCAAAGGACGCGTTGAAGAAGGCCGCGTGAGCCGCTTCCTGCGCAGTGTGAATGGTTCAAGGGCGAAGGTTTAAGCCTTCGCCTTTTTTACGGTTTCTAATAACATCGAACAATGCGGCGAAGGCGGACAACGATCTTCTTCTTGATACTTGGTATCTGCCTGCTCGCCATTACGGTCGCATTGAATGTCGGCTGGATCTTGCTGAACGCTCGCGAGGTCGCACTCCTGATCTTCGGCATCATCTTTTTCGCCTTGATCATCACAGGCCTGACACTGAATACGATCTTTCTCCTTCGCGAGATCCGACGCAACGAGCAGCACGATGCCTTTTTGAATGCCGTTACGCACGAGCTAAAGACGCCGATCGCGTCCATAAAGCTATATCTCGACACGCTGCTCTCGCGGGAACTCGAACCGGAAAAACGCCGCGAATTCTACGAGATAATGCGGGCCGATAACGAAAGGCTCCTCGCCACGGTCCAGCAGGTGCTGCAGGCAAGCCGCACTCGCGAGAAAGGGCGACGGCTCGATCTCGATGAACTCGATCTCGGCGAACTGCTTACGGAATCGGCAGAGATCCTCCGGTCGCGGCATCATCTTGACGAGAATGCGGTTCGTGTAACGCTCCCGAAAGAGCCTGTTCTCATCATGGGCGATGTGCGTGAGCTGCAAACCGTATTCACTAATCTTCTTGATAACGCGGTCAAATATTCTCCGGATGAGGTGCGCGTAAGCATCCGTCTCGTAGCGGGCCCGGCGAGATATGCTGATGTATTCATCAAAGATCAAGGTATCGGGATCGCCCGCGGTGATCTTAAACGTGTCTTCAAGCGGTTCTATCGTTCGTCGAATACGCGGCTCGCACCGGCGGTAAAGGGCACGGGCCTTGGCCTTTCGATCGTGCGGGCGATCGTCGAAAAGCATGGCGGACGCGTTAAGGCAGAAAGCCGCGGCGAAGATCGAGGGACAACATTTCACGTGAGGCTTCCAAAACAATGAAGGCAAAGATCCTGATCGTCGAGGACGAAGAACATATTGCGACCGGCCTGCGGTTCAACCTCGAGGCGGAAGGCTACGACGTCGTCTGCGCTGTGGACGGCGAACGGGCGATCGCGGAGTTCGAAGCCGGTGAATTCGATGCCGCGATCCTTGACGTAATGCTTCCGGGCATCGACGGATTTGAGGTCGCAAGGCGTCTTCGGGAAAAGCGGAATTACACACCGATCCTGATGCTGACGGCGCTTGGCCAGGCCGAAGATGTCCTGAAAGGATTCGAAGCCGGAGCGGACGATTATCTGCCGAAGCCTTTTGATCTAAATATTTTTTTCGCCCGCGTGAATGGCCTCATACGCCGCCGCGATTGGCTCGTGGAAAAGAAGGCGGCAGATTCCGCGGTGATCTCAGTGAATGGGCGAACGGTTGATCTAGCCGAGCTAAAGGTCGAATTTGAGGGCAAAACGACGCCGATAACGCTACTTGAAGCAAAGCTTCTGCGTTACTTTTTGGACAATCCGGGACGGGCGGTTTCGCGCACCGAGATTCTGACAAAGGTTTGGGACCTCGCCGAAGACACGGACACGCGTGCGATCGACAATTTTGTCGTACGCTTGCGGCGGATCATCGGAGACACCGGTGATAAACCGCAGCTTCTGCAGACGGTCCGCGGCATTGGCTACAGATTCTCGCCAAATGGCGAGTAGCATATACGCGAAACGACCTTGATCTCCCGCCGCCACTCTTCGTGCAGCTCAAACCGCCAAACCTCGATGTCGGGTGAGATCGCCCGTGCAAAGAATTCGAACTCCTGATGAAAGCTCCACGCCGGAGCCGCAAGATAGATGATCGCAGGACGGTCTGCGATCTTCTGTTCGCCGAACAATTTCGCATCGGCGAGGACACCGCTGCGGCGGCGAATCTCGACGTTGCGCCAATATTCCAGCGCCTGAAATATCATATTGCGGTCGGGTTTTGCTTTTAGCTCAATGACCACAAGGCGGCCGTCGTTGCGGATCGCAAGCAGGTCTATCTTCTCGCTCCTGCCGGAACGGAACTGATGATAGATAGGTGACAAACGCAGGTTCGCATCAAGCTTTGTAATGTCACGCCGCAGGATCGATTCGAGCCACGATTCAGTATCGCTGCGATAGAGGGCATGGCGCTTATTCGTCGTCTCGGGGCTTCGAAAGGCTTCGAGGCTGCGAACGAGTTTCTCCATCCTCTCCCAGCTTTCATCCGTAAGCGGATGCTTCTCCGAACGTCCGGTTCCGAACCACGCGGCTTCGCGACCGTAGAGCTTTCTTACGCGTGCGAACGGCAGGCCGAGGAACCGCAGCGTGTCGCCCTTCGCGATATGAAGCGCATCGATCCTCTCGGGCGATAGAGCGCGGATGGCGTTGGCCGTTCGTCCGTGTATCTGCGTTGGTGGCATAACGAAAAGCTTTGGCTTCTCACGCCAAAGGTCGCTCATACGGAATGCATCGTGATGCTTGAGCACGGCGATCTCGTCTCGGCGGTCGATGCTTGCGATCGAAAGGCGGGACTTCCAATGCTCGCTAAGCATCGCGTGCAGGCGGCGTAGCGGCGTCAAACGCCGTTTCTCGCTCATTATCACCAGGTCGTAGATCGGCTTTTCCCGCCGTCCGAGTTTTTCGCTCCAGAGAATTGCGCTTGCCAAGAGCTGCGAATGCGTAACGGTATTCGTAACGTCCGCGATCACGGCGATCTCAGTGCGCGTCGGCGTTGTAAGGAGAATATGCGCGAGGCGGCCGCCCTTTTCGCCGAGCGATACGCGCAAGATCTTTGTATTCGCAAAGCTCCTTACTGCCAACTCTGCAGCATCCTGAGCTGCCGCGAGCCTTGCGGCCTCGATCTCGGCGGCAAGCTGTGCGGCAGGCGTTCGCGGCACGAGCCGCAATGTCTGCTGCTCACGACCGAACGGTCCCGCGACATCGAGGGCGATCTCTTCGCCGTCGAACTCAACATTGTTCAGCCGCCAGCGATGTCGGCCCGTATCGTCCAAAAAGCCGATAAACACGGCCTTTTCGTCCACCGTCAACTCGATCTCGCTGCTCGAGAGCGGAAAGCTCTTGCCGCGCTTCCCGACGAGCAGCCATTCGCTCGCGACCGCCAATTTTGTTTTGAATTGCTCTATCTCCAAAGTTTGTGGTCGGCGGCAAAATACTCGATCATCGCACGAGCCCAGCGGTCATAGCCTTCTTCCGAAGGGTGTATGCCGTCGGCGAAGAAATTCTCCGAGTCGATCCGCTCCGGTTGCGGATAATAGGTGATCCCGCCAAGGTCCCGGCTGAATTCGCGGATGTTTCGATCGTGCATTTGCGAGAGACGCCAGAGAATGGACTTTATCGGTTCGGGCAGCGCCGGCGATTCGATGATCATCGGGCAATTCGTGATAAATATCTCGGAGGCATCGTTACGCTTGCGTAGGAGCGAAAGCAATTCGAGCATATCGCGCCGCCATTTTCGCGGGCTTGAGAGTTTCAGCACGTCGTTGCCGCCGATGCCAAGAAGAACGAAATCGAACTTCTTGTCAGGCACGAGCGGCAAAAGGTCTTCGATCGTCCGCTGAGCCGTAACGCCATTCTTTCCAACGACATCCCATTCAACAGAACGTTCAATAGCCTTGCTTAGGTAATGTGCGAACCGTCCGGCAAGCGCGTGTTCATGATCGCGGGCTCCAAGCCCGGCAACCGTCGATTCGCCAAGCACAAGCAGCCGTGCTGCATCGCCGCCAGTGCCGTTATCGGTGCTGCCGTGTGTCTTGCCGCCCGCTCCGGGAAGTACGCCGATCTTCCAACGTGTTATCTGGCCCTGGACATAGAGAAACGGAGAAAATGGCAGCAATGCACAGGCTCCGACCAGGAAATGCCGCTGAAGTTGTCGTAAGGTTCGGCTGTCGGTCTCCATAGAGGGCGATATGTTAAACTTCAAATACTAGCGTTTGTTTGTCAAACACGCCGCTTTTTTAGGCGGCATAATTTTTTGTTCTATGAGCGATGACACGATGTCTCTGCCGGTCGAAGAGATCTTTGAACGGGCAACGAAGGTTCTCCACGATCTGCCTTTTGCAAAACTGATGGGGATGAAGCTCGTCGATATGAAGCTTGACGAGGCGACGATCACGCTCGATATGCGGGACGACCTTCGCCAGCCGAGCGGCATCCTGCACGGCGGCGTGACGGCAACCCTGATCGATACGGCGATGGCGTTCGCCGTCCGCTCGCGCGTCGATCCGGATGTTGCGACCGCTACGATCGACCTTACGGTGCACTATCTGCGGCCGCATATCGAAGGCCCGATCAGGTGTACCGCACGCGTGGTGCGTGCCGGACGCAGGATCTCGAGCGTATCGGCCGATGTCTTCGCGGAGAAGAACGGGAAACTGATCGCAACGGGATTGTCGACCTACACCATCGTCTAAAATAGACGCTTATGACACCGCTTCGAAAATTTTGGCGCTACGTCAGGCCATATCGCGGCACGATCCTTTTCGGGATCGCCTGCATTCTCGTCTCGATGTCATTCGGCCTTCTGATCCCGTATCTTGTCGGGCAGGCCGTCGATGGCCTTACCGCCGGCATCACCTGGCAAAAGATCGTTTTCTATCCGCTTGTCATTCTCGGCATTAACGGTGCGAGCGGGATTTTCCTTTTCCTGCAGCGACGGCTGCTGATAAATACCTCGCGTCATATCGAATTCGATATGCGGCAGGATTTTTATGCGGCTCTTGTCGATCAGCCTCTCGAATATTTCCAGGAGAACCGCGTCGGCGACCTGATGGCACGCGCAACGAACGATCTCGGGGCGATACGGCAGATCCTCGGGCCGATGATCCTATACACGTTCCAGGCGCTCTTCGCCCTTGCGATCTCGCTGCCGATAATGCTGCACATTTCCGTTAAGCTCACGCTCATAATGCTTATCCCGCTGCCGCTTGTTTCGATAACGGTCAAGTATCTCGGCGGCCAGATCCATAAGCGGTTTGAGATGATCCAGGGCTTTTTTGCGGATATCTCGGCGAGGGCGCAGGAGAATCTGACCGGCGTGCGAGTCGTCCGCGCATACGCGCAGGAAAAGGCAGAGATCGCGCGCTTTCAGGAACTCAATTTCGAATATGCCGAGCAGAATCTTCGGCTCGTGAAATTCGCTGCCGGGATGCGGCCGCTCCTCTCGTTCTTTATCGGGCTCGGCTTTGTGATCATCGTTGCGGTTGGTGTTCCGATGGCCGCACGCGGAGAGATCACGGCGGGTGATTTTACGGCCTTCATCCTCTATCTCCAGCGGATGATCTGGTACCTCATCGCCCTCGGCTACGTCGTAAACCTCTGGCAGCGTGGCACGGCATCCTTAAAACGCTTTAATACCGTGCTCGAAGCCGAGCCCGCGATCAAGGACACGGTGGCCGCCAAAGCGCAGCCCCCGATCGAAGGCGGAATTGAATTTCGCGATCTCACGTTCGCCTACAATGGAAAGCCCGTGCTTGAGAACATCAGCCTTAAGATCCCGAAAGGTGAAACATACGCTTTCGTTGGCAAGACAGGCAGCGGAAAATCGACGCTCGTGAGCCTTGTTCCGCGGCTGCTTGACGCGCCTGACGGGATGGTGCTTATTGACGGCAGGCCGGTTCGCGAATATACGCTCAAACAGCTTCGCGAGGCGATCGGCTTCGTGCCGCAGGAAACTTTCCTTTTCTCGGACACGCTGGCCGAAAACATCGCGTTCGGCGTAAACGAGACGAAGCGTGCAGGAGATGCGAACTTGAACGGCTCGATGACGGTCGAACACGCCGCCGATATTGCCGCGTTGACCGAGGACATTGCCGAATTCCCGAATGGATACGACCAGCTTGTTGGCGAACGCGGCATTACGCTTTCGGGCGGGCAAAAGCAGCGAACCGCGATCGCACGCGCCGTGATGCGGGAGCCGCGAATACTCATTCTTGACGACTCGCTCTCGGCCGTTGATACGCAGACCGAGGACAAGATACTTCATAATTTACGCAACGTTCGCGAGGGCAGGACGACACTCGTCGTCTCGCATCGCGTCTCGACAATAAAGGACGCCGATCAGATCTGCGTCCTCGAACACGGCCGCATCATCGAACGCGGCACTCACGAAGAACTTCTCGCTCTTGACGGCGAATATGCCGACCTTTACGAGCGGCAGCGGCTTGAGGAGGAGCTTGACGCAACCAACTGACAAAGACAGGATATGGCAGAGGAAACAAACATCAATAAGCTTATTCGATCAATGTTCGTCGTCTGGGGAGGGCTGTTCTTCTCGCAGTTCATTTTTGCCGTCTTCGGGTACACCACTAAGCCGCAGCTGTTATACGTCGATCTCAAGAAGCCCATTCTCGGTGATCAGCCGATGGCTATCATCGTTATGGGCGTGATCGCGGTGTCGATGCTGGTCACGTCATTCGTTGTGCGGAATTCCCTTATCGATGCTGCGATCAAGAGCCGCGATACACAGAAGCTGCAGTCGGCATACATCGTCGGAATGGCGATGGCCGAATCGGTCTCGTTGATCGGCCTGGTCGCAGCGATCCTCTTCGAATATCAATACTTCGCCGTGTTCATTCTCCTTGCGATCATTGGGATCGTCCTTCATCGGCCTAAAATGACGAACGTTCTTGCCACCACCTTCGAAGACAAGATCTAGCCCACAAAAAACTGCCCGGAAGGTCTCTTCCGGGCAGTCGCAAAATGCAATAAATTGTTGAAAGATCTATTTGAGGATCGAGATCTGGACGTTCCGTCTCCCGAATCTGCGAGCTTCCGAGCAGCTTGCTACCCAAATATCAATTTCCTTTCCTTTGATACCGCCGCCTGTGTCGGAAACAACATACGTTCCGCTCCAAGGACCGGCCTCAATGACTACGGTTGAACCAAGCGGCAAGACCCTCGGATCGGCTGCGATAAGTCCACGACGAACGCGGTGGCCCATCGCCGTACGGCCCGAAAGACAATATGCCGTTGCCGAGAAAGAACCGCGGCTCGTTGCCACAGCTTTGACGGAGGCAGTCTTCTTTACAAGCTTCTTGCCTTTGTCGCCATCGACCGCTACAACTTCTGATTCCGTTGTTCCAGTAACCTTATCGTTAACGTCCGCTGCGGTCTCTGTTGTTCCCGCTGCTTCCTTTGTCCTTACCTTCTTAGCTTTATCTTTATTTGTATTACTAGCTGTTAAATTATTTTGTATTTCTGTCTGCGAATCTATCGCTGCGGATGACGGCGTCTCAGAACGTGTCTGCGCGTAGATAAGAGCTACGAACAGACTCGTCACTAAGAGAAGCACGCCTCCTCGAACGAGATTTCTCATTATTCAAACTCCAAAATCAAACTTCGAACCTGAACAAGACCTATCAGCGACCAAGTTCGGAATCCATCTTCCTCAAAAACGTACGAGGGCAATGCAGACACGGCAGTGTCGAAGTTGGTTTCGGCGGCCAATTCCGCCTGTTTCGCGGCCGATCGCGGCGCACGAACATTTCAAAAGGCTAGCATCATCAAAATAGGGGGTGCAAGGCTTGAAAAGGCTCAAAAAAGGCGATTTCTGTTCAATTCTTGCGAATAAAAGCACTTAGCAGGGCAAAAAATATGCATAATTCTGGACATTTTAGGGCATTTTCGAGTATATTCTGCATCAAAATCGGCTGCCTCACAGCCTACAACGGCGCCGGTTTGCCATCACATTATGCAGGAAAAACGTAGCAGTTCCCGATACATCATCTCCTTCCCGATCCGCGTAAAATGGCGTGATGACAGCGGAAAGGAAGTCATCCAGGACGGCCTGACCGAGAATGTCGGGCTTGAAGGGACGCTCGTTTACCTGCCGCGCGGGCTCCCGAGCGTCGGTAGCAAAGTCCAGCTTACCGTTACCGAGAATCCGGAAGATGAAGTTTCCGTGACCGCTTCCGTGATCCGCCTCGAACGCAATGCCGCCCATCCTCAGGCCGCTCTTCAGCTCGAGGCCGGCGTTCGTGTTTGGAAGAAGAAAGTCTGGGAGGCGGCCGGTGCTGTCATCGCAGCGGAGACGCCCGACGAAGCCGACGACTGGTAATTTCCCCCGAATTCTAAGACCCTTAAGTAATTATGAAGATCCTTGTGCTGGGTGCCGGCCGAATGGGGCATGGTGCCGTTTTTGATCTCGTGCGGAATTCGCCCGCCGTTGAGGCTGTAACGGTCGCCGACGCCGACCTTTCAAAGGCTCAGGCCGTTGCGGCCCATTTTCCCGAAGGGCAGGTCACGGCCGTCGCTTTTGACGCCGCGGACGAGGCAGCAGCCGTCGAACTGATGCGCGGCCACGGGGCCGTCATCTCCTGTGTGAATTATTGGTACAACGTTTCGCTTTCACGAGCGGCGATCGCTGCCGGGGCGAATTTCTGCGATCTTGGAGGCAACAACACGATCGTCGACCAGCAGCTTGCTCTCGACGCCGAAGCCCGCACCGCCGGCGTCAATATCATTCCGGACTGCGGACTTGCACCGGGAATGGTCTCGATCCTTGCGGAGCTTGCCGTATCGCGTCTCGATGCGGCAGAGAGCGTTCGTATACGCGTAGGCGGTCTTCCGCAAAAGCCCGAGCCGCCGCTCGACTATCAGCTCGTCTTCAGCGTCGAAGGCTTGATCAATGAATACATCGAGCCCGCACGCGTCATTCGCGACGGGGAGATCGTCGAGGTCGAATCGATGACCGAGATCGAGGAACTCGCCTTCGAGGGCTTTCCGCCGCTCGAAGCCTTCCAAACCTCCGGCGGGACATCGACCTTGCCCGACACCTTTCTCGGCAAGCTTCGTGAGCTTGATTACAAGACGATCCGCTACGCGGGACATTCTGAGAAATTCAAGACGATGATCGACCTCGGGCTCTGTTCCAGCGAGAAGGTCGCGGTTGGCGACGAAAGCGTCATCCCACGAAAGGTATTCGGACGACTGCTCGAAATGAATCTGCCTGCCGATGGCCCGGACTATGTTCTCGTGCGGGTCGAGGCGGTGGGTGAGAAAGCCGGGAAGCGGCAGACGGTTAGATTCGAGATCGTGGATAGTCTCGACACCGAGAACAATATCTCCGCGATGATGCGGACGACCGCGTTCCCGGCGTCGATCATCGCCCAAATGATGGCAGACGGGCGCGTGAGATCGCGCGGTGCCGTCCCGCAGGAAAAGGCAATTGACCCCGACGCTTTCCTCGCAGAGCTACGCCGCCGCGGCATCACTGTCCGCGAGACGGAAATGGCTGCGTCGGCATAGCCTGTCGAAAACTATTTGTCGTTAGCTTTTGCTATTGCTGCGACGAATCTCTCGAAAAGATATTCGGAATCATGCGGGCCGGGAGCAGATTCAGGATGATATTGGACAGAGAAGATCGGGAGCGTTCGATGCCGTAGGCCCGCGACGGTGTTGTCGTTCAGGTTGATGTGAGTAACCTCGATGTCCGCCGGTAGCGATCCCGCATCGACGGCGAATCCGTGGTTGTGCGATGCGATCTCGATCCTGCCGGTCGTGAGGTCTTTGATCGGCTGATTTCCGCCGCGATGGCCGAACTTCAGCTTGTAGGTCTTGCCGCCAAACGCTTCGCCGATAAGCTGGTGGCCGAGGCAGATGCCGAACATCGGCGTGTGGCTTTCGGCGAGTTTTCTGATCTCGGCGATCGTTTCCGTCATCGAAGCCGGGTCGCCCGGGCCGTTCGAGAGGAAGATGCCGTCCGGCTCCAACGCAAGAACCTCCTCGGCCGTGGTCTCTGCGGGCACGACCGTGATCCGGCAGCCGAACTTCGCAAACTCACGCAGCGAATTCGTCTTTACGCCGAAATCGTACGCGACAATGTGATAATTTGGCTTCGGCCCGGCGTCCGCCTCGTAGGTGAATGCGGTGTCAACCGTTACTGAGCTTGCGAGCTCACGGTTCTGCATTTCCGGCTGTGCGAGAACCTTCGCGAGCAGCGCGTCCTTGTCGGTATCAACGGACGAAATGCCGGCGCGCATCGCACCTTTGTCGCGTATGTGCCGAACGAGAGCCCGCGTGTCGATGTGCTCGATGCCGACGATGTTATTCGCCTTCAGATAGTCGTCGAGCGACATCGTTGAGCGGAAGTTCGAGACGATACGGCTTGATTCGCGGACGACAAATCCCTCTGCCCACGTCTTTCGGCTCTCGACATCCTCGCTATTTACGCCGTAGTTGCCGATCAGCGGATACGTCATCGTAACGATCTGGCCCGCGTACGACGGATCGGTCAGGATCTCCTGATAACCGGACATCGAGGTGTTGAAAACGATCTCCCCAAAGGTCTCACCGACCGCGCCGAACGAAATTCCCTCAAAAACGCGTCCGTCCTCAAGGACAAGGATCGCCTTTACACTTTGGTCCTGCATTAGGACTCAATTTTAACTGAGCGCGCGGCAGTTGGCGAATTAACGATGGTTCCGGATTGATCCTATCGATCGACGTCTTCGTCGACAGGGACGGTGGGCGTCGGCGTGGGAAGCTGGTTCGGGTACTCTCCGTGTTCGAGAAAGCCCATATTTGCGGGCTTCCAGTAGCGGAAAAATGCCTTGCCGTAGATGTATTTTTCGGGAACAAGGCCCCAAGAGCGGGAATCGAGCGAGTTGTCGCGGTTATCGCCGAGCACGAAATAATGATGCTTTTCGACGATCCGCGGCGAGAGGTTCGGGAACGAGCTGTTGTGCGCCGAATCCAGGTATTCTTCGTCGAGCACATTGCCGTTAATGATGACCTTGCCTGAGCGTATCTCGACCGTTTCGCCGGGCAGGCCGATAACACGCTTTACAAAACTCTTGTCCGGATCGTTCGGATACCAGAACACAACGATATCGCCGCGTTCGATATGGCCCCAGCTGTAGCCCTGGATCTTGTAATAAACGAGCTTGTTGACGAGCAGGCGTTCGCCATCGTGCAATTCCGGGAGCATCGACGTGCCTTCGACAACGACGGGTTGGACAAAGAACACGCCGAAAAGGATAAAAACGACAATGATGAGGAAGATATCCCGCGCAAGCTTGAAGCCCTCGGAGAGCAATCCGTGGCGCGACTCACGTTTTAGCGACGTAACGGCAATATCATGGTCATCGTTTTGATGGACCTCGCCGAATGCTATCTGCTTTTTGCTGCTCGGACCGAACATTTCCAAAGGGTTTTGACGCTGAGAATGCGCGAAAAAGTTGCTAACATCCCGCTTCTCGTTAACGGGATGCACTCCTAACTCATTATAATCAAATGCAAGGACACGTGTTGTCAAAGGAATTCTTTGCTTCTTACGCTCCAAGTACCGCCCGGAAGATAGGAGACTTACCAGAAATGGATCCCACAATTAGATCGCAATTCGCCACGACCGAGAAATTTGCATACCTGAACAGCGCAGCGATCGCGCCGCCTCCAAAAGCCGCGATCGCGGCCGTCCTCTCACAGCTCGAAGATGCCGCCGTTTATGCCGGACTGCGTTTCGGTGCCTGGGTGGACACAAAGAAACGCTGCCGTGCGCTGATGGCCCACATCCTCGGCGTCCGAGACGAGCAGATCGCGTTTATGCGAAACACGTCGGACGGCTTCTCGACGATCGCGAACGGCATCAAGTGGGCGTCCGGCGAAAACATCGTGAGCTTTGCGGACGAATTCCCCGCAAATTTTTACGCCTGGCGGAATGTTCGTGACCGGCACGGAGTTGAGTTACGTCTCGCTCCCGAGCGAGACGGGCGGATCGACCTCGACGAGCTCATCGGCTTGATCGATTCGAATACGCGTCTTGTTACGCTTAGCTCGGTGCAGTTCGCCTCCGGTTTTCGCAGCGATCTTGCCCGCGTCGCCGAAGCGGCGCACAAGGTCGATGCGCTCTTTTGCGTCGATCTGATCCAGGGCCTCGGTGCTCACGCCTACGACCTGCCGGCGTTGGGCGTCGATGCGGCCTGCGGAGCATCGCACAAATGGCTGTGCGCGCCGGAAGGCATCGGCTACATTTACCTCTCGGATCGCGCGCACGAGCGGATCTCACCGACGCTTGTCGGCTGGATCAGTATGGAAGACGCTTGGGATTTTGCCGATCGCGAACAGGATTACAAACCGAACGCCCTAGCGTGGGAGACGGGAACGGGCCCTTCAGCCTTGTTTTACGGGCTGGAGGCAAGCCTAAAGCTCCTCATCGAAGCCGATCTTGCAAAGGTCGAGACGTACCTCGACGACCTTTCAAACTATCTTTGCGAGAAGATCGCCTCGAAGGATTACGAGATCGTAAGTTCACGCGAAAACGGCGAGCGTTCGGCGATCGTGTGCATACGGCACAAAGGCGGGCTCACGCCGAATGAGATCGCGGCGCGGCTTGAGGAAGAGAACGTGCTCGTAAGCCCGCGGCTAGATCGTATTCGTATCGCGCCGCATTTCTTCAACAACAAGGAAGATATCGACCGGCTTGCGGACGCACTGATGTGATCGTTGAGTTTGGAGTTTTCTAGTCTTTGCCTACGATCTCGGGTGTGAGACCGTCGAGATTGAGCCGGACCATGCCGCCCGCGTCTGAGAATGTCGGCATTCGAGCACGTTCTTTTTCCCGATAGCGGAAGTAGATAAGCCCGAAGAGGGCACCGAACACGCCGGCAAACGTGATCCCCAAAAGGATCGCGTAGAATGTCGAAAGGAAAACGCCTGCGGTCGTTATCGTAAAATCGCGTTCGGCCTTTGTCGGCACATCGGGCGCGGGCCCGAGCCACTGCACGTATTTCTGATACTTGACCTGATCGAGCAACGCGTTTGCAGCCGCCGCGTCGTTTGGGTCGAGGACGAACACGCTGTAATTCCCGATCCTGCGATAAACGGTCGTGCTTCCCGTGGGAATGGCGGCCGTAACCTTTTGATCCTCAAAAACAGAGGCCTGCGGCGTCGGGAATTCTACAATTACAAGCCTTCCCACCGGATAGACGGCCGTTGCGGCCTCGACACCTTCCGTAAAATCGATAGCGCTTAGCTCCGGCCGCTCACCCGTTGCCCGTGCCAGATCAGCCGCATTGCGTGCGTAAACCGCAGAATTCTTAACCGTTTCCCATTCGGGCAGGTGCAGCAGGACCGCGGGAGTCTTGTCCTCTTCGGGTGCGGCGGGCTTCTTTGCTTCCTGCGCAGCGACCTGTATGCCCGCAAACAGTAGGAGCAGGACGGCAGATCTAAAATTTGAAGCGTGAAGGAACTTCACGGCCTTTGAAACGAACCGCATACGACGTTCGGTGTCTAATTGATATGCAGATTTTAGCATTTGCAAGAGAATTAGCGAGTTTCAGCGGTAGGTTTTGATAAAAATGCACCATTTGGTGCAACTCCGGCCGCATTCGCACGTTCATTAGACAGCCGAAACCAATATTTGATGCGCGGCGAATACACAAAATATGCCTAAAAAATCGAACAAATCCATAAAACAGGCGTGTTTAAGGGAATTAGACTCAAAAACGCTCGGTTTGGCACGGCAATTGTTTTAAGAATGGTCAGGAGGGGAGAGCAATGACAACAGAAGCATTAAACTTTCCGGTTTTTCATAGTCATAACGGCGTTAGCGCCGATAACGTGGTCTTTGATACGGCACCGGCTGCGAATCTTAGAAAGGCGAAAGATCTCGACCTTGCACAAGCAGCGGCCGAAGGCAGCATGCCGGCCTTCGAAGAACTATATAATCGCCATCATCGCCGGGTTTACGCCATCTGCTTGCGGATGCTCCAGAATGCGTCCGAGGCGGAAGATTTGACCCAGGATGTCTTTATACAGCTTTATCGTAAGATCGGCAGCTTTCGCGGCGACTCTGCCTTTACCACATGGCTGCATCGTATGACCGTTAACCAGGTCTTGATGCACTTCAGGAAAAGGACGGTCAAGTTCGAGAAAGTTACCGAAGAGGGCGAAACGCCCGATCAGATCGTCGCCGGGACGTCGAACCCGCTAAAGATGCAGGTCGTCGATAAGATCGCACTTGAGGATGCGATCGAGCAGCTGCCGGACGGTTACAAGAACGTATTCGTCCTGCACGACGTCGAGGGCTTCGAGCATGAAGAGGTCGCCCAGATTCTCGGGTGCTCTGTCGGCACATCGAAGTCGCAGCTGCATAAGGCGAGACTCAAGCTGCAGCGTCTCTTGAAGAAGAAGGCAAATCCGCGTCTCGTTGCGTTCGGCTGATCGGACTCAATCCAACTTGTCTCTTATCAGGCCTCTCGACACCCGAGAGGCCTTCTTGTTTCAGACCGAAACAGACCTCCGACAAACCGCCCACGCGAAAAACAAACAAAAAAGCACTTCACGCTCCGGTGAAATGCCTGTATTCTATGGAGCCACCCGTCGGATTTGAACCGACGACCTTTCGATTACGAATCGAATGCTCTACCAACTGAGCTAGGGTGGCGTAAATTGTGGTTCGAGAGGTGCGGGTTGTGCTCTCTCTCATTTCCGGCCGGGCAGAAAGCCTCAAAGCAATGAGCTGCCCATCGAGGCCGAACTTCAAAATATACGTAAACACGGGGCCGAGTGTCAAGGTTCAAGGGCATTTCGAGCGATCGCGTCCGTCGGAAAATGCTGTGTTCGGTCCGGATCGTGTCTGCATTTGCAAAGCTGCCGAGAGGGTGGTAACATCCGACAAGGTTGGTAAAACGGACGTTATGAACAAGATCGATAGAGACAATGCATTCAGTTCGAGGCTTAAGAAGGTGTTCGAGTTTGCAACGATGGCGGAGGTCGGAAAGCGGTTGAATGTACCGCACGCGACGGTCAGGAACTATTATAACGGCCGTCTTCCCGCGCCTGACATCCTCATAAAGATCGCCAACGAAACCGGCGTCTCGCTCACGTGGCTGCTCACGGGCAAGGGCGACATGTTCGTAACCGGCCGCGGGACGAAGAATATCGGCCAGGCACTCGAAGAGTTGATCAACGAGATAGTCGATCGCCGGCTTGCGGAGATCGAGAAGAATAAGCGTCGATCCACGAACAAGAATATCCCAGCGTTCGATATCGACGTTTCGGTCGGGCGATTCAACGACCCGAAGGTGATCCTTACCGAATGGTATGAGTTCGATGGCGAGAAGCCGCCGAAAGATTTCAGCGTCGTTTTCTTCCGCGGTTGGGAAACATTCACGTCGGAAGAGAAGGTCGAGGCCATACGCGACGCTCGACGCGTTCTCGATCGCGCTAAAAAGGTCAAAAAGAAATAGACGCTACAGCATTGAGAGGGCAATTCTCTGCGGTCCTTGCGTTTGAAATCAAATGCAAAGCAGAAAACGCAAAGAGCGCAAAGGGGAGACCGCAAAGGACGCGGAGAGACTCTTAGTGTTGCCCGAGCGGCGAAGCTAGGCTTCTGCCAAAATTTTTCTTCCCTTGCGTGTATCATCTATGATACACTGTTGCAATCGCGAGCAGTTTGACGCGATCTTCTCACAAAATGCGATCCATCGAAGAAAAAGGCAGGAGTTTACGCGTCGGCTGGGGCAAAAGGCCGCTGACCGACGAAGATTTTCAGCGGCTTTGTAAGCGATTTCGCGTTAAGGTGACGGAGATGCCGCTCAATTCGGGCGGTTTTTATTACCGTGTAAAGGGCCGCGACCATATCGCGATCGACAGCCGTTTGAGCGGGATAGCGAAGCTGAAAGTGCAGTTTCACGAGCTTGCACACTTCCTTCTGCATGCGCCGGAGAGCGGTGCGACGGCGAATTTCCTAAGCGTCGGACAGAAAACGCGTGTGGAATATGAGGCGGACGCGTTCGCGCTTTGTGCTCTCATCCCTCGACAGTGGCTCGAGCATCGTGCCGTCGAGGAAATTCTTGGCTCGGAAGACATACCGCAGGAGATGCTGACCGAGCGGCTCGGTGTATTTTTGACCTACGGGATCTAGGCTTTTAGATGTGCGCGATATGCCGCCATCGCCTCGGACGCGCCGGCGTGCATTATCTCGGGTTTGTGGTATTTCCAATACTTTTCGAACTCTTCGTCCGACATCGCGGCGTTCTCGGTGCGGGTTTTCTGTTTTAGAAACTCTTCCGCCCACGCTCTTTTTTCCGAATCATTGTTCAACGCAGCTCTTGCGCCGTGCATCAAATTGTCGCGTTCCATTTCTGTATCGTTCCTCTATGGTAGATTAGTAGAACGTCCGCGAGACACGCAAGGACCGAAGATCCTTTAGGAGACCACGTTATCAAGGTGCGAAAAACTCTTTCCTTTTTTCTTTTCGTTTTACTTCTTGCGAGTACGGCGACCGCACAGGTCGCCGCTCCGGCAAAGAAGGCGAGTGCGGCGCAGGCCGCAGCGTATGAGATCCCGTTCGTTACAAAGACGCTTGCGAACGGGCTTGAGGTCATCGTCTATCCGGACCACAGTGTGCCGCTTGTAACGGTCGAGCTTGCCGTGCGGAACGGTTCATTCACCGAGCCGCCCGAATTCAACGGCCTCTCGCACCTATACGAACATATGTTCTTTAAGCCGAACAAGGCGATCGCGATCTATCGCTGCGATCTCTCGAAAAAGTTCGGCAACGAGGCATATTTCTCGTCGCAGAATTGTTCGGAGACGCTCAAGCTGAAGGCGCAGGTCGGCGATGTTGCATACCTTTCGGACCTCGACAACAGTGGAATGGTCCGCAACGGAACTACGCAGGAAGAGTACGTAAATTATTACTACACGGCGACCTCGAAGCACCTCGAGACGCTGATGCACGCCCTGCGCGATTCGATGCTCTATCCCGTTTTTGACGAGGCAGAGTTCCAGCAGGAGATACAGGTCGTGCTCGGCGAACTCGACCGTCAGGAATCGCAGCCCGGCTATCATCTGCAGACGACGATGATGGACAAGCTTTTCTACAAATATCCATCAAGAAAACGTCCGGGCGGGACGCGGGAGACCGTTGCGACCGCGACGACCGACAAGATGCGGACCATTCAGTCGCGTTATTATGTGCCGAATAATTCGGCTCTTGTAGTTACGGGCGACGTAAAGCCCGAAGAGGTTTTCGCACTTGCCGACAGGTTTTTTTCCGTTTGGAAGAAAGGCGACGATCCGTTCGTAAAATATCCGCTCGTCGAGCATCCGCCGCTGCCAAAAAGCGAGGCCGCGTTCGTTACGCAGGATGTTGACAGCGTCTTCATACAGATCGGCTGGCAAGGCCCGTCGATCGGAAAGGACAACGCATCGACCTATGCCGCGGATGTGTTTTCGGGGATCGTCGGGCAGCCGGATTCAAAATTCCAACGCGCGCTTGTCGATACCGGCCTTGCAGTTTCGGTCGATGTTCATTACTACACGCAGCGGAACGTCGGGCCGATACGCATCACGCTTGTTACAACGCCCGCGAAGGCAAAACAGGCGGTCGCGGCATTGTATAAAGAGATCGCAAAGTTCAGCGACCCGACGTATTATTCGGACGCGGAGCTTGCCAACGCAAAGACCGCGCTCGAGAGCCGCGATCTTTTCAGCCGCGAAAAAGTGAGCGAGTACACGCACACGCTTTCGTTCTGGTGGTCATCGACGGGAAGTGACTATTACCGCGACTATTATCGGCATTTGCGTGCCGCTAGCCGCGCGGACGTTGACCGATACATCAAGACCTACATCGCGGGCAAGCCGCACGTCGGCGTCGCGATGCTCTCGGACGCGGGCCGCCTCGAATCGAAACTCACGGATCAGGACCTGATCGGCAAATAGAACCTTTTTCTTGTTATGAAATTATTGATCGCGACCTTTTTTACGCTCGCCGCATTTGCCGCATCAGGTGTCGCCCAGACGGTTTCGGCCGACGCGGCGATAACAGAATTCGACGTCAACGGCCTCAAGGTCATCTTCAAAAAGCGAACCTCATCGCCGACGATCTCGGTCGGGCTCTACGTACGCGGCGGCGTTCGGAACGCAACGCCCGAGACCGCAGGCCTCGAGAATTTCACGCTACAGGCTGCGATGGAAGGGAGCCGAAGCTATCCGAAAGCTGTCTTGCGTCGCGAGTTAGCGCGGACAGGCAGTTCGATCGGCGGAGCTTCGGGGACGGATTTTGGTGCGATGTCGGTCGTCTCCTCCAAACAGGATTTTCCTGAGATGTGGCGAATGTTCACCGATCTCGTCATCAACCCGACATTCGCAAAGGCGGACGTTGACCGCATACGCATCGCACTCCTTGCCGGCATTGCGGACGCGAGTTCACAGCCCGACAACGCGCTCTCGCTGCTCGGCTCGAAGGTCCTGAATGTAGGGCATCCGTACGCAGTTCCGAGCGAGGGCACGGCCGAGACACTCACAAAATTCACGCCCGAAATGCTGCGTGCGTATCACAAGGAGATGCTCACGACATCGCACCTGCTGCTCGTTGCGGTCGGCGATTACGAACCGGAAGTTTTCAGGCAGATGGTGACCGAGTCGTTCTCAAAGCTCCCGAAAGGTAGCTATCGGGATAAGCCGCTGCCGCCGCTCGAATTCGCAAAGGCGACGCTTGACGTTTCGGAACGCGGCGTTCCGACGAACTACGTCAAGGGCTATTTCAAGGCCCCGAATCTCGCCGATCCGGATTATTACGCGATGCGTGTCGCGATCACGATCCTGCAATCGCGCGTCTATCAGATCGTGCGTGTACAGCGGAATCTTTCCTACGCGCCGAATGCCGAGATGGACGAGGACGCGGCAAATACCGGCAACATTTACGTTACGGCCGTCGATGCGAATGAGGCCGTCCGGCTGATGCTTGCGATCATCGACGATATGAAAAAGAACCTCGTTGAAAAGGATGAGTTCGCGAGCCTGCCGGGTTATTTTTTGACGACGTATTACCTCGATCAGGAGACGAACATCGCGCAGGTCCGCACACTCGCCAACTACGAACTCATCGGTGGCGGCTGGCGGAATTCAGAAAAATTCATCCGCAGTATCAACGCCGTTACACCCGAAGCGGTCCGCGACGTTGCTCAAAAGTATATGAAGAACATCCGCTTTGTCGTCATCGGCGATCCGAAGGCGATCGACCGCCGCATCTTCCTGCCCGAACAATAGGCGTGGGGAATGCCGCCGCGTGGTGGGTTGGCTAGACGTAAGAAAGGCAAATGAAGGAGAGTAGCCTCGTTCCCAGCCGAATGAGGCCGTCTGTATTGTCGCCGAAGGTGACCAAGATCATAGCGTAGGGTGAAACCCTACGAGCTCGGTCATTACAATTCCGTCACCAACGGTGACGAACCTCAATCCCAAACGTAGCGTTCGTCGTATTTGACCTGGTATTTCTCCAACAGGTCGCGAAACTCGACCTTGAAATCACTCTTTCCGTGATGCACTTTTTGATTCCGAATATATTCCACTACCTGATTAACCTGCGATTGTCCGATCGAGAAAGCCCCATAGCCCTCCTGCCAGTAGAAGTTGTGAAAATCTCCTTGTGTCTTTATCCAAAGCGAACTGCTGCGTTTTACATCACCGATCAACTCACTGATACCCGACGTCCTGCCCTGCGAAATTAATAGGTGAATATGATTCATTGTTCCGTTGGCAATAATCAATTTCGCCTTATTGTTTTCAACAATGCCGTGAATATATGCGAACAAGCCGGCCTCTCGATTTCCGGAACGATAAGATCTGCGCGGTTCTTTGTCGAGAAAACCACGTGAATCAAAACTTTTACCAAAGATTGGGGCATAAGAAATTCGTCACCTTTGGCGACGGTTCGATCAGATTGGTTACGTAGGGTTTTACCCTACGTTATAATTTTCGTCACCTTCGGTGACAAGACCTCATACCCGCGACACTTGAATCGCCAAACCTAATCATGGTGAGTTTCTCGAGAAGTCAAAGGCTCACCGGGACCGGAGAAAAGCTCACCAAGGGCGGAATTGAGCCTTAATCATGTTCGTAATTTTGCCATACGTGAACTGAACCGAAAGTAGAAATGGCAGTCGATTGGGAAAATCGTGTTTGTATCGGTAAGTGTATCGACGGAAAACGGCGATCACACTTCCGTCACCAACGACTATGAACATTTTGCGAAATAAATAGCCCCGACAAACTGCCGGGGCTACTACTGGGAGGATTTCAGTGACGGTCGACCTATTGGCGTTTGCCATCCTTTTCTCTTGAGAGAGGAGCGGATGGTGCCGGCTTTCGCTCCGCGGGCGGCTGAGGCCTCGATTCGTTCCGCGGCTGCGGTTGCGGACGAGGTTCATAACGAGGTGTCGGCTGAGGCCTTGACTCGTTACGCGGCTGCGGCTGCGGACGAGGCTCGTAGCGTGGCTGTGGACGCGGTTCGTAGCGCGGTTGCTGCGGCCTTGAATCCTCTTGCGGTCGCGAAGCCGGCGGCTGTATCTGCGGCCGCGGCACATAACGCGGTTGCGGCTGTTCACGCGGAACATCCTGCCGAGGCGTTCCGAGCGGTGCTGTCGTTCGCGTTCGCGGACGCACAGGCGTCGTCGTGTCACGCTGATCGTCGTACCGAGGCTGCGCCGGCCGCGGATTCTGGATCGTCAGCGGAGGCCTTACGACGGCTCCCGTCGGACGCGAACCCGGCTCCGGACGGCCACGCGTCGGGTCCGGCGTCAGGATGTCGCGGCCACCGAGAATGCGATCCTTGCGGAGCGTATTATCGAGCGGAGCACGCGTCGAACGCGTTGTGGCACCCGTACGGATCGTGTCGAAATGTTCGGCTGCCGCCGGTGTCTTTACCGCCATCGGGCTCGGACGCGAACCGTTGATCTCGGTTCCCGGTGGGAGCAGAGGCGGTGTGGATGAACCTTCGCGGACGGTCTTTACGACCGACTTTGCGACATTGAGCGGCGGCTGGATATTCGGTCGCTTGCTGCCGAACTGATCGCGGCTGACCGCGACCACGCCGGTCGTCGGCACGGTCTGGAGCGGCGGCACGTTGTCGCGTATGAATCCCGGGCCGAGAATGCCGGGCGTAGGTGACGGCGTCGGGTTTCCGCCCGTATGGCCGCCTCCGTTCCCATTGCCATTTCCGTTGCCGGGATATTGATTGCCACCGCCGTGGCCGCCGTAATGGCCGTTGTTCCAGTGCCAGTTGTAGTTGTAAAAGTGGTAGTGGTACGGCAGCGGATACCAGCACACGTCGTTGTTGTAGATCGTCATATAGACGAGCGCCGGACGCCACCAGCTGCGGCCTGAACGGTAATATCCGTATGGAGTCCAGCCCCAATATCCGTCGAGCCAGATCCAGCGTCCGTGGTGATACGTCGCCCAGCCCCACGGCTCGTCGTTGACCCACGTCCATCCGTAAGGCGGCAGCCAACGCCACTGTCCGTATCGATACGGCGACCAATTCGCATACGAGCTGATCGACGACGCATAGGGCCGCCAAACGTAACCGTAAGACGACGTATAGTTCCATTGGCCGTAGTCGTCCAGGTCCTCGGCGCCGTACATATCGTCGTCATAATATCTGCCGTAGTAAGAATCGGCGAGGTCGCGGTCGATCTTCTTCTGGCGATCGCCTACCCAATCGGCGAACTTGTCGTCAAAAGACCCGATGCTTGTAACGTCCGTCTCGCCCGCGTAAGCACCGGCCGTCATTATGCGTGCCTGCCGACCGGAGTAAAGCGTCATCCCGGCGGTCTGCGTATAGATGCGTGCCTGCCCGCCTTCCAAAGCGGAGACGAGCACCGCGTCGTTCTGGTCGTAGCCTGCGTCGATGCGGTAAAGGCCGTCGCGTTCGAGTGCAACGGTCGTCGAAGGTGCGTCGATCTCAAAATAACAGCGCGACTTGTCAAAATCGATGACCTTCACCGCGGCAGAACCACGCGGCACGGAGATGGCGATCCCCTGATCGCTCAAAGTCTCGATCTTCAGGCTTGCGTCGCCGTCGAGCCAAAGGTAAGTGTTGCGGTCGAACTGCACCTCAAGCCTCGCGGACTTTGAAGTAACGAGTTCATCGCCCTCGACGAGCGGCAGGTTGTCGTCCGCTTCTTCCCATTCGAGAGCGTCGCGGCGGCGTATCTGTGCGTCGCCTTTTAGCTTGCTGATGCGTGCGACGCGTGCCGTGATCTCCGGCTGGCCGCCATCACTATCCGAATAATCCTGAGCGTAAACGCCCGCGGCGAGCAGCATCAACGCCGCCGCCATTACTAAAATTTTTGCTGAGGAACGCATATATTCGTCTCCGAAAGGTCAAGGGATGTGTTCGCGGCCTAAATAGTAACCGAAAATACGCCGCTGCTATCACCTCGAAACCGCAATTTTTGTGCCGAAGCCAGTTTATTGAGGAAAATCGCGGGAATCAGCGCATACGCATCCAATTTTGCAGGAAAGCGTGTAGTAAGATGGTGGCTGGCAGACGATTTGGTGCATCAAATGCCGCGTGAGGTGCAGCCTTTTTTGATCGACACGGCTATTTTTGCCCTTCGGCGTTCCCGAAGGTATTGGTGTTTAACTATGCTGAAACGAATCCTTATTTTTACGATCCTTACACTATTTACCGCTTCGCTCGCCTACGGCCAAAAGGCTTCCGGAGCAAAAAGGGCAGATCCGACGGCTCCCGTGAAGGCGGCGTTTGAGAGCCTTATGGACGGCATTCGCGAGGTCAATGCCGCAAAGGTGCTTGCCGCGTATGAGAAAAGCGACCGGATCCTGATCTTCAACAACAACGGGACGGCGACCATCGGCTGGGAGAACATAAAATCGAACACGGAATCTTCCTATCCGAAGATCAAGAACGTTACGCTCGATATTACGGGCCTGCGGGTCGAGATGCTGAGCAAGACGTCGGCTTACGTTACCTGCAAATGGAAACAAACGCAGGAATACGACGGCAAGCCAGAAAGCGCTTCGGGCAGAATGACGCTCATCTACCGCCTGATCGGTAAGGATTGGAAGATCGTCCATCGGCACACATCGCCGGACAATCCGCCCGAGACGCGGCCCGTGTTCCCATCCGAACGTGAACCAAAATAATCGAACAAAAAAGTAAGGCCGGGCGGAATCAACCGCACCGGCCTGAGAGAGCCTTCGTTTAGGAAAACCTTAGCTTACGCGTGGACGCCGGCATATGCGGGGCCGAGTTTTTCCTCATGCCCCTCTGCAAGCGAATTGACCAATTCGTAGTGGAAATAGTCGAATTTCGCCGCGACGACGGGCAGCACGCGATTGTCGTACATTTCGCGTGAGCGGTCGATCGCCTCTTTCAAGCGTTCGTAAAGGTCGCCTGATTCGCGGCCCAGTGCGACAGTCTCTTGATTGTAGAGTTTGATCTCCGAGACAAGCAGCTTCGCAAAACGGCGTGCGTCGGTGTGGAAACGGCGTTCCTCGTCATTGACCTCGACGGGCAGATCGATGTGGCGTTCGCTCAGACGGCTGCGCGGGGCTGAGAACGCAGGCTTCTCTTCCTGCGGAGCTTCAACGACCGGTGTCGGTTCGCTCGGTGTCGAGTCGAACGGTGCCGCTTCGAAGGTCGGTGCCACAGGTTCATGCACGGCTTCCTCGACCGGGACGCTCGAAACAGTTTCGAACGTGGCCGAATCATAGCTTTCGGTAACGACCTCGGGAGCTGCATCGTAATGTGATCCCTCGACCGCGTGGTGCTCGACCTCGGGTTCGACAACCGGTTCGGCCGGCTCAGCGTGGACCTCAGGGATCGAGTTCGGATCGAACGAGCTGTAGCTCGGCACGGTCTCGAAAGAATGATCGTGAACGGGTTCGTACGAAACCTCTTCGACCGCCTCTGGAGCGGTCTCTTCGACCACCTCAGCTTGTTCGGCGGCCTCTGTATGCTCGACGGCCGGCGCGTCATACGAATATGACGGCTCTTCGACACGCTCTTCGTCGTAGTTCCGCTCGACCTCGTAGGACGTTTCGCTTTCTGGAGCTTCGACTGCAGGTGCCTCAGCTTCGTACGCTTTTACATATGAGGACGCGTCAAATGTAACGCTGTCCGAGAACTGAAAGCTCGAAGTATCCGCCGGAGCTTCATAACCCGTTTCGGGCTGTGGAACGGCGTGGCTCGGAGCCTGGATCGGGGCTGGCTGGCGTGCCGAGGCAAGAAGCTCGACGGTCAGGCCCGCGATCTTAACGAGCGTTTCGAGCGCGTCGAGATTTACGTTAACGCCCTCGATGCCGTAGTCGGCATAAAGGACTGCGACGCCGCGTCCGCGCGCAACAAGCGGTATCGCGTACATTCTGTCGGGCCTGCCGAAATTAAGAGCTTCGAGGTAATCGGCGTCATCGTGATACGTGCCGTACGAGCCTTCGGCCGTCGAAAGTGACGAAACTGCCTTGCCGAGAACGGTGTCGTTCGCCGTCGGGAACATAATGTCGCGAACGGGCGAATTCTCCTCGTCGGCCTCTTTACCGAAGACCTTCCATCCGGTGAAGTTATCGCTCTTGATGATAAAGAACGCGCCGCGCGGAGCGTAATTCGCAGCGTGAGAGATCAAAGCCTTGAGGATGGTCGCCTGGCTTTCTTTCGAGCTGATGTCGTTGATCGCCTCTTTCAGCTCGCTGAAATTGGCGGTCGGCATCGAAGCCTTTTCAAGCTCCTCGGCCTCGGCGATCGCAGCGGCAGTGATCTTTGCGCCTTCATCGCGCGATAGGCGCAGATGCTCAACAACGGAATCGGTAAAGCCGGCGTCGACCTTTCTTTCCGTGTCAAAACGTGCGGCAAAGCCTTCAAAAGCCTCATCGATGCGTTCTTTTTGAGCGTCAAGCTCGGCAACGATCTTCTTTTGAAAGTCAGAGACCTCGCCTTTCATTTCGGCGATAACGTCTTTCAAATAATTCTCGAATTCGCTTCGAAGGCTTAGCTCGAGTTCTTCACTATTCACAATACTTCTCCTCCGTAAGGTAAGACAGGCAAAGGTCGGGATCTATTATACAAGTAGATTCGATAATGGTGGCGGCGTTTGTTGGGTGTGCCCAATTGAGGTAACGCCGGCAGGCGCCGGCCTTCACACAAAATTATGCAGAATCCGCTGCATCAAAGTCAAGAAAATCTTTTTTAACAGGGATCACCACTGACAGTACGAAGGGCGCGGAGAAAACAGGTCTCCGAAACAATTAATAATTACTAATTAGAAAATTATTAATTAAGCCGATTGTAAAAACACCACTGAGAACACGGAGGGCACGGAGAGGTCAGGCAGAGCCTTGGCGTTCAGAGGGTCATTTCCGGCTGGCCGAGGAGGATCGCGAGGTGTTGCGAGATGAATGCGAGGTCGGCGATGTTCTTTTCTTCGTCGATCCAATGCGGCGTTGTCTCGCCGCGGACGAGGGAAAGTAGGGCGTTGTGCCGCGAAAGTCCGAAATGGAGGATGTCTGCCGCTGCCAGCGAATTCCCACGCAGGATGCCGCTCGAGGGCGTACGCGGCCAACCGGTCCTGACCTCGAGGCATCGTACACCGAGTGTGATAACGAGCCGCGAACCTTGCATTTTGCCGTTGCCGCGTGAGAATTCGAAAGGCTCGTCGCGTTCGACCTTTATCGCGGGCTGGCGTCTTGCGGCTTCGAAAGCCGCCTCGATGAATGAATCAAGCAGCCAGTTCGCGGCCGTCGTTCGAAGCAGATCGTTGGACGCCTTTAGCTGCAGGTATTCGACGATGTCCGTGCGTCCGGAAACCTCGGCGTGCCGAATGGCGTTGTTGAGCAGTTCGTGCCAGCTTGAATCGAGCTCGTTCATAATGCTTTCTGCAGCAGCAAGAAGAGGATAAAGCGTCAGGGGCGAAAAAGCGAAGCTTCGTGATATCCTGAACCAGCCGAAACCGTTCTTACCCTATGAGGATCTTTGCGTTATTTTTCCTATTTGCGATCGCGCTGGCGCCTTCGCTCATTGAGGCTTCCCAGACCAGGAATAAGCAGGCCGCGAAGAAGGCGAATGCAGCTAAGCCAAACGCAACGCCTAAGAAAGCCGCGGCAAAGGCCACATCAAAACCAAAACCGAAGGCGACGCCAAAGAAGCCAAAGCTTGATGAGGCAGCCGAATGGGAAAAAGCCACCGCGATCACGGACGCTGCCGAGGCGATCACCGCGTTCAAGAAATTCATTGCTGATTTCCCAACGAGCGAACATCTCGCCGACGCTGCAAGGCGTCTTTCCGGCTCGGAAGCTGCGCTTGCCGATGCTCATTTTGACCTTAACGAGATCGATCCGGCCCTAAAACTCTACACCGACGCGGCTGCTGACGCTCCGAAGCCGCTCCCCGATACGCTCTTTAAGGAGAGGCTCTCAAAAGTCCCTCCGAAGCTTTTCTGGAAAGGCTACCGTAAGCCGGCTCTCGCTATCGCAAGGACGCTTGAAGAGAAGGCCGATGCCGCGCAACTCCGGGAGCTTGCCGCTTTTTACCTCACGATCGAGAGCGGCGACGACGCACGGCGTGCTGCCGAGGCCGCGCTCGCGCTCGCGCCGGATGCCGGCGGTTATCTGATGCTCGCGCTTGCAAAGCGCGTCGATTTCGATCTGGAAGGTTCGGCCGCCGCGTATCAAAAAGCACTCGAACTCGATCCCGCAAGCATTCAGGCAAAACGCGGGCTTGCGGAGGCGTATCGCTCGCTTGGAAACTCAGACGAGGCCGCAAAACTATATCGAGAGATCCTGACCGTCGATCCAGAGAATCTGCCCGCAAAGACCGGCGTCATCCTCTCGCTTTTTGAAAGCGGGAAGGCCGCCGAAGGTGAAACGGAGCTTGCCGCTTCGATCGCTGAGAATCCGAACAACGTGATGCTGCTCGCGGGTGTTGCGTATTGGTATTCGTCGCACGGCGAGGCGCAAAAGGCCGTCGAGTACGCGAATCGTGCGATCGCCGTCGAACCGCGGTTCATCTGGGGCCACATCGCCCTTGCTCGCGGGCAAATGCTGCTCAACAAGCCTCTCGAAGCCGAGAAAACACTGCTCGCCGCACGTCGTTACGGCAACTTTCCGACGATCGATTACGAACTTGCGAGGGCGCAGGCCGCTGCAGGGTTCTATCGCCAGGCTGCCGAAGGCATTGCACGAAATTTCTCGCTAAAGGATGGCGCAGTTTCCACAAAGCTTGGCGGCCGCATCGAGCGAACCGCGTCGAACATCGGCGAACTCATCTCGTTCGAGCGGCGCGCAAGCCTGTTCGCTCCGCTGACGGACTCGGACAAGCAAAGCGGCAATGTGCTCGTCCCGCTGCTCGAGTTTTGGCAGGCGGTAAATAGTGGCAGTGCCGACGTTGCGAAGGCGGCAACTGCGTTTGAGGCCGCGGGTTCCGACCCGATGAAGCTGCACCGCGAGATCTTTGCGGCAAGCTTGCTCGTTGACAAGAAGCTTGCGCCCGACACGGCTCTCGAACTCTTGAAGAATGCCGCTACGAATTCCGGAACTGCCCTTCAGGCACCCGATCCGACGGCGGCGATCCTCGCCGAGGAACTTTATCCCGCGCGTACTGCCGCACTCGCGCACGGCGAGACCGTTGCCACGAGCCCGATCGCCGCAGCGACGCTCACGGGCATCGTACGCAGCCGTATCGAAGAGCTTGCCGGTGCGGCTCTTGCCGAAAAAGGTGAAACAGACGAGGCGTTGATCCGATTCAAGCGCAGCCTTTCGGTCGCGCCGGAGAACAGCGTTTGGCAGCGTTCGGTGAATTGGCGTATGGGTGCGCTCCTTGCGGCGCAGAACGATCTCGCAGGTGCCCTGCCGTATTACTTGAAAGGATATAAAGGCGGAATGCCGGACCCCGCGAAATACGCGATCTTGAAGTCCGCATATTCGCAGGTGAAAGGGAACCTCGACGGATTTGAAGCCGAAGCCGGCCCCGATCCGCTTGCAAAACACGACACCGAAGTTGCACAGGCCGACAAGCCGACACCGACCCCGACGCCCGCGATATTGGGCGACCTCCCTCCGCTTCCCGGCGAGACGCCTACCGCAACGCCTGAACCAACTCCCGCCGTTGACGCAACGCCTGAACCCGTCGCCGAGCAGCCCGCGGTCGCTCCGACACCGAGCGCTTCGCCGACGCCAAGGCCGGCGAGCACCGAGCTTTTCCCGCCGGTTGTGATCTCGATCCCGAAACCAGGCGTGTCTCCGACGCCGGAGGCCGCCGCTGAAGCAAGTCCGACTCCAACACCGAGCGAAACGGCAACACCGACACCCGAACCCGTCGTAGAAGCAAGTCCGATGGTGACTCCAACACCGACGCCCGAGCCTGTCGCGGAAGCGAGCCCGACGGCGACTCCAACACCGACACCCGAACCCGTCGCCGAAGCAACTCCAGCACCCATCGAGACGGCAACACCGACACCCGAGCCTGTCGCCGAAGCAACTCCGACGCCAAGCGAAACTGCGACACCGACGCCGGAGCCAGTCGCCGAAGCGACCCCGACTCCGACAGAGACGCCATCGGCTCCGGCTTCTGCTGATTTGAGGCCTCGCGTTGTAACGGCACGGGCGGAGCAGGAAGAGATCAAACCGTGTGTCGTTACCGCAAGCGAGATCCGAATGTCGATGCCGAGCGGCGAAGAGCGCGGGATCATCATCGGCACCGAGGATGACCGCGACCTTACGGGTCTAAGCGCCGTTTCGGATAATGAAAAGGATCTGGATGTTCGGCCGGTTTCGGTTGGGGGGATAAAGAGCCGTTCGCTTTATGTGATCAGATCTGCCTCCGGCCGGACGGGGATCTATCACGTTAAGTTCAGCTTGCCGTGTGGGTCCGCCGAGGTCGAGGTAACGGTCGAGCCGCCGCCTAAATAGCGATCGTTATCGAGCCTTACGGTCGCGAGCACAACAAGCAGCAGAAAGAAGAACGCGTTCGAGGGCGTCCGCAAAGGGAAGTCCACGATGCTGTGAACGAGAATACCGACGCAGCCCGCGAATGCTCCGATCGCGAGGCCGCGATGCTCGGCAGACGTTCGTCGGATGTTCCTGATCGCCTGCCGGCAAAATATCACGACGAACGAGAAGAGACACAAGAAACCTAGTACGCCTCCATCCGCAAGGACTTGAAGATAGTCGTTGTGCGCACGCTCGATGCGAAAGACTCCATCCCACGTGTCATATCGCGTATAAGCGACCGCAAAAGAATCGAGCCCCGCACCCATTACCGGATGTGCGGCAAAGATCTCCAATGCGACTGCCCAAAAATGCGTGCGGCCGCTCGTAAACCCTTCGGCATCGGTCCCGTGGCCCGCAAGCGAGAGATTCATATCGTCGCCGCCAAGAAAGACCGCGAGGCCGAGCACCGCCGCGACCAGGATGATAGCGGACAAAGCCGGCACGAGCATCTTTTTACGAGCCGACCGTGAATGCCTTCGGTCGCGCGTTACGAAAGTTGCGAGCAGGACGACCGCGAGAGCAACGAGTGCGCCGAGCCACGCACCGCGCGAAAGCGTCATCACGAGTGCCGAACCCGCGACGAACGTGACGCCGATGTTCAAGACCTTTAAGTTGCGCGATGTCTTTTTATCAAAGATCGCGCCGAACGTCAGCCCGCAGATCATCACCATGAATGCGGCAAAGTGATGCTGGTTCACAAATGGGCCGAAGGGAATTGCCTGCGGCGTTTCGCGTATTCCGAATATCGGTTCGATCGCGGCAAGACGCTGCAGGATGCTGCCGAACGCAAGCAGTCCGCCGAAAAGCACGATCGCAAAACGCACTTTTTTTAGCCGTTCCTGTGTCGAAAATACCGCAAGGGCCGCGAGAAAGAACAACAGGTAAACTCCGAGCCGAAAGGTAAAAAGCCTCGTCGCGTATTGATCGAGCGTTGTACCCGCAAGTGTTTGCAGAATTCCAAGCAGGAAGAATGCGGCAAGCGGAATGAGAAGCGGCGAGCTTTGTATCGCAAATTCGCCGGTGCGAAATACCGTATAGCCCCAAAGAAGCGTGCCCGCTAGGGTTACGATCGCGATCAACGCCCACGTTCCGCTGTCCACCGCGCCGAAAAGCAGACAGGCGATCATCGGCCCGACGACAAGCAGCCAAAAGAGCGCGGTGTCGCTCCAGATGGCTTTCGTCCTGATGGTCAATGCGTCGGAAACTCTCACTCTTTCGTCAGTGTAATGTCGTCAAGCCAAAGTTTGCCGCTGATCGGACAGATCGGCGAACGGCAGTCGTCGCGTACGAGTTTTATCACGATACCGTCAGCGGCATCGGCCGGAACCTGGAACTCTACGCCTGTTTCCGCCCACTCGGCATTCAATGCGAACGAAGGGCATTTCGCGAGGATGGCTCCGTCCGCATTTTCGATCTGGAAGTGCGCCGAAACGTCGTCGGCGGCACGCAGCTCGCTCTTATAGAACGCAGACAAACGATACTTTGAGCCGGGCTCGACCGCGACGGTCTGTCTGACCTCGCGAAAAGCGTCGGCGCGTTTTGTATCAAACACGAAGTAGAGGCTGACCTTGCCGGAATGAGCTTTGTCGGCAAGCGCGATCTGCGGTTCGCGGCCCGCAGCTATCTTCCAATCAAATGCGTTCGCGGCGGCGGCGGAAACTCCGCTTTCAAAACTGCCGTTAGTGACCGTGTTGAGCGCCAGCGCAGGCTCTGTTTTCAGGTCGTTATATACCGAAAGCGCGAGGCGAAACTGTTTCTTCTCGACAAGCTTTGCGGCAAGTCTTTCGCCATCGGGCTTAAGCTTTCCTGTCTTCAATTCGGGCGGCAAACCGTCCCACAACGCGGCTGCATCTTCCGGACGATCCTTCGACAGAAGATAGATCGCAAGCGCGGCGCGTGCACTCGGTGCGTCACCAAGCAGCCTGCGTGCCTCGGCGATGTTTTGGCCTGCGGCCTCAAGTGCGAGTATCGCCGCGGACGACGCATATTCAGGGCGGCTTTTTGCCGCGTCCGCGATCAGTTGGAACGCTTCGGCCTCATTCCCGACGCCGCGAAGAAGAAAATTGCCGTACGCAAATTTCACGTCCGAGTAGTTCGGCGCAAGCTCGCGGGCCCGCAGGAACGCGGCGTTCGCATTCTCGCGATCGCCCGCCCGATCATACGCCTTTGCAAGCGCAAGTATGACGAGGTAATTATTCGGCGAGAGCTCCGCCGCGCGTTTATATTCCGCGAGCGACGCAACAGCGTCTTCCGGCTCGAACGTCTTATCAAGCAGGACGGCCGCGGCAAAATGTGTCTGCGGGTCGTCGGGGCCGAGCGCCGTCAGCACCGGGACCATATCAACGCGGTCGGCACGCATCGAAGCGGAATTTGCAAAATTCCAACGAGCGCCGAACCACGCTGCTCCCGCTATCAGAAGCACTGATGCGATCAGGCAAACTCTGGCCGCCGTTGTGTCGATCCGTATCCGAAATGTAGCCACGCTGTGTTCTATTCTAAGGTCTCGATCGTAAGTAGCGCACGCCGAATCGCGATATTATTCTCGACGCATATCTCACGCACCTTGCGAAGCTTTTCACTGTCGAAGTTTCGTATTGAGATGAGGATCTCTTGGATCTCCTTTTCCTGGCAGACCGCGCCAAGTGCGCCGTTGCCGGTAAAGACCGTGAGGCCGTGGATGACGCGGCCTTTCTTGAGAGGATCGTCATCGACGAAGCCGATCGGCGTGAGGTTCCATTCGGGGTTGTTCCGCAGCTCGCGCAAGACCATTTCGCCCGCGTCGCCGGCGCCGTAAATAAGGACGCGGCGTGATTCGCCGGACTGCGGTATCGGGATCGCGCTGCGGATCAGGCGGAACATCATACGGCTGCCGATAACGGCGAAGAGCAGGATGAGCGCATCCACGACGAAAACCGTCCGCGAATAATACTGGAATCGATAGAGCAGAAGGATCGCGAGCACGCTAAGGCCCGACCCGAGCAGAACGCCTTTCGCGTACGTGATGAAATCGCGAATGCTCGTATAACGCCAAAGCCCGCGATATACACCCGCGACAAGGAATGCCGCAAGCTTGATCGGTATGACAAGCGGCAGGCTTTTTACGAAAAGGTCCCATGCCTCGCTGTTGTCGAGCGAGCCGAGCACCAGAGCAAATGCCGCGTAAAGCGAGAGCGTGATCAGGACGGCGTCGAGCAATATCTCGAAAATTCGCCGCTTGTGCGAGAAGTTTATGATGAACGCAAAGACCGCTTTTTCGGGTGCGGAGGCATCCGTCCCGCTCGATTCATAGACCGTTACTTTCGAGAGGAAGACGCCGACGATGACCAGCAGCGTCGAGAAGAATACGATGAGCGCGAGGCTCTCGGAGAATGCAAGATGCGTGACCGCGATCGAAAGTCCGCCCGCGATGACCGCGAATGCGTAAAGCATCAAAACCGCCGAGCGTTCCGATAGGCCGAGAGCGACGAGGCGATGCGACGTATGGTCTCGCCCGCCTTGCGAGACCTTGCGGCCCCAAACCTTTCGCACGAGCGTAACAAGCGTCGTGTCAAAGATCGGTACGACGAGGATCAGAGCCGGCACGGCGAGGATCGGCAGAATCCCGCGGCTGCGTCCGCCGCCGCCTGTTTGATTGATGAGTACCGCACCCGACAGGATGAACCCGACGAACATCGATCCGCAATCGCCCATAAAGATCGATGCAGGATTGAAGTTAAAGATCAGGAAGCCGAGCAGGCCGCCGACAAACACCGCCGCGAAGAGGAGTTCGTTGCCTTGCCCGACGCTCAAGAAACTCGCCGCAAGCCCGATGCCGCCGATCGCAGCTATTCCGGCGGCGAGTCCGTCCATATTGTCGAGCAGATTGATCGCATTCGTGATGCCGATGATCCAAAGGCCCGTGATCCAAATGTCAATGATCTCGTTGCCCGTCAACGGCATCGTGAGGCCAAAGCCGATCAGAACGGCCGCGCCGAACAGCTGCCCGAGAAGTTTTTGATACGGGCGAATGTTGAAAATGTCGTCCACCAGGCCGACCGCAAAGAGGACGGTTCCGCCTGCGAGCAAGATCGCAGATTCGCGTGTGAATGGGACAAAAAGGAAATAGCCGATGATCGTCGTCGCGTATATTGCAACACCCCCGAGCATCGCGGTCGGCCGCGCGTGCCAGCGATCGCTTTTCGGCGCAGCGACAAAACCGCGCCGAGTTGCATATGCGCGGACGGCATAGGTCAACACCGCGCTCATGACGATCGAGACGGATAGGATCAGAAATGCTTCAAGTGTGAGGTTCTGCATTTACGAGAAAAATCCGATAGAACTTTAATCTTAGCCGAATGGGAGGGTTTGTTCACACAACGCCGCTGTAAAGCTCGGTAAGATCCTTAACGAGCCTCGAAACGGAGTATCTTTCGTCTACAAATTTTGCGGCTCGAAGAGCAAGCGTCTCCCGTACTTTTTCATTTTTGAGCAAATAAAGCAAGCCTTTTTGAAGATCCGCCGGATCGAACGTCCGAACCATGACGGCGCGTTCGGCAACCTCGAATCCATCCATCCTCTCCTGCACATCGCCCGCAAGATCGACGACCCCACCGACCGCGGTCGAGATGACCGGCACGTTCGCCGCCATTGCCTCGATCATCGAGAGCGGCGTGCCTTCGTTTTTTGAGGTCAATACGAATATATCAAGCTCCGCGAGCACGCTTGCGATGTCTTTCCTGTTGCCTGCAAATGAGACGTTTGAAAGGTTTAGCTCGGCGGCACGGCGTTCGAGGCTCCCGCGCAAATGCCCGTCGCCGACGATGACAAAGTGCACCGGCACGTCCGTTTTTGCGCAAAGTGCGGCGGCATCGAGCAGCAGTTCGAGATTCTTTATCTCTGTAAGGCGTCCGACGAAGCCGGCGATCGGCGTGCCCTTCGGGATCGCGACCTCCTCGCGCAAAGTCTTTGCGCCCTCGGCAGGCTTCCCGACCTCCTCGATACCGAGCGGTATGACGCGAAATTGCTCACGCCGTCCGATCTTGAATTTGCCCGCGATCTCCTCCAACTGCTGATCTGAAATGACGATGATGCGTTCTGTTATGCGTGCGAGCAGCCGCTCGATAAGGATGAAGACGCGCGTCTTCGCTTTTCCGTAGTAGCTGTGGAAAACGTGTCCGTGAAATGTGTGGATCTTCTTTACCGATCGCGGTCGGCCAACGAGCGTGCCGGGCGTCAGATATTTATAGAGGAACGCCGCAGTTCTGCCGACGGCACCTGCCTTTGCGGTATGTGTGTGAACGATGTCGGGTTTTAACCGACGCAGTTCGCGAAAAACTTTTACGACCGAGATGAGATCTTTTGGCGAAAGCTCGCGGCTTAGTTCGGCGAGGAATATCGGTTCGACGCCGTTCTCCTCGGCAAAATACGCCATATCTTCTTCACCCGAAAGAACAGTTCCCGCGATCAGCGTGCTCTCGAATTCGGGTGGGATGAGCTTGCTCGTCAGCCAAACAACGTGGCGTGCCGGGCCGCCGACGTTCAGGCGGGCGATAATGCGGACGATCCTTTTCGGGCGGTCTGGCAAAAGGGATTTCCTTATCTAATCTTCCATACGGAAGATCGTTTCGGGGTCGTCTTCGTGGCGTATCTCGTCGATCGGCTCGCGTTTGCCCTCGCCCATATAGAGGCGATTCGGGCAGTTAATGACCATGCCGTCGATCTCGCCGATATTCTTGTAGCCGTGGACGACGCCTTTCGGAACGACGATCGCCTGTGCGTTTGACGCGCCGACGATGAGCGTCATTCGATGGCCGTAGGTCGGCGAATCCTCGCGGTTGTCCCACATACGCATCTTGAAGTCCGATGGACCGATGAAGCAAAAAAGATCGGCCTGATCGACGTGTTCGTGCGGCCCGCGCGCAACGCCCGGCTTCGTGAACGAGATATACGACATCGCCGGATAAAACTCCGCCTCAAGCTCGTCATGCCGAAAAAGCTCCGCAAGCCACCCGCGTTCATCCGTGTATTTCTTCAGCGGATAGACAATAACATCCGCGATATCTTTATCAATAAAGGTCATATATCAAGCTCGTTAACTACTCTTCTAATTCCGTTCTTTAATAGGACAACATTAAAGTTTATCAGCAACCCAAGCTTTGTACCCGAGAGCCGCAGATACGTCAACAACTGCGAGAGATGAACGTCGCCGAGGCCTTCGCAGGACTTAACCTCGACGATGAATTTGTTCTCAACAAAAATATCCAGCCGATATCCACAATTCAGATGCACCTCTTTGTAAGACAGCGGAAGTCCCCTTTCCTGCTCAACGCGCAAACCGGTCTTCTGAATCTCATATGCGAGACATTCTCTATAGGTCCTTTCGAGCAGGCCGGGCCCGAGGGCTTTGTGCACTTTGATCGCCTTCTCAATGACGATGTGGGAGATGGCATTTTCATCCATAATCTTTCGAGGTTTCCTTCGTGACCTTTGCGTCTAGCGCTGTCGCACGACCGCCAGGCGACTTTAAGTTTTCTCCGAAGCCCGTTAACGCAAAGGCCGCAAAGGGAAGACGCAAAGAAACGCAAGGTGCGATCGGCATATTCTACTCCAGAAGCGCCTCGCGAATGGTAGGCCAACCTTCAACACAGACATGCGTCTTCTGCTCTTCGTGCCCTTTGCGTCTTAAACTTTGCGTTCTTTGCGTTAAGTCTCGCCCTTGCCAACGTAAGGCCACAAAAGGGAAGACGCCAAGAACGCAAGGTGCGATCGGCATATTCTACTCCAGAAGCGCCTCGCGAATGGTAGGCCAACCTTCAACACAGACAAGCGTCTTCTGTTCCTTCGCGCCCTTTGCGTCTTAAACTTTGCGTTCTTTGCGTTTACTCTCGCACTTGCCAACGTAAGGCCGCAAAGGGAAGACGCAAAGGCCCGCAAAGGGAAGACGCAAAGAAACGCAAAGGTGCGAACGAGATATTTTACTCTGCAAGAGCCTCGCGAACGGTCTAGCAACCTTCAACCCAGACAAGCGTCTTCTGTTCCTTCGCGCCCTTTGCGTCTTAAACTTAGCGTTCTTTGCGTTTACTCCCGTACTTGCCAACGTAAGGCTGCAAACGCGATGGCTCCCGCACTTTTCAACGCAAAGGCCGCAAAAGGAAGACGCCAAGAACGCAAAGGTGCGAACGAGATATTTTACTCTACAAGAGTCTCGCTAACGGTCAAGCAACATTCGAACATAAACAAACTCTTCTGGTTTCCTTCGTGCCCTTTGCGTCTTAAACTTCGCGTTCTTTGCGTTAACTCTCGCACTTGCCAACGCGAGGCCGCAAACGCGTTGACTCCTGCACTTTTCAACGCAAAGGCCGCAGACGGAAGACGCCAAGAAACACAAAGGCTTCAACTACGGGCATTCGCGCATTCGTGGCCTATACGCCGACATTATTTGCTCCCGATTTGGCGACGAGGTTTGATGCGAGCAGGAGGCTTTCGAACGTTCCGGCGTCGGTCCACCAACCGTCGAGTTCGCCCCAGGTCATCTCGCCCCGCGAGATGTAATGGTTATTGACATCGGTGATCTCGAGTTCGCCGCGGTCGGACGGTTTGAGCGTCTTGATGACGTCAAAGACGGTGTGGTCATAAAAGTACACACCGATGACGGCAAAATGCGACTTCGGCTCGCGCGGTTTTTCCTCGATCCGCAGGACGCGGTCGCCGTCGATCTCCGGCACGCCGAAACGCTGCGGGTCGGGCACTTTCTTGAGCAGGATCTTTGCCCCCTTGCCTTGCGCACGATAGTCATCCGCGGCGGCACGAATATTCTTCTCGATGAGGTTATCGCCGAGCACGACGCAGATCGGCTGCTCGTCTGCAAAATGTTCGACGAGCGAGAGAGCATCCGCAATGCCGCCTTCGCCTTCCTGATATGTGTAATTCAGATGCTTCAGCCCGAAGTGTTTCCCGTTACCTAGCAGCTTAAGAAAGTCGCCGGCGGAGTTCCCGCCCGTAACGATCATGATGTCGTCGATGCCGGCGTTGATGAGCGTCTGGATCGGGTAATAGATCATCGGCTGGTTATATACCGGCAGCAGATGCTTGTTCGTAATTCTTGTCAGCGGCGAGAGCCTAGAACCCAGACCGCCCGCGAGTATCACACCTTTCATAACTTCCTAGTTCTGATCGACAAATCGTCTGTACCAAAGCTCGAGCATCAGCAGCGTCCATATCGGGAACGCGTGATCGACCTTGCCCGCGATGTGCTGATCGACGATCAGCTCGACGGCGTCGCGGCGGATGATGTCGCGTTGAGCAAAGCTGTCCGAGAGCAGGACGTCGCGGACAAAATCCTTCATTTCCTTGCGAAACCAACGCCCGACCGGCACGCCAAATCCCATCTTCCGACGATAGATCACCTCACGGGGGACGAGCCGTGCCGCGACCTTTTTAAGAAGATACTTCGTCCGATATTGCGGCATCTTCAAGCTCGGCGGCAGGCTCGCGGCAAACTCGATCACCTTATGGTCGAGAAACGGCGCACGAGCTTCGAGCGAATTTGCCATCGAAGCGATATCGACCTTTACGAGCAGATCGTTCGGCAGATAGGTCATCTGATCGGTCAGCAGAGTTGCATCGAGCACACCCGAGCCGTTCGCGCGTGCGAACCACTGCCCGAGCAAGTTGATCGCACCATTATCCTTCACGGCCTCGGCAAAACCGGGCGTGTAGATCTTTGCTTTGACGGCGGGTTTGAATGTCGACATCCAGCGATAGTATCGCTCGAGGCGCGGTTCGTTCGCCGACGTGAAAAATCGCTGAACGTCGCGAATGCGCGTCTTCTTTACCTCCGAGGTCGGCAGGAGATTGATCGGCCCCTCGATAAGCGCCTTCCTAACAGCGAGCGGGATCCGCTTGTACGCCTCGGCGAATTGCATCGCCATATATCGCTCGTAACCCGCAAAGCTCTCGTCGCCGCCGTCGCCATTGAGCGCGACCGTAACGTGCTTTCGTGTTTCGCGCGAAACGTAGTATGTCGGCAGCGCGCTCGAATCCGCGTACGGTTCGCCGTAATGTTCGACGAGCGTCGGCAGCAGTTCGATCGCGTCCGGCCGCACGATGAATTCGTGATGCTCGGCTCCGACGTGTTCGGCAACCTTCTTCGCGTATTTGAGTTCGCTGAAGTCCTGTTCTTCGAAGCCGATCGAAAACGTCTTCACCGGCGACGAACTCTCTTGGGCCATCAATGCAACGATCGTCGAAGAATCGACGCCGCCCGAGAGGAACGCGCCCAGCGGCACCTCCGAGATCATCCTGAGCTTCGTCGCCTCGCGCAAGATGCGGGTCGTCTCTTCGATCGCCTCTTCCTCGGAGATCTTTATCTTTTTCGAAAAATCAGGCTGCCAATAGCGTTTGGTCTCGACGCGGCCGACTTTCCAGCGGAGCCAATGGCCGGGCTCGAGTTTTCGTATCGCTTTGAAAGCGGTTTGCGGAGCGGGCACGCAAAGAAAAGAGAGGTAGCTGTCGATCGCATCTCGGTCAACGTCGCGTGAGACGCTTGGGTGTTTCAGAACGGCCGTGAATTCGGACCCGAAGATGAGATCGCCGTTCGGCTGATGCGAATAGAGCAGCGGTTTTTTGCCAACGCGATCGCGTGCGATAAAGAGCGAACGGTCGAGTTCATCCCAGATCGCAAAGGCGAACATACCGCGAAGGTGCTCGAGGCAGTCCGCACCGAACTCGTCGTAAAGCGCGACGACGGCCTCCGTATCGGAATTCGTATAGAGCTTATGCCCGCGTTCGATCAGCCCTTTTCGGAGCTCCTGATAATTGTAGATCTCGCCGTTGAAGACGATCCATTTTGTGCGGTCGGCGTTGTGTATCGGCTGCTGCCCGCCGGCGAGGTCGATGATCGCTAGACGACGCATCGCGAGGCCGACGTTGTCCTTCACGTAGAAACCATCTTCGTCCGGCCCGCGATGGATGATCGCGCGATTCATCGCCTCGAGGAGCTCGCGATCCACCGCCCGATCCGAATTATTTACAAATCCCGTTATCCCGCACATATATAAAACTTCTATTGTCGCGAACTATGCGGCCTGCGTTCAAACGCCGCGAGGCGGTTCGATCGGATTTGCCATCATCCGCAGCCTCGCCTTCCGGATCAGCTCCCGATCCTCACGCTTCTCCCGCCAGATCGTCCAGCCCACCGCAATAAAGATGAACAGGAAAACCTGTATCTGCGTCCGCTGCCGATACGCCGTGCCGACATTTCCCTGAAAGATCGAGTACGCGAGCGTCAACATCCCCGAAAAGAGCAGGATCGGCAGCGCGTGCCTGAACTTATTGCGGATCGCGTACCAAATTCCATAGATCATCAACGGGATCATCGCCCACCAGAGCAGTACCTCGGGCAGCGTGATCAACTGTCGGAAATTCGTCATCTCCCACGGGAATGGAGCCAGCATCAGATACGCGAGGCCTAACGGGATCGCGCTGATCGCACCGCGCGTCGTCGAAACATCCGCGTCCTCATTGAAGCCGGAGCCGGCAGACTTCGCCAGATCCAGTCGGCTGTTCTGAAGCCGGCTGAGGTCACCATAGACCTGAACATTTTTCGTCGCGGTTTGCGACACTCCGAAGTACGATAAGCCGACGCCAAGAAGGGCGATCACAAGGACCCGGCGAATGATAGATTGATTGCTGCGCGACACGCCGACAACAAAGCTGCCAACGACCGCCGCCGCCGCCATATAAAAAATATAGAAGCGCAGCGAGATGATACCGAACAGTGCGAGGACCATCCCTAAGATCGCGAGCAAGCTGAATCTCTCATTCAGTTCAAGCACCAGCGTGATCCCAAGCACCAGCAAAAATATGATCAGCCCGTCCTTCATTAGCTGAGCTGACCAGATCACGAATGAAGGAAAAAAAGCGATCGACAGTGCAGAGAATCGTGCTACACGAGAATTCTGAAAGAGCTTCTTCGCACAAAGGTAGATCATTGGCGCGGTAGCGGCTCCTACAACGGCGCAAAAAGACTGCATTAGAAAGATGGCCTTTCCAAAAACAAAAAAGAAAGATCCAACGAGGTAGAACATCCCCCAGCCGGGACTGCTAAAGTTGATCGACCGCAGTGCTCCTTCGCTTAAGGCCGGCAAGGCTCCGCGCCAGTATTGGGCAAGCTCCCAACCGCGCGTTGAGTAGGTAATGGCGTCACCGCCAAAAAATTCTCTTAGGCCGAAGATATGAATGAGGATCCCGAACGCCAGGCGAACCAATAGCGCTCCCAAAAAGACGTTCGTAACGAACGCCTTGTCGGGCGAGAGGCTTCGAAATGTCAGAATAGCAACGGCGGAAAGGCCCGCGACCACAGTTAGCGTAACCGCACTCTCAGGGAAGTCGATCAGCAACAGGATCGCGAAGGCAAAAAGCCCGCACATTGTGAAAAGAAACTTATCCATTTCGGCGGCGGTCAGGTCGGGTCATCTTTCAACGGATCGTTGACCTGATCAGCCAAAGATCAAATATTTGCGGGGAGGTCCTTCCTCGTATCCCTTTCAACGAGGAATCTGTCCTCCTCGCTCAGCTCTTTTATCTCCTTGGCCGGCATCCCTCCAATCAGCCGATACTCTGAGTCGAACTTTCCAACCACGACCGAGCCAAGGCCGACAATGCATCTCGCTGGAATCGCAGCTCCGGGAGCGACCCTGATCTCAGAGCCGAGATAGGTTCTCTCACCGACAAATACAGGAGCGGTTCGCTGTCGGTTGTGCGTCCAGATCGACGAATTGCGGCCGCCGAGTATAACGCATTTTCCAAACTCGACGCGGTCCGTAAAGTCTATCTTATGCGACGCGCCGATCATCGAACCATCACCAATGATGCACTGCGGGTCGATCTCATTTACAACGTCAGGTTCGGGAATGGAGTTTATCTCGTTCAAGCGAAGAATTTCGCAATACCTTCCGATCGCGATCCGTGATCCGCCGCGAAATATATTCAAGGCTCCGATCCGTGTGTGTTCTCCGATCGAAAGTTCATCGATACCCGTGAATACATTTAGGTGGCCGATCGAAACATTATCACCGATTGAGCAGCGGTGCGCATCGATCAACGAGAATCCGATCCGAACCCCTTTTCCGATCTTATAGCCAAAAAATATCCGCAAAAACGATTTCGCGATCGGCGAAGGCAGAACCGCCGCGAATGCGAGAAACAATAGTCTGATCCGACGCCTCATGCGAGGTTTATTCTACCAAACAAGCCGGTGACCAACAGGATCAATCGATCATTTCGATGAAAATTGCTTCTCGTCTGATCGAAGCTCTCAAGCTATGCGCCCACCACCGATCTGAACGCATTGACGATCTTTTCTCGATTGGCTGCCAAGGTATAGTTTGCGATCGCATCTTGAGCGGCCTGGTGGGACATCTCCCGCCGCATTTTGCCATCTGAGGCCAACTGCGAGATGTGATCGAACCATTCGTTGTCATTCGCCGCCAAAAACCCGTTCTCGCCGTGCCTGATAACCTCGGAATTTGAAGCGCTCGGTGTGCCAACCGGCACGATACCGAGTGTCATATATTGGGCCGTCTTCATAATGAATTTAAATGGGTTCCAAGGGTTGTCAGCAGGAAGCGGTACGAGGCCGATCTGCATCGCCCGCAGGTCGTCCACTTCAGTATTTGAGTTCCACTTTTTTGCGGTGTGGATGACATCCGTAAGGTTGAAATCGTCTGCACCAATCAGGCTGATCTTACAAAGGCCGCCGGCGGAAATTCGACGGAGCGGTTCTTCGACCATCTTAATATTCTTTATGGTCGTCGGACTTCCGCTCCAGCCGACGCATACTGTATCTGCATCCTGATCCGTCGGGTCATAAGCATATAGGTCGGAGTCAACGAGGCTTGGTATCTGCCAGATGTTTGTATTGAACTGTTCGGCATATTGGCGGATCGCGGTCGAGTTAACGATCACGACGCTGCTTATGCGAATTATTTCCTTGATCTTGCCAAAGAACTTTAGGTACGAGAGGTAGCCGTTCGACGGGCTCTTATACGGAACAAAAAGTGGGTCATCCAGTTGATAAATGATGGGCTTTCTCCGAGCGATAAGCCGCTCCAAGATCGCCGGGCCCAACAATGCCGCCTCACGATAGACAAACACTGCGTCATATTCATCCAACCGTCGGAGTAGACCAATGCGTTTGACGTAGCCCCGCACCATCTCAAACGCTTTTGCGAGATTATTACCGGACGAGTACAAGATGGTCCGGAGATGCTCAGTCTCAAATGGAGCGAAATCGAGGGTGATGCCTTCAGGTTTCAGAACCTGTTCCCATAATTCAATACTCCCCCGCTGTCCGGGAGAGTGCCTGAGTTGATTTGGGATAAGACATAGAACTCGCATCAATCACATTCAAGCATCTTTTTATACAGGCGTCGGTATCGTTCGCCGCCGACGTTTTTTAGGTCGAATTCGCGGCGGGCGGTCTCGCGGCAGCGGTCGCGGACATCGCCGAGTTTTTCTACCTCGGACAGGGCTTTAGAATAACCTTCGAGGGTGAATTCGTCGAGTATGACGCCGACGAGATTCCTCTCGATGAGCGGATCGACATCGCCGACGCCGCGATTCGCGATGATCGGCAAGCCGCAGGCAAGATATTCCGCGATCTTTGTCGGCGACGAAGACTGTTTCGAATAGCAGGCCTTGATGAATGAGATCGCGATGTCGGCGGCACTGAGATATTCGGCGATCTCGCCCGGCGGCACGGATGCGACAAACATATCTTCGCCTGCAAAGCCTCTCGCGATCAGGCCTTCGCGGACGGCGTCCGCATCGCGTTGCGTCAGCACCATCGCGAAGGCCGTCGGGTCATCGCGTCTCGCGGTCTCGAAGAGGCCCATCATCTCGTCCGTCATATACCAGCCGCCGAATGAGCCGGCATAGACGATCACGCGGCGGCCGTCGAGCCCGAGGCGTGTCCGCGTACGTCGACGGAGCTCTGCGGCGTCGCCCGCAAAACGCTTCTCAAGATCGACGCAGCACGGGATCACCTCGACCGGACGCCCGAGCTTGTCATGGTGCGGGCCTTCGGCGATCGGCTCTCCTTTCAACTCCGGGAAGAGTATGTCCCTCGCACGCTCGGTCAGGACGACGAACGCGTCCGCCTCACGAAGAAGCCAACGCTCGACGCGCTTTGCCGTGCGGTAAAGCCAGCCGTTCTCAGGCCAGCGGCCCGCGTCGGTGTATTCCTCCGGGAAGAAGCCGCGTATGTCAAAAAGCAGGCGTGGCCGCGAACGTGAGAATTTCCTTGCAAGCGCGGCCATCAGTACGGGGGTGTGCACGCGGCCGTGCAGAATGTCGAAACGCTCCCGTCGCATCAGCCGCCAAACTCGCAACGCTCCCGCAAGCGTGTCCCAAGCCGTCGCCGGAGCGCTCGGCCATTTGTGATACGCAAGGCAATGCCACGCGATGCCGTCCGCCGCGAGCCTCGCACGCGTCTCTTCGATCTGCTCAGGCGTCCAACTTTGCTTCAGGTCAGGCTCGAACGTGAGCAGCGACATCTCGTGCCCGCCCTTGACCAGCTCCCGCAAATACGGCAACACCTGCGTCTGCACCAACGGCTCCCGCACCCCGAAGTAACAAATGTAAAGCGATCTCATTTGGGTGAGCGTTTCACTCCAACCAAGTTAAGTCCATGCGGCTCGGATCTTGTGATCTCAATTCCGGCATCCTCCAAAGGCTTTCTGGCCTCGGCTTCCGTCATCGGCTGGTCAAATGCAGGCGACAACATATCAAAAGTATCGAGTATTGCCCATGCGTACCGTTGATCACGATTCAGTTGTGGTTCATGCACATAGTTTGCAACTGGGATCGCGAACATAAATGCCTTGCCGAGAATCGGCAGACGAAACAGGACGTTAGTTACGGGAAACGCGATCGGCATTATCCCGCGGATAAGATTCAGAAGTGTCTCTTTCTTCAGCCGCTTGGTTACTGTACGCAGCCAATACTTTGCGAATAGCTTCGTCCACGGCTTTCGGGGGTAGATAGTGAATGCAACCGAGCCGTTTGGCTTCACCATTTGGGTGACCGAACGGAGCGAGGCCGCACGGTCGGGCGTGTGCTGGATCACTCCAATACAATATGCGCGGTCAAATGCACCTTGTCGAAACGGGAGGTCGTAAATGCTTGCCTGTACGAAATGCACATTCTCGCAATCGGCGAGGTTATCTTTTGCCGCATCTATCGCGCTGCTAATGTCGATACCGACGACCTCACCTTGCGATGTCGATGCCGCATCAAGGAACCGGCCTGCTCCACACCCCGCATCAAGTATCCATTGGCCGCCAAGCCCGTTTCGATCCCATCCGGTTTCGTTCCAAAGTCGGTCCGCTGACAGGCTCGTGCCGTTGTAGCAATCGAGTTGCTCTTTACGGAAAAGGTTCCACTGATAGCCGAATGAAGAAGCGTAATTGTCCTCCGGCACGAATCGCGGAATGCCATTTCGGATCGGATAGTCAACGCCGCAGGCTTCACACCTTAGCGCTCCGGTTATCACGTCATCGGCATCCTCTGTACAAAGTTCAAGCGGGCCCTTGCAGGCGGCGCATGCAAGTATGTCAAGCAGTTTTCGTTTCATTGATCATTGGGCGAGGCCTTTCCAGTCAATCGTCTTAGATAAAAGCCAAGCAGTGAGGGCCGGTACCAAAGGCTCTTCACAGCATTCCTTGCGAATCCTCCATGGTTGCCACTTTGGAGATAGGAGCCCGCAAGAACTTTGTGTAAATTTCCGTAGCACGCTCGCCTCTGAACTCTTGGAGCGGTCTCGCTGAACGCCTTCTTATAGCTCAATAGTGTATCGTGCTCCATGGCGGCAATATTGCTGTGCATATTCGAATTGTGAATGCGATACCGAAGCAGGATCTCCGGAACAAAGCCAACTCGATACTTCACGCTTACGCGATATCCAAAATCCCAGTCCGCGGCGGTAGTCATCATTGGATCAAAGCCACCAACCTCATCAAATATCGGTCGAGGTACGAGACTCGTGCTACCGACACCGATCAGCACTGGGCGCTCAAATAAAAGAAGGTCGTCTGAAACATGTCCCTGCATTCCCTCAAGATGTTTAGCACCTTCAATCCATTCGGGTCAACATTGACCATCCCAACATGGACAAGGCCGATCTCTTCATCTGCCCGAAAGAGCTCTAGCTGCTTCTCAAGCTTCGACGGCAGGAAGGCATCGTCAGCGTCAAGAAAGGCGAGAAAGTCTCCGTTGCTTTCCGCAACGCCGCGATTCCTTGCCGCCGATACACCCTGATTCTGCTGAAAGATCGTGCGAATACGGTCGCCAAACGATGCAAGCACCTCCTTCGAATCGTCAGTAGAGCCGTCATCTACGACGATCACCTCAACGTTCTTGTGCGTTTGCGCGAGAACACTCTCGATCGCCTCGGGGAGATACCGGGCATAGTTGTAGTTCGGTATGATGACGCTGATAAGATCGTTCATCGGGTTCTATTGCTTTCGGCACACTGCGACGAGGACCGGTGCATTTTCCACGGTGTCCGCCGAGAACGTGTAGTCAGATTCTGTAGGGTAAAAGGGCTTTTTCCAAATAATGTCGCTGACACTCTCGCGGATCGCGAACGGCAGTTTGTTCATCACCTTCCATCCGAAGAGCTTCGCCTGCACCGAAAGATCCTTCGGCAATCGCCGCTGAGCGTCATAGAATGGCGGTATCTGTATGTTGTCGTCGAGGCTTTGCCCAACGAATTCTGCGATGGTGAATTGCGCAGCAAGCTCAGAGCAGAGGTCCTCAGGCTTGTATTCAAATATATGGAACGGATTCGATGGCTTTCCGTTCACCGGCATCGTGTAGTTCGCATTTGGCGTGGACAAGATCAATTCACCGTTCTCCTTTAAAACTCGCCGCAGCTCCGAAAGAAATTGCTTGCGTTCATGAAGGTGCTCCAACGTCTCAAACGAAGTGATCGTGTCGAAGCTATTGTCCTCAAATGGCAGCAATAGGCCATCAGCAAGCATAACCGAGGCGTTCGCACCGCATTCTCCCTTTGCGGTTTCAACCGCGACCGGATCAACATCGACCCCGACGATCTGCTTGGCCGCGCTTCTCAAGATGCCGAGACCGTATCCCGTCCCGACCGCGATGTCCAGTACGACCTTGCCGCCAACGCGCGGCAAGGCAAAATGATAACGCGCGGCGTGCTCGCCCCAATATGGCGAGAGACGCCCCGCATCTATGACATTCGCACCCTGAAAACGTTCTTCAACACCCATAGGTAGTAGATCGATCGCCAAAGACCATTCGATCACGGATCCACGATCTTTCTGCAGCTTCAAGGCCCCACTTCCAAAGGTTCAGAACGTAGCCCGCTAAGCATGCCAAGAACGCTATTGCTACAAATGGCATTAGCCAGTCAAAGTAAAAGTAGATGCACACAGGCAAGAGCATCAAGATCAGCGCCGGTGATAGCCGCCAAAGACCTTTTGTCGGAAGAGCAACTCCTTGATTCAACCTTGCCAATGTGAACATCACTATCGCGTCAACGGATGCACGGATGCTCCATGCGAGCGCCGCACCCGAGATGCCAAGCCAATTCGTCAAAAACCAAACCAGCGGGAGATACAGGAACAATTCGGCCCAGAAGAGTTTCGCAACCAGGTCTGACCGACCTGCCGCATATAAGGCAGACGAAGGAACATAGCTCAAGATATAGAGCATTGCCCCGCCGAGAAGAATATAGAAAGGTGTCGTACTTTCACCAACAAAACTCGTACCGGCCCATAGGGAAATGAACACTTTTGCCCCGATCAAAAGAGCCGCACCGATCGGCATCATGCAGATCACCAATAGCCGCACGACACGAGAATATAGTGCTTGAAATTCGCCCGAATCGGCGATCCTAAGCCTCGAAAACGCCGGGATCAGCGATTGCGCGATCGAATATGACAAGAGCGTCATCATACCGGCAAGGGTAAACGCGACCGAGTAATAAGCGAGCTCCTTAGGACTGGCAACATAGGTCACGATCGCCTTTTCGACATTGTTAAGAAGCAGAAACGCGATCCCTGCAAGACCTAACGCCCCGCCGAATTTTAGGAGTGGGCGAATGGCGTTGCGGTCGAGCGAGATGTCAAAGAGCGGCGGCAGCAGGCGGCCGGACATATAGATGTGGCCGCCGAGCGTCAAAAGGGCAGCGGCGAAAAGCACGATGACGGCGCCGAGGATGCCGCCGCCGAGGTAGATGACGATCGGCGTGGCGATGATGCCGAGTATGCGAAAGCCGGAGTTCACGAACGTGTTCAGATCCATACGCAAACGCGTCAGCTGCGGCGTGTTGAAGATCTGATTCAAAAAGTTCAGTACAAAGGTTACGGAGGTGACCTTCAACGCGGCCGACGCCTCCCACGCGAGATGCTCCGGCACGTTAAAGAGCGTTACGAGCCGCCCCGACAGCAAAAATACGAGCACGGCGACGGGCACCGACGTGCAGAGTGCGATGACGGCCGCCGTCCGGACGGTGCGTGCCTCGCGTTCCGCGTCGCCGGCGGCATACGCCTCGGACGCGAACTTCGTCGATGCGAGGCCCATTCCAAGATCGGCAAAGCCGAGATACGTCGGGATCAGGCTGACGAGTATCAGCACGCCGTAGCCTTCGGCACCGAGCAGGCGTATGACGAACGGCGTCGCGAACAGCGATACGCCGAGCGGCGCGACCTGGCCCGCAAGCGTCCACAGGCTGCCCTTTACGACCTTCGTCGTCATTCCGGCAGTCGATGGTGGTATATTCTCGGTTTCGGCCGGTGAGGCGGCCAGCGGTTCGCTCGTCACGGGTGTTGATTTTAGCACGGATCGGCTCGCATTGCGCGTCGCGGCCGGGCGTTGCGTGCGAATCCCGAACGCACGGCGGATGAAGCTCCATCGGCGTGTCGTAAAATGTTGTGCAAAATGGAACAGATATTCCATATGCAACAATGTATCATTGATGAAATCCGACTGTCAAGAGATTTTTTTTCGGGCAGGTGAAAATGAAGTTGTCGGCGACGGGTGCGCGGGCCTTACGCGTGGAAGAAGCTTTTTACCGCGTCGATGATCGTGCCTTGCGTCTTGGCGTTGAGCTCGGTGTGCATCGGCAGCGAGATCACCTCGGTGCACAGGCGGTCGGCGACGGGCAGCGAAAGGTCGGCGGGCACGAGGCCCTTGAAGGCGTTCTGCTGCTGCAGCGGCACCGGATAGTAGATCATCGCGGGCACGCCGCGCGAGGCGAGGTGTTCGCGAAGCTGGTCGCGTCGGCCGTCGAGCACACGCAGCGTGTATTGGTGGAAAACATGCGTCGAATATTCGGCACGCACAGGCGTTGCAAGCTCTTTGATGCCCGCAAATGCGGCGTCATACGTGTTGGCGGCACGTCGGCGTGCGTCGCAATATTCGTCCAGATGCCGCAGCTTGATGTCGAGTATCGCCGCCTGTATCGAATCAAGCCGCGAGTTCACGCCGACGCGTTCGTGATAGTAACGCTCGGCCTGGCCGTGGTTCGCGATCGAACGCATTTTGGCGGCGAGTTCGTCGTCATCCGTGAATATCGCACCGCCGTCGCCATAGCAGCCGAGATTCTTCGACGGGAAGAACGACGTGCAGCCGATGCGGCCGATCGCACCGGTCTTTTGCCTCCGTCCGTCCGGCCAAATGTGGTCGGCGCCGATGGATTGAGCCGCGTCCTCGATCACCGCGATGCCGTGTTTGGCGGCGATGTCGAGTATCGGCTGCATCTCGCAGCTCTGGCCGAAAAGATGTACGGGCACGACGGCCTTTGTCCGCGGAGTAATCGCCCGCTCAAACGCCACGGGTGTCAGGTTGAACGTCGCGGCATCGACGTCCACCATCACGGGCGTGAGCCGCAGAAGCGCGATCACCTCGGCAGTTGCGAGAAACGTGAACGACGGCACGATAACTTCGTCGCCGGGCTCGAGCCCGAGAGCCATCATCGCGATCTGCAAAGCGTCCGTGCCATTCGCACAAGGGACGACGTGCCGCGCGCCTAGGTACGATTCGAGCGACGCCTGAAAACGCGAGACGGCCGGGCCGTTGATGAACGCCGCGGACTCGATCACCTCGAGCACGGCCGCATCGACCTCCGGTTTGATCTTTTGATACTGACCCTTGAGGTCAACCATCTGTATCGACATAAAAATTCGCTATTCGGCCGCGTAAACCTTGCGTGCTGAGTCCTTTACGAACTCGATCATCTGCTTGTACGGCCCCGGCCCGTAGCTGATACGCGAAACGCCGCAGGCCGCAAGTTCGCTGTTTGCGGGCGTGTCGGCCATCACGAGAATGTTCAGCGGGATCGGCGACGCGTCGGCGAGTTGGCGAATGAGGTCAGGCTTTCGAAGTCCGGGAGCAAAAAAGCCGTCCGCACCTGCATTTGCATACGCCGCCGCACGCTCGATCGCCGCGGCAACGTGGGTCGCGTCGTACGTTGCGAGATTCTTCAAGAAGATGTCGGTCCGTGCGTTGATGAAGAGCGGAATGCCCGCGGCGTCAGCGGTCTTGCGGATCACGGCAATGCGTTCTGCCTGTTCGGCAATAGGATAAAGCCCTTCGCCGCCGACGATCTGATCCTCGAAGTTGATGCCGATCGCACCGGCTTTGATCACGCGTTCGATATTCGCCGCAAGCTCGGAACTATCGGCCGTGTAGCCGCCTTCGAAGTCGATCGTAACGGGCAGATCGACCGATGCCGTGATGCGTTCGAGGTTTGCGATGGCAGCGTCGAGCGAGAGATTCTCGCCGTCTGCAAAGCCATCCGCGGCCGCGACCGACCAGCTTCCGGTCGCGATCGCCTTCGCACCGCTTTCGGCGACAGCCGCCGCGCTTCCTGCGTCCCAAATGTTAAAAAGGACCAACGGGTCGCCCTTAACGTGAAGCTTTGCAAAAGCCTCTGCCTTTTCATTCTGCGAGGTCATATTTTCTTTGTATCAAATGTCGCAGAACTAAGCTAATTCCACCCGGCCGCGGCCCTCGCTCTGTCGGAGTGGAGAAGTGGCCGTTTCGGGCGTAAATTTCGGGCAGTTAGGCTACAATTGAGAGGTGTGCGCGGATCTTGCGCGAGAACGATGCGTGCGGCCACGGTAAACGTTGGCCGTGCGCTGCTTTATTGTAGAGTGCGAAAGCACCCGCAAAAGTTGATATGAGCGTAAAAACCATCTTTGTGCTGTCGTCCGTGATAGCGATCCTCCTGATCCTTTCGCTGAGCTTTATCAGCCCGTACTTTTTGATCGCGTTCATCGTTGTCGGCCCGATCATCGGCGTCGGCGTCGTCGATATGCTCCAAAAGCGGCAGACGATCCGACGCAACTTCCCGGTGATCGGAAATTTCCGCTACCTTCTCGAGGCAGTTCGGCCCGAGATAATGCAGTATTTTGTCGAGACCGACACCGAAGGCAAACCGATAAATCGCCTTTTCCGCTCGGTGATCTATCAGCGTGCAAAAAAGCAGACCTCGACCAGCCCGTTCGGCACTCAATGGGACGTCTATCGCCCGGGTTATGAATGGATCGAACATTCGATTTACGCGGCAGATCCAAAGGACCTCGAACAGGAGCAGAGAGTTCTCGTCGGCGGAAACGATTGCCTGAAGCCGTATCTTGCAAGCCGCTTGAACATCTCGGGGATGAGTTTCGGGTCGCTGAGTAAGAACGCGGTTCTCGCAATGAATGCCGGGGCGAGAATGGGCGGCTTTGCTCAGAACACCGGCGAGGGCGGCATCAGCCCGTACCACCTCGAGCCGGGCGGCGATCTGATATGGCAGATAGGAACCGGCTATTTCGGCTGCCGAACGGAAGAAGGTGAGTTCAGCCCGGAGCGTTTTCAGCAAAAGGCGACGCTCGACAACGTGAAGATGATCGAGATCAAGATCTCGCAGGGAGCAAAACCGGGCCACGGCGGCATACTGCCCGCTTCGAAGAACACCGAGGAGATCGCGGCCATCCGCCACGTCAAACCGCACACCACCGTTGATTCGCCGCCTTCGCATAGCACATTCAACAGCGGCGTTGGCTTGATGCGTTTCGTAAAACAGCTGCGGGATCTTTCGGGCGGCAAACCCGTCGGCTTCAAGATCTGTATCGGCAAGAAGGCGGAGTTCATCGAGATCTGCGAAGCGATGATCTCGACGGGTATCAAGCCTGATTTCATCGCGATCGACGGCGGCGAAGGCGGCACAGGGGCCGCACCGATCGAATTTGCCGATTCGATCGGAATGCCCTTGAGGGACGGACTTTCGTTTGCGGTCGATACGCTGCGTGGCTATGACCTGAAAAAGGACATCAGGGTCATCGCATCGGGAAAGGTTTTCAACGGTTTTCACATCGCTCGCCTGATCGCGATCGGCGCCGATATGGTGAACGTCGCACGCGCGATGATGCTTGCGACAGGCTGCATACAGGCCCTGCAATGCAACCTGAATACCTGCCCGACGGGTGTCGCGACGCAGGATGAAAGGCTTATCAAGGGGTTGAACGTCCAGGACAAATCGCACCGTGTCGCAAACTTTCACGAGGCGACTATAAAGAGCTTTATCGAACTGATAGCTGCCTCGGGTGTCCATTCCGCAGATGAACTCCAGCGCGAGCATATTTTCCGGCGCGTCGGCGCAACAAAGGTGATGAAGTACAGCGATATATACCCGGAGGTCGCGGTCGGCGAATACCTGAAGAGCGGTCCGCCGGAAGCGCCCAGCATTCACGAAACGATCTATTGATCGCAACTGAATTTTTGTTGCTGCAAAAACTGTCGGGAATTCGAAGTCCTATCCCATAATTCAAACGGAACCCCATCCGCATAACGGCCCGGCATAACGGTGCAATGACCTATTTGTCTTCTGCCGCGAAATACTAGTTGACAAGCATCCATTCTTCATCGTAATATCGCAATATTACGATATGGGAACAACGAAGACCGAAGGATTTTCCAAACGACAGAATGAGATGGCGACGCTTGCGAAGGCACTCGGGCATCCGGCCAGGGTCGCGATCGTCGAGTACTTGGCAAAGGCCGGCACGTGCATTTGCGGAGACATCGTGGATGAGCTGCCGCTTGCACAGGCGACCATTTCACAACATCTAAAGGAGCTTAAACAGGCCGGGCTGATAAAGGGAAACATCGATGGGAACGCTATCTGCTATTGCATCGATGAGCGAACGGTCCAGAGGATCACGGATTACCTTGTGTCGATCGCGGCCCGATCGAAGAACAGCAAATGCTGCTAGTAAAGAAGGAGTAAAAAATGCAAAGTGCAGAACAGATCAAAGACAGTGTAAGGCAGAAGTACAGCGAGATCGCGTTGCAGGACAAGACCGAGAATCAGTCATCGTGTTGCGGTTCGGGAGGGTGCTCGACCGAGGTTTACAACATTATGACCGATGAATATGCGAGCGTGGCTGGCTACAATCCCGACGCCGATCTAGGTCTCGGATGCGGGCTGCCGACCGAGTTTGCAAGGATCAAGAAGGGAGACACCGTCATCGACCTCGGCAGCGGTGCAGGGAACGATTGCTTTGTCGCGCGACACGAAACCGGTGAGGAAGGACGCGTGATCGGGATCGATTTCACGCCCGCAATGATCGAAAAAGCTCGTGAGAATGCAGAGAAGCTCGGCTACACAAACGTTGAGTTTCATCTAGGCGACATAGAGCAGATGCCGGTATCCGACGCCACGGCAGATGTGGTCGTCAGCAACTGCGTGCTGAACCTTGTCCCTGACAAACGAGCTGTTTTCAGCGAGATCTTTCGCGTGCTAAAGCCCGTCGGCGGGCATTTCAGCATCTCGGATATCGTCCTCGTCGGCGAGCTCCCCGAGAAGCTTCGCAACGACGCTGAAATGTACGCAGGCTGCGTCGCCGGTGCGATCCAACGTGATGAGTATCTCAACGCGATAACGTCGAGCGGTTTTGAGAATCTTGCGATACAAAAAGAGAAGGCGATCACCATCCCGCGCGACATCCTCGAGCGATATCTAGAAGCTCCTGACGTCGAACGGGTCTTGAGCGGTGCCCTCGGCATTTTCAGCATCACCGTGTACGCCGAAAAACCGGCCGCCTGCTGTGCCACCACCTGCTGCAGTTAGGTTGTCCACAGGTTTAGTTGTGTAGAAAATCCGCCGTTGCAGAAAGCGCTCTTTGAACGAGCCCGAATCTTTGCGCCCTTTGCGTCTTCTCTTTGTGTTCTTTGCGTTTATCGGTTCGTTTTTGACGCAAAGCCCGCGAAGCGAAGCCCCGCAAAGGCCGCGAAGACAGCCAACCGTTGCAGTAGCCCCGCACGGAGTAAGGGCCCTTGGCGAGAACTTTGCATTTTTTGCGTTTACGACAATTTATTTGGACGGGGTACTTGCCTTTGCATTGATCCCTCTGATCAAAAGCCAAAGACAGGTGCCGATCTCACCGATCGCAGCGGGTTTTGAAGCGATATCTGCGATCAGGCTGGTGCCGTAATTCTCCGACATTGTCTCGCCGACAAAATCCACCAGGTAGCCGATGCACCCTAACATCAGGAACACGCCAAGGACACGCGGCAGAAAGCCGGATCTATAGACGAGCCACCCAAATGGAAACAACCACAAGCCCCAAAAAACGTGTAGGATCAGGATGCCACTATCAAAACTGTTCAGTAGCATCGTAGCCTGCGCGGAGTTAAAACTTTGGAGCTGAGCACCGTCAGTAATAAGTGATAACGCGGTGTATCTGCTCTCGAGATTGAGCATTGAGATCGGCACACTGACAACTGCAAGCAGTACCATCAACCTTGCTGCCGTCTCGTTGACCGAGTTCAGCAATCTATAGAGGACGAGGGGTAAGAAGAGAAAGGCAAGGTAGCAGGCCGCGCTGCTGATGAGGCTTGCCCTATAGAGCGTTGCGGAGGCCGATATCTGTTGGAGCGTTCTCGTCGGATCATTCGGAGCGATGAGTGTTGACGGTACATATGCCAGGCTGAATATACCTGTCAGCACAACGATCAGGTAGATCAGGCCCGCCAACCTTGCGGTCGTTCGATTCACTCCTAGCTTCATTGAGTGTCCACCTCAACCCTTTCCCAACGCCATGCGTACCAAACTATCAGAGCGGTCAGAAGGACCTCTACGAAAGCGTAGAAGACGTAAAAACTTCGCCATTCGGAGATCGAATTTACGCCGACCCAAGCGACGAAGAGCGTAAAGAAAGAGCCGAAGAAGATATTCAATATTCGGCTAAGAAAAGGCTTCAGGAGAACGGACAAACAAATCATCAATGCCGGGATCATTAACAATATTCCGGCGAAAAAGAGTTTTGCCGGAGTGTCCAGCATCGACGAACCGTTTATCAACTCCTCCACCTTGCGGGGAACATAGAGTTCAAAATAGTCTCCGTACACATAGCAAAACATTAGCGAAGCCCATAGTGCAGACAGCTTGAGCTTTACGTTCACCTTAACGTCCTGTAAGTCGCCCTTCTTCATTGAACCGGGGTCTCCTTTTTAGATGTTCTTGCTGATCTCTTCCAGATCGGACAAAGTGTGATACGACGAAAGTGGGCGAATCGTTCTATGAAACGCCAAAGGCAGAACACGCAAGCGCTTGTAGAAGCCTACCGTTGCAGAGGCCCGCACGGAGTAAGGACCGCTGAACGAAGCCCGAACCTTTGCGCCCCTCGCGTCTTCTCTTTGTGGTCTTTGCGTTAAACGCACCGCATCTAAGGCAAAGGCCGCAAAGCGAAACCCCGCAAAGGCCGCGAACACAGGCGACCATTGAAGAAACCGCCGCTGCAGAAGCCCGCACGTAGTAAGGGCTCATCTCTTCGGCGTGATGCATCAGGACGCCACATTTGTCGTTCTAGATAGCCACGCCGTTTACGGCGTGGTAAGCGAGCCAAAGTAAATCCCAAGGGCGTTTACGCCCTTCCGCGCACGAAAGCCCGTAGACGGGCTCGGAACCGTCTCCCACCGGCACCACGCCATAAATGGCGTGGTTGTGCGAAGCCTGGGCCCGGTATCGCGGCTAAAGGACAACTGCAGCCTAGTGGGACCGTTGCGTCCCTTGTCAGGGCAAGAGCTCTACAGATCAGTAGCAGATCATGCGAGCGTTAATGGTTCGTCAGGACGACTTTTCGGAGAAAGATGACGATGAGGAACCAGAATATGCCCAAAAAGGTCCAGATCTTGTGTTTGGAAAACATCGGCGTATCGTCGACATAATTTTTCGGATCCGGTAAGGCGATGAATTTCAGCCTATTCCAATCCCAAAGTAATAAATATACGTTTCCGCACATCATCAGGAAAGTTATCAGAAGGATATTTGGGGAGTTGAAGGAGATCGTTATTACAAAAATATTTAAGATCAGCGGCAAGAATGCGACCGCACCGGCGGTGCTAAAAGTCTGGGACATCAATAACGCCCCAACTATCAGTTGTGCCCATCCGATAAAGCTCCAATAGTAAGGAGTCTGGTACATCGTTTCAAAGAAGTGCTCAAGCGAGTTGATGGGCGCGTTGGCGGCAGACTCCGGCGTAAACCTTATCCCCTGGATCTTGAAAATACTCGCAAAAACAAAAGCCGCCCCTAACAAATATCGGAGCGAGATCGTGAATAGCTGCAATACCAGGCTTTGCTTGAGTCTTGAGATCAGCCTTTCCATATTAGAATGTCGCTTCTAAGATGCACCTCAGCTTGGTGAATAGGGGAAGTAAAAGCGATAAACTCGCGCTTTTTGCTTGTGCATTACGAGGAAGGAAAAATAAAGTTCCGCCGAAAAGAAAGACGAGGCCGAAACCTCGTCCGATCAGCAGTCTTGCTGGAGGAACGTGCATATTTTCCCATTTTACGATCTACGCGGAACTCTCAGTAAGATCGAATCTCTGTGGTTCATACAGTTTCAAATATTGCCTATTGCTGCTCCTTCATTCCACCAGACGAATTATCTTGATGGATCCTCTCTACCTTTTTCGACAAATCCCTTCGCTCGGGTAGCGAGTGGAAGCGTGTAGCCACAAGCGAAAGCCTGTGGACGAGTTGCCAAAACCCGCGAGCCCGCATAGGCGGGCGACAGATTTGAGGTTATTAGAATATTTCTGTTGTTATCTACGATAGCTTTTGTGTCTGAATCCTTAGCCCATAGCTGACGCTATGGGCTACATGCTATCGCCATCTCCGATGGCTCTATACTCGGTATTAGTGCTCCATCGCCCCTTCGGGAGTGCCGTGGTAGATCTCTCCGCCGGTTTCGACGAATTCGCGCGCCTTTTCGCTCATGCCGACGGCGAGGGCTTTTTCGGCTTCGACGCCGTGTTCAGCGGCGAATTCGCGGACCTCTTGGGTGATCTTCATCGAACAGAAATGCGGGCCGCACATTGAGCAGAAGTGCGCGAGTTTTGCGCCTTCGGCAGGGAGCGTCTCGTCGTGAAACTCTTTCGCCTTTTCGGGATCGAGGCCGAGGTTGAACTGGTCTTCCCAGCGGAACTCAAAACGCGCCTTGCTTAACGCGTTGTCGCGGTATTGCGCTCCCGGATGGCCTTTGGCGAGGTCGGCCGCGTGTGCCGCGAGCTTATAGGTGATGACGCCTTCTTTTACGTCCTGTTTGTTCGGCAGGCCGAGGTGTTCTTTTGGCGTAACGTAGCAGAGCATCGCCGTGCCGAACCAGCCGATCATCGCGGCCCCGATGCCCGAAGTGATGTGGTCGTAGCCCGGCGCAATGTCGGTCGTCAGCGGCCCGAGCGTGTAGAACGGTGCCTCGCCGCAGACCTCGAGCTGCTTGTCCATATTCTCCTTGATCAGGTGCATCGGCACGTGGCCCGGCCCCTCGATCATCGTCTGGCAATCCATCTCCCACGCGATCTTAGTGAGCTCGCCGAGCGTGTCGAGTTCGGCGAACTGCGCCTCATCATTCGCATCCGCGATCGAGCCGGGACGCAAGCCGTCGCCAAGGCTGAACGAAACGTCGTAGGTACGCATGATTTCGCAGATCTCGCGAAAACGCGTGTAGAGGAAGCTTTCTTCGTGATGTGCGAGGCACCACTTCGCCATTATCGAGCCGCCGCGTGAGACGATGCCCGTGGTGCGGTTTGCGGTCAGCGGCACGTATGCGAGACGCACGCCGGCATGGATCGTGAAATAGTCAACGCCCTGCTCTGCCTGTTCGATCAGCGTGTCGCGATAGATCTCCCAGGTGAGTTCCTCGGCCTTGCCATTCACCTTTTCGAGTGCCTGATAGATCGGGACGGTGCCGATCGGAACGGGCGAATTTCGCAGGATCCATTCGCGCGTCGCGTGAATATTCTTTCCCGTCGAGAGGTCCATCACTGTGTCGGCTCCCCAGAGCGTTGACCAGCGCATCTTCTCGACCTCCTCCTCGATCGACGAGGCGATCGCGGAGTTGCCGATATTGGCGTTGATCTTTACGAGGAAGTTGCGGCCGATGATCATCGGCTCAGATTCGGGATGATTGATGTTCGCAGGGATTATCGCACGGCCGCGTGCGACCTCGTCGCGTACGAATTCGGGCGTTACGAATTGTGGGATCGATGCGCCGAAGCTCTCGCCTTTGTGCTGATGTTTCAACGACGAACGGTCATCACCTTCGCCGTTTTGCAGCGTCTCAAAGGCGATCTGCCGTCCGAGATTTTCACGCATCGCGATGTACTCCATTTCAGGAGTGATGATGCCGCGGCGTGCATAGTGCATCTGCGTAACGCATTGGCCGGCGCGTGCTCGAAGCGGTGCACGCTTAAGACCCGGAAACTCCTCCAGCTCGCCGTTTCGCGAAGCTGATCCATTCCCGACGCGTACGATATCTTCGGCGCCTTTTGTCAGGTAACCGTTGTCCTCAGGACGAACTGTGCGGCCCTCATATTCCTCAACATCGCCGCGGGCGACGATCCAGTCGCGACGCAACGCGGGCAGGCCGTCGCGAACATTGTGACGGTGGCCGGGGTCGGTCCACGGCCCGCTCGTGTCATAGACGCGCACGGGCGGATTCTCCTCCAACGTGCCGTCAAACCCTTTTGTCGGATTGAGTGAGATCTCGCGAAACGGGACACGCAGCTTTGCGTTCGAGCCCGTCTCTACATATACCTTTTGCGAAGCCGGAAGCGCGGTGTTCTGGCTGGTCTTTTCGTTGTTGTCTGACATTCTATTTCTCCCTTCGTCGGTATTATCCGCATCAGGTTCCAAGGATCACGCCCTGTAAAAAGAGGCGTATCTCAGCCGGTTAAGCCGGCCCTCCCGAAAACTTTTGGTGCATAGGTGATTCTACAAGAAATTGTGGCTTTAATTAAGGCCGGTCAGTTTCCATTTAGATAACGAAGGGCAGCCTCGAGATCGGCGTCTCGTCCGGGGATCACTTTCACGCGTATATCCGGCTCAATACCAACGGCCTCCGGACGAAAGCCTTTCGGTGTACAAAAATCCGCCTCCGGCAATTTCAACGTCCATCCGCCGATGATCTCAAAATCCCTTGATGAAAGCAGTGCACCTTCCGTCCTCCGGCCGATGAGTTTGGCAGCCCCAGTTTCCTTGATCGCACTTATGAAACCTTCGCTTGCACTTGCTGAGTTGCCATCCGTCAGGACGACGATCCTTCCGGAATACGGCTTTGCAACTCTCCCCCCGGTCACAAGCATTACTGCCCCACGTTGACGAAGGGCGGCAAGAAAACCTTCGACGTTGTAGCCGGAATATTTTGGCAACGTATCCGGATCAAGTTTTTCGATGCTATTGACCTTGTATCGATCGAGCCCTGCGCGGGTCGCAAGGATGCCCAGCTCTTGCGATCGGTGAAAGATATGATCACCCAGCCGCATTGCAATGCTGAGCGTTCCACCTTCGTTTCCGCGCAGATCTATCACAAGCGATGGGAGGTCGCCGATCGCTGCAAAAGCCTTATCGATATCGTTGACATATTCTTCGCCCTCGGCGAAGCTGCTGATCTTGAGATAGCCGGTATTTGAATTCAGCTGTTTCCATTCGACGACCTTCCTGCCTTCGGTCGTTGATCGAGCGATATTCTGTACGGGCTTGACTTCGGAAAATATGCCTCGTTCGGTTGTGTAGAAGCCGACGTGCGAGCTCCGTAGCTTATCGAGCATTTCGTTGATGATCAGATAGAACTCACCATCATTCTTTGCAAGACCAACTCGCTTTTGGTACGGTTCTTTCAAGGCTCTCCAGTCGATACCGTTAAAGAGCGGGCTGTAGAAGTGCGAGTTTGTTGTTTCCCAGATCTCGTCGAAGGCCTTCAGCCGCGTCGCCGCGGGTTGAAACTCTCCAATAGCCTTTCCCGAGTCCGCTGCCGTTCGCCACGTTCCACTCATCGTGAAGCCGATGATCTTGAGGTTGATCGTTACAGGTTCGGAGCGAAATTCGCCCCTGATGGAAACTGTTTTTCCACGCATTTGCGTGCTTGACACCTTAAGCCCGCCTCTCAACACTGTGGTGGATATCTTGCCGCTGTCGACACGAAGATCGAGCGGATATATGTAATTTCCCTCAGAAGTTTCGAGAACGACAGACCATCTGCCTTCAGCCGGCGTGGTCGAGAACCCCGTCACACTGAACATACAGAAAAGTAGGACCAATAGGGTCAAACGCCCTCTTGTTATTGTCATAGTTGATCTAGTATCTGGATATTTTGCAGCCTATCAGCTGTACAGAAAGGTAATACTTGGTTCTCTTTTCGGAAGTTCAAAAAAAATCTCAATGTATTGCGAACGACTAACAACCTTTTTGCGATTCGGATATACTAAGTTTTGGTGTTAATATTTGTTTAACACCCTTTCGGCGCTCGAAGGTCATGAAGAAGCTTGTTTTAGCGATCATTGCAGTCTGCTGTGCACAGCTCGCCTACACCGCGTATAACGCGACAGAGGCGGGGCGGCAGGAGTTTGCTCGGATCGTAAATGCGCCGATCGTGGCCCCGTTCTTTGCTGGCACGAAGGTTGCGGAGCTCGATCCGACGGCAGATGTGGCTGTCGATCTTGATCGGTACGCGGCTGGTTCGGATGCCGATACGCCGCGGCCGAGGCGGACGGTTCCGCGTCGAAAGTTTCGAAAGAATCAATTTGTGAGCTATGACCGCACATTTGAGACGACGAGCATCGTGGTCCCAAAGGGCGAGAAATATGAGTTCAAGCAGCCGGCAGCCGAAGAATCCAACGTCGCGGCCTTTACCGCGACGAAGCCGAAACGGACCGTCGTCTCGGCCGTCGAGCCTGAAAAACGCCGTGGGAAGCGTTCCATCCTCGACAAGACCGGCTCCGTCATAAAGAAGCCGTTCAAATGGCTAAAGGATCTCTTCGCTAAGAATGACTAGGTCGGCCGCCTCCACCGGTCGAGCGCGGCTTTTGCCGAAAAAAAGAGCTGTCCGACGCGCAATGCGTCGAACAGCTTTTCCTTTTAGATCGTAAGTGGTGGCGGGGGGGAGACTTGAACTCCCGACCTCAGGGTTATGAATCCTGTGCTCTAACCAGCTGAGCTACCCAGCCACGAACACTCGATTATAAAAGAGCATAAAAAAAAAGCAAACGCAAAATACGTTGGCTTAAGGACGCCCCCTGCAGGATGCGAACGGCGGGCGGGCACGCACTAACAGAGAATTTGGCGTATATTAGTAGTATTCGACAGATCTTCGGCGTTCCTCAGCGGCAGGGAACGCACTTCGGCGGTGGGTTTATGAGGTTTGGCAGTATCATCACAGGCGCACTCCTGGTCCTCGCATTGAATATCGGCGTGGCGGCTCAGGCACGCTCGATCACGATCAAGACCGAGGCAAATGCTCAGGTTTTCATTGACGGTGTGTCCTACGGCCGCACCGGCGAGGACGGGACGCTCAAGATCCGGAAGCTGTCCGCTGAGACGCACACGCTAAAACTCCGGTGCGACGGTTTTAAGGAGAAGGTTCAGCGCCTGCCACCAACCGCAAAGGGTGAGGTCACCGTACCGCTCGTTATCACCAAGGATAAAGCCGAACTGAAGTTCCAGGAGGCCGGACGACTCGCACAGATCGACCGTGAAAAGGCGATCGCCGCATATGCAGAAGCGATCAAGCTCCGAGCCGGTTTCGTTGATGCGTATATCGAAATGGCGAGGCTCCAGAACGACAATGCGGACGTTCTGGCTGCCCAAAAGACGATTGCGGCGGTGAGACGCCTGCGTCCAGGTATTGCCGAGGTTTCTGCGGTCGAGGCGCGCATTCTAAAGGACGGTGGCTACCCCGAAAAGGCGATAGCGGCCTTCAAAAGAGCGATAGCTGAAGGCAAAGGCTTTCAACCCGAAGCCTATACTGGCCTCGGCCTACTCTATAAGGAAAAGGCCGAGACAGCCGGCAGCGAGGGAGACTTGGACGCCGAAAAGGCGAATTACGACGAATCCGCGAAGTATTTAAAGGTCGCTTTGAAGCAGCTAGGCAGCGCACCGGATGCTATCGTCCTCTATCAGCTTTTGGGCCTTGTCTATGAAAGAAGGCACGAATATCCGCAGGCGATCGCTCTTTATAAGGAGTTCCTCGATATTTTCCCCGATACACCTGAGGCCACGTCGGTCCGCTCATTTATCGTTCAGCTCGAAAAACAGATCGCCGAGACACCCAAAGCCCAGTAATTTTACTCAGTTCGCTCATTTTGACCGATTCGGCTCAGAATTTTTCGGTCAACCTGCCATACAAACCTCGAAATTTTGTTGACACAAAAGTGTTCAACCGTTACTATTAGGTATCAACGATGTTTGGCATCGTTGTTCTGACGACTCACTTCTCAAAATACATGTCCGCTTAGACAAGCGAGAATTCCGCCAGGAAGCCCGCCCGAAATAAGGGACCTTTAACCCACTCATAAATGTCAGCAAAACTCGGAGAAATTCTTGTCCGCGAAAATCTCATCACTCCGCAGCAATTGCGGGATGCGCTTGAGTATCAGCGGAATAACGGAGGCAGGCTCGGTTCCAACCTTGTCAAGCTGGGCGTGGTCTCCGATGACGTCATCACGGCGGTCCTCTCGCGCCAATACGGTGTGCCGTCGATCAACCTTGAGCTCTTCCAGATCGAGCCCGAGGTGATCAAACTCATCTCGCACGAAGTTGCCCTCAAATACTCTGTCCTTCCTGTTTCAAAGGTCGGTGCAAGCCTCACGCTCGCCATGGCCGATCCGACGAACGTTTTTGCGATGGACGACATTAAGTTCATGACCGGATTTAATGTCGAGCCTGTGATCTCGGCCGAGTCGTCGATCCAGCATGCCATCGGTAAGTACTACACCGGCTCGTCGGAGATCGATATCTTCGATGCCGCCTTCGCGGAAGAAGCTGAGGTCGCCTTTAACGGCAACGGGCACCACGCCCATACGAACGGACACGCGAAGGCCGGTTCCACTGCTGCGGAAGGCCTGCAGGACGGCGACCTGGACGTCTCGCTTGATAGGTTCCAGTTCGATTCGTCCGACCACGAGAATTTTGAGGTCGTCGAGGAGAATGACGAGATCGACCTTGCCGCTCTTGCCCGCGCGAGCGAGGACGCTCCGGTCGTTCGGCTGGTGAATGTTCTCTTGGTGGACAGCCTCCGCCGGGGTGCATCCGATATTCACGTTGAGCCGTACGAAAAAGATTTCCGCATCAGGTTCCGCATAGACGGCGTGCTCTACGACGTGATGCATCCTCCGATGAAGATCCGCGACCCGCTCATTTCGCGTCTCAAGATCATGTCGAAGCTCGACATTTCCGAGAAGCGATTGCCGCAGGACGGACGCATCAAGATCAAGGTCAAGATCGACAATCGATCGCGCGAACTCGACTTCCGCGTTTCGACGCTTCCGACGCTGTTCGGTGAAAAGGTCGTGCTTCGTCTCCTCGACAAAGAGAAGCTGATGCTTGATATGACCAAGCTCGGTTTCGAGGTCGAGAGTCTCGAGAAATTCCAGCGTGCGATCTCTAATCCGTACGGAATGGTGCTCGTAACGGGCCCGACGGGTTCGGGTAAGACGAACACGCTCTACTCGGCGCTTCAATCGTTGAATACGCCGGAGACCAACATTATGACGGCCGAAGACCCGGTCGAATTCAACCTTCAGGGCATCAATCAGGTGCAGATGAAGGAACAGATCGGCCTGAACTTCGCCGCAGCCCTCAGATCTTTCCTGCGTCAGGACCCGAACATCGTGCTCGTTGGTGAGATCCGAGACTTTGAAACGGCTGAGATCGCGATCAAGGCCGCTCTCACCGGCCACCTTGTTCTATCTACGCTGCACACGAACGACGCGCCTTCAACGGTATCGCGTCTCGTGAACATGGGTATCGAGCCGTTCCTTGTGGCGACGTCGGTCAACATCATCCAGGCTCAGAGACTTATCCGCCGCATCTGCAAAGAGTGCAAAGAGGAAGTGCATATGCCGAGCGAAGGCCTGGTGGAGATCGGGTTCAAGCCCGAGGAAGTTGGCGATGTCAGGCTATACAAAGGCCGCGGCTGCCAGGCATGCAACAACACGGGTTATAAAGGCCGAGTCGGCCTGTATGAAGTTATGGAGATCACGGATGAACTCCGCGAACTCATTATCATCGGCGCAAGCGCGATGGAATTACGGAGAAAGGCGATAGAGCTCGGAATGATCACCCTGCGTGAATCGGGCTTATGCAAGATACGTGACGGGATCACGACGATCGAGGAGGTCATCAAGGAGACCGTTCTATAGGACTTCGGAGGCAAGTTTATGTTAGTTAGGATAATGGCATTATGTGTGGCACTGCTGGTTGGCATCGGCATCATTGTGCCGCTCGGTACCAACGATGCTGACGCGGCATCAAGACGCGCCCGCAAGCAGCGCAAACACCGCAAGCACTATAAGAAATATTCGAAACGCTGGTGGCGTCAATACCGTGCGCGTCAGCGTCGTGCCCGTCGCCATCGCGCGCAGGTGAGAAGGCTCCGCCTTCGTCAAATACGGCTCGCAAAGGCCCGTCGTGCACGCGCGGCGAATCGCCACCGCGTTGCGTCAATATCTCGCGTAAAGAGAGTGAAACCCGCATCGTCTGCAACGCCGCAAACTTGGGCCGAGACGCAGGCAAGCTCGAACGAACTGCGTTTTCGCGTCGATGATTCGCGTGGCTCGCAGGTCGGGTCGGCATCGATCTCGGTCGTTGGCCCGGCATCAGGTGAGGACCGCACTATCGGATCGCACAAGATGATCGCCGGTGTGGCAACAACGGCACTCCGCCGCGACGTTATCAACCGAATGATCCAGGAAAATGGCTGGGTCGTTAACGATTATCAAAAGGAGATCAACGGACGCCTCGTTTACGTTGTCGTTGCACAATCTCAGGCACGCAATGGCCAGCTTCAGTCGCGAATGTTCTACTTCACGGCTGTTGACGGCAAGATCTACAACGTTGCGACGAATTCTTCTGCCGATCAGGCCGATCGCCTCGCCGAAGAATCCGAAAAGGTACTCGGATCGCTGCAGAGCCGCGTGCGTTCTACACAGCGCGCTTCTGTCCGCGAATAATCGTACGCAACAACTCTTAATCACTGGAACTATCTGATCTATGAGCTACGAACCGGTAAATGAATCGACCGTCACGCTGCCCGAACTCCTCAAAAGGATGACGGACGCCGGCGGTTCCGACCTGCACCTATCTACCAACTCGCCTCCACAGGTGCGTGTCCACGGCCATCTGTCGCCGCTCCCGGGCTTTCCGGCCCTAACACCGGCCGACACCAAACGGCTTGCGTACTCAGTGCTCACTGACGCGCAAAAGCATCGGTTCGAAGAAAACCTCGAACTCGATTTCTCGTTCGGTCTAAAAGGGATGTCGCGATTTCGTGCGAATCTTTTTAACCAGAAGGGAGCTGTTGGTGCCGTTTTTCGTGCAATTCCTTACGAGATCAAATCGTTCGAAGCTCTTGGACTTCCGCAGGTGGTTCAGGATCTTTGCAAAAAACCACGCGGCCTTGTGCTTGTAACGGGCCCGACCGGATCCGGTAAATCGACCACGCTTGCCTCCATGGTCGATAAAATAAATATTGATCGCCACGATCACATATTGACGATCGAGGATCCGATCGAGTTCCTGCACAATCACAAGAACTGCGTCGTCAATCAACGCGAGGTCGCCTCCGACACGCATTCGTTTGGTGCCGCCCTCAGAACGGCACTTCGTCAGGATCCTGACATCGTGCTCGTCGGCGAAATGCGAGACCTTGAGACGATCGAGATGGCCTTGCGTATCGCTGAAACGGGTCACCTTACCTTCGCAACGCTCCACACGAACTCGGCATACTCGACGATCAACCGTATCATCGACGTATTCCCGTCCGAGCAGCAGGCTCAGGTCCGCACACAGCTTTCGCTTGTCCTCGAAGGCATTCTTTGCCAATCGCTGCTGCCAAAAGCAAGCGGTGATGGGCGAGCGATGGCCCTCGAGATCCTTGTCCCGAATTCCGCTATCCGTAACCTTATCCGCGAGGATAAGATCCATCAAATTTACTCGATGATGCAGACCGGCCAGGATAAGTTCGGTATGCAGACCTTCAACCAGGCTCTTGCTACGCTCGTTCATAAACGGACGATCACGCTAGAGGTCGCGATGCAGCGTTCATCGAATCCCGATGAACTCAAGGAGCTGATCCAGCGCGGTTCCGGACTTAACGAATCCTACGGCGGCGTCGGAAGACCTGCCGCTCCTCCCGCCGGCGGCAGCCCGTACGCACAAGGCCGGCCAATTGGTCAGCGTCCGCCTGTTAGATAGACCTTTTCACAAGAAACTCATCTGGAGTGACCACTCAAAATGCCTACTTACGCTTTTAAGGGAAGAAACCGATTGAACGAACTCGTTTCGGGCGAGCGCGAAGCCGCAACGCAGGATGAACTCCGTGCCTTGCTCCGACGCGAGCAGATCATAATGACTCAGGCCTCTGAAAAAGGCCGCGAGATCTCGATCCCCAAGCTTGGACGCCGCAAAAAGGTCAAGGCGAAAGAACTAGCCGTTTTCACGCGGCAATTCTCCGTTATGATCGATGCCGGTCTGCCGCTCGTTCAGTGTCTCGACATTCTCGCCGAACAGCAGCAGAATCCGTTCTTTAAGGACGTTTTGCGTCAGGTTCGCACCAACGTCGAAGAAGGTTCGACACTCTTTCAGGCGCTCGAACGGCACCCGAAGGTCTTTGACAGCCTGTACACGCACATGGTCGAAGCCGGCGAGACGGGCGGTGTGCTCGACCTGATCTTGCAGCGTCTTGCGACCCTTATCGAAAAGGTCGTAAAACTCAAACGAAGCATCGTGTCGGCATCGATCTATCCGGCAGCGGTCATTCTCGTCGCTATCGGCGCGATCGCGGTCATCATGGTCGTCGTCATTCCGCAGTTCCAGCAGATCTTCCTCGGACTCTTAGGCCCTGGTGAAGCCCTGCCGTTGCCGACGCGGATCGTGATGGGGATAAGTAATTTCGTCGCCGGTTGGGGCGGCCTCGCGGTCCTGGCCATTTCCATAGGCGCGGCTGTTGGTATCGGCTATTGGTACAAGACGCCGAACGGACGTTGGCAGATCGACAAGTTTCTTCTCAGACTGCCGGTCTTTGGCAGCATCTTAAGAAAGATCGCGGTCGCACGCTTCTCTCGGATCCTATCGACATTGCTCTCGTCAGGCGTCCCGATCCTGCAATCACTTGATATCACAGCCAAGACGGCGGGCAACGTCATCGTCGAGGACGCGATCCTCAAGGTTCGCGCCGGTGTTGAACGCGGTGAGAACTTTGTCGATCCGCTGAAGGCGACGGAGGTCTTCCCGCATATGGTCGGCCAGATGGTCGGTGTCGGTGAGCAAACCGGTGCACTTGACGCGATGTTGGGCAAGATCGCCGATTTCTATGAGGAAGAGGTCGATACGGCAATTGCCGACCTTCTCGCAATGATCGAGCCGGTCCTTATCGCCTTCCTCGGTGTCACGATCGGTTCCATCGTTATCTCGATGTACTTACCGCTCTTTACCCTTATCGGAAAACTCTCGAATCAGGGCAAATAAGAGCTTCAACATAAGCCGGAATTGGCCGTCCTTGCTCGCAAAAGAGCACTGGGCGGCCTTTTCGGCTAGTGAATTTCAACTTGCCATTCGTGGCTCTAAATGCGAAATTTAGAAGGTTAGCGCTTGTTTGTTTTTCATGGGTTTTTTAGATGAAATAAATTCGCCCGCCGACCTGCGGCAATACAAGATCGAGGATCTGCAGGCGATCGCGGACGAGACACGACAGTACATTATCGATACCTGTTCGCGTATCGGCGGACACACGGGAGCCAGTCTCGGCGCGGTCGAGCTTGCGGTCGCGATGCACTATGTGTTTGATACGCCGCGGGATCGCCTTGTTTGGGACGTCGGGCATCAGGCGTACGCGCACAAGATCCTTACGGGCCGCCGCGAGGCCCTGAAACAGATCAAGCAGCCGGGCGGCATCTCGGGATTCTTACGTCGCGACGAATCGGAATACGACACGTTCGGTGCTGGCCACGCCTCGACATCGCTCTCGGCGGCGCTTGGAATGGCGGCTGCCCGCGATATTAAGAAAGAAGATTTTCACGTCTGTGCCTTGATCGGCGATTCCTCACTTGCCGGCGGTATGGCGATGGAGGCAGTCAACCAGGCCGGCCACTTAAAGTCGCGTCTGATCGTTATCTTGAACGACAACGAGATGTCGATCGCTCCGGCCGTCGGTGCCCTGAGCCGATATCTCAACCGCATTAAAGAAGCTCAGAGCTATCACGATTGGAAGGAAGGCATCGGCGACGCCCTTCAAAGCGTGCCGGGGATCGGCGATAGACTTCGTGCCGCCGCCAAATCGGTCAAAGATGCGATCGCAGCGGCAGTGCTGCCTGGTGCTCTTGTCAACGAGCTTGGTTTCAAATACATCGGTTATGTTGACGGCCACAACGTCCCGATGCTCGTTCGCGCTCTCGAAGAAGCAAAGACCGTTACGGATGGCCCCGTGATCGTCCACGCGATCACGCAGAAGGGAAAGGGCTTTCCGAATCCTGAGAAGAATTACTACGCGTATCACGCGACCGGTCCGTACGACCCGAAAACCGGCCTTCCGTATAAATCCACGAAGGTTGCACCGCCGACCTACACGCAAGTTTTCGGCGAGACGATGTGCGAGCTGATGGAGCGTGACGAAAGGATCGTCGGCCTCACCGCGGCGATGCCGGACGGCACGGGAATAGACAAAGTTCTTGAGAAGTTCCCCGAGCGTTCATTCGACGTTGGCATTGCAGAGCAGCACGCCGTAACATTCTGCGCGGGAATGGCGTGCGAGGGCCTCAAGCCTGTCGCGGCCATCTATTCAACGTTTCTGCAGCGCGGCTTTGACCAGGTCATTCACGACGTCTGCCTTCAGGATCTTGACGTAACGTTCGCAATGGACCGTGCAGGGATCGTCGGAGCCGACGGCCCTACGCATCACGGCCTGCTTGATATCACATATCTCCGCGGCTATCCGAATATCGTGCTGATGGCTCCGAAAGATGAGGCCGAGCTGCGTGATATGCTTCTGACCGCTATCGAACATCCGGGCCCTGCGGCGCTTCGTTATCCGCGTGGAAATGGCGTCGGCGTTGATATTTCAGCGGAACCAAAGAAGCTTGAGATCGGCCGCGGTGAGGTCTTACGCGAAGGTGCTGACGCCTCGATCATTGCGTACGGCTCGATGGTTTATCCTTCGCTGGCTGCAGCGGACATTTTGGCGGCTCGCGGCATCAAAGTTCAGGTCATCAACGCGCGCTTCGTAAAGCCGCTCGATGCGGACCTTATCCTGAAGGCGGCGGCAGATCACGAAGCGATCATCACCGTCGAGGAAGGTTATCTGGCGGGCGGATTCGGCTCGGCCGTTGTCGAGTTGCTTGAAGAGAACGGTCTATTGGATGCCGTCAAGGTCGCAAGGCTTGGCGTCCCGGACGAGATCGTCACGCACGGCGATCAAAAGGTTTTGCTCGGCCAATACGGCCTTGATGCCGAAGGCATCGCGGCAAAGGTCGATGCGACGCTCGCTGCGTTGCGAAAACCTTCTGCGTCGGAAAACCGTATTCGAGCTGTAAAATAGTCATTTTTTGAACTGATAAACAATGAGAACAAATAGATCCAGAATCGGCCTTCCATTGGCCTTGATCGCAATCTTGATAACTTCGCTTCTTGCAGCTTCGTGCTCAAATACGGCGAGTAATTCGACAGCAAAGAAAACGCCGACCCCGGCGAAAACACCGGGAATCCCGGCGGAAGCACCTCCGGGAGCAACGCCTCCGAATGCTGCCGGTTCGCCGACCGCAGCCGTTACGATCGAGGAGTTTGCCGATTTTCAATGTCCGACCTGCGCTCTTACCTACCCGATAATGGAAGAGATCAAGAACGCATACGGCAGCCGCATCTACTTCGTTTATCGGAACTTCCCGCTGAAGATCCCTGCTCACGACAAGACATACGAGGCGTCCGTTGCTGCCGAGGCTGCTGGCATGCAGGGTAAATTCTTTGAGATGGCCCGCGAACTCTATGCGAACCAGAAGGAATGGTCGGCAAATCCGAGCTACAAGAACCTCTGGAAAGGTTACGCCGAAAAGATCGGTCTTAATATCGATCAGTGGCAGAATGATGCGGCCGGCCTTCCGGCAAAGCAGCGTGTCGATCTCGATCTGAAACGCGGCGACGCTATCGGCATCAATTCGACCCCGACGGTGTTTCTGAACAACGTTGCCGTTCCGCCGAGCAAAGTAACGGTTTCGGGTCTGAAAGAGCTGATCGATGCCGAGCTTGCTAAAGCAAAGCCCGCTGCGGCACCGGCTTCGAATGCTGCTCCGGAAGCGAACTCCGCCGCTAATTCAAACGCATCCGATGCTAAAAAACCGGCATCGGAAGTAAACAAGTGACACGTTTCGTACCGAAAAGATGGCTCGCGGCCGCGGCGATCATCGTCGCGATCGCGGGCCTTTTTGATTCTGTCTATCTGACGATCCATCATTATACGGCCGAGCCCGTCCCTTGCAGCATCACGGAAGGCTGCGAGATGGTCCTCACGAGCGCGTATGCCGAGGTCGCGGGCCTTCCGCTTGCGATATTCGGTGCAGCAGCTTATCTTTTCGCATTGACCTTTGCGTCGATGGCGCTTTTTGGGCGAGGCGGAATGTGGCTGCTCTATGGCCTTCTTGCGACGATGATGGCTCTTTTCTCGGGCTGGCTTATTTACGTTCAAGCCGCTTTGATCGGTGCATTTTGCCAATTTTGCCTGCTTTCGGCTCTCTCAAGCTCCCTGTTGTTCGTGATTTTTGTTGTTTCTCTCATTGCGAAACCGTTGCCGCCTCCCGAACGAATAGAAGATTGACACCCTTTTTCGGCCGTATGGGTGTTAGAGACTGCTTTGCCCGTTTTGAGCGTGGCTTGTAGAGAAGACAAGATTGCCTGAATCTATCCTAAAACGCATCGCTGAGGGCGACAGGAACGCGGTCGAGGATTGTCTCAATTCCTACGGCGGGCTTGTGTATTCGATCGCAAGGAAGCTCTTGGCGAACGACGCCGATGCTGAAGATGCGGTTCAGGAGGCATTTATCGACGTTTGGAAGAATGCAGGCCGGTACGATCCAGCGGTTGCCTCCGAGGCAACGTTCATCGCGATGATAACGAGACGCCGCGTGATCGATAAGATCAGGCACTCGGGCCGCCGCATCTCGACCGACCCGATAGAGGAGATCGTTCAGGAGCCGGGCGACAAGGGCCACAAACGCATCGAGCTCAGCGTCGAGGCTAACGAGGCGGCTGAGGCAATGAAAACCTTGCGGCCGGAACAACAGACGGTCCTTCGGCTTTCTATCGTGGACGGAATGTCGCATCAGGAGATCGCCGATGCGACGGGCATCCCGCTTGGGACCGTAAAGACGCACGCGCGCCGCGGACTACTGCGTGTGCGCGAGGCGTTGGGGCTTGGCGGCATCATCGATTTCGGGAATAAGGAGGCAGCGATATGAACGAGAAAGAACGCGAATTGTTGCTCGACCTTCTGACCCGGCAAGCTACGGAAGGCCTAAGTCCGGAAGAATCACGTAAGCTCGCGGCTCTCGAAGGAAGCGCCGACGATTCTTTTGATCTTGCGGCCGCCGCGTTGCTGCTTTCGGAGTTTGAACCAACAGAACAGCTGCCGAGCCATCTGCGTTCAAAGATCGCGGCTGATGCGTCTGAGATCGTTGCTGCGAATGCGGTCGACAAGGCTCCGGACGCTTCCGTCGTTGCGGATCGGAAGACCCCTCTATTTGCCTGGCTCGGCTGGGCAGTCGCTGCCGCGGCCGTCCTCGCGCTTGGGATCAACCTTTCGATGACTCGATTCGGCGTGAACGAGGTCGCAAATAATCCGCCGCCGGCCGCGACGCCAACGCCGATGACTCCCGCCGAAGCGCACGACAAGATGATGGCCGAGCCTGGGATGACGGTCGCAAAATGGACTCCCGCAGCAAAGACGGGTGACATGGCGAATGTCTCCGGCGACGTCGTCTGGAGCGACAAAGAGCAAAAAGGCTATGCGATGCTTCGCGGCTTGCCGAAGAACGACGCGGACGCATCCACATATCAGCTTTGGATCTTCGAGGAGAATCAGGGCGACAAGACGCCGATCGACGGTGGAACTTTCAACGTCTCGTCCGATGGCACCGTTGTGATCCCGATCGATGCAAAGCTTGCGGCAAAGAATCCTTCAATGTTCGCCGTTACGGTCGAAAAACCCGGCGGCGTCGTCGTCTCAAAGCGCGAAAAGGTCGCGGCCCTCGCCAAGGTTGAAACTTCCCGCCCGCCCGAAGCGTAAAATCTCATAGTCATTTCGAGAATTCGACTGGTCCGTTTTGCGCGCCCCGGCAGAGCGGGCGTAAAGTCATAGATATCAGCCAAGAAACTACAAATAAGGACCGATTCTTACTATGAGAACTCCGAAATTCGCAATTCTACTCACCCTTGCGGTCATGCTTTTACCGCTTGGGCTGTTTGCGCAGGACATCAAGCTCCCGCCGATCAACATTAAAGAATACAAACTGAAGAACGGCCTGACGGTCATTCTTCATCAAGATCGTTCGACGCCCGTGGTTGCCGTAAATATGTGGTATCACGTCGGTTCGAAGAACGAGGCCGAACACCGCACAGGATTTGCCCACCTCTTCGAACATATGATGTTTCAGGGTTCGAAGAATTATGTTGACGGATGGCGCGCGGTGGATGAACTCGGCGGCAATGTCAACGGTACGACGAACGAAGACCGCACCTGGTATTTTGAGGTCATTCCGTCGAACTTTCTCGAACGCGTGCTTTACCTTGAGGCCGACCGCTTTGGCAACCTGCTGCCCGCGATGGATCAGGCAAAGCTTGATAACCAGCGCGACGTCGTAAAAAATGAACGCCGTTTCCGCGTCGATAACGTGCCCTACGGCACGATGAGCGAGCGGATCGACGAGCTTATCTACCCGCCCGATCATCCGTATCACCACTCGGTGATCGGTTCGATGGCAGACCTCTCCGCCGCATCGCTCGACGACGTAAAATCATTCTTCAATCAGTATTACGTTCCGAACAATACGATCCTTGTACTCGCCGGAGATTTTGACGAGCAGCAGGCTCGCGGCTGGATCGAGAAGTACTTCGGCGTATTCAAAGCCGGAAAGCCGATCGACCGTCCGAATCCGCCGATGCCGCAGCTCAAGGAAACGATCCGCCAGCAATACGAAGATCCATTTGCAAAACTCGAGCGAAGAGCGATCACGTGGCCCGGCGTCCGTATGTATCACAAGGATGAGGCTCCGCTCGACATCCTCTCGAGTATCCTTTCCTCGGGACGCGGTTCGCGCTTCCAAAGCGAACTCGTTTACGGTAAAGAACTCGCACAGTCGATCTTTGCGTTCAACTCTGCAAGCGAGATCGGCGGCCAGTTTCAGATCAATGCCACGGCACGTCCGGGCAAATCGCTTGACGATATCGAGGCTGCGGTCAACGCCGAGATCGAGAAGATCCAGAAAGACGGCGTCACGGCCGACGAGGTCAATCGCGCGGTTGCCGGCCGCGAGGCAAGCGCGATCTACGGGCTTCAAACCGTTCTCGGCAAGAGTGCTCAACTCGCCGATTACATGGGCTATCTCAACACGCCCAACTATTTTCAGAAGGATCTCGACCGTTATTCCAAGGTCACGCCGGCTGACGTCAAACGCGTTGCCCAAGAATACCTTACGAAGAACCGCGTCGTGATGACCTACGTTCCGGCGAAACAGCCGCCGGCACCGGCACCTGCTGACAAACCGACCTCGACCGAGTCGAAGAAAAAAGACCTCGCTTTGATCGCAAAGCAGGACGCCGCACTTCCAAAGGCCGCTCCCGACCCGAAATTCACACTGCCGGCGATCGAGAAGTCGAAGCTCTCGAACGGACTTAACGTCTGGGTCGTCCAGCATCATGAGCTTCCTATCGTGTCGATGAATCTCGTAGTTGACGGCGGTGCTTCTGCCGAGGACCCGACGCGTTCCGGTTCCGCATCGATGACCGCGTCGATGCTCAACCAGGGCACGAAGACGCGTTCGGCCCTTCAGATCTCGAACGAGCTTCAGGCGATCGGAGCTTCGGTCGGAGCGAATGCCGGCTGGGATTCTTCGAACGTCTCTTTGACGACCTTGACGAAGAACTTGCCGGAAGCATTGAGCATCTATTCCGACGTAGTGACGAACGCTGCGTTCCCGCAAGGTGATTTCGACACGCTGAAGCGCCGAATGATGGCCGCGTTTCTCCAGAGAAAGGCGAATTCCCAGTCGATCGCGAACCGCGTTTTCGACAAGGTCGTTTACGGCGATCAGCTGTACGGACGCGAACTTGGCGGCAGCGAAGAGTCTATCAAAGCCCTAACGCGTGATGACCTCGCTGCATTCTATGCGGCAAATTACAAGCCGAATAATGCAACGCTTATCGTCGTCGGCGACGTAACGCTTGCTTCGATCACGCCGCAGCTTGAGAAAGCATTTGCCAACTGGAAGCCGGGCGAGGTCAAGGCCGTAAAGATCGCCGAGCAAAAGATGGCGGCAAAGCCGGGTATCTACCTCGTTGATAAACCGGGTGCGACACAGTCGTCAGTTATGATCGGCGAGGTCGGGATCTCGCGCACCGATCCGGATTACTACCCGATTCAGGTGGTCAACTCGATCCTCGGCGGTGGTATGACCGGACGCCTTTTCCAGAATCTCCGCGAAGACAAGGGCTACACGTACGGCGCGTACAGCCGTTTCTCGACTATGCGCGGTGCCGGCCCGTTCGTTGCTTCCGGTGAGATCCAGATCGTTTCGACCAAAGAAGCCGTCCAGGAATTCCTGAAGGAGATCGGCGGTATGCGCGGTGCGATCCCCGTTACGGAGCGCGACCTCGACATCAACAGGCAGAAACTGATCCAGCGTTTCCCGAGCGGTTTCGAAACCGTTGGCGCGATATCGAATCAGCTTTCTGCTCTTGTTACCTACGGCCTGCCGGACACCTACTTCAACGATTACATCAAGAAGGTCGGTGCGGTCTCGCTCAAGGATGTCGAACGCGTTTCGAACAAGTATCTTGATCCTTCGAAAATGGCGATCGTGATCGTAGGCGATCGATCCGTGATCGAACCAAAGCTCAAGGAACTTAATATGCCGATTACGCTGCTCGATGCCGAGGGTAACCCGGTCTCGAACTAGAGGCTTCTCAGAAACCGGAGAACTGGGCAAGCTTTAGCTCAGTTCTCCGCCTTCGCGTTCGAAACCCGCCCGCGTCAGTGAAGGCCCGGCGGTGCTTCCACTGCCTGTTGCAACCGAAAAATACCGACGCGGATATCTCTCTTTGCGAACTCTGCGGCCTTTCCATCGCGGCCTTGCGTCTTCTGCCGATCGAGCTTCACGTTATTTCGCTTTGCACTCTTCACGTTGATCCAAACGCAAAGAACGCAAAGGTCATCGCAAAGATCTCAAAGACGCTACCGCGAAATCCTTCCCCTTCGCGTCCTCTGCGGGCTTCGCTTCGCGAACTTTTGCGTTTTCTGCTTTTCGCATTTACGTTATTTCTCTTTGCACTCTTCACGTTGATCCAAACGCAAAGAACGCAAAGGCATTTCGTAAAGATCGCAAAGACGCTGCCGCGAGATTCGACCCTTCGCGTCCTTTGCGGGCTTCGCTCTGCGACCTTTGCGTTTCCTGCCGAACCGTCGCCGAGCGGAAAGCTTCGCTTTTCCGACACGCTCACCAAAGCACCTCGGCGGCGAAGCCGCCACGCTCGGACCTCAACGCATGTTCCACGCCGTAAACGACGTGGCTAAGCTAAGACGCTTTGCGCTTTGTTGAAACAACAAGTCGCCCGCGAAAAAACTCAAACGCTACGCGTTTTCCCAAACACAAACGCCCGCCAAAACCAAAAATTAAATTGTCAAACATCAACCAACCACAGAAAGAATATCTGACAACTGCGCCCATTTGAACCCCAAAATGCACGGAATGTATGAAAATGCACAAAACGCACAAATTGATACAAAATGCACAGAATGCACAAAAATAGATCGCCTCTGTTGCCGAGCGGAAAAGGTCTACCTTTCCGGCACGATCACCCACAGGTTCCGGCGGCTATGCCGCCAGAAGATCTTCTCTCTAACCACGGCGAGAATACGGGAGCCTTTTGGTGCATGGGATCAACGAGACAAAGGTTCTACCTGAATGCAGAGCCGCCGGACACCTTGTCAGAAAGAAAATGCCGCTTCGGCCAGCGGCCGAAGCGGCAAGGATATTGAGTCGGTATTGCGGTTGGGCTTGTCCGGCCGAAGAACTCGGGATTACTTCTTGATGAGGACGACGGGCGACTGCTCGGCATCGCGGATCTTTCCGTAAAACGCTCGGACCTCGGCATATTTTTCCGCCGGGATCAGTATGCGTTTGGTTTGGTAATGCCGCTTATAGACGAGCTGCTGGCCCTTGACCTCGTAGCTCGTGCGGTAAATGCCGAACTCCGTTTTCAGGTCAAGCGGCTCAGGTGTCTCGTCCACGGCAAAGCCTGCGGGCAGATCGAACGTTGCGGTCTCGATCACAGTTGCTTCTTCAAGAGAGATCGGTGCGTACCGTTTTGTTTCGCTGAACGCTGTACCCGATCGGCGGCCGACAAATGCAGGTTTAAAGGTCATAAGTCGGCTCTGCATCAATTGTCCGTAGGATGGAGCGGTGAAGTCGATGTTCAGGTCGAATGCGGCGTCGGCAAATGAGTCGGTTGCCTTGTAGTCGACCAGCTGTGCAGCGGTCGAAGCCCGCGTAAGCCAGCGTTCGAGAGCTTTCTTATATTCGCTTGCAGATTCGCGGCGAAGTTCCGAACGCAGCACCGTCGAAGTTTGGCCGGTTGCGACCTCTTGGATCTTACCTTTAAGATCACCCGTCGGGCTGAGGCTCAGGGCGAGGGTTCGCTCGAGTTTATTATCCTCGGCAGGCAGGAGCGGCATACGCAAGAGCCCGCCGTTATCGCCCGCGATTATGACCGCGAGGCTGTTCTGCAGGTAATCCGGCAGATCGCCCACCGGCGTGTAAGGATCGGTAGCGTCGAAGATCAACAGGCGGCCGAGTTTCGGGTCGGTGATAACTGCCGGCGACTTCGTTGCGTCGCTCACTCGAACGGCGATGATGCAGTGATTGAACTGCTTTGGTGATGGCCAGGCTTCGCGCACAAAATTCGGATCTCCGCTATAGATCACGACAGGATAAGCATCTATCTTCAAGGCCTTTAGCATCGCGCCCATTAGGTTCGCCTTATCCTTGCAGTCGCCGTAACCGCGAGCCAAAACGGTCGAGGACGGACGCGGTCTATACCCGTTGCCATACCCGACGCCGATATCGATCGAGATATATTGCAGATTCTGCACAAAAGTTCCGATCGCCTGAATGATCTCAAGTTCGGTCTTTGCGTTGGCAGTAAGCTCACGAGCTTTCGCGGTGACATTCCCATCGACGATGACCTGCGGTTGGTAGAGCGGCGTCGCCCATGTTGAAACTGTTTTCCAGTCAGGGAATGACCGGCCTTTCGCATCCGGCGGGCCATAATTGACGGCGATCCGCGGGGCGAGGTTTGCAACCGACGGGCTCATTGGCTCCCAGCTGATCGGCTTAAGGTTATTCATCTCCCATGTGTAGGTCGATCCTGACACTTGCGGTTTGATCTCGGGCGCGTTGAAGGTAACACTCGACGCCGTCCAACCCGACGGAAGCTGAAGAGAATACCGCCCTCGCAGGACGGGAAGACGCTCCTGAAATGCCCATTGATCCTGATAAAAAAGAGGCGATTCCTCGGTCGTTATCGAGTAAGCAAAAACCGCGCCGACAACGGCTGAGTCCGACGCATCAATTACCCTTATGCGGCCCTCATTGTAAATGTCATCGGGGTCGGCAACTAGATCGAGGACCGACTTTTTGTCGAAGCTTTGCACCTTACCGTCCGGCGGTAGGAGCCACGCATCGATGTCCGTGATCTTGCTGCCGGTTGTTAGATAAAAGCCGCGTGCGATGGCCTCTTTCCGGCCTTCGTTCGTGAGGATCTTGATCGCATAACGCTCGGTCGTCGAGATCTTTCCACTCGAATCGACCGAAACTGCATAATCAGAAAGCAGAACGACAGCGGGAATGTGCTTTACTTCATAGGTTGGGATGCTGCTTCGAGCAACCTGCATCACCCAATCGGGAGCATCCGCAGCGGACACGGAACCGGCAAGACTTAGGACGAGGAACGCAAAAAGGACGATGATCTGTCGTGAGTGGGTGAATACTTTCATTGCTACTTCTCCAATCGCTATTTCTGCTTGATCGAAAGAGTTGCTGAATCGCTCTTTTGGATCATATCCCAGAGTTCTTTGACGGCCGGGTATGCCGACTTGTTGAAGACCAGGTTCGCGGTGTTGCCGAAATAAAAATCGCGTGAATACTTGATCGTGGATGTGGACCTATCCGTACCGATCGTGATCACGTCCTTGCTGATCTCGCCGGCATCGGCTCCGCCCGGAGCTTCACCATTGTCGATCTCATAGGTCGAGGGGAACTTGAGTTCGATCTCATCCTTTTCCGACCACGGGTACGCGAAAGCGACGTCGTATTGACGCGTTGCACTCGCAAATTTCGCAGGCGAACCGTATTCGAAAATACCGGGCTGGAAGAACATACGCTTTCCGGTTTTTTGTGCGTAATTCGGGACCTTGATCGTATAACGGTAAACGATAGGCTTCGCGATATCGTCGAAGTTCTCGATCGAGATCTTCGATATCTCCGCACCGCTCATCCGGGCGAGAATTGCATCCTTTAAGTTCTGTTCACGTTTCGAAGGTTCGTCGTCCCAGTTCGAAAGCCGATAGCTCAATGCTTCCTGCCCGTAAAGCTCAATGGAGGCGGTGCCTTCGAGAGTACCTGTCTCATCGAGCGTGAGTTTTGCGGTACGCTTTGTCAGGTTCTTATCGTTCGTGGACATCGGCAGCAACAGCCAACCGTTTTGCTTCTCGCTCACGACGAGGGCGGGGGCATTCTCGCGATACCAGGGAAGCTGGCCGAACTGTGCATACTTGATCCCCGGATTGAAAACTCTGAAATTGCCCCCCACATCGACAGCGATACCTGCAAACGAGATGAGATCCGAATCGGTCATCTTCAGTTCAAAAAAGACCTCGTCGCGGCGGCTCGAATAGACTATGCGAGTATCAAAGCCCGCGGCGATCGCCATCGTTGCAAAGAGCCAATTGATCTGTCCGGCGCGGGCGGAGGCGGTCGGCCCGACCTTTACAAGATCCTTTGATCTTTGCTTCGTGATCGATTTCATCTGTTCATCGGTCACCGAGGTATCGTAGGAAACGTTCCTCAGCTTTTGGCAGAAATCGTAAATACGTCGAAGCTTCTCTTCCGGGTTTGCGGCTCCGGCGATCAGAGACTCCGTGAACTTCTTTACGTCATCAGCATCCCTTTGCCACTCCTTAACAGAGAGAGCGCGTCTTGACGCGATAGCTCCCCAGTATTTTGTCGGGTTCGAGCTGTCCTGCCTGAGCGTCGCGATGTCGCCGTCATTTGTCGCGAACAACGAATAACTTACGTCTTGAAGGGCCACAAATGGCTTGACCATATCATCCGGCGGCATATATCGCTCTTCTTTGAACGCCGGAACATTGGTTCGCGAAAGGCGATAGTATCCGTGTTCATCCTTTACGAACCCTTGGCCGGTTGCGTTGTACATCTGCGTTGCCGGTTCTTTCCCGCTATACGGCTTGTAGTAATAAACAAGTTCGCGCACAGGAACATCTTTTTGCAGGTAAAAGCGTCCGCCAATGAAACTGCTCTCGTCGTCCGTCTCACGATACTGATATTCGACAATAACGCCGGGTTCGATATTCGGAACGGCGAACGATTTTGCACGCAACTTGACACCATTGGCGCGAACGATCTCGCGTTCGAAGATATCCTTTTCAGCCAGCACGATGGCGGTGCCGTCAGGCTTGACGACACGTGCGGCGATATCCTTGATCTTTGACTGCCCCTTTATGAACGGAATGTCCACTTTCGAAAACTTTTCCCGTCCGCGTTCGGTAAAGATCTTTAGCCGGACGTAGTTCTTGCGGACAAGTTTGGAATCATCGCTATCGTCGACGCGGGTTTCCCAGATCAGGGCTTCGGCATCTGCGTCCGGTTCGACCACAGGCTTCGTTGCCTGTAGGTCGGCAGGGGCGATAGGTCGCCATTCGGCCGCTTTTTGGGCGTAAACGCCTGCGGTGAAGACAAACAATAAAATTGCGGTAGATACGGCTATGCCGCGCGAGGAAAGGCGTAGGTCGAGCATTGAGTAAAACCTCTGTTTGAGTAGATCTAAGGAGACGCGGTTATCTGCGATCGGCGCGTTTTACCCGAAAAAGGCTAATATGCCTCGAATCGGATACTTCGTCCCGTATCGCCGATTCTACAGCCATATCAGCAAAATACGCAATCAGAAAACCGTCGGCTCCGCTTGTATGCCGCACTATTCGTTCGCTTTTAGCGAGACGAGAGCGGTGTCGGCAATATGGAATTTGTCCCACAAGGTCTTCATAGCTGCATAACTCGAAGCCTTGAATGTAACAAGATTCTTGTTTCCGAAATAAAATTTCCGCGAATAGAGCATTTTTCCGGCCGATGTCGCAAAGTCGAATGTTACCTCATCGTGAGCGAGCTGACCGGTGTCAGTGACTGGCTTCGGCGCCTCGGCATTGTCGATCGAGAAGCCTGCCGGCAGCGCGATCTCGATGTCATCCTTCTCAGACCACGGATAGCGGAAGAACATATCGTATTTCCGCGTCGAAGTGGCAAATGCGGGGGCAGTGCCGTATTCGAAGAATCCGGGCTGAAAGAAAATACGTTTACCCGTTCTTTGTGCGTACTGCGGGACCTTGATCGTGAAACGCTGGATGAGCGGTTTCGACGCGTCGTTGATGTTCTCGATCGAAATACCCGTGATCTCAGCATTCGTTATACGTTTCTGAACGGATTCCTTTAATGCACTTGCTCGCCCTTGATCGTCTTCATCATAGTGAGCAACCCGATATGAGAGTGCGGGCTGGCCCGTGAGTTCGATGACGACAGTGCCTTCGAGGGTTCCATCGTCAGCTAGGCGGAACCTTCCTGTTCGCCGCGTCAGATTCTTCTCGAATGTGTTCATCGGGACTTCCCACCAGCCGTATTGCTTTCCGTCGGTATACATCGAAACGGCTCCCTGAAAATACCAGGGCACCTCTCCGACCTTTAGAAACCGGTTTCCGGGCATATAAAGATGCGGGCTGCCGCCGAAAACGACACAAACGACCGGCCCGGCCAGGAGCCGCGAATCATTGAGCTCCGGTGTGAAGAAAGAAACGTCTCGCCTCCCGATCTGTGCATACCACGGATCAAGGCCCGCGGCCGCAGCCATCGTAGCAAAAACGGTGTCGATCTCTGCGGAGCTCGCAAAAGGCTTTCCGGAGGCAAAGTCATCCTCTGTTAGCCAGCGACGCGTGCGTTCGGATGCTTTCTTGCTCTCATCTTCGCTCGGCCTATAGCCGAAGCTCGTATTGTTGATCTTCGTCTGGCAGAATTCGTAGATCCGCTTAAGCTTTTCTTCGGTGGTTGAAGCATCGCCTACCACCTCGCGCGTGAGTTTCGCAAAGTCCTTCTTCCGCGCATTCACAACGTCAACAAGGTATTTCTGCCAGGCAGAGTAATTCGCCCAGTATGTCTCCTTCGAACGTCCACCGGTATTTTTGAAGACCGTGCTTCTCCTCATCGTGAGATCGATCGAAAAGCTTGCGTACCAGCCGGGATTCAGCTTCAGGAGAGGTCTTGCCTCACTATCCGGCGGCATCCAGGGTTCTGCTCTGAATGCGGGAACATTCGTGCGCGTCATCCGATAGAATCCGTCCTCTGCCTTTTCGAACTTTAGGCCCTCGACGTTCAGGAGTGTGTACTGAGGTTCTCTCTTCCTGAATGGTTTGTAGTAGAAGTTAAGCGTTTGTACCGGAAGATCGAGTTGGAGGTCGAAGGTCGAATTGTCACCATAGATGTCTTCATTCACCTCCGTGTACTGATATTCAAGGATCACGCCCGGCGCCAGGTTCGGAAATGCGAGAGCCTTTGCCTGAACTTTAAGTCTCTGGGTCTTCGCCACATCCCGGTTGAAGATCTCATCTTCGGTCAGCTCGACTGATTTGCCGTCGGGCTGGGTTACGCGGGCAGTAAGATCTTTGATCTTTGCGAGCCCTTTGATGAACGCAACATCCAGCTTTGAGAATCTTTCACGGCCCCGCTCGGTAAAGATCTTTATCCGCACATAGGTCGAGCGTGTGATCTTGTTGTTTTGGCTATCGTCGAGACGTTCTTCCCATATCAGTGCCTCGGCGTCGGCGTCAGGTTCAACGACCGGCTTTGTCATCTGGAGTTCGGCAGGCGTGATCGGCCGCCACGGTTCCTGTGCGAAGCCTCCGACCGCGGAAACGAGCAAAAACAGAATGGCGAATATGATGAGGCCATGGGAGGTATTGGTCATTTTGTTCATTAGATCGGGCCCTCTTGAGGTAAAGGATCGTTGTGTTCGCTCGATTCTATGTCGAGTTTGATGCGAAAAGCAACAAAAAGGCTGCAGGAACCCGTTGAAAACACGTCTTTCCAAAGCCGTGGGTGACGCGGCAAAATCGAAGCCTTGTGCTAGAATGAAAGGTTTAAGAAGGGACGTTTCCCCCTAATGTAGGAGACTTTGATCAAAATGAGCGCAAATATCACGCAATTGCTCGGCGCGGATGCCGATGCTCTTTTAAACCACGTTTCTAAAACGATCTCGAAGGATGACCTTCATCTTCCCGGAGCCGATTTCATTGACCGCGTTTGGATGAATTCGGACAGAAACCCGAACGTCCTCCGAAATCTCAGAGCGATCTACGACCACGGCCGTTTGAGCGGCACCGGCTATATGTCGATCTTGCCGGTCGATCAAGGCATTGAGCACTCGGCAGGCGCGAGCTTTGCCCCGAATCCGGCGTATTTCGACCCCGAGAATATCGTTAAACTCGCGATCGAAGGCGGCTGCAACGCCGTCGCTTCGACGTTCGGCGTGCTTGGCCTAATGTCGCGCAAATACGCACACAAGATCCCGTTCGTTGTAAAGATCAACCACAACGAGCTTCTTACGTATCCGAATAAATTCGACCAGGTAATGTTCGGTACGATCGAGCAAGCCCATAATATGGGAGCCGCGGCCGTTGGCGCGACGATCTATTTTGGTTCCGAGGAATCTACGCGGCAGATCACCGAAGTGTCAGAGGCTTTCGCTTACGCACATGAACTCGGAATGGCGACGATCCTTTGGTGCTATCTGAGAAACCCCGCCTTTAAGACCCCTGAGGGCGATATGCACACAGCCGCCGACCTGACCGGTCAGGCGAACCACATCGGCGTTACGATCCAGGCCGACATCATCAAGCAAAAGCTGCCTGAACGAAATGGCGGCTATCCGGCGCTTAACAAGAATGGCAGCTATGGAAAGACGAGTCCGCTCGTTTATGAAAAGCTTTCATCGGACAACCCGATCGACCTTGTCCGCTATCAGGTCGCAAATTGCTATATGGGACGCTGCGGGCTCATCAATTCCGGCGGTGAATCGAAGGGTGCCGGCGACCTTGCGGATGCTGTTCGCACGGCCGTTATCAACAAGCGCGGTGGCGGTACGGGCCTCATCTCAGGTAGAAAGGCTTTCCAACGCCCGATGAAGGACGGCGTCGAGCTTCTGAACGCGATCCAGGATGTGTACCTTTCGAAGGACATTACGGTGGCTTGATCAGCACGCAATAACAATTACGTCCGAGACAGCTTCTTGCAGACTGTCTCGGTCGAATTCTTTTACACATACCGGCCACGGCCGATCTCGTAAAGACCGTTCAAGAATGGGTTGCGCGTGCGTTCCCGCCCGACGGTCGTAACGGGTCCGTGTCCGGAGTGAACCTCGACATCCTCATCAAGCGAGAGAATGTTGCGTCTTATCGAATCGAGGAGTTGCTCGTGGTCGCCGCCCGGGAGATCGGTGCGGCCGATCGAATTCTCGAAAAGACAATCGCCGACAAAGACAACTTTTTGAGCGAGCTCCGCCAGGACGACGTGGCCGCGTGTGTGGCCGGGACAATGCCGCACTGAGAATCGGAGTTCGCCGACCGCGAAAACCTCGCCATCTTCCCAACTTCGAGTGATCTCCGGCGGCTCGTCATAATCCAAGCCAAGCATCGCAAGCTGCTCCGGCATAATGCCCATAAAAAGCGGTTGCTTCTGCAACGAGTAATACAGTTCTTCGTCATCCGGATGAATGATGATCTCTGCATCAGGAAACGCCGAATGGAGAGCCGATGTGCCGCCGACATGGTCGAGATGCCCGTGCGTTAGGGCGATCGCTAGAAGGTTCAGGTCGTTGCTGCGAATATAACTCTCGACCACCTCGCTCCGCTCGCCCGGGTCGATACAGATCGCGGTATTTGTCTTCTCGCAAGAGACGATACGGGTGTTCTGCTGAAACGGTGTCTGTGTGAACGTCGCAATTCTCATAAGTTTGCGAACGCATCAAGATAGCGTTCGTGGTCGAAGTCCACTTCTTTTCGATCCCGAAGAATGAAACCGATCGCGGTCCGATAGGTTTCTGCGTTCACGGTACCGGAAAAGCACGGAGTTTCGAGCTCCGAGAGGCTTAAATAGCTGAAAAGGCAGGCAGATAGCATCCAGAGCAATATCTCTTCGCGAGTGCCTAGCGGATTATGCTTTATGATCGCCTCGCGATCGTCCACGATGCCCTGAACTATTTTTGCGAATTCACTTTCGGTGATCCGGTTGCTCATACATCAAGTAATCAGTTTCGTGCATTCCTAGGCGTTGGTAAACTGCTTGTGCTGTGTGATTTTCTTTTTCAACATAGAGTCGAATCCCGCAGACGTCGCCGGCCTCACGTGCCATTGCCCAAACGAACGTCGAGAGTTCGCGATAGAGGCCTTTGCCGCGGGCTTGCGGCACGACGTAAACGCTTTGGATCCACCAGAACCATGCGTTGCGCCAATCGCTCCACTCTCGCGTAACGAGAAGGCCGCCCGCGACCTCGCCCGCTTCTTCCGCGACGACGTAAAAGCCGCGATCATCATTCGCGAGAACCGCTTGCACGCCGGCTTTGAGAATGTTCTCGTCGAGATGCTTTCCTTCCGTCTCGAGGGCCATCGCCTGGTTGAATAGAACGAGAGATACGGCATCCTCGCTGCGCGCTTTTCGAACTTGCAAGTTTATTGGCCTCCTTGACGAAACCCGATCACTACTCTAGCCTAAAATGTTTTGCCGTTAACGGCATTTTCTTATTATATGAAACTTCGCATTCTCTATCACGGCAACTGCTTTGACGGCGTATCGTCGGCCGCGATCTTTACGAAATTCTACCGTTCGGCGGTCGATCGGGACGCGGAGGTCGCGTACACGCCCACGATGCATCGTGCCGGAAATGCGTTTGATCGTGAGCAGTTCGATGGAGACGAGAACGCGATCGTCGATTTCAAATATTGTCCGGATGAGCGGCTGACGTGGTGGTTCGATCATCACCAGTCGGCATTCCTGACGCCCGAAGACGAAGCACATTTTCTAGCGGATACGTCGGGGAAGAAATTCCTCGACACGACGAGCAAATCCTGCGCAGAGTTCATCGCCCGGATCGCGAAGGAGAAGTTCGGCTTCCACGATCCTTTCCTCGACGAGCTTGTCCATTGGGCACACATCATCGATGGGGCATTGTACGAATCGCCCGCGCAATGCGTCGAGCTGCGTTCGCCCGCGTTGAAGCTTATGCAGGTCATCGAGGGCGAAAAAGATCCATCCTTTGTCGAAGAGATCATCCGGATGCTTACGACAAGGACGCTCGACGACATCGTTGCAAGCGATGCCATCCAGGCGAAGCTCGTCCCGATCTTGAAGCAGCATTGGGAGACGGTCGAGGTGATCAAGCAGCGGTCGACGGCGACGCGCGGCGTCGTCTCTTTTGACCTCACGGGCACGGGAATAGAAGGCTACAATAAATTCATCCCGTATTACTTTCACCCGGAAGTTACCTATGTCGTAAGTCTGAGCGAGAGCGCATTCCGCACGAAGATCTCGGTCGGTTCGAACCCTTGGGCTCCGCGTCCGCGAACGCATAACATTGCCGAGATCTGCGAAAAATACGGTGGTGGCGGCCACGCGGTTGTTGGAGCTGTCTCGCTTGCGCCTGACCAAGTAGAGCTGGGCCGCAGGTATATGCGCGAGATCATCGAAACGCTTCAGTTCGCAGAATAAGAAGGCGGCCTGGATCGAAGTCCGGCCGCCTTTTTCCTTCGAAAAAGTCTACTGTTCGCCTATTGTTTCTTTAGGACGAACTTGTTCGACGATGAGCCGCGTGGCGTTGTCTGTTCACGCTCCAATGTGAGTGTCTTGCCATCCGCGCTGAGCGTCAACGTGTCGGCGATCGTCATCGTCATTGCACCCATCGGCGTATTGATCTCCGAATTGCGTGAGAGCTTCAGCTTGTCTTTAGAGACCTTTGCCTTCAGGGTTACGGGGATCTTGCCCATCGGGCCTTCACGTTCCGCTTTGGTTTCCTTGCCATCGAGTGTATAGGTTGCCGAATCCGTGCCTCCCATACCTCGACCGCCGCCCATTCGCCCACCTCCGTCCGGAGATGCCGCCCGTTTCGTATCCGTCGTCAAGGTGATCTCCTTTTCAGACTGAGTTATCGTTACGGTCATCGATTCGATGTTCTTTGACCGATCATCGAGCTTCGACGCCTCTTTATCAAGTACCCACGTTCCCGAATAATCCTGTGCAAACGCACTGATCGAAAATGCCAGGATGGTGAGCACCAAAAACACAAAATTCTTCTTCATAAACCACTCCCGAAAGTTTGGAATAACATTAAAGCGCAAGTGCTTAGATGAGAAGAATATCTCAAATGGTCTAGCTTAGATTGTAAAGAATTGTAACGGCGGGAGGAGAGGCCCTCCCGCCGTATTTTTTGGGGCGCTTGCCTCAGGCCGGGCTTTCTTCTGACCGGTCGTTGAGACGGCTGTGCGAATAGCTGTAGAAGAAGTAAATAACGAGGCCGGCAATCAGCCAGATCCCGAAGCGGAGCCAGTTCGTCCAGCCAAGCTCGGTCATCAGATACGTGCAGCACATTACGCCAAGAACCGGGATGAGCGAAAGCCTTTTGACAACACACAATACCGTCATCACGAGCGAAAAGACCATAAACGCAAAGTACGGCAGCCTTTCAAAAAATACGTGCGTTGCGGACGTAATACCTGCCTTTACCTCATCTGCTGTCGGCGTGAAGTTCGTGAAGAAGTTGCTGACGGCCTCGCCGTTGTAGTGGAGAACAAGCCACCAAATACCAACAAAGACGATCGGGGCGACGAACATGGAGTTAATATAGGGCACAAACCGCTTTTGCCCGGCAAATTCTTTGTCCTTCAGGAGTACGCCGGCGCAAACGATCGTAAACGCAAAGAGCGTCCCGATCACCGAAAGATCGGTGACTTCCGTCAAATTCATGAACAGAGCCGGAACAGCGACGAAAATTCCGGTCAGGATCGTCGAGAACCACGGTGTTCGGAATTTTGGATGGATCGATGAGAAGATCTTCGGCAGCAGGCCGTCGCGGCTCATTGCCATCCAAAGCCTGGGCTGGCCAAGCTGGAAAACAAGTAGAACGGTTGCGAGAGCGATCACGGCACTGACCGCAATTATTCCTGAGATCCAGGGAATGTTGACGCCCTCGGGACCGAATACGAATGCGAGCGGATCGCCGACGTTCAGCGACGTGTACTTCACCATGCCCGTCAGGACAAGTGCTAGAAGTACATAAAGGACCGTGCAGATCACGAGGGAATAGATCATCCCGCGTGGTAGCGTCTTATACGGATCCTTACATTCCTCGGCCGTGGTAGAGAGAGCGTCAAAGCCGATGTACGCAAAGAAGACCGCGGCAACGCCGCCCATCATTCCGCCAAATCCGTTCGGGAGGAACGGGCTCCAGTTCTCGGTCTTTACGTAGAACGCACCGAGGATTATCACGAGAAGGATGATCGCAAGCTTGATGGCGACCATAATGTTCGACGCGATCTTCGATTCCCGGATGCCAATATAGACAAGCACTGTGATGATAAACACGATCGCCAATGCCGGAATATCCGCAATGATCGGGATGCCCGCGATGTGCGTGGCGTTTGCCCACGCTTGATGTGCTTCAACCTGCGCGCAGGAAACGGCCGCATCTGCTGCCTTACATCCGGCTTCCAGAGCCTCGAGCGTCGCACCACCGGCAACCGCCTCGTTGACCGCCGCGAATCCACGTTTTGCCGTTAGGAAATCCATCGTGTAGCTCACGGGCACGTGGATGCCGTTCGCAGCAAGAAGGGAAGTGAAGTAGTCGCTCCAGGAGATCGCGACAGCAATGTTGCCGATAGCGTATTCGACGAGGAGGTCCCAACCGATGATCCACGCGAGCAATTCGCCAAAGCTTGCATACGCGTAGGTGTATGCCGAACCCGCGATCGGTATCTTCGATGCGAATTCCGCATAACACAGGGCAGCAAAACCGCACGCGATCGCCGCAAAGATGAACAGGAAGACGACGCCCGGCCCGCCCTTGAACGATGCCTGGCCGACCATCGCGAATATCCCGGCTCCGATGATAGCAGCGATACCGAGCATCGTCAGATCGAATGTGCCGAGGCTGCGCCGGAGGGAAACAACGGTCTCTTCGCCGGGTTGTCCGGGAACGATCCCTTCGTCGGAAAAGCCCGCGGCCGCGTCGGCCTGTATCTGAGCGATAGATTTCTTTCGGAATAGGTTTGTAGCCATAGTCGCGTCTCTATTGTTTGCGGATCGCAGGCAAAGTGCCTGCGTTTTCTTTTTCTGTTTTTTACGAAGGTTGCAGAGAAATTGTTATCTCGGCGAATTCTGACGGAAAATGGCTGTCGATGCAAGACGCGTAAACGAAAAACGCCGATCTAGAGCACACGCATACGATGCGTCGTGTCCGGTCGGCGTGCGATATAAGCGGCGGCGAGGCCGCCGTCTCTATTCGCTCTCGTCCTGCGAGAATTCGATCGTCCGAAGGTCCATTATCGACCGTTCTTTGCCGTCCATCCAATAGAGCTTCTGGCCTTCGCCGGCGAATAGATCTTCGCCGAGGTCGCGCCAATCTGTTTTACGTCCGAGCTTGATCTGATCGTCGTCACTCTTCCAGGAACCGGCGTAAAGCGTTGGGAAGAACATTTCGCCTGCCGTTCCGGTATTCAGCTCGACCTTAGCCTGCCGCCAAAAGATATCGCGAAGGCCTTTCGGTTCGAAAAACTCGATCGAGACCACGTTCTCGAAAGGCAGCCACGAATACGACTCCTTAAAGAAAACCTCGAAGACGCACATCGTCGGGTCATTGTAGTCACGAAAGTCCTCGACCTCTTCGCCATTGACCTTGCAGCCAAAAGCCGGACGCTCTTCCTCGATCGTGTCTAGAATGCTGCGTGCCTCAAAGATCGAGCCTTCGCGGATGCGGTTATTTGCGTTCAAGAGATCTTCGATATAACTGGGCGGCGGAGCGAGGATCCCGGGCTTCAGCCCATCGTCAAAAAAGCTTGAGCGATCTTTCTCGGCTGCGAGATTCTGCCGAAAGATCATCGAGCCGATCAACGCTCCTGCGTCCTGATGGCCGATGACGTCGAGCTGTTTTGCAGCCCGCTCCCAGTTGCCGCTGAAAAGGGCAAGCTCGAAAAGGAATATCCGCGCAGAGATATCGGTCGGTGCGGACTTTACATGGTCGAGTACGGCCTGAGTTGCGCCGTCGAGGTTGCCTTCGGCAAGAAGAGTTTTTGCGGTTTCCATCGCTATTTAGTTTCCTATTGGATCAGATTATCCGGTGCCTTCACCTGTCTGAATATATTCTTATCAAAGAGATCGCCGCCGCTCGGCTTTATCTGTGCCGAAACGGGATGTCCGCCGACCGAATAGCTGAGCGAGTATTCGCCCGTAGGCTGTTTCGACGGTTTGCCGGCATCAACAAAGCGGAAGAGTCCCCATTGTCCCGGATAACGTTGAGTTCCCGAGTTGCTCGACGGCGTCGCGGCGGTGTTCGCATTGCCCGCAGGTGCGGAAGGCGTAGTGCCGCTGCTGCCCGAATCGAGGACCACACCGGTCTCTGCGCCGGCCGCTGCCGGGAACGTTCCCTTGATCGAGGCTGTGCCGTCGCTCGTTATCTTTTGCCCGTCGATCGTGATCTCCACGATCGCGGTCTTACTCGGCTTGAAGCTGAACTCATATTCGAATTTCGGCGTCTGGCTCGTGCCGTACAATGCCTGGCGAAGAGCGAACGCGTTGTTGAGATATGCGACGAATTCGGGTGTGAATTTGACCTCCGAATCGGTCTTGAGTTTCAGCTGTCCGTTGGATTCCTCAAAGTATTTCTTGAGCTTCTCATTGTAGAAGAGCGACAGTTTGCCGTCCACCGGATTCAAGAATGCTGAGAGCTTCGTCAGGTCGGATTCTCCCGCGCCGTCCTCGAAAGGATACCCTTTCTCGATCTCCTTCGCGGCTGGCAAGATCTGTTCTGCCCACAGTTTCTTCAACTGTGCCTGAGCGTCGCCACCGAGCATCGCACGCAAATTACCAAGCGGTTCTTTCAGAAGTTCGGCAACTTCCTGCGACGCGGCTGTTTCCGAGAAACTGCCGATCATTCCGTCGATGTTGCCTTCGCTGCGGCCGAGCGCAAGCTCGCTGTCTTTGCCGTTCGCAAGGTCGGAGGCGATCGTCTTCAACTGATCGGGTGAATAGCGCCCAAGCTTCTGATAAACTGCCCGGATCTCTGCACCATAAGCGTCAACCGGTGCTTTGTCCTTATCGGTCTTCTTACCGACAAAGGCAAAGAGCGGCCTGAAAGCTTTTTCCGGCGGCGTGTTGCCGTCACCATCTGCTGTGTCCGACGTAAAGAAGCTCTTTATCCATTCCCACCAGCTTTCGTTCTCGGACCTTGCAGAAAGATTCGTGTTATAGGCCACCTCTTTCAGAAGCAGCTTCATCGGCGAATTCTCCAGCGAGAAGGATTGAAGGGCCGCGGCGGCAGAGTCTTTGTCCTTGTACGGCTTTACGTTGGCTCCCTTGATGAACGCACGCCAGTTATCGACGTAATCCCGATAATAGCGATCTTCGATCAGCTTGGAATCCGTCGTCTGAGCGATCGAGCTGCGTCCGGGATCGCCCATTACCCAATCACCTTCCGCAAGCTTGTCATTTGCCTGTGAGATCGCAGTCTTCATCAGCTTGAGGCCGCCGCGGGTGTAAGCTCCCGGCACCTGAAACGTACCTTCGATAAAGCGTGGGTCGCCGCCTGCACGGGACAAAATGCCTTCGGTTGAGAACGGGCCGATATTGTCGTCGATGGTCTTCGAGATCTCGGTGACTTGGCGTTTGTAGTATCGATAAACTGCCGGGAATGCCTGCAGCTTTTTGCGTGCGTCAGCAACGAGTTTTTCGTCCGCCTGTATGCGCGGGAAACGATAGTCGTCATCATCACGATCGACCTGCTTTGCCCAGAATGCGAGCTGGTCAAACGCGACGGGCTTCATATCCACAGGGATCTTGTCGCCTGCAGTCCAATACGGCTTCAGGGTTGCGGCGATAAATGACGGATCGGCCTTATCCTTATACTGGCCGGTGAGCATCAGGTACGCCTTAAGAAGGTCATAGTTCTTTCCTAGAACCTTCTCTTCTTCGTCTGTAAGCTTTGCAGGATTTGCAACATTTGCCGAATCCGTAAACTTCCTCAGGTCATCCTGAAGGCGTTTAATGGCCGGTGCCTTGAAGCGGTTTTCGATCACCGCCATATAGGTCGGAAGCAAATGACGCCGGTAAACGCGATTGCCGCTGTAGAGCCCCATCCGCATATACCACGGTGCGCCGTTTCGCTCGTAATCATCCATCTTTACGAGCAGGTCGCGGAGTTCCTCGGTCGCGTTAAGCTCGTTGCGGATCGCCGTCTCGTCAGCCTTTGCAGCATTCTTGTAGGCGTCGGTGCGCGTAATTGCGATGACCTTTTCGCCCCGCGCCTGAGCCTCCGAGAGCATCTGCTCGTTGTTGTAGAGCGAAACTCCGGAGAGGATCACAAGGAGTGCGGAAAGCCCGATGATGCCGAGAAGAGCAAGCCAGGCGAGGATCGGGCCGCTCTGCTTCTGAGCTTGAAAGGCACGAACAACACCGGCATCACGCAGAAAAACATCACGGAAAAGACGCGGCGTAAAATACGTCGCGGCGACTGTCGCTGGTGTGTTCTGGCCGCGCCTTGCGAGCGTCGATGTGAAGTAGAATCCACGAAGAAGCGGGTTTTCGCTGAATGGATTCGGACGGAAAAGCGCCGTAACGAACGCCCCGATCCTCCGCCTGGCTGCGCCGAAGTGAAGGGGAAAGTTGAATATCTTCAGCTGGCGAACCGGCGTGAACGGAGCGGACAGCCGCAGGATCCGACGCTTCATCGCCGAATCGCGCAATGTCTCAAATTCCGTATCGAACTGAGACTGGGCATTCTCGGAATTCGCAAAGGGAATGGTCGCCCCCCAAACGAGTTCGCGACCCTCGTTCTTTGAAACCGAGAAAGAATCCTGAAAACCTTCGATAGCGTCAGAGTGCGTAAAGACGAGATAGACGGGGAAGCGGAGTTTTATGCGCTGGATCGCATCGTCAAGCCGCGCGCGGAGCACCTTCGCCGTTTCCTCTGACTCGGTCTCTTCGCGTTTGATGACCTTGTCGCCATTGACAACCAGGATAAAGCCGTCGATGGGTCTTGCAGGCCTGATCTTCTTGATCGTCTCAAGGAGAGCACTCCATTCGTCTGCGGGAGCGCCTTCGGCCTGGAATCGGCCTGATGTGTCGATAAAGACGCCTTCGCTCGTAACGCGAAGGTCAATGTTCGGTGTCGGGCGGATCGTCTTTTGCTCGGACTCACGCTGGCTGGGAAGGGTCTTAACGTCGAGTCCGGCACTGATAAAGAGCGAACTCTTCCCGGATCTGAGCGGACCTGCGATCAGATACCACGGCAGCGAGTAAAGAGCATCCTTGCCATCTTTACCTAGGTTCGAACCCTTTAAGAAGGTTGCAAGCTCCTGGAAGGCTGCGTCGATCTCAGGGTAAGTCCCTACCGCTGCCTGCTGCACAGGCTGTGCTGCAGGTGCGGCAGCACCTTGCTCGGCAGCTTCAGCGGCAGCGGCCTCAGCTTTTGCACGCTTCTTGTCCCGCCGAGATTTGACGAACATCAATATCAGGGCAAAAGGCAGCGTCAACAGGACAAGGGCAATGATGACGATCTTGTCGTTATAGCTCGCCGTGCTGGCGGGCATAAAATAGACGATCACCGCGACGATGCCGTAGAACGACATCATTCCGCCGAGGCCGAGGGCGTACGTTAGCTGGCTTGTGTGCCAAGAACTCATAGTGCGTGCCGAAAGGTAAAGTTAACTGCCGAACTGCAGGTGGTCGATCACATCCTGCATAACCTTAGAAGCGATCACGAACATCACCAAATAGCTGATCAGCATTACTGCGACGAAAGCAAATGCACCGATCTTTGCCCACGTTGGGACCTTGCGCTTCTTTGGCGGTTCAGGCTGATCGGTCGCGAGCCAATGCGGCGAAAGCTCAACGGGACGGATCTTGCCGGCCTTTGTGAGAGCGTTCGCGGTCGTCTGCATGATCGCGAGGAGCTTTTCCTGCTCGTAAACGCCATATCTGCCCTTAAAGCCGAGCAGCATACAGTAGTAATAGATCTCGACGGCGTCCTGCGTGATGTCGATCTGCTTAAGCATCGACTCAAGCTTGTCGAAGAATTTGTTACCCGCGAGTTGTTCGCCGAAATACTCAAGCTGTATCGGGACACGTTCCCATTCCGAGCGAAGCGGAAAATTATTCGTGAGAATCGCTTCGTCAATGAAGGACGCGAGTGCGAACTTGGAGACCGTTACGATCTTGTGATTGAAACGATAGCGTTCAGCACGCTTTTCGAAATCCTCGAGCATGCCGACCGCCTGCGGACGCAGCTCATTCGATGGCGTGACGATGCCGGCCTTCAGTCTTAGGACAAGGTCGAAGATCGGCCCCGCAAAGGTAACAAGATCATTTTTGGTCGCTGTCTCGGACATTGGATTTGAACTAGTTTAATCCCGAAAGCCCTTTTTTCACAACGCGTTGGAGCGCGATGTCGTTCGGACCGGCAGTAAATTGGTCCCGCTCCCATCTTGACGGAACGGGAATTGGATTTTTGCGATCGCCCGCCTATCAGGCCGGTTCGACCGGAACCATCTCCTCCGGCGCGGTGTAGAGCCTCTTGATGAGCGGCGACAACGCAAAGAGCACGAGAGCGGCCACGATCAAGATCGCTGCAACGATAATAAAGATCCGGCTGAGCACCGCGGCATTTGCAACGAACTCCCCTGCGATACGGCCGGCGATGTAGTTGCCGAGCGAGATCGATAGGAACCACACGCCGAGCATCAGCGAGATCATCCTCGCCGGTGCGAGCTTTGTCATCGAGGCGAGGCCGACCGGGCTCAGGCAAAGTTCACCGATCGTGTGGAAGAAATAAACGAGCACGAGCCACAGCGGGCTCACCTTCCCGCCCGCCGTCAGGCTCGCCGCATATGCGACGACTATGAAACCGACACCCGCAAAAAAGAGGCCGAGTGAGAACTTCACGGCGTCCGAAGGCTGACGTTTGCCGAGCACCATCCACACCGCGCCGACGATCGGTGCGAAAATAACGATCAGGATCGCGTTCACCGACTGAAGCCAGCTTGCCGGGAATTCCCAACCGAAGATCCTGTTGTCCGTCAACTGATTCGCAAACAGGTTGAAGCTCGTCGCCGCCTGCTCAAATCCCATCCAGAAGATCGTTGAGAAAGCGAACAGGATTATGAGCACCGCGAGGCGTTTCCAATCGTCACGCGAGAGCTTGTCCTGGCCTCCCGTCAGGAAGACGCCGATCAGCGCTGCGATGACGACCGTCGGCATCAACACGTACGAAAGGGCGGTCGAAAATCCCTGGCTGAAGGCCGCATAACCGATCACCGCTACCGACAAGAACACTAGGACGACCATCTTGATGATGTATCCCGAATCTTTTCCGGTCGAAGCATTTGAGTCCTCCGCCGCAGTCTCTTTCACCTCAGGTTGCGGCACGTTGCCGACCGTGATCAGGTTCCGCCTGCCCCAAACATACTGGACCAGCCCAAGGCCCATTCCGATACCCGCACACGCAAAGCCGAAATGCCAGCTCGAGTTCGGGTCAATGCCAAAGCCCGCGATCCACGACCGAAAAGCATTGCTCTGCGCGAGGAATCCGCAGATGATCGGAGCAAGGAAGGCTCCGATATTGATCCCCATATAAAAGATCGAGAAGCCCGCATCGCGTCGTTCATCCTCTTTTCCGTAGAGATCACCAACCATCGCCGAGATGTTCGATTTCAGGAAGCCCGTTCCGACCGCAACAAGCACAAGGCCCGCATAGAAGGTCGAGATCATCGGAAACGCAAGCGTAAAGTGCCCGAGCATGATGATCACGCCGCCGACAAACGTCGCACGTTTCGCACCGATGAATCGATCCGCGATCCAGCCACCGATCAGCGGTAGGAAATAGACGCTCGCTGCATAAAGGGCGTAGATCGGCGCGGCCGCTTCGGCTGTCCAGCCAAGCCCGCCGCCAGCGACCGCCGTCGTCATATAAAGCAACAGGATCGCACGCATGCCGTAGTAGCTGAATCTTTCCCACATTTCGGTGAAAAAGAGCGTGGATAGACCGCGAGGATGGCCAAAGAATGCCCGGTCGTCGGATGGTCGCGCGTTACTTGCGGAGTCAGTGGTCATAATTTTTAGGTTCTTGCGGAAAATCTCTTAAACGAGGAGTTTCGACGAATATAGCAGATAAACCGTTACATCTAAAAAGGAAAAGCGAGCATGGGGAGGCATCGCTGCCAAAGAAAACTTGCTTTCCGGTCAACCCATAATCTAGACTTTCACTTCGTGCCCTTGTAGCTCAATGGTTAGAGCAGCGGACTCATAATCCGTTGGCTGTAGGTTCGAATCCTACCGAGGGCACCATTCCAGCATCGATAAGCGCTTGATAGCGAAGTGGTTATAGGTTATGTCCAATGGCGGGGTGTCAGGTTTATGACACCCCGTCCGCAGTTTACGCGGCCAAACTGCTCTTGAGACCGGTTCAAAACTTGAACACGGTCTTCCACAGGGACAAAATAGGGTCTTGGAGGTTTTGCGATGAAGTTGCAGCTCGAATCCGACAGGCTCGACGATTACCTGGGCGAGATACCGCCGATCGTTGAATTTTCCACTCCCAAGGTCAAGGAGACTATCGCCGCGATAGAGGCGCAAACCGATTCTCCGAGAGAACGTGCAAAATTGGCATTCGAATTCGCCCGCGACGAGATCTCACACTCTTTCGATACGAACAGCGACGTCGTCACCGTCGATGCCGAGGATGCGATCAAGCGAAAAGAGGGCATCTGCTTCGCAAAATCCCATGTCCTCGCAGCGTTATTGCGCGGAATGCATATCCCCGCAGGCTTCTGTTACCAACGGGTGCTCCGCAAAGGCACGGTCGAATCCGGCTACGCTCTGCACGGCCTGAACGCTCTTTATCTCGAGGATGTGGGTTGGTTTCGCGTCGATCCGCGGGGCAACAAGCCCGGAGTTGATTCGCAATTCTCGCCTGATGAGGAAAAGCTCGCTTACCCGATCCGCGAGGAACTTGGCGAGTATGACTATCCGCACGTTCTGACCGAGCCTCTTCTCTCCGTGATCCGCGCAATGCGGGACACAAAGGATTGTCACACGCTCTTCTACGACCGCCCGGAGTCGATGTAACAAGCACGTTGGCGCTATTTCAGGCTTTTCTCTATACGTTGAAGCGGAAGTTCACGATGTCGCCGTCGCGCATCACGTATTCTTTGCCTTCGAGCCGCACAAGGCCTTTTTCCCGAGCTGCGGCGTAAGTTCCGCTTGCGGTGAGGTCGTCGTAGGAGACGATCTCTGCGCGTATGAAACCGCGTTCAATGTCTGTATGGATGGTGCCGGCGGCCTGCGGTGCCTTGGTGCCGATGGGAATGGTCCAGGCTCGCGTCTCCTTTTCGCCCGCGGTCAAGAACGACATCAGCCCGAGCATATGGTACGCGGCCTTGATAAGGCCATCGACGCCGCTCGACGCAAGTCCGAGATCCTTTAGGTATTCCGCACGCTCGCTCGGGTCGAGGGCGACAAGTTCGGCCTCAAGTTTTGCGCAGATCATCACGACATCCGCCTTCTCGGTCTCTGCATGCTTGCGTACGGCCGCCACATGTGGATTGCTGTCCGGCTCGGCAAGCGTTGCTTCATCGACATTTGCAGCGTAGATCGTTGGTTTTGTCGAGAGCAGGAACCAGCCTTTGAGGATCGCCCGCTCATCGTCGGTGAGGTCGGCTGCGCGTGCCGGACGCCCTTCTTCGAGGATCGGCTGGATCTTGTCCATCAGCTCGATGTCGCGTTTCGCTTCCTTGTCGCCGGATTTTGAAGCACGAAGAGCTTTTTCGCGACGCTTCTCGATCGACGCGAGATCGGCAAGCGCAAGCTCGATCTGGATCGTCTCAATATCTCGAACCGGATCGACAGAACCTTCGACGTGGACGATATTGTCGTCCTCAAAACAACGCACAACCTGAATGATGGCGTGTGTTTCACGGATATTCGCGAGGAATTGATTGCCGAGCCCCTCGCCTTTGGATGCACCGCGAACCAACCCCGCGATATCGACGAATTCAACGGTTGCAGGAATGATCGTCGCTGTTCCGTAGATCTTTGCGAGCGGTTCTAGACGTTCGTCCGGTACGGGAACGACACCGACATTCGGTTCGATCGTTGCGAATGGATAGTTTGCCGCGAGGGCCGCTTCCTGAGCGGTCAAGGCATTGAAAAGAGTGGATTTCCCGACGTTGGGCAGGCCAACAATTCCGGCTTGTAGCATAAGACAAAAAACGGCCGTCACGGCCAAAACGCATATTGTATCGTATTTTCACCGGATAGCCACGGCAGTCACTACATTGGGCTTGACAAATGCGTAGCCACGTGGCTAAATAAATAATGCGTAGTTAAGTGACTACAGATCATGGATATTCGAAGGGATGCATTTCAGGCGATCGCTGACCCGACCCGACGGGCGATCTTGCTACTCGTTGCCACACAGATGATGACTGCGGGTGCGATCGCTGCCAATTTTGATACGGCACGACCGACGATCTCAAAACACCTACGGATCCTGACCGAGTGCGAGCTGCTTGAGAGCGATCAGCGCGGCCGCGAGATCTATTACAGACTTAACCCTGAGAGTATGAAAGAGATAGCAGAATTCCTAGAGCCATTCCGAAAGATGTGGGATGAGCGATTCAACAAGCTTGAGGCCGTGATGAAAGGCTACAGGGACGCATGACGCCATAATATGGAACAGAAAACCAAGATCGCCGCAAAGGACGGCGCTCACGACCTGGTAGTTACACGCGAGTTCGACCTGCCCGTCGGACTGTTATTCCGTGCGCATGCCGAAGCCGACATTCTTGAGCAGTGGATGGGCACGCGCGTTCTTAAACTGGACAGCCGGCCACATGGTAGTTATGCGTTCGAGACGAGCGATCCGCAGGGAAATGTTGTCTTCAAAGCGAACGGCGTGATCCACGAATTCGTTCCGGACAAAAAGATCACACGCACGTTCGAGATGGAAAACGCCGGTTTTCCCGTGCAGCTGGAGTTCCTTGAGTTCGAGGATCTGACAGCTGAAACAAGCAAGCTAACGATGCAGATCGTCTATCGGTCGGTTGCGGATCGCGATGCGATGCTCAAACTCCCGTTCGCTTTCGGCATTAATATGGCACACAACCGGCTTGAAGAAGTGGTCCGCGGCCTCGCTTCGACAGGAGAAGAGAGATGACCAAAGCTGCAAGGATAGTTTATTGGATCGCAACCGTTTGGCTCGCGTTAGGACTGTTCGCAACGGGAATTGCACAGATCGTCGGAGCACAAGGACAAGGCGGTGCGGATATGATGGCGAAATTAGGTTATCCGGCGTATCTGATGCTTCTCCTTGGCATCTGGAAGATCCTCGCCGTCGTTGCGTTGCTTGTCCCAAAGCTCGCCCTGGTCAAAGAATGGGCATACGCCGGCGTAGTATTCCTGACGACGGGTGCGATCTATTCGCATATCGCAGCACACGACCCGTTCGTAGAGGTCCTGCCGGGGCTGCTGCTGCTCGTCCTTGCGGTTGTATCCTGGTATCTGCGGCCCGAGAGCAAACGAGTCGTCCCGGCCAGCCGTGCGTCGTAATCGCTCGAAAAGGACAGTAGCCAGCTCGATTTAATTATTAATTATGAAATTAGTAATTAATAATTAGGTTAAGGAACCGATCTAGGCGCGATCAATGAAAAGACAACTATCAACAGAACAACGAGTCGAGCTGCTTGACACGCTTCGTGCGCGGTTTGAAGAGAATACCGTGCGTCACAAAGGCATCAAATGGGCCGATGTTCTGGCACGGCTGGAGACGGACCTGACAAAACTCTGGTCGCTCGCACAAATGGAGGTCAC
>JABARP010000018.1:0-64819 GCA_019186825.1 Pyrinomonadaceae bacterium
ACCTGGAACGAAGGATCTTCCTGAGCGAGGCGATTGAGCGCAACACCCATCTTGTCCTGATCGGCACGTGTCTTCGGCTCGACCGCGACACGGACGACCGGATCCGGGAATTCCATCGACTCGAGCACGATATGCTTGTCCTCGGCCGAGATCGTATCGCCCGTAGTTACGTTCTTCATACCGCCGATCGCGACGATCTCACCCGCCGTTGCCGTTTCGACGTCCTCACGCTTATTTGCGTGCATCATCATCAAACGGCCGACGCGCTCTTTCGAATTCTTGATCGTGTTGTAAACGTAGGAACCGGAATTGACCGTACCGGAGTAGATACGGACAAAAGCGAGCTGGCCAAGGTGCTTGTCCGCCATCAGCTTGAAGACGAGGCCCGAGAACGGAGCCTTTGCATCGGCTTCGCGGGTCTCCATTTCACCGCTCTTCGGGTTCTCACCCTCGATCGCAGGAATATCAAGCGGGCTCGGAAGGAAGTCGATAACAGCATCAAGAAGCGTCTGAACGCCTTTATTCTTAAAGGCCGAGCCGGTAACGACCGGAACAAGCTTGAGTTCGAGCGTACCTTTACGAAGGGCCTTGCGGATCTCGTCTTCAGAGATCTCTTCGCCTTCGAGGTACTTCATCATTAGGTCGTCATCGACACTTGCGGCCGCTTCGACAAGCTTTTCACGCCATTCTTTCGCGGAATCGACCAACTCTGCCGGAATATCGACCGTCTCGTACTGAGCGCCTTTGGTTTCATCCTTCCAAAGAAGGCCTTTCATGGCGATCAGGTCAACAACGCCCTTCAGATGCTCTTCTTCGCCGATCGGGATCTGCAACGCAACAGCGTTTGCCCCCAAACGGGTCAGGATCGAGTTAAAGCTCCTCTCAAAAGAAGCACCGGCACGGTCGAGCTTGTTGATAAAGCAGATACGCGGAACGCCGTATTTATCGGCCTGACGCCAAACCGTCTCGGATTGCGGCTCAACGCCAGCAACGCCGTCGAACACAGCCACAGCACCGTCAAGAACGCGAAGCGAACGCTCAACTTCCATCGTGAAGTCCACGTGCCCCGGCGTATCAATGATGTTGATGCGATATTCCTGGCCGTTACGCTTCCAGAAGCAGGTCGTGGCCGCGGACGTGATCGTGATGCCGCGTTCCTGTTCCTGCTCCATCCAGTCCATCGTCGCGGTACCTTCGTGAACCTCGCCGATCTTATGGGAAACACCGGTATAAAAAAGGACACGTTCGGTCGTCGTGGTCTTGCCCGCATCAATGTGGGCCATGATCCCGATGTTTCTGAATTTGTCTAATGTGATATTAGCCATTACTAAAACCTATAATGTGCGAACGCCTTATTGGCCTCTGCCATACGGTGGACATCGTCCTTCTTCTTCAAAGCGCCGCCGCGGCCATTGGTCGAATCGAGAAGCTCGCCAACGAGGCGGTCTTCCATCGTTTTCTCACTGCGATTACGAGCGTTCGAGACGATCCAGCGGATCGCAAGCGTATTCCGACGGTCACGCGAAACTTCGAGCGGCACCTGGTAAGTCGCACCGCCGATACGGCGTGATTTGACCTCAAGCGTCGGCGCGACCATCTCAAGGGCCTTCTTGAAGACCTTGAGCGGCTCTTCGCCGGTCTTTTCGGCGATCTTTTCCATAGCGCCGTAGAAGATCTGCTCGGCGATAGTCTTTTTCCCCTGCCACATCAGGCCGTTGATGAACTTCGTAACGGCGATGCTGTTATAGATCGGGTCGGGAAGGATCTCTCTTTTTGCTGCAACTCTACGTCTTGGCATTACTCTTATTTAGCTCCTTTCGGCCGCTTTGCTCCGTATTTCGAACGGGCCTGATTGCGATTTGCGACGCCGGAGGCATCGAGCGTTCCGCGTACGACGTGGTAACGAACACCCGGAAGGTCCTTTACACGGCCGCCGCGGATAAGCACGATCGAGTGCTCCTGCAGGTTGTGGCCGATACCGGGAATATAGGTCGTCACCTCTATTTGGTTCGTCAGGCGAACGCGGGCAACTTTACGAAGGGCCGAGTTCGGCTTCTTAGGCGTTGATGTATAAACGCGCGTGCAGACGCCGCGTTTCTGCGGGTTTGCCTGAAGCGCCGGGCTGGCCGTCTTGTACTGCACCCTTTGGCGTCCCTTTCGAACTAGCTGATTGATCGTTGGCATCGTCTATTCTCTTCTTATCTCGTTCGCAAAAATGGCAAAACCTAAGTCTTACCTGACTCTTGCCGGATCGCATCCGACAGTTAGCTCAAGCAGCTTCTACGCTGAATGAATTAAACTAAAACCTTAAAAACCCCTTAAGAATCTCAACTTTGCTGTAGCGTGGCAGTAAAGAAGTGTATCTGTTAGATGCCGCCGCGAAAGGGTGTCCTCAACGCGTTTTACGCTACAATTCGTGCTTCGATTCTCAAATATCGTTCCCGAAGATCAATAAAAACCAACAGGAAGCCCGGGCCGTTAAAGTCCGAAACTTTAGATAGTACGAATTTGCCTACTGTGTGTCAAGTCGGCGCGTTATGAATCCGACCGGGCAGGACAAACCATCTTTCTCGGGGTCGAGCTATCCGCAGATCTCGTCGATCACGGGGCCGTACTTTTCATCGACGACGCTGCGTTTGATCTTGAGGGTTGGCGTCATCTCGCCTTTGTCGATCGAGAATTCGCGGGGCAGGAGGGCGACGCGCTTGACGCGCTCAAAATCTGAGAGCTCGGATGTGAGGAGAACGGCGTCCTTCTGAACACGTTTGATAAACGCCGTATCCGCGGCAAGTTCCTCTCGCGGACGCGAAACATCGGCTCCCGCGGCCTTCATCTCTTCTTTGAGAGCTTCCCAATCGGGGACGATGAGTGCCCCGACCTGTTTTCGGCCCGAACCGACCACAACCGCCTGCGCGACGAGCGGGCTTTGTTTAAGCAGACTTTCGACCTGGAGAGGTGCAACGTATTTACCGTTCGACAGCTTGAAAAGGTCCTTCAGGCGGTCGGTGATGTAGAAATGCCCGTCAACATCCGTGTAGCCAATGTCGCCGGTGTGGTAGTAACCCTCGCTGTCGAGGGCTTCGGCCGTGGCTTCCGGGTTGTTGTAATAGCCTAGCATTACGTTGCGGCCGCGGATCAGCACCTCGCCGTCCATTTCGGCGATCTTCATCTCGATACCGTCGAACGGGCGGCCGATCGACCCGACCTTGTTATCCTCCGGGCGATTTGCACAGGTAATGCACGCCTCGGTCATCCCATAACCCTGGAGGATCGGTATCCCGGCAGCCCAAAAAGCGTAACTGAGTTTTTTTGAGAGCGGTGCACCGCCCGAAACAAAGAACCGCAACGCACCTCCGACGCCGTCACGCCATTTTGAGAAGACGAGTTTGTCCGCCACAACGTGCTTTGCCTTGAGGCCGGCGGGCACCCTTTCGCCGCGATCCTTGTAGCCCCAATACGCCTGCCCGACTTCGAGCGACCACTCGAAAAGCCGTGTTTTCATCCCGCCCGCGGACATTCCCTTCTTGACGATCTTGTGATGCACTTGCTCGAACAATCTCGGGACTGCCGTCATGATCGTCGGCCTGACCTCTTTAAGATAATTGGCGATCTGCTCAAATGCCGAACAATAGTGCACGAGTACGCCGTTCGCCGTAAGCACATAAAACACAGCCCTTTCGAATATGTGCGAAAGCGGCAGCACGGCAAGGCTGCGGTCGTGCGAGAGTATCGGCAGGCCTTTCGAGATCGAGACAATATTCGAGACAAAGTTGTCGTGCGAGAGCATCACGCCCTTCGGCGTGCCGGTCGTCCCGGAAGTGTAGATGATCGTCGCAAGATCGCCGCCACCAATAGCCGCAACCTTGTCTTCGAGAAAATGAGGATATTCCCTCAGGTATTCGCGGCCCGCGCTCTCGAGATCGCTCAGCAGCGCACTTTTCGACCCGTTTTCCTTCGCGTCGTCGAAAAAGATCACCTTCTGCAGGCTCTCGACCGTTTGGACACCTTCTTTTGCGTGTTTCCAAAGCTTTTCGCCCGAAACAAAAAGCATCTTCGCACCGGAATTCTCTAGAATGTAGCGTATCTGATCGACCGCCTGCGTTGTGTAGATCGGCACGTTGACCGCACCAAGGCTCAAGATCGCAAGATCGACGAGCGACCACTCAGGCCGATTCTCCGAGATGATCGCGACTCGATCGCCGGCCGCGACGCCCCAGGCTTCAAGCCCTGCCGCGTAGTTCCGCACGCGCTCGACCATCTCTCGCCCGTTAAGGAATTTCCACGCGTCGCCGCTCTTAAAACCGACAACCGGCGATTTACCGCGTCGTTGAAACGCCTCAAGGCAATAGGACGGAAGATTCTGTGGAATTTGGTCGAAATCTTTAAGGTTAGGTGCGGCCATTTAAGATAGAAACCGCCAGTCGAGCATTAACGAAGGCTCAAGACGGGAGTTTTGTTGCAATTCTTGCAAAACATCGCTCGCAAGTCCACTTGGGCAACGTTTTGACCGCCAAAAGGCAAGGTCAAAAGCAAAGGGCATTGACCCGTTGCTTTTGACCTGCGATCAAACTTCAGTTGGAACTAGCTGCGTTTTAGCTCAATTCCAGTTGCTTCGAACGAAACCTCGGTAACCGAGCCGTCTGCATTTCGATTTTCGAACTTAGCCCCGTCCTCTTCGATCATATGATCGACCTCTGCCTTCGAAAGGGTTTTGACCTGGAATTCGCCTTCAACGCGAGCAGTGGCTCCTGCCGACTGAAGCGGAATGAAGAACGAATGGCCCTTCATCTTTACGCGGACGCTCTTCTCGCCCGGTTTCTCGGCGACCTCAGCCCAGCAGCCTTCCATCTTGCAGGAGCGGACTACAACACCTTCGATAAGGACCTTCTTACCCGCAAATTTCTCCGGTTTTGCAAGGGCCTTTGAAAGCGAAACTTTCTTCGAGTTACCGATAGCGTCACCTCTTTTGAGCCAGCCGTCGGTTGGGATCACAGCGGTTTTATCGGCCTCGGTCGGCTTTTTGGCGCCGTCCATTCCTTCCATACCTTTTTCCTGCCCAAAAGCAGTGGCGGAGATCGCTAGGATCAATCCAGCGAGAATAATGAGACTTTTGAATTTCATATGTGTATATTTTGCCTGCAAACGAAGATTCTATCCTATTTTGCCGCCGAAGCTGAATCGAAAACGACACGTCCGCCGACAATTGTTTTTATTACTTTCACGTTCGGTATCGTAGTCGGGTCGATCGTAAATATGTCTTCCGAGAGAATCACGAAGTCTGCAAGCTTTCCAACCTCTAGAGTGCCTTTCTCATGCTCCTGAAACTCCGCATACGCTGAGCCGAGAGTATAACAACGGACGGCCGCATCGACCGAGATCTTTTCGTCTGAAAGCCATCCGTTCGGGTTCTTGCCATCGGTCGTTTGGCGCGTAACCGCCGCGTAGATGCCAAAGAGCGGATTAAGAGGTGCCACCGACCAATCTGTGCCGAAAGCAACGTGCGTTCCGCTTGCAAGCAGCGATTTGAACACATACGTTCCTTTCAGCCGCTCTTTCCCGAGCCGCTTTTCAGCCCATCTCCCATCATCCGTCAAATGAACAGGCTGCATCGACGCTATGACTCCAAGTTTTGCAAACCGCGGAATATCGCTAACCCGCAAATGCTGTGCATGCTCGATCCGAAAACGGCGGTCGGACGGGCCGTCTTCCTTTTCGACACGCTCATAAATGTCGAGTACGGTCGCATTTGTCCTATCGCCGATCGCGTGGATCATTACCTGCAGGCCGTTCTTGTCGGCTCCGGAGACGTGCTCATAAAGCAGCGGCATCTCAGCACTTGCGACGCCGCTCGTCGAGGGCATGTCGGCATAAGGCTCAAAGAACCAGGCCGTCGATGAGCCGAGGCTTCCGTCGCCGTAGCCTTTTAAGGTTCCCGTACGCAGCATCGGGCCGCCAAAGGCGTGGCGAATCCCGGCGTGTGCACGCGATTTCCAATCCGAAAGGTCCGCACCTGCGTAAAGCCGCGTCTTGAGCTTCCCTTCTTCGAGCAGTTTCTGATAGACAGCAAGATTCTGACTCGCCTGCATATCCTGCGCACTCGTTACGCCAAGGCTCGCTGCATAGTTCGTTGCAGCCTCTGCGTCCGCAAGCTTTTGCTCGAATGTTCTTGCCGGAATAACCGTGGAAACGAGTTCCATCGCAGCATCCTTGAGTACACCCGTAGGCTCTCCATTGGCATCTCGAACGATCACGCCGCCCGGAACGTCTTTAGTATTCTTATCAACGCCCGCGAGTTTCAAAGCAAGACTGTTCGCGACCGCCATATGTCCGTCGAGCCGGTTCACGAACACCGGATTCTTTGGCGCGACCTTATCGATCAGCTCTTTGGTCGGAAGGTTCGCCGGCTTCCAGTTCTCGTGGTCCCAACGGCCGCCCGTGATCCATTCGCCATCCTTGAGCTTTGCGGCATAGTCCTTTATCCGCTGTGCGAACTCTTCCGGGGACTGCGAAGAACGCAGATCGACAAGCGAAAGCTGTTCGCCGCCCGGGACGAAATGCAGGTGAGCGTCGTTAAAGCCGGGAATGATGGTCTTCCCGCCGGCATCGATTACATTCGTCTTCGGCCCGATGAGCTTAGCGATCTCAGCGTCGCTGCCAAGAGCGATTATTCGACCATCCAAGACAGCCATTGCCCGGACGATCGACCGTTTATCGTCCATCGTTCGAATATTTGCATTCTTGACAACGACGTCCGCGGAAACCGTCTGAGAGACTGTGATCGACGGGCAAATGAGTAGGATGAGCGTAAATAAAACGAGAAGATTCTTCATAGGAAACGAAACGAACAAAGTAATGCTAGTATTTAGGCGAGGGAATTATACAACAATGCGGACCTCATACTTCCACATTGCGTGCCTTTTGATCGTCGCGATCGGTATGACGCTGATCGTCTTCATCTATTCAACTCAGCCGAAGACTCTTACGGAGATCGCAACAAAGGGCAGCGTTGCGATCGGAACTTATGAGGTCAATCGCGGAGAATTTGAAAATGGCCTGGCGGCATTTCGGCGCGATGAATTCGAAGCAGCGCGCGCGGCATTTGACCGCGCCGACCCTGAGAAACGTGACGCTGCGACGCAATTCTATGTTGCCTATAGCTTCTATCGCCAAGGCTGGGGACGCGTGTCGAATGACAACGACCTGTTTACAAAAGGCTTGTCCGCTGCCGAAAGAGTATTGCAACTGGACCCGAATTATCGATCCGCTGACCCTCAGCTTGGATTGAAAACGCCAACCGAGCTGAAAGCTGAACTCGAAGACGGCCTAAAGATCACCGTATCCGATTTCAATCCACTTAAGGTCACACGCGAAAGGAAATGACCCACGACGAAACAGTCAGATCTGAAGACCTTGTTGAGGCCGCAAGCGAATCGCTCGAACGTCCGCGAAAGCACGCCGTACTTAGCGAAACGGAGCTCCGCCGATACACGCGTCTGTATGTGGTGCTTCCTATTGTTTTTCTGCTCGTTACGCTTTTCGGTGGGATGCGTTTTGCGGCGGCCGACCATTCATTCTTGTTTTTGCCTCCGCCACTGATCTGCCTAATCTTTGGCGCCGTAACTATATTTCTGATCTTTCGAGCGCGTCTGATCGAGTTTGAAAGTTGGTTCAATGAGCAGCATCCCATCCTCGAGAACGCAGCAAATGCGGGTGTGATCCTTGTGATCTTCACGGCAAGCGTACAGGTTTACAATCTCCTGCTACCGGAAACCGGCCTTGCCAACTGGGTTGTAACGGCTCTTTTCGTCTGGACACTCTGGAATGATATTTTCGCTGATTTTGATCAGAAGAAACTGCTCAGAAGCCTCGCCGGATTGTTCGCGATCGCCTTTGTTACCAAGTATCTCGTACTCTCAAACTTGGCCGTGAAGAATGACGCGAGCTGGCTGCAGAGGATACTTGAAAATCCGGGAAAGGAAGCCGCAACCTGGTTCCTCGATCTGCCGGTCTATTCGCCCGCAACGGGATATCTGCAGTTCTTCACGATCCTATTATTCCTCTTTGGCCTTTTCCTTACGCCAAGAAGGGCGAATACAAAAAAGCTACCGTCCTAACGGCAGAGTGAGAGTCTTCCCTTCGCGGCGGATGACGAGGCTGCGTGCAGTAAGAGACCCATTGAGCATCGAATCTGCTGAGATACTCTTTCCGTTCAGCCCCTCGATCACATCACCGACTTTTATGCCCGACCGATCCGCTATGCTGTTTGCGACAACAGAATCGACACGCAAGCCATTCCCCACCGGTGTCAAAGAGACGCCGAGCTGAGAAAGGACATCTCGGACGGAGATCCCTGCGTTCGGAACGTTTGGCGACACGGGAGCCGAATCTACGTTCGGGTTGATGCCGCGAGGATAGAGCTTTACGCCCTGAGTGCCGGACTCTACGAAAGACGTGCCTCCGGTCTCGTCATTCGAAGGTCCGCCCGGACGCGAAGCGATCAGCTGATCATCCAACGGCACTCGTTTCGGCGACTCTATGGACGGGCCATTCGATGCAAAGGTGGTCGATGGGATGTCAATAGGATGTCGTGGAACGGAAGCGGAATCTTCGGCGGATCTCTCCGCAGTCGCAACATCCACGGGAGTTGACACCGGACTCGTTTCCGTCCAATAAGGATTTAGAAGCAGAACGGTACCCGTAACGGCCAGCAAAGCTGCCGCCGGAACTGCGATCCTTAACGCCCCAAAAAGGCCGCGTGGTTTCGCTGAAGTCCGTGCAGACGCGATCCGTGCCGAAACGCGAAACTCAAAATCGTTCGGCGCAGACACCTTTGGCATTGCGCCAAGCAAGTTCACCAGTTTGGCGTCCGTAGCTTCTAGTTCAGTATTGTCCGCCTTTTCAACCATTGCTACTGCAAATATTCCTGTAACTTCTCTTTCAAAAGTGCTCGTCCGCGGCTGATACGCGATTTTGTAGTGCCCAATCCCAGATCCATTACCGCCGAAACTTCCTCGTACGTTCTTCCCTCAACATCACGAAGAATGATCGGGATCCTATACTTCTCCGGCAGAGCGGCGATCGCTCTCGCCACCTGTTTATCCCTTTCGTTTTCAAGAAGTTCGTCTTCCGGAAGTCTTCTTTCATCCGGAATCTCGAACTCCGTGGGCTCCTCTTTGTCTCCGGTCAATATTCCCGAGATCGAGAATAAACGCCGTCGCTTTCGCCGCCTTATCTCGCTGATAGCGAGATTTGTTGCGATCCGATAGATATATGTTGAGAACGCAAATTGAGTATGGTAGCGGTCGATCGCAAAATAGACCCTGACGAAGGTCTCTTGTGCGATATCAACAGCCTCTTCATAGTCGTTGAGAAAGCGGTAGAGATAGTTCGTGATCGGGCTCTTATACCGAGAAACGATCTCAGTGAACGCAGACTCGTCACCATTCTTTGTGGCTTCGATGAGTTCGTGGTCAGAACGCTTTTCCTCAGGCATTTGGAAGGTATAGCCCTCCTTTGTCGGGAAACGGAACGCGTCGTGTGCCATGCATCCATACAATTTAAGCGATATACCGCTCGAACAAAAGCGGCCCGCCAAAAGAACTCACGCGTTCGAGGCCGCTTTGTTGCGGAAAGTCTTGTAGAATTACGGGGTCTTCGCGGTCAATACAACAAAAACCGGACCTTCTACCCCTTCGATTTGGAGCGAGCCAAGCACGGTGGGTGTATTCGGCTCGATAGCAACGCTATAAAGTGTGATCTTGTAAACCTGTTCATCGCGGGCATTCGCTGGCTGTTGAACGTCGATGGTGGCAGGAGTCCCAAGATAGAAGCTGCCGTTTTTCGCGACCAGCTTTCCATCTTCCAAGCTCAAAGCCGAGAGCGAGAAGCGAACCACAGGAGACCCTTTGCCTTTCTTCGACAGCCCTTCCCAATGCCCGTCATAACCAGCTGAGCCGCCGACCGTTCCTCGTACTGCAAATGTGCCAATGGTCTCAAAACCCTTCACCGAAAAGGTCGAACGCAATTGCTTTTCAACCTTATCCCAACCGGCGGGAAGCTTATCTTTTACGCTCGAACCTTGGCCACCTGCGATCAATTGCAGCACAAAGTTGTAGCTTTCACCGGGCTTCGTTAGTGTCGCTTGTCCAAACGCCGAGCTTGCAATAAGAATGGCCGCAACGCAGACTGCGAGCGGCCGAAAAGGGGATGTTCTGATCTTCATTGTTCCTCCTGTGGTTACGCGGTAAATCCATCCGCTTCCAATAGAAAGAGAGCACGAGAGAACGAATGAAAGGTTGCAAAACCTTTTGGCTAATTTGTCCGGAATAACTCCGAATTAACCTGCTGGCCGAACGAGATCGACTTGATCTGAGTGTCTTCAACGATCTTGCCGTCGGCATAGAGGATAGTGTGCGACGGAACAAGCGTCCCCTGAACGTAGTTATAGTCGTAGAATTTGCGTTTGTACTTAACACCGTTGTGCTCATAAGCGAGCATCTTCACCTGGAACGATTTTACGGAAATATAGTATCGGGTCTTTCGACCGGACTTATCGGTAACATCGATGAGGAAAAACTCAACGCCCAGGTCTTTTTCACGGCCCGCAAGCTCGAGGGTCGATCCGTTCTCTTTGTATCTAAGGAGACCTTCAAGCCCGCGAAAGATACCATCTTCAAAACCTCTTACGACCGCATCGTCCGGCGTAAAGAACGTCGTGCTATAAAGTCCCGTTGTCTTCCCGTCTGCCCAGATCAAAGAGTATCGTGCGTCCGCGAAATTTCGGTCCATGCGGATCTTTTCCGAATAAAGGTCAGATGATCGAATGATCGAGGTCTCGTAATCGCCCTGCTGAACTTTCCCGTCGGCTCCGGTGTGTTTGGTAAAGCCCTTTTCGATCGTTGTCTTTCTGATCTGATCGAGTCTCGGCCTGCCGCCACCAAGGCCATAGATGAAGATCGCGGTCTCAACGACACCCTCGGCCGTCACCGGCTTGTTCGAAATTGCCTTTAGATCCGGCGTTGGAGAAGGCTTCGCAGGTTCATCGACAGCAGGCGTCGGCGTTGGACTCGGTTGTGTCGTCTGCCCCAATACTGCTACAGACGAAAAAAGCGAAACTGCGGATAGAAAAAGTAAGACTCTGATTCTCATTCGATGCACCGATCTGCTACGGCGAATAGACAAAACCCCTGTTGAAGTTCCGAAATGCGGATTGTAGCACAACACCAAGCTGTTTCCTTATTCCAGGAACGGCAGAAAGCTCAGCCTTTCCCCGACATATTGATGAAGCTTGAGGCGAAAAAGATGCAGAATAGTATTCCGAAAAAAGGTCGAACGATACCTTCTTTGATAGAATCTCGCTAACCGCGTCCGATGCATATCGCCCTATACGAACCGGAAATTCCGCCAAATACCGGCAATATTGCCCGCCTCTGTGCCGCAACGGATACTCCGCTCCACATTGTCGGTGTGACCGGATTTCGTATGGACGATCGAACGCTGAAGCGGTCAGGCCTCGACTACTGGCAGTTCGTCGAGCTTTACCGGCACATTGACCTCGATGAGCTAAAAGCCGCCCTTCCGGGATCGCGATTTATCTACCTTTCGACAAAAGCTTCGACGAGCTACACGGACTTCACCTATCGCGCGAGCGATTGCCTGGTCTTCGGGCCGGAAACCCGCGGCCTGCCGGAGCCGATCATATCTTCACATCCGGAAATGTCCTTGAAGATCCCAATGGCAAACCCAAATGTACGTAGCCTGAACCTTGCAACGAGCGTCGGCATAGTGCTTTTTGAGGCTATTCGACAAACACGCTAAAAAAAGCAATAGATGAAAGCCACGTTTTTCACTTCCGAAGCGTCATATAGATGAACTTCCCGGTGAGCGTCCCGATCTCCCTTGAACGCTTCGAGGAGAGGAGGTGAAAATCATGAAGCTTTCTAGATCTATATTATTTCTAACCATCGCGGCGCTTTTTGCGTTCGCGAGCATCACATTCGCTCAGGACAATTCAAAGGCAGCGGACAATTCGACCGCAATGCTCGAGAAGAAGATCATGCGGACTGTCGAAAACCTCCCGAACTACGGTGTTTTCGACCATATCTCGTTCGCCCTCACAGATAACGGAACCGTCACGCTGTCCGGTAAGGTGCTCTCGCTTGGGACGAGATCGCTTGCCCAAACAGCAGTTTCAAAGCTGCCCGGGGTTACCCATGTTATTAACAACATCAAGAACATAACGAGCAATCCGGGCGATGATCACATTCGGCATCAATTACTCCGCACGCTGGCACCTCAGCCCGTGATCGGTGGAATGCTGCAGGAACCGAATCCATCGGTTCGTCTCATTGTCGAGAACGGACGCGTAAGCCTTGAAGGCTGGGTCGCAAACAAGAGCCAGAAGGATACATTCTTCGTGCTTGCGAGCGGCGTTCCGGGCGTATTCAAGGTCACGAACGACCTTCGCGTCGGAAAGCCCGACAAAGTTTGATCGACATTAGAATCTGATCAGGAAGCCGGGGATCGAGGTCAAAAGGCTTGGTCCCCGGCTTTACGTTTTTTGGAAACCCATTTTTTTTGTTTTTGAGCATTGACTACCTTTTTCCTAATCCGTCATTATGCTTAATTGCCTTTTTGACGGCGGCGGCCACCTTGCACCCTCCGATAAGAGACATTCTCGAAAATAATGAACAACGCCCAGATCAGAAACATCGCCATCATCGCACACGTCGACCACGGCAAGACCACGCTCGTTGACGCAATGCTGCAGCAATCGGGGACGCACCGCGAAAACGAAGCGGTCGTCGAACGCGTAATGGACTCAATGGATCTCGAACGTGAACGCGGGATCACGATCATGGCCAAAAACACGAGCGTTCGGTACGGCGACTATAAGATCAACATCGTCGATACGCCGGGCCACGCGGACTTTGGCGGTGAGGTCGAGCGGGTTTTGAAGATGGTCGATGGCATCATCCTGCTTGTCGATGCGGCCGAGGGCTGCTTGCCGCAGACACGTTTCGTGCTCCGGAAAGCTCTCGAGCTTGACCTGCCGGCGATCGCCTGCGTTAACAAGATCGACCGCCAGGACGCTCGGCCCGATGAGGTCGTCAACGAGATCTACGATCTCTTCATAGACCTAGGTGCGAATGAAGAGCAGATCGAGTTCCCTATTTTGTATTCGATCTCTCGCGACGGTGTGGCGAAGAAAGACCTTGCGGACGAAAGTAAGACGCTCAAGCCTCTTTTTGATCAGATTATCGAGACGATCCCGGCCCCCAAACCACTGCGCGACGACTCACTGCAGCTTCTCGTCGCAAATATCGACTACAACCCCTTCGTGGGACGCCTCGCTATCGGCCGCATCTTCTCAGGCAAGATCGCCAAGAACCAGGAAGTCGTTGTCTCAAAACGCGACTCTTCGCTTAGCCGGCCACGTGGTGTCAAGGAGCTTTTCGCGTTCGAAGGCCTTGAGCGCGTCGCCGTTGCTGAGGCGGGCGTTGGTGAGATCGTTGCGCTCGCGGGGTTCGACGATGTCGAGATCGGCGAGACAATCACTTTGCCGGACAATCCAAAACCTTTGGCCGTGATCGCGGTCGATGAGCCGACGATATCAATGATCTTCGGCGTGAACACGTCGCCGTTCTCGGGCCTCGAAGGCAAGTTCGTAACTTCCAGGCAGATCAAAGAGCGGCTCGATCGCGAACTCCTCGGGAATGTCGCGTTGCGTGTTACCGAAACGGATGCAGCTGAACAGTTCAAGGTTTCCGGCCGCGGCGAATTGCAGCTGGCAATTCTGATCGAGATGATGCGTCGTGAAGGCTATGAGCTCCAGGTTTCTAAACCCGAGGTCGTAACCCGTCGAGACGAAGCAACCGGCGAGCTTCTCGAACCGATCGAGCTCGTTGTCATCGACGTGCCGGAAGAATTCATTGGCGTTGTAACCGAAGCGATGGGCCGGCGAAAAGGCCAGATGATGAAGATGATAAACAACGGTTCGGGCCGCGTGCGTCTCGAATTCGAAACACCGTCGCGCGGCCTTATCGGCTTCCGAGGCGAGTTCCTCACGGAGACAAAAGGTACGGGCCTCCTGAACACACTTTTCTTGCGATTTGATAAGTGGCAGGGCGAAATGCGTTCACGCCAGACGGGTTCCCTCGTTGCGGACCGTATGGGCGAAACGAACACATATGCGCTTTATAACCTGCAGGAGCGCGGGACGCTCTTCGTAAAACCGCAGGTGAAAGTTTATGAAGGAATGATCATTGGCGAAAATGCCCGCAGCGTCGATCTCGATGTGAATGCCATCAAAGAGAAGAAGCTTTCGAATATGCGCACAACCTCGGCGGATGAGGCAATGCGGCTTGTACCTGTTCGGGAAATGTCGCTCGAGCGAGCACTCGAATTCATCGCCGACGACGAATTGATCGAAGTAACTCCCAAGACCATCCGTCTGCGGAAACGCGTCCTCAAGTCGAACGAGCGTCCGAAAAAGTAAGCGACTCGACGCGTTCCTAAACTTGGGAAAGGATCTTTGAGTAAACGACGAATCCGGAACGCTTTGCCAGCTTGTCGTAAAGGGCCATCGCTTGGGAGTTTGTCTCGTGAGTTTGCCAGTATACGCTCTCGCATCCTGCATTTTGCGCGTGTGCATATACGGTTTCGATCAACCTTCTGCCAACGCCCCTACCGCGAACCTTCTCGATCGAGAAGAGATCATTCAGATAGCAAACTTCGTTTAGACGGGTCGTACTGCGGTGGAAGACGTAATGGGCAATTCCGACTAGCTGGTCTCCACAGTCGGCGACGATAGCATACACAGCTTCCCGAGAATCGAAAAATCGCTCCCATGTCTTTAATGTTGTCGCCTCGGGAAGAGCGTCCGGGCCGACTCTTCCGTAAAATTCATTGTATCCGTCCCAAAGGCGCCTCCACGAGTCGAAATCCTCCAAAAGCACCCGCCGAACCCTGAAGTCTAATACTGGCTCAGGCACTAGTATTCACTCCCGAATTGGATGTCCAGAACCGTCGGCACAACTCAACCATCACTTGATCCGCGTGTACGTATTGATCCAGTTTGTCTCCCACGTCTTACCACCATCCTTCGAGAAGGCTTGTTCAGAATGTCCGGTCTCGCCCGAAGGTCGTGCGAAGAGAAACCTGACCAAGATCATCCGGTCATTGAACGACTCTTGGTCAAAAAATTCGCCTACACCGTTCCGAAATTCGCCGAACATTGGCACACTAAGCTTGCCGTCATTGCTACTTGCAAAATAGAGAGCCCACTGGTTGGTCCCCGGGTTATACAACCGCAGAGCAAGAAATTCGAGTCGCGTCCCCGGAGTTTCAGCGACAACTTCAGCTAGGTTGGCCCGTCCGTTCCAGATCTTACGCTGCTCCACCTTGCCGTTTAGTTCCGTCCACATCGTTGAACCGGTCAAAGCTCCTTTCAAGCGTTTCACCTTCAGTCTCCACTCGCCAAATTCCCAATCGAAAGCGTGCTGTCCATCACGCTCTTTGGCAGACAATTTGGAAACGTCAATCTTACTGCTCGAAGCGGTCTCGACGCCAGCATCGTCTGTCCTCGTATCCGTCGCGATCCAGTTCAGCTCCCAAGTCTTGCCGCCATCATCCGAAAATGACTGCTCGAACCTGCAGGTATTCAACGTTCCACATGTGATGATGAACTTAACGAAGATCGAGCGTCCGTTTAGGAATTCCTGATTGTAAAATTCGCCTCGACCGTCCTTGAATCCACCGATGGTCGCTGTGCTCAACACCCCACTTTTGCTATTGGAAAAGTTTAGGCTCCATTGACCGGTCGTAGGATTATAGAGACGGAGGCTCATCCCCTCAAAATGCCCTTCCGGCCCGTCCATCACCAATTCCGCAAGGTTAGCCTTTCCATTCCACACCTCCTTGACAGTTGTCATTCCATCGTATTCGACCCACGTCGTCGAACCGGTCAGTGGCTGGGTTAGCCGCTTCACGTGAGTTTTCCACGTGCCTATCTCAAAATCGAAGTCTCGTTGGCCATCACGCACCGTGTGCTGGCCGAATAGGCTCGCTGTGGCGGACGCGAAAAGAGCGAGCGTCAAAATGGGAATAGCACCTGATCTGATCAATTTGCACATCTATTTTATCCTCGTGAACGTCATTCTCCAGTTCGTTTCCCAAGTCTTACCTCCGTCGTCGGAGAACGCCTGTTCGAAAAGCGCCGAAGTGGCAGTGATCGCGAAAAATCCGTTCTTAACGAAGACCGATCTACCGTTATAGACCTCCTGGTCAAAAAACTCGCCCTTGCCATCCCTGAATTCCCCGAACATTGGTGTGCTCATTCTGCCGTCGCCGCCATTTGCCCAGTTCAGGCTCCATTGGCCAGATTCCGGATCGTAAAGCCGCAGCCCGACACCCTCGATGTGGCCTTTGGGGCCATCGAGTTCTAGTTCGAGAAGACTCCCGCGCCCATTCATCACCGGTCGGACAACCGACGTTCCGTTGTACTCGACCCAAGTCGTCGAGCCCGAGAGCGGATTGAGCAATCTGCGCAAATGAACCTTCCATTTCCCGGTTTGCCAGTCAAAATCGTGCTGTCCATCTCGCTTTTGCATTTGTGTTATTGCGGCGGATTTCACTACCGCTTGCCCAATTGTGCTCACCAAGAGCGACGAGAGGATCAGAACGAATCCTAAGAAGACAATCTTCACATTCATGGACTATTTAACTCCTTCCGCGGTAAAGCCGGGTGTGGTTTCACATAGGATCACATCATAGCTGTCGAGCATCGGCATCGCGATGGACTCAAGCTCTCGCTTCCAAAGCTCCCCGCCGTAAAACTCGGCCTTCATCCGTTCTCGATCCTCAAGCGTCGAGAAGCACCGCAGCCATACGAACTTGTTCGGATTCTCGATATCAATGAGCGGTCCAACCACCGTCATCCCAAACTCGCGAAGAGCCGGAATCGCTCTCTTCTCGAAAAACTCGAGAAACTCTCCACGCTTACCGGGCTTCGTTCTGTAACTACGAACCTCAACTACCATCGGCAATAATCCTCCTAAACTGCTTGGCTGGTTTTCATTCCTAGAACGACTATAATTGTTCGATATGATCGCAAACAAGAAGGCACTTTTAGGTAACTCTCCTTCACATGCTCGGCCAAATCCTGTGACAGGGTGTCCATTAACGGCCGCCCTTGCGGCACTCGGCGGTAAGTGGAAATTGATAATCGTCTATATGCTGTCGGACTCACCAAAGCACTTTGCGGGGTTGCGAAAAGGAATGCCGAGCATTTCGCAAAAGGTACTTACTCAGCAGCTTCGGGAGCTGATCGATGACGGGATCGCGGAGCGAAACCCGACGGGCGAAGTTCCCGCGCCGGTCGAATATTCACTTACGGATTATGGAAGAACTGTCTTGCCGCTGGTCGAGGAGATCCGGCGTTGGGGTTCTGGGCATCTACAAGTGATCGCAAAGAATCAGGTTGGCTAATGCTTTAATTCTATGCAACGTCGTGGATTGATGGCTTCGCTACGAACTAACTATGCCCCGAACAAGTGAAGTGACCGCGACCGCGTTGGCGGAATAGACCCTATAAGCGACGGAGGCAATCGACATTCCTACTGCAACACCGTTCCTTTCCCGACCTGCTCAAAAAGGGAAATTATGAATGGGATATTGGTGGAGCAGAGGGGGATCGAACCCCTGACCTCAGCATTGCGAACGCTGCGCTCTCCCAGCTGAGCTACTGCCCCGAAAGACCAAAATTATAAACGAAAGATCAAGAACGCAAAAATGCGGATAGCCTATTGCACACCGGCGGGGAGCAGCGAGCCTTTGGGATCGGACGCATACGCGTAGTCGTTCTCGATCTTTCCGATCATCCCGTGAAAGAAAATATCTTCCTTCTTGACGACCACCACGATGTCGCCCGGGCTGACGCTCTTTGGGTCAACTGGAAACCTGATGATCGACGCGTTGCCGTTCTGCGAATCGACAGTCTCGTATTCAAAAGTATCGGCGTCAAAGCTTAGTGTCTGAGTAAATGCGACTTCCATACGCTACAAGATAGCATTTTGCACTAAGCTTGCGCATCCCGGCGGACCGCCAGGAATGAAGAAATATCCATCGATGACCCGGCCACCCTGCGAAGCACCTCTTACGAAAGACCGACGCGGCGGAGCAGGTCGGAGAAACGCGGGTCGGATCTCATTGGATCGAACGCCGGTTCGATTTTGAGCCATCCGATGTCAAATTCGTTTGCTCGGAAAGATCGTTCCAGGTACTCAAACGAGCGCTCGCTATCACCGAGTCGAGCGTAAACAACCGCGATATCAAAAGCGGAACCACGGTTCTTGCTTAGATCTTCTTCACCGAATTTGAGTCTCTTTTGCCAGTAGCCGGGCGCTCCATCGTGGTTTAGGGCAGCGGACAATTCGCCCGCTCGCTCTGCCGCTTCGCTTTCCGATTCCTTCTCGCGAAGCACATCTGCCTTCTGATATTCGGCGATCGCATCCTGATATTGAGCCGTTCGATCATAGGCCTGCGCCAGCACAAAATGTGTCAGTGGATGGTTAGGCTCGACTTCAAGAACTCGCTTGTATTGGGCGATAGCCTCGTCATAGCGTCGAGCTTCCGAAAATCTGCATCCGACATTGAAGGCGATGCTCGGTGAGAATGGTTCCAGCTCGCGTGCCCTGTTGACCTCGTCAATAGCTTCATCAAACCGGCCCCGCACAGATAAAAAGAGCGAATACACACTCCTAGCCATGGCAAGGTTTGGGTTAAGTTCGAGAGCCCGACGATATTCGGCCTCAGCCGCCGAAGGCCGAAGCTCGTCCTCGAACTTTACTGCGAGCAGCATATGCACCTCGGCAAGGGAGTTGTCGAGTTCCTGCGCTCGCTGAGTCGCGGCGTATCGCTTGGCGGTGTTCTCCTTTAGCTCTTCCGGCGTCAACGCCTTGGTGTACGACGGAAGTACCAGGTACGCGATGCCAAGCCAGGCATGCGCCTTTGCGTAGGAAGGATCCGTGTCTATCGCTTGCTGAAAGAGTTCGGCGCTTCGACGGATATCGGGCGCCGTTCGCTTGTTCAGGTGATAGAGGCCCTGCAAATACAACTGATAGGCCTCCGGGTTCTGCGTTTCGGTGCGCACGACAAGCGGCGAGGCCGCCGCCAATTTGAGGTGCAGATTGCTCGACACTTTCCTGGCAATGTCGCTCTGGACATCGAAGATATCCGTGATACTGCCCACGTACTGCTCACCCCAAATGCGATGGCTGTCGCGGGCGTCATCAAGTCGGGCATTAATGACCAATTGGCCGCCTATCTGCTTAATACTGCCGCTCAGCACGGCTCGTACATTCAGGTCGGAACCTAGAGATCGTGGATCGGGAGTCCGGCCCTGATCGAGCTGGATCGAACTCCCGGACATCACTTTCAGGTCGGGCAGTTGAGAGAGATTATTGATCACGCTTTCCGCAATTCCCTCACCGAGATACTCGGTCCCGGCGGATCGAGCAGTGTTCTCGAACGGCATGACAACGATGGAGTCTATCGCGGCGGTCGCGGGTCGCGGCCGCTCGATCACAAAACGCCATACGAAAAGAGCCGCCGCCCCCAAAAGGATCACGGCGACCGCTGCCATCCAAAGGGTGCGGTTACCCATCTTTGGTAGCTCGGCTGATGCAGATGTAGTTACCGCCGCTGGTTTCAGATCGGTCTCCGTCTGCCTCTCTGTTGAAAGAAGCTCCTTATCGAGCAAGGGTTCCTGAGGTTTGGCAGAACGATTCACCACCGGCTCAGGTGCGGGTGCATCTGCATCAGCGACAATGGGAACCGTTATTTTGGGATCGATCGTTCGGACATCCGGCAAGAATCTGTAGCCGCGGCCACGCACCGTCTCGATGAATTTCTCCTTGCCTTTCCCGCGATGTTCGCCCAGTGCCTGACGAAGCATCGAGATCTTCTGGTCAAGATTGTTCTCTTCGACGATCGAGTCCGCCCACACCTCGCTGATAAGTTCATCTTTGCTGACAAGTTGGCCGCTGCGTCGAACGAGAATGCAAAGTGTCTGAAAAGCCTTATCGGCAAGCGGAACCCGCTTGCCCGAGCGCAGCAAAAGCCGCTCGGAAACATCGAGGCGGAAGCGCGAAAACTCATATAACTCTTTGCGTTTCAACAACATACAAGATCAGACAAACGTCAGATAAAGATGCGGAAAGATTCAACGCTATCTAAGGATTTACTTTCCCCGAGAAAGTTAATGTTAATGAGCATCGGCGAAGGCGGTGGGAGCAAAAATGGGACCACCAGCATTCAGCGTTCGGTAAATGCGCTTATTGTAATGCGTTCGCCGGTGCAAATACAACAGTTCACATATACGGAGAAATGAAATGACTACTAAAACAAGAACCTCACATGCAACCTATGTATTGCTTCTGCTCGGTCTGCTTTGCTTCTGCTCGCTGGAGGCAACAGCTCAGGCGACGACAAAGCGCGGGGATGACTACAACAAGGTTGAATTCTACGGAGGATATTCGATCGCAAGCGTCCAGCCGAACGTCAAGGAGATCTCCGAGTTCGGTATGACGTTCTCGCCGTGCTCACCCGATGCAACACCGATCCTCGGACAGAACTTCCAAACGTCCTTCTGCAAACGCGCCACGTTCAATGGTTTTGACACGTCGCTGACCTACAATGTGTCCCGATACGTCGGAATCAAGGGGAACATTTCGGGGCATTTCAAGAGCAAACCATACACGGACGACATCGCCGGTGCTGCGGAAACGGTTACGAGGAAGGAGCATTACATCAACTATTTGGTCGGACTGCAGGTAAAAGACAATTCAAGATCGGCTCGGTTCAAGCCGTTCGGCCATTTTCTTGTTGGAGCGGCAACGTACAATTACAAGGCTACGAATGACGCCCCTACACGCCCCTCGGACAATTTTCAGATCACGGCAAAAACAACTGCATTCGCAATGAAGTTTGGCGGCGGCATCGACGTAAAGGTACACAAGCGGATCGACCTCCGCGTTATCGAGGTTAACTACAATCCCGTATTCATTCGCGACTACTCGTTGGTCGGCGACCCGTACGGAGCGATCCCGCATACCCGAAACGCGAACAATTTCACGTTCGGCTTTGGGATAGTCATTCACTAGGGCGAAACAACTCGCAACAAATACCTATTTGAGCGAAAGATCCAGGCAGATCGGGTCGTGGTCCGAGAGCGGTGTGCCGGCATGGTTGGAAAGGCCTGCTATCGTGCGAGGCGGTAAGTTCGGGGCGGGCGAAATGCCCTTACCGGCGAACCAATCCAGACGGCCCGAGACGCTGCCGCCGACGCGATTTGCGGCCCAAAAGATGAACGGAAAACACCATTCCGGAACCCAATCGCGCAGATTCGTGTTCTTTTCGATGCTTTCAACGTGATAGTGCAGCGTACCCGTTCCCACGTTGTTCAGATCGCGCCAGTTGTAGCCGCGACGCTCTAGCATCGAAAACAGCGGGCGTTCGAAATAACGCTCAGGGTGTGGCAGGTGGTTCTTGGCTACATTCATTGGCCCCATGAACACACGCCGCCAATAGCCAAGGATCGCCCGCGTCGAACTCTGAGAGTTAAAGGTCGTCGTGTTCCAGTCGCCGCCGATCAGCGTCGGCAACGCGGGCAGCGTATCGACATGATCGAGCACGATCTGCATCTGCAGCCGGCGATGCGCACGCGAGCAGTGGGCGTCGAGGTGGACCGTAACTGCCCTGAATGTCCCGGCCGGATGTTCGATGTCCGCAAAAAGAGCGCGGAGGTGGCCGAGTCGCTTCTCCTTTCCCCACATCTTGTCCTTCCCGTTCGGCAGAGCGATCGCATGAATGTTCCTCATCGGGAATTTTGAAAACATTGCAAGCCCATGGATCGAATTCGTATTCTCACCTTCCACTGCGGATTCGACCCCGCTGCCCTTTTGCAGAGCGATGTAAACAGGTGCGAATGCGTAGTTCAGATCGAGGGCGGAGGCGATCTCTTCGGCAACATTGCGATTGCCGCTGCGCGCCATTCCGTGGTCAAGCTCGGTCAAAAGGAGTAGGTCCAGCTCTCTCAATCCTTCCTCACCCTTCAGCGCCTCGATGATCCCGTCAAGCTGATTGCCCCGTTCGATATTCCACGCAATCGCAGCTATATGCTCCTTCGCGCTTTTTCCCGTCGTCCCGCTCTCGCCAACGATCACTGAGTTCAGGATACGCGTCGCTTCCGGTCGAATTTTCTCGACGATCGGTGATGCCGCAAGCTCGCGAGTTGATTCGAACCGCAAAAGCTCGGAGAAATATCGGCTCAGATCGTGTTCAAGTAGTTCGGGCGAGCCGACCTGGGCGCTTTGCGGCTCGTCAAACAAAATTTCGAAATGCATAAATTGAGATCAGTCGTCGTAGCGTTCCTTTGCGGGAGCGACGGCAAGGAAATCGTTGGCGATACGCTCAGAGTAAATCGAGAGCAGTTCCTCGACTCGCTTTTGGTTCTTTGAGTGAAAGATAAAACCGACGTGCCGCGGTTTCTTGACGCGATAGACGATCTCTTCCTCAACGTAATGCTCGGTGTTTGGCTCCTCGGTGTTTGCGAGTGCAAGGGCAACACCGGAGAATTCTTTTCGGAGCTTCGGCAGCTTATAAGGGTGTTCTTTTGTGGCGGTTTCGAGCTTTGCCCATTCGCGCCAGAGGTTGAAATTACAAGCGTACTCTAGAGCATTCGCGATATACGCGCCGCCTACACGACATGCGACTTCGAGCAGGAAGATCTCGCCAGTCGCCGAGCTTTGCAGAAACTCTGCGTGCGTTACGCCCCGATCGTATTCGAACGCCTTGAGTAGATGCGTGTTGACAGTTTCGAGACCCTTTCTGATAGCCGCGCGATATGGCACGGTTGACGACGTAAAAACGCCACCGTGATGTGTAACGCTGAAGGGTGTCTTTCCATATTGGCTCACGCCCGCTGCACGAACTTTTCCACCTTCGACGACGGAATCGACGTGGAAGACACGGCCTTCGATGAAGCGTTCGATCACGAACTGCGACGGATGGTCTCGCCAGTTATTTCGGTTATCGAGGTCTTTGAGAACGTCCCAGACCTCATCAGCCGATTCGCATCTTCGGATACCAAAGGCCGAGACCTCAAAGCGAGGCTTTACGATCCAGGGTGCCGGTACGCGAGCGAGGAAGTCGTTGATGTCGCTCTCATTGAAGGCTCCAATAAAATCAGGACACGGAATGCCGTTAGCGGCGGCAATATTCCGCATCGTTAGCTTGTCTCGAAAACGTCGGAGATACGAACTCGTAAGGCCCGGCAGCTGCAAATGCTCCCGCGTCAGGGCCGCAGTTATCACGTCAAACTCATCAAGGCCGACCACGCGGTCGATCTTTTCAGAACCCGCGATGTTCGTTATCGCTCTAACATAATCGACGGGCTGTGCCGGTTCCTCGACCGAGCGAACCTCGCTGATCGCGTCCCAAGCCCAAGGAGCATCGAGTAGACTCTTTCGCGTCACAAGCGTTACGCGCCAGCCATCGGAACTCGCCTGCTCAAGAAACTCGTTGCCTTTTTGCTCGCTCGCGATGCAGACGATGTGCTTCCTCATAGGTCAGAAGAGCAGAACTCCCACGGAAACAGGTTCTCCATTGGGCTCTCTGCTTCATTTTATTTTGTACCAAAAGAATGGCACAATCTAGGCTCCAATACAACGAATCTCTGCATCAAATGCCCGAGCAGTAGTTTTTTTGTATTTGGTTCATTTTATGGGCGGAATCGATCCGATCAACCTAATCAGCCACCTTGTGATCTTTATGGTCGTCCTTCTTTTGGCGATCTCTGCACACGAGGCCGGACACGCCTGGATGTCGCACAAATTCGGCGACGACACGGCGTATATGCTCGGCCGCGTCACCTTGAATCCGATCAAGCATACCGACCCGATCGGAACGCTTCTCATTCCGATAATCGGCTTCATCCTTGGCGCAATGGGCGGTGCCCTTGGCAGCATTCCGCTGATCGGTTGGGGCGTCCCGACGCCTGTTAATCCGCGGAATTGGACGAATTACAAGCTCGCGAATGTGATGGTCTCGATAGCGGGCGTACTCGCGAATTTGATCCTGCTGATCATTGGTATAGTTGCCGCGAAGATACTTATTTCGCAGGGAGTTTTTGAGGTCCCGGACCTTTTTGGCAATAGTAGCAATCCGGTTACGATATTCTTGGCGGATCTGATGTTTTTGAATTTATCGCTGTTCGTGTTCAATCTGCTCCCTTTCCCGCCGCTCGACGGGAGCCAGATCCTTTCCACTTTTTTGCCCGAGAGTGCACAGCCCGTTCTGCGGATGCTTGAGCAATACGGCTACATTATCTTGCTCGCACTCATCTACATCGGCGTCTTTCAGATGATAATTACGCCCTTTTATTACGGCCTTATTTACATTCTTTACCTCTAATGTCGAAGAAACGAATATTTAGCGGAGCACAGCCGACAGGCAGGCTTCATTTGGGCAATTATTTGGGTGCGCTAAAGAATTGGGTCGCGCTTCAGGACGATTACGAGGCCTTTTACTGCGTCGTGAACCTTCATGCGATCACGCTGCCGCAGGACCCGGCGACCTTGCGTCAGGCAACGCTTGACCTCGCCCGCATCTATCTTGCGGCCGGCGTCGACCCCGAAAAAGCGACGATCTTCATCCAATCTGATGTTCACGAGCATGCTGAACTCACGTGGATCCTTTCCTGCGTAGCGAGAATGGGCGAACTTGAGCGAATGACGCAGTTCAAGGATAAGTCGCAAAAGGGTGGCCGAGAACGTTCCAGCGTGGGGCTTTTCATCTATCCGATCTTGATGGCGGCGGACATCTTGCTCTATCAGACGGATCTTGTTCCGGTCGGCCAGGATCAGAAGCAGCATCTCGAACTGACGCGGGACCTCGCCGAGCGATTCAATCGTGATTTTGGTGCGGCCTTTAAGGTCCCCGAGCCGTACATTCCCAAAGCCGGTGCGAGCATAAAATCGCTTCAAGATCCCGCGAAGAAAATGTCGAAATCAGACGAGAATGAGGCCGGCTCGATCTTCCTGCTTGATGATGCAGACACGGTCGCAAAAAAGATCAAACGTGCTGTCACCGACAGCGGCACCGAGATCACATTCGACGAGACGCGGCCGGCGATCAACAACCTGCTGACGATATATCAGCTCGTTACCGAAAAGTCGCAAGCCGAATGCGTGGAACAGTTTGCGGGCAAAGGCTACGGGCAGTTCAAAGGCGAACTCGCTGAAGCTGTCATTGAATACCTGCGGCCGTTCCAGGAACGTATTTCCACCTATGATGATGAGGCACTGAACACTATCCTGAAGAGCGGAGCGGAAAAGGCGGCGGCCATCGCGTCGAAAACGATGCTGGATGTTTACCAGAAGGTCGGCATCCGATAAAATACGTCATCCTTTTGGAGCACGATTATGACTCGAAAGATCACCGTTTACGAAAAGCCTACTTGAACGACGTGCCGCAATATGGCGACGCTGTTTCGTGAAAACGGCATAGACTACGAAAAGGTAAATTACTTTAACGAGCCCTTTACCGAGGCGACCTTGACAAGGCTGGCAGCAAAAGCCGGCGTTCGCCCGATAAAGCTAACACGCGGTGCGGCCGCCGCCGGGTTGTCCGACGAAACGCCGGACGCCGACGTGATAAAAGCGATGGTTGCCGACCCGAATCTGATCCAGCGGCCGATCGTCGAGGTGGGCGACAAGGCTGTCCTGGCACGGCCGATTGAAAAGGCACTTGAGTTGATAAATGGCTAGCTCGTGGCCTCACTGGTTAGGCTTTAGTACCTAGGTGACTGAAGAACAGGAACATTATTCGTTTGATTTTAATACCGAACGCCCCGAGATCGTTGCGGCCGGGCGGGACGAGCTGCGCGTTCAGATCGGAGATTTTGCCGGGCCGCTCGATCTGCTTCTTTATCTGATCAAGCAGGAGCAGGCGAACATCTTCGACATTCCTATCGCAAAGATCACCGCAAAGTACCTTGAGACGATACAGCTGATGAAACGGCTCGATATCGCGGTCGCGGCGGACTTTATTGTGATGGCGGCGACGCTCATTGAGATCAAGTCGAAGATGCTTTTGCCTCGCGATCCAAAGTCCGACGACGAAGAGGCCGACTTCGAGGATCCGCGACGCGAACTCGTCGATCGCCTTCTCGAATATGAAAAGTTCAAAACCGCGGCAGGAATGCTGCACGAACGAACGACCATCGAACAGGCGACATTCACTCGCGGCCCGATCGAGTCCGACGATAATAGCTCGGAGGTTGCCGCCACGGTCTTTGATCTTTTGACCGTATTTCAGAAGATAGTCGCCCGGCACCTCGAGGAAGTGAAGATGGAGATCGAGCGCGAAGAGATCTCGCTCTCCGAAATGATCCGTGCCTTGGAAGGCCGCATCGTTGAGTTCGGTGAAGTGAACCTTTCGAACTTTTTCGAGGAAATGCGTTCGCACAGAGAACTTGTTACCGCGTTCATCGCCGCACTTGAGATCGTCCGCAGCGAATCGGTTCGCCTCGTACAGAATAAGACATTCGGCGAGATACTTTTGCGTCGAGCCTGATAGAATACTGGTTTTATGGAAGATCCGGTCTCGGAAAATATAGAAAGCACCGCGGCAGCAAAGGCACCGGCGAGGTCGCCGGGCGAACTCGTGGCCGTTGTCGAAGCTTTGATCTTCGTCGCGGAAGAACCTATCGGGGCTAAACTTCTCGCGGACATACTTGGCGAAGAAAAGAGCGCGATCCAGGCCGCGGTCGAGCAGCTCGGTGCGGAATACGCTGAGCGTTCAAGCGGTTTGCAGATCCGCGAGATCGCGGGCGGCTATCAGATCGCGACAAGGCCGGAATTTCACGAGGAAATTCGCGCGTTTCTAAAGACCAGGCCGTCGGCCAAGCTTTCTCTCGCCTCGCTCGAAACACTCGCCGTCATCGCCTACAAGCAACCGGTTACGGTGCCTGAGATTCTGGAAATTCGCGGTGTGCAGTCCGCTACGTCCATCAAGACGCTTCTCGATAAACGCCTTATCGTTGCAAAGGGCCGCAAGGAGGCCGTCGGCCGCCCGATACAGTACGGAACGTCGAAGGAGTTTCTGCTCCAGTTCGGCCTAAAAGACCTTTCCGAACTCCCAAGCATTGAGGATTTTGAGGACCTAGTGCAGTGAGCTGCGTGGAGCAGGCAGCGAATACGTCCGAAAGAATCCCTATTGCCGTTAGTATCATTTTCTAGTATCATTAGATCGAAGGATCGGAAGACGCTCGAAGCCATCTTCCGCAGGCCGGCGTCGGCCAATATCAAGTGGGCAGAGATCGAGTCGCTGTTTAAGTCACTCGGAGCCGAGATCTCGGAGGCAGAAGGCTCCCGAGTACGCGTATTTCTATTTGGCGAGATACGGGTTTTCCATCGCCCGCATCCGCGGCCAACGACCAACAAAGGCGCTGTCGAGTCGATACGCAAGTGGCTCAACGAGCATCTCAATCCTGAGGAGTCATAAAGATGAAGAACGTGATGAAATTCGGCAAGTATGAGGCTGTGATCAGCTTCGATCCGGATATCTCCATGTTTCGTGGCGAGTTCATCGGACTGAATGGTGGTGCTGATTTCTACGCGGATAGCATTGCGAAACTCCGCAAAGAAGGTGAGATCAGCCTTCGCGTTTTCTTGGATTTCGCAAAGGAAAAGAATATCGAACCGATGAAACGCTTCTCCGGACAATTTGTCTTGCGGCTAAAGCCGGAGGTCCATAGAAAATACGCAATTCTCGCTAAGTCAAAGAATATGAGCCTCAACCAGGTGCTTGCGACGACCTTGGAAAAGGCGGCCGAAGCGGTTGATTGACCAGCTCAATATGCCAGAAAGACTTCAAAAACTCATTGCCCAGGCCGGGCTCGCATCACGGCGCGGTGCCGAGCAGATGATCGCCGCGGGCGAAGTTTCCGTCAACGGTGAGATCGTCACACAGCTCGGCACAAAGGCCGATCCCGAAAAAGATCACATCAAGATCCGGGGTAAGCTCATCAACCCACGCCTTGCCACCGTCAAGCATCATTACGTGCTCGTGAACAAACCGAAAGGATACCTCTCGAGCGCCAGCGACCCCGAAGGGCGAAAGCTCGTTGTCGAGCTTGTAAAGGGCAAGGGAAAGCTGCACCCCGTCGGCCGTCTCGATTACAATTCCGAAGGCCTGATCATCTTGACGAATGATGGCAAGTTCACCGACCGGGTCGCATCCTCAAAGACGGTTGCGAAGGTTTACGAGGTGAAGGTGAAAGGATTGCCGAATGCGAACGCGATCAATAAACTTCGGCGCGGGATCTTGCTTGAGGACGGATTCAAAACGGCACCTGCCGAGATCCGTGAACTAAGATCAACCGATAAGAACGGCTGGTACGAAGTAACTCTCTTCGAGGGCCACAATCAGCAGATCCGCAAGATGTTCGACAAGATCGGTTACTCGGTGGTCAAACTCCGACGCGTTGCGATCGGTGGGCTGACGATCGCCGGCCTGGCTGTCGGGCGTTCAAGGCCGCTGTCCGATGCTGACCTGAAGTCCATTTTCGCTAACCCTGCACGGCCGGCATCGCCGTCACGAAGATAGACTGAGCCAAATTTTCGTCGATAGTTCTTAGCAAGCGAGCCTGTGCGTGCGATCCGGTCAGCTTTTCGCACCGGTAAGCGCACGGTGCTCGACCATCAGACACAGATCCTGAACAACCTTTATTCCGGCATCTGCAAGCCTTTCTGCAACCTCATCGTTCGTGATCCCGAGCTGGAACCACACTGCCTTCGGCTTTTTCGCAAGTATGTCGAACGTATGTTTTGAGAGGTCGGAACTCTTGCGAAAAACGTTCAAGAGGTCTATTTCGCCGGGGATCTTCGTAAGGTCGCGATAGACGGGCTGGCCAAGAATTTCAGTGACTTCAGGATAATAGACGGGAACGGGAATGATCTCGTATCCGGCATCTGCCATGTATTTTGGGACGTAAAATGCCGGTTGGGTTGAATGACTCTCCGGCTTGATCCCGAGGACCGCGATGCGTTTTGTTTCAGCCAAAAGCTCTCGGACCTGGTCATCTGTGGTGAGAATATTCGGGTTGCTCATACTTCAATTTTAGGTCTCGGAGCATCGACAATCAACCATACCTCGGTTGCCATACGATTTATGTTATGCCATTATAACTGTTCGTTATACACTCATATGAACTTCGACCTTACACCCGAACAGGAACAGATAAAGCTGAGCATACGCGAATTCGCCGAGAGCGAGATCCGCCCGCATGTTATGGAGTGGGATGAAACCCAGCATTTTCCTGAGGAACTGCGGCCACAACTCGCTGAGCTTGGACTTCTTGGCATTCTGTTTCCGGAGCAATTCGGCGGAGCCGGAATGGGTTATGTCGAGTACGCGACGATCATCGAGGAACTCGGCCGAGTCGACGGCTCCGTCGGGCTCTCGGTCGCGGCTCATAATTCCCTCTGCTCGAACCACATTTATATGTTCGGCACCGAGGAGCAGAAGGCAAAATATCTCGCTCCGCTTGCAAGAGGCGAGAGTTTCGGGGCCTGGGGTTTGACCGAATCGCAAGCGGGCTCGGATTCGGCCGGAACGCGTACGACCGCGGTCCCAACTGACGATGGCTGGGTCGTCAACGGCTCGAAGAATTTCATCACGCACGCGATCTCGTGCAACACCCTCGTCGCAGTTGCCGTTACCGACAAGGAGAAAGGCAATCACGGTATCTCGGCTTTCATTTTCGACAAGTCGATGCAGGGATTTCGCGGCGACAAGAAGGAAAACAAGCTCGGGATGCGGGCTTCTGAGACGGCATCGGTCGTTTTTGAGGATTGCAAAGTTCCGAAGGAAAACCTTCTCGGCAACGAAGGCGAGGGATTCAAGCAGGCGATGCAGGTGCTCGACGGCGGACGTATCTCGATCGCCGCACTCTCGGTCGGCATCGCGCAAGGCGCATACGAAGCAGCCGTCAGATACGCGAAAGAAAGGCAGCAGTTCGGCCGACCGATCGCAGACTTTCAGGCCATTCAATTCAAACTCGCTGATATGGCGACACAGATCGAGTGTGCCCGACTTTTGACCCTAAAAGCCGCTACTCTCAAGGACGCGAAAAAGCCCGTTACTCAGGCATCCGCGATGGCAAAACTCTTCGCTTCCGAAACTGCGGTCCGTGTCTCGGAAGAATCCGTCCAGATCCACGGCGGCTATGGTTACACGAAGGATTATCCGGCCGAAAAATATTGGCGCGACTCAAAGCTCTGCACCATCGGCGAAGGCACAAGCGAGATCCAGCGTATCGTAATCGCGAAAAATCTGCTCCGGGCCCTGTGAAAACGGGGCTCTTAAAAATAATTCGATTCATCTAAAAATAGTTGTTGCATCCCTGCAACAGACTGTGCTAGTATTGTTTCTCCCTGATATTCGGGGAAGGAGCAATAATGGAAAACACAAATTCAACACCGGGCCCGATCGCGAAGGCCCTTGCAATGGATCTTGCCTCTGACGCTGCGGTTACGAGACGCGTACTCGAGCGTGTTCCTGCTGAAAAATTTGACTGGACACCTCACGAAAAATCAACACCTTTTGGCCGCCTTGCCGGCCACATTGCGGAGTTGCAAGGCTTCCCTGTCGTGATAATGCAGGAGGACGGCCTCGACTTTGCCGAGCGTGAGTACAAGCCGTTTGAGCCCTCATCGAACGAGGAACTGCTTAAGTTTTTCGACGAAGCTGTTGCGGCGAGCAAAGCGGCGATCCTTGCGACCTCGGACGACGATCTTCAGAAGGATTGGACACTGCGAAGCGGCGAAACGGTCTATTTCACGCTGCCGAAGATCGGAGCCGTCAAAGCGATGGTCTCTGGCCATGGCATACATCACCGCGGGCAATTGAGCGTTTATTTGCGGCTCAATGACATTCCCGTCCCTTCAATTTACGGACCGAGCGCCGACGAAAGCGCAGCGTAGGAGAAAAGAAAAATGAGCAGAATACAGGAAATTGCTGACCAAATTAACGAAGAGATCCCCGCGACCGAGAAGATGCTCGCACGCATACCGGACGACAAGCTCGATTGGAAGCCGCACGAAAAGTCGATGTCGCTCGGCCAGCTCGCCGGGCACGTCGCGGATATGTACGGCTGGTTCGATTTTGTCGTAGGCCGCGACAAACTTGATTTCGCCGAGCCGTATGATTATCCGCAGCAGTTCGATAGCGCAACGCTGGTCGCATATCTGAAGAAGCGCGTTGAGGATTCACACAAAACACTTCAGAATGCCGCGAGCGATGACGTGCTGAATGAAACGTGGACGCTCCAAAACGGTGATCAGATACTTTGGCAGGATAAGAAGAACGTGGTCGTGCGTTCGACCTTCGGCCATATCGCGCATCATCGGGGCCAACTCGCGGTTTACCTGCGGCTTCTCGATATTCCTGTTCCCGCGATCTATGGACCCTCTGCCGATGAAGGCATAATGTAGTCGATTCCGGTCCGTTTTATCCTCCTTTGGCGGGCCGAAAATCGACTCGCCATTTCGCGTTTATGGGACAAAATGAGAAAATCTCGGTCTATGAAACGGCTAACACTTGTACTGTTAACTGTCGCTTTCTTTGCGGCGATCGTGACAGGACAACGCCCAAGATCCACCGAATTTCGCAACTATCCGGCAGCTGTCGAGAAGACAACAGCAAAGTCGATCGATTTCAAACGCAGCCCCGGCGCTTCAACGTATCGGACGCGTCTTCGCAATGCCTTAAAGGAAGGCGTCAACTTCGCAGGACGCTACATCCTGACCGGTTGGGGCTGCGGGACGGGCTGTTCACACTCGGCCGTTATCGACGCAAGGACCGGACGAGTTTACTTCCCTGACGAATTGATGGGTGTTTCGGTATGGTTTGGGGAAAGCGATTATGACAACGAAACGTACAAGTTTCGAAAGAACAGTCGGCTTTTGATCATACACGGTACGCCGGGGCCGGATATCGAAAATGCTCCGCAAAGAAAGCAGGGAACTTATTACTACGAATGGCGAGCGAACCGCCTCCGCCTGATCAAGTTCGTGCCTGACAAGTCCACGCCGAATGTCTGAGATCAACCTAGAAAAACTATTGGCGGGCGATCCACGGACGGTTGCCCGTGCGATAACGAGAGTCGAGAATGGAACGGCCGGTGCGGCCGAGCTGATGAAGCAGATCTATCCGCACACGGGACGGGCGCAGGTCATCGGCATAACAGGTGCTCCCGGCGCAGGAAAGTCGTCGCTGGTTGACAGGCTCGCGGAGTTCTATAAAAACGCGGGCGAAAAGGTCGGCATTGTCTGCATCGACCCGTCGAGCCCTTTCTCGGGCGGTGCGATTCTCGGCGACCGCATTCGGATGAATACCCTGGGGCTTGATAAGAATATTTTCATCCGTTCGATGGCGACACGCGGCAATCTTGGCGGGCTTTCGCGGGCTACGGTCGATGCGGTGTCGATCCTGGATGCGGCGGGATTCGACAAAGTTATCGTTGAGACCGTCGGTGTGGGCCAGGACGAGGTCGAGATCGTCAAGACAGCTGATGTTTCGGTCGTCGTGCTCGTACCGGGAATGGGCGATGACATCCAGGCAATAAAGGCCGGAATCATGGAGATCGGCGACGTATTTGTCATCAACAAGGCCGATCGCGAGGGCGTTATCCGCACGAAAAAGGAACTCGAAGCCCTCCTGAACCTTGCCCATCGCCCCGATATGTGGAATCCGCCGATCGTCCCGACGATCGCCACCGAAAATAAAGGCATCGACGAGCTTGCCGAGGCAATTGAGAAATATGTTGGATTCTCATCGCGTGCCTTTAGCGAAGGGATTTCGGAGCGGAAAGAGTCGATCGCTCGCTGGCGTTTGCTTGAGCTGCTTCGCGAGCGGCTTTTGAGCGATCTGCTCAAGAGCGACGGCGTCAAAGGCAAGCTCGACAAGCTCACCGCCGCCTCGGCCCAGAAGCAGATCGACCCGTATTCTGCGGTCGAAGAGCTGCTACGCAAATGAGATTCCGAATTTACAAGAAATGAAGATAGATCACCTTGGAATTGCCGCAAAAAGCATCGAAGAGGCCCTTAAATTCTGGGCAGACGGGCTCGGGCTCGAGAACGTACATACTGAGGTCGTCGAAGATCAGAAGGTCCGTGTTGCGATGCTTCCCGTGGGCGAGAGCCGCGTCGAGCTGCTCGAGCCGACGAGCGACGATTCGCCGATCAGCAAATTCCTTGAAAAAAGGGGCGGCGGAATTCACCATATTGCCATCCAAGTAGAAGACATAAATGCGGCTCTCGCACGCCTAAAAGCACGGGGCGTGCGGCTGATAGACGAATCTCCGAAGGTCGGAGCCGAGGGCTGTTTGGTCGCATTTGTTCATCCTGCCTCGACGAACGGCGTTCTTCTTGAGCTGGTCGAGAGCAAATAACCCCATTTTTTATTAGTTATGTGCTGGCGTTGTTTGCTATTATGTGCGTTTGGCAAATTTTACGCTTCGCGTCTTTTAGAGAGGTCCTACGATTTTGAGTAATTTAACAAAAGCCCTTGTAATGGTCGTCGCAATCATGTTGATCGGCGTCGGCCTTGTAGTTTGGAAAAAGAAGGTCGGCGGTCAGGCTCATCAGTCTTTCAACACGCTGACTAAGGATGAGATCGCCCTGCTTCTTTCCGACGCGGCAAAGAACAACCCCGCGATCTTGAAACGCTTCGCCGACAATCCTGAATTGAAAAAGACGCAGCTTGACAGCTTCCGAGAGCTTCTCGCCGAGGCAAGCGAGGCCCAGGCAATAGGCCTTGCCGACCAGCAGACGAATAAGCAGGAACTCGACAGCATTGCTGCCGAGGTCATTGCGGTAAATTACGACCGCGAGATCAATAAGGACAAAGGCCCGATGCCGCCATTCGGTTTCGTTACCGACGATCAGGTTAAAGCATACTGGGGCGAGGACGATCAGCCTGCGGTCCAGAGATCAGGTTTTGCGAGCTTTATGGATAAGCTTGGCCTCGGACACGCTGCCGACACGCGGTCGCATGCCGTTGAATTCGAGGACTTTTTGAATGCGAAGATCGACATCCTCAAGCAGGGCAACCCCGAGATGAAGGATCGTGAGATCTCTGACGAAGAGAAGCAGCAGGCGAAAGACGTGTTTGCGAAGATCCGCATCTACCGCAAAGAGTTCAATGACAAGGCAAATGCAGGCCAGCTTGACCCGGATTTTGTCGGGAAGGTTCGCCTTCAGGTCAAGCTTCAGCAGGCTCAGTTTCTCGCACGCCTCTATGCCCAGTCCGCGAAGGACCAGCTGAATGTTACGGATGATGAGGTAACGAAATACATTTCGGAGCATCCTGAGCTCGACCCGAAAGAAAAGCGTGCGAAGGCGGAAGAGCTGCTGACACGTGCGAAGAATGGCGAGGATTTTGCGGCTCTTGCTGATCAGTTCAGTGAAGATCCGGGCAATAAAGGCCCCGACGGCAAGAGCAAAGGCGGCCTTTACAAAGATGTTCCGAAGGGACGTATGGTTCCGGCGTTCGAGGCCGCATCACTTGCACTTGAAGCGGGCCAGGTCGCCCCGCAGCTTGTTGAATCAGACTACGGTTTCCACATCGTAAAGCTCGAACGTAAACTCGGCATCGATCCGACCCAGAAAGGCCCGGATGGCAAGCCGGCAACGACCGAGACGTACGATGTACGCCACATTCTCATCTCGACGATGACGAAAGATCCGGACGATCCGATGGCTCGTGAAATGCCGGTGAAGGAGTTCGTCAAGGGCAAACTTGCCGAGCAGAAGCAAAAGGATCTGATCGACAAGCTCGTTGCGAAGAACTTCGTTCAGGTGCCGGATGATTTCGATGTTCCGGAGATCACTCCCGAGCAGCTCGACCAGATGAAGAAACAACAGCAGCAGCTTCAGCAGCAGATGCAAATGCCGCAAGGCGCACCAGAAGACGGTGATGCGGCCGATCCATCGGCCAAGAAGGCGGCCCCTGCACCGAAGGCCGCACCAAAGGCTGCGGAACCGAAGAAGAAGTAGCACGATGCTGTTTGGGGATCATCGTATCGAGATCATTCCCGATACGCGGTTCAAACTTGATGGAGGGGCGATGTTCGGCGTCGTCCCTCGCGTCATTTGGGAGCGTGTTTGCCCGCCGGACGAGAAGAATCGTATCGCGATGAATATGAATTGCGTATTCATCGAAACCGCAACGGAAAAGATACTGATCGAGACTGGCATCGGTGAAAAGTGGTCCGCGAAACACGTGGGCATGTACGGCATCGAACGCGAACGCCCTTTTACGGATTCGCTTCGTGCGATCGCGGGATGCGGGCCTGAGGACATCACGATCGTCATAAACACGCATCTGCATTTCGATCACGCGGGCGGCAATACGATACTCGACGCCGACGGTAACGCGGTGCCACAGTTCCCGAATGCACGCTATCTTGTCTCGGCAAGCGAGCTTGCTCACGCGGACTCGCCGCACGAACGCGACCGTGCAAGTTACCTGCCCGACAACTGGCAACCGATGCGTGAGAGCGGCCAGCTCGAGGCGATGCCGGACCGATACGAAATCGAGGGCATTACCGTGATGACAGAACCCGGACACTCCGAGACGATGCAGACCTGGCGGCTCGATTCCGGTGGAAAGACGCTCTACGGTTTTGCCGACCTCGTCCCGATGAAGCATCACGTCCCGCTTCCCTTTATCGCCGGTTACGATCTTTATCCTGTGGAGACGCTCGAGTTCAAAAAACGCGTCCTGCTGCAGGCAGTAAATGAAGGCTGGTACTGCCTCTTTTATCACGATGTCGATACGCCGCTTTGCCGTTTGACAGAAAGAGACGGTAAATTAGTTGCCGAGCCGAGCGTTGACTAGACCAAGGAGCTATTTCCCTTATGAAACGAACGATATTTCTAACGAGTATTTTCTGCCTGTTATTTTCGGTGCAGATGGCTATCGGGCAGACGCAAAAGGACAAGGATAGGGCTGCATTCATCAATAACACGCGGCTACTGTCTGAAAAGCCATTTGATGAGCACGCTCCGGCGGCGCGTGTCTGGAATCTAAAGTACCTGACCGATACCGACGAGGTCACGGTTTCGGTCTGCACAGGACTGCTCGATCTTGTGCCGGAGAAGAAGAACAAGTTCAAGGGCGAGCTATTCGGACAGCTGATGTATGAGATCGGAGTATTCAAGCTGAAGAATCCTGACCGAAAGGATGACGAGGCTGCGGCGAATCTCGCCGGACTCGAGGGTATGCTCCGAACCTATGAGAATATGTTGGCCCAAAATCCGAAAGCGAAAAATGCAGAGCTCGATGCGATGGTCGCTAAGCGTGACAAGGGCGAGCTGAAATCGGTCGTGGACGGGATCGATTGCGGCAAGAAATAAGGATCTCGATAAGAATAGCTAGCGGACATCGTAAGAAGGCGTGCTCGTGCGCCTGAAACCGCGAAGCCCGTGGGGTGGACGGAGCCCGCAACAAAATGGGACCGGAATACGCCCGTCCTATCACTTTTGTCTAAATGGAAAACATTAAAATCGGAATAATCGGCGGCTCGGGACTTTATCAAATGCCCGAGCTTCAAAACGTAAGAGAGCAGGCGGTCGAGACGCCGTTCGGGAACCCCTCGGATGCGTTCATTATTGGCGAACTGGATGGTGTGACGGTCGCGTTCCTGCCGCGTCACGGACGCGGGCATAAATTGACGCCGAGCGAACTTCCCTTTCGGGCAAACATCTATGCGATGAAGCTGCTCGGAGTCGAATACATTCTGTCGGTGTCGGCGGTCGGCAGCCTGCAGGAGAAATACGCACCGACGGATTTCGTCATTCCGGATCAGTTCTTTGACCGTACGCGTGCACGCGCGCACGAATCGACATTCTTCGGTGAAGGCATCGTCGGGCACGTTACATTCGCTCATCCGGTCTGCAGCGAGCTTGGCGACATTCTCGAAGGATCTTGCCGGAATGCCGGCGTAAATACGCACCGTGGCGGCACTTATGTTTGTATGGAAGGCCCTGCGTTCTCGACCAAAGCCGAATCGAACGTGTATCGGCAATGGGGAATGGACATTATAGGAATGACCAATCTGCAGGAAGCGAAACTCGCGCGCGAAGCCGAGATCGCGTACGCGACGCTCGCTCTTGTTACCGATTACGATTGCTGGCACGAGGGCCACGACGACGTCACCGTCAATATGGTCGTCGAATATCTGAATAAGAACGTTCGAAATGCCCAAATCGTCCTAAAGGACGCTGTCCGCAAGGTCGCCGACAAGAAAACACCGAATCAATACGCCGACGCGATCAAGAACGCGATCTTCACCGCCCCGGCAAATTGGCCCGCTGCGACGGCAAAGAAACTCGACGCGATCATCGGGAAGTACGCCAATCGAGCCTAGATGGTGCAGAGGCTATCGCCTATTTTAGCTTCGCTCGGCGAAGCTTCCCCGAAGCGACAGTTTGGGCGAACGGTTTGGTGAATCAAAACATCAATATGTTAGGTATGAGAACCATTTTTTCGGCTGCTTTTCTGCTTCTTCTCCTATTCACTATTTCAGCCTCGGCCCAGCGGAATCCTGTGCCGGCGATCCAGCGCGACCCGGTGATGGAGGCTGATGCGAAGCATAATCTCGATGTCGCGAAACAGGCCTTTACGCCGTTAAAGCAGGCTTATAAGCAGGTCCTGCTGCGGTTTGACGAGACTTTTGCGGCATATCCTGATTTCTCGAAGATGGACGAGTTTCTATACATCGCGGGAATGAGCAGTTTCTATCTCTCGGAAAATAAAGGCAAACAGAAGATCGACCCCAAGAATAAACGCGACCTCGAACGTTTTGGCCACGATAGGCTTGTGACCGATGCCAAGGCATTCCTCTCGATGCTCGTAGATAAGTATCCGCAGAGTAAATTCGTCGAGGATGCTCAAAAGGGCCTCAAAGAGATCGAGGCGAGTGAAGCCAAAACCTCGCAGTAAACTTCCCCAAAAACTGCCTCAACAAATCGCGAAAGTCGCATTTCGCGTGTAGAATAGTGTCTTCGATATAAATACTTCTTTTTTCGGAGCACATTTTTTAGATGAGTTTAACAGTTGTTGGTTCGGTGGCCTTTGACGCGCTTGAGACGCCTTTTGGCAAGCGGGACAAGATACTTGGCGGTGCGGCGACGCATTTCGGCCTTTCGGCGAGCTTTTTTACGGATGTGAACGCGGTCGGCGTCGTCGGGGGTGATTTCACGGATGCGGAATGGGATCTGTTCCGTCGGCACAGCATAAATACGGACGATATTCAGGTCGTAGCGGACGGCAAAACGTTCTTCTGGCGTGGAAAATACGAGTACGATATGAATGTCGCTCACACGCTCGACACGCAGCTGAATGTGTTCGAGACATTCGAGCCGAAGCTCAGCGAGAATTCGAGCACGGCGGACTTCCTCTTCCTCGCAAATATCCTTCCAGCGTTGCAAAAGCAGGTCCGTGAGCAGTGCGGGCGTGCAAAGTTCGTCGCGATGGACACGATGAACTTTTGGATCACTTCGATGAAGGACGCTCTTCTTGAAACGATAAAGGTCGTCGATTGTATGATCATCAACGACGCAGAAGCTCGACAGCTAACCGAAGAGCCGAACATCCACAAGGCCGCGAAGGCCTTGCTCGCTCTCGGGCTGAAGGCTCTCGTTATAAAACGCGGCGAATACGGCGCAACGCTCTTTACTGAAGAAGGCTATTTCTCAACGCCCGCGTATCCGCTTGAGAGCGTATTTGACCCGACCGGCGCGGGTGACACGTTCGCCGGCGGCTTTATGGGCTACATCTCCGCACAGAACGAACTTAATGATGCGGTACTTCGCCGTGCGATGGTGTACGGCTCGGTGATGGCGTCCTTCAACGTCGAAAAATTCGGCACGGAACGCGTCGATGCTCTCACTTACCCTGAGATCAACGAACGATTCAAGGCGTTCAAGACGATGACGGATTTCGACGATATTCCTTTTGAAAAGGCAGTCTCTGCCTAGAAGTTTGAACGCACCTTACGATGGCGAAACCGGCCGACAATCCATTTTCGAGGCTCGAAAGGCCGCGAACGAACTGGCCGTTCGTCATCGTCGGCGTCGTGCTTGCATTGATCCTGGCCGTCGGCATCGTCTTAAGCCTTCGAGAAGCGAATTGGCTCTTGACGCTGCTCTTTGCGGCCTCGCTCGGCGTGTTCGCGATGATCGCGTTGCTGCACATCGCGTCGGAGCGGCGTCTCGCGGCGATTGATGACAGGCGATTCGTCAGTTGGAATACGGCGGCAACTGAGGTTCAGCGTCAGAGCGTGAATGTCGAGGTCCGTGAATTGGCTCGGCTCCTTGAGGTGGACGATGATCAGCTTACGGACCTACTGTCGGCGTTCATAGTTGCCGAGGATCTCGCGCTTCGGCAGATACAGCAGGAAGAGAGCCTGCCGCTGATGCGTCACGTAAGCATCGGCGGAGCGAGCTTTGACGGCATACTTGTCGATCAGGACCTGATCACGTGCATCGAGGTCGCCTTTCTCGTGCGGCCTGACCTTAGGCCTGAGCGGACAGCGGCGATAATGAAAAAGATCGCTACCGCTAAGCACGGCCTTCACGCGATGAAGAGCCGCCTTCGCCTGCGGCTGATGATCGTACTCGTAACGCAGTTGACAGAGAACGAAATGATAACGCTCAGAAACGTTCTTAAGGCTCAGCGTTTTAACGACACACCGGTCGATGTCGATATCAGAATGCTCGATTTTGAGCTGCTGCAGAAGCTCTACGTGAGCGAGTAGAATTGGAGAATTTTATGCTGCTTGAGAATAAAGTTGGAATGATCTTCGGCGTCGCGAACAAACGCTCGATCGCGTGGGCGTGTGCGGCGGCTTGTGCTGAACAAGGCGCGAAAATGGCATTTACCTTTCAGGCCGAACGCCTAAAGGAATCCGTCGATGAGCTCGCCGGTTCGCTCAACGATTCGCTCGTAGTGCCTTGCGACGTAAGCGATCAGGCGCAGGTCGATGCCGCCTTCGACGCCGTCAAGGCAAAATACGGCAAACTCGATTTTCTGATCCATTCGATCGCATTCGCACCGAAGGAAGCTCTCGAGGGCGAGTTTGTCACGACGACGCGCGAGGCTTTTCGCACCGCTCTTGAAGTGAGCGCATTCTCGCTAACGCAGGTTGCGCTTGCAGCATCGCCGTTGATGACCGACGGCGGCAGCATCGTTACGATGAGCTATTACGGCGCTGAAAAGGTCGTGATGAATTACAACGTTATGGGCGTCGCAAAAGCCGCACTCGAGTCCTCGACCCGATACCTTGCTGCCGATCTCGGCAAGAACAATATTCGCGTAAACGCGATCTCCGCCGGCCCGATCAATACGCTTTCGGCCCGCGGTGTTCGTGGAATGGGTTCGCTCCTCAGCTACGTAGGCGAGCGTTCGCCGCTGAAGCGGAACGTAACGGCGGCCGAGGTCGGTTCGACGGCGATGTTCCTCGTTAGCGACCTTTCGAGCGGCATCACGGGCGAGACGATCTACGTTGATTGCGGATATAACATTATGGGTGTGTGAATTTTCTAAATGGCAGATACAAAAGCAAAGAAAGGCGGCAGGCCGCGAACCAACCGAAAGATCAACCCCGAACCGGAAACCGTTGCCGAGGCCATCAAGCAGAACGAAGAGCAAGGCTATTGGCGGCTGACGGACGACGAAGTTCTGCTTCGATCGCCCGAGCCCGATGACGATTATAAGACTTCAGATTCATGGCGCGTGCTCCGCATCGCGAGCGAATTCGTAAGCGGCTTTGACGACCTTGCGACCGTTACGAGAGGCGTTTCGATATTCGGTTCAGCCCGCACGAAACCAACTGACGAGTATTACAAACTCGCTCGTGAGACGGGCCGTCTTTTGGGCGAAGCGGGCTTTGACGTGATCACCGGCGGCGGCCCCGGAATAATGGAGGCCGGCAACCGCGGTGCAATGGATGCAGGCGGTACGTCGATCGGCTGCAACATCGAGCTTCCGATGGAGCAGGAGCCGAACCCGTATCAGACGCGGTCCTTAAGCTTCAAATACTTCTTCGTCCGCAAGACGATGTTTATCAAATATAGCAACGCTTATGTTATCTTTCCGGGCGGATTCGGAACGATGGATGAGCTTTTTGAACCGCTGACACTCATCCAGACGCGAAAGATCAGGAACTTCCCCGTCGTTCTTTTTGGCTCGCAGTATTGGCGCGGGCTTCTTCAGTGGCTAACCTCGACGATGCTCAACGAGAAGATGATCAACCCGGACGACCTTGGCTTGATGTATCTGACCGATTCGCCTAAGGACACCGTCGATTTCATCATTGAGACCTGCGAGGCGTCCAACAACGGGAACGGAAACGGTAGTAACGGCAAAAAGGGCTAAACAGCAACTTGCTCAGTAAGCCAAGCTCCATACTCGGGAGCGATCTTCGAAGCCTCGACGGCGATCACCTCGGGCACTTCGTACGGATGGTGTGTGTGGATAAAAGCCGCGAGGCTGTCCCATTTGTCTTGGGTGGTCTTTATGAGAAGGAGATGTTCCGTCTCCCGCTGGATCTCACCCTCCCAGCGATAGACAGACGTCATTGGCGGCAAGATCTGAACGCACGCGGCGAGCTTCGCTTCGACCAGAGCGGAAGCAAGCCTTTCGCCTGCTTCTCGCTCTGAGACGGTCGTCATCACGACAATTGCGTTCATTAGGTGGTTCTTAAGCCGAGGCCGCGGCCTTGTACGGCGGCAGCGTCATCCGGGCCTGCTTCTCTTTTTTGAGGCCGAGTGCCCAGTCTGCCTGCATCAGCGTGTGTATGTCCCGCGTTCCTTCGTAGATCACCGCAGCCTTGCAGTTTCGCAGGTAACGCTCAACCGGATAATCGTTCGTATAGCCGTTGGCACCATGAACCTCGATCGCCATCGAAGCGGCCTTTTCGCTGCGGGTGGTCGCCTGCCATTTCGCCATCGAGGCAGCCTTTCCTGAGGGCTTGCCGGCGTTCTTCAAGTATCCGCATTTCAGCCAAAGCAGGTGGGACATTTCGTAGTCGGCCTCCATATTGGCGATCTTTTGTTTGACGAGCTGGAAATTCGCGATCTTCTGGCCCTGTACCTCGCGGGTGTTCGCATAGGCGATCGACGCATCGCGCGACGCACGTATGACGCCGGTGGCACCGCTTGCGACCGTATAGCGGCCGTTCTCAAGAGCGAACATCGCGATCTTGAAGCCTTCGCCTTCTTTGCCGAGCATATTCGCCTGCGACACTCGCACATCCTGCAGTGAAAAATATCCCGTATTTCCCGCACGAATACCGAGTTTGCCGTGGATCGTACCGCTTGAAAAGCCCGGCATCGAACGCTCGACGATAAAGCACGAAAGTCCGCTGTGGTCACGAACCTTTTGCTTTTCAGGGTCCGTCCAGCAGAAGAAAAGGAAATTGTCAGCGAGGTCGGCGAGCGAGATCCACATCTTCTCGCCGTTTAGGATCCAATCGTCGCCATCGCGGCGAGCGGTCGAGCGCATACCGATGACGTCGCTACCTGCGTTCGGCTCCGTCAGGCCGAAGGTCGCAAGCTTTTCGCCTTTTGCCTGCGGAACGAGATATTTCTGCTTCTGCTCCTCGGTACCCCAGGAATAAAGGGTCAGACTGTTAAGCCCGACGTGTACGCTCATCGCAACGCGAAGGAATGTGTCGCACGCTTCGAGTTCTTCGCAGACGAGGCCAAGCGAGACATAATCAAAGCCCGCACCGCCGTATTCCTCGGGGATACAGACGCCCATAAGCCCGAGTTCCTTCATTTTCTCGAATACTTTTGGTTCGTAGTGAGCCTTTTCATCCCATTCTTTAATGAACGGTTCTACCTCGCCCGCACAGAATTCTCGGACGGTCTTTTGTAATGCCAGGTGGTCTTCGGTAAGTTCAAGATCGATCACGGTTGTATGGTCTTCCTCGCTAAATAAGTGTTTGTGATAAGATTCTCCGCAACTGGAGCAAAGCTCAAGATTATCACGTTTTTGTCGGCGCTTATAGCCGCCGCTCGCTGTAATGATACCGCTTGAAAAAGCCCTGAAACTAGTTGAACGCAATATCCCGCGGCTCGGGATCGAGCGCATCGCGATCGGCGAGTCGGTCGGCCGGATTCTCGCGGAAAACATCGTTGCGGACGGCGATCAGCCGCCGTTTGACCGTTCGATGATGGACGGGTTTGCGGCCGCAGCCGCTGATATCGAGCAAGCGCCCGCAACTTTAAAGATAGTCGGCGAAGCTGCGGCAGGACGCGGCTGGCATCACAAGTTGAAACGCGGTGAGGCTGTTCGGATCATGACCGGAGCACCGGTTCCCGCCGGAGCGGATACTGTGCAACGTGTCGAGCTGACACGCAGCTATTTCAAGGCGAACGAAGAATTCGTCGAGATCCTCGAAACGGCGAAGAAAGGAATGTCGGTCGTCAAGAAGGGCTCGGAGATTCGCCGAGGAAAGCGGCTTCTTGCTTCGGGCGATATCGTCACGCCGCAGAATATTGGTGCGCTTGCGGCATTCGGTTACGCACGGGTCAGAGTCGCAAAACGGCCACGGGTGGCGATATTCGGCACCGGTACCGAGATAGTTGAGATCGCGAAAAAACCGGGCACGGATCAGATCAGAAACTCGAATTCGATCACGCTTGCCGCACTCTCGGCGAAATTCGGAGCCGCTCCCGAGATATTCCCGAACGCGAAGGACGATCTTGCGTCGCTCAAAAAAGCGATAAAGGCAGCAGTTCGCGGCCGAGATATCCTGATCACGACGGGCGGCGTTTCTGTCGGCAAGTACGACCTGACGAAGGCCGCTCTTCGGGAGCTCGGCGCAGAGATATTCTTTGAGAAAGTCGCGCTAAAGCCCGGCAAGCCCGTGATCGCAGCACGTCTTGGGAAGACGCTCGTTTTCTCGCTGCCGGGCAACCCGGTGTCGGCGGCGGTAACCTTCTATCTCTTTGTACGTGCGGCTATCGTCGGAATGCAGGGCGTCCGGACGACGTCGATGCACTCGGGCACGGCCGTGCTCGCAGACGCCGTGAAAGCGGCGAAAGATCGTCATACGCTCACCGCTGCACACCTCGCAAATGATGAGAGCGGCAGGCTTGTCGCGATTCCGCTTCGTGGTAAAGGCTCGTCGGATCTCGTAAGCTTTGCGAATGCCGAAGCCCTGATCTCCCTCGAAATGAACACGCAAAGCGAGGCGGGAAGCCTGGTGCGAATTCTCTATCTATGAGCCTACGAAGCGAGCCCATGGCAATGGGGCATTATGGGATCTATGACCGCGTCGAAGAATTGCTGCGTGGGGAAAAAGGCCGCGTCCTTGACGTGCCTGCCGGCGAAGGCGCACTAGCTGTTCGCTTGAAAAAAATCGGCCTCGACGTTACGTGCTGCGACCTTTACCCGCGCATCTTCAAGCTCGAAGATACGGAGATCCGCGAAGGCGATCTCGATGCGAGATTGCCTTTCGATGATGCGGACTTCGACACGGTCGTTTGCGTCGAAGGCCTCGAACACATCGAGAATCCCGCGAATGCAATTCGCGAATTTGCACGCATTTTGAAAACGGACGGAATGGCGATCGTGAGCGTCCCGAATATAATGAATATCGAAGAGCGTTTGAAGTGGTTGTTCTACGGATATACGTCGCATTTTAAGCCGCTCTCGAAAGAGGCGATCCGCGTACATCAGCGTCATGAAATGGGCGGAATGGACGAGATCGCATTTCACATAAACCCGATCGGCTACGCTGAATTGCGATACTTGCTCGAAAAGGCCGGGTTTGAAATCGAAGGTGCCTTCGCCGATTCCAAAAAGAATGGAATGTGGGCATTTGCCCCGCTCGTCGGCGCGATCAGCCTTGCGGCAAACTTTTCGTCCCGCGAAAAACGAGCGACACGATGGACAGATGAGATGAATTCCGCCGTAGTCCTGAAAGGCGGGAATACGCTGATCCTCGTAGCCAGAAATTATGAAAAAGCTTACTGCTTAACCACGGTCGATACCTTTACCGTCGCCCCATTCAAAATGAACGGTTCAAAGCGGAGTCCATTCAGCGCATTCGAAACCTGCGGAGAGTTCAAGGGTTGAAGCACCCGTACAGTGGTTACCGTACCAGATTCGTCAATATCGATATTAGCTATGAAAGAAAGCCCTACAAGCGAATTCTGACCGTTAGTCACAGAAAGCTTTTCGTACGGGACAAAATACTTGTTGCCCCCAAGACCCTTAATGCCGTCTGATGGGTCGCCATTTTCTGGGTCCATCAACATCACGATCGCCTTGCCCAACGTGGACTGGCCTTTGCCCAATACCCCACCCTTCACGTTCAATGGTGCGGAAACTGGGTAGGCGTTTACTACGCGCGAGGCATCCGCCGTCACCGACACCTTTGTCCCCTCAGGCACCTCAATATACAGGAGAATTCGTCCTTGAATCGCAGGGCGCTGAAAGGATACGTCTGTTGACGAAACTTGAAGTGAGTTCTCGGGCACGTCTGCACCTGGCAATGGAGCAGTCAAGCTGGTATTACTGTCAGGTACTCCGACAGGCATGTCCGCGATGGTAACAACTTTCGAAACTATCCTTCCTGTCCCGCCAGGAACGATGTTAACAACGTCCCCTGAAGCCAGTCCGCCAAGACCAATGTTGAGACCAGCATCCCAACCCGAATCTAACGTAACCGTTTTCGTAAGTTTTGTTAGAGAATTGTTCGTTTGAGATTGAGTCTGGGCAGACACCAGTTTTATCGCCGCGATCGTACACCCTAAGCCAAAAACACCGATCAACACCAAAAAAGAAAGCTTCTTCATAGTCAACCTCTCTCCGGATTAGAAATCCACACTACCACAAAAGCCGCTGTTATTACACACCGTAATCGTCCCCCCGTCGCTTCCATTGTCATATATCGCAATTGTCCCGCACGAAGCAAAAATAATAATGATGAAGCCGCCACCCTCCATCTCAACCTCGACCACATTCGCCATACAACATTGATTTGGAGGGCAAATATTCGCAAGTACTCGTCGCGCAAATCCAAAGTGGAGACTAGCCGCAATTGCTATTCCAACGACAATGACCCGTAACCAGTTTGCCAATGCGTTTCCTTTCCTCACGAAACGACCTCCATTTTCATTTGATTATGTTAGAGATGTACCCATGGGAACCTTACCAAAAAAAAATGGCAAGTGTCAAGGAACGATTGCTCCAAGTTCAGATTTTCGAGAGAATAGGTACTAGAACTCATGACAAAGCTCTCTCATTACGACGAAGAAGGCCGCATTTCGATGGTCGATGTCGGCCAAAAGGATGTAACGGTCCGCCGGGCAGTTGCGGCCGCAAAGGTTCTCGTAAACGCCGCGACGCTCGACGCGATCCGCGAAAAGCACACACCGAAAGGCGATCCGCTTGAAATAGCGCGCATCGCCGGAATAATGGCCGCAAAGCGGACGTCCGAGCTCATTCCGCTCTGCCATCAGATCGCACTCTCAAAAGCAGATGTTACCGCTGCGATCGTCGATGACGGTATAGAATTGACAGCCGAAGCGATCACGTCGGGAAAGACAGGCGTCGAGATGGAAGCCTTGACCGCGGTGAGCGTCGCCGCTCTCACGATCTACGATATGCTCAAAGCCGTCCAACGCGACATCGTGATCACGGATATTCGGCTGGTCGAGAAGACCGGCGGAAAGAGCGACTTTTCGAGAGAATAGCCGAACTGATTCAAACCCGATCTCTCCCTGTCCGAGAAGAAACCGTGATAGACTTGTCGACAGCCATGAGCACGACTTTGGACAACATAAAGCCAGAAACGCTGGCGCGGATCGAGAGACAAGCTCACTTCCTCGGGTTGTCCGCTGATGAGTATCTCCGGCGGTTACTGCCCGCCGAGGAGCAGGAGCTTGCATTGAGCCCGGACATCTCCGACGACGAGTTTGTTAAGGATATGGCCGAATTTGCCGATGTCGACAGCGTGACGAGTTACACCGGCTCATACTCCCGAGAAGATATTTACTTTGACCACGACTGATGCCGTATCTGTTCGATTCGAATTGCTTCTTGCGTCTAGCCGAGAAGAATGGTCAGCAAGGTCAGGTCGTATTACGTGCGATCCGCAAACTTCGAGCCGCAAACGAGACCATACACTACACACCCCAGATCATTGCAGAATTTTGGAACGTCTGCACACGCCCAAGTTATGCGAGGGGCGGTTTGGACCTCACCACCGAGCGAACTGAGCGTAAGGTGGCAGTGATCGAGAAGTATTTTTCGCTTCTTGAAGACAATGTTGCTACTTTCATCGAATGGCGGCGTCTTGTCCGCGAGCTAGGAATCTGCGGCGTAAAGGTGCACGACGCGAAGCTGGTAGCCTCAATGACCGTACACAACGTTCCGAACCTCGTCACCCTCGACGACAAGGATTTTCAAAGGTTTCCATCGATAAAGGTTGTGCATCCAGACAGCATATAGCGGACTTTGCCTGACCTGTGCTCTTCACTCTGCCGAACTTTGCGATAGAATCAAGCGTAAGATTCTATTGGAGGAGGTAGATGAGAAGTTATGAAGTACACACTCGCTGAAGATGCCCGCCCGCAGGCGAAATTGCTGTTGGTTGCGACCGTGATCTCGATCGTTCTGTGGTTCGTGCCATATGCTGAGTATCTCGTCTATCCCTTTCGGCTCTTTGTAACGCTCATACACGAAAGCGGGCACGCGCTCGTCGCTTTTATAACCGGCGGTTCCGTTCAAAGCTTAACGATCGCGGCCGACGGCAGCGGCCTTGTGTATTCGTCGTCCGGTTCCCTCCTGGGGCAGATCTTTACGTCGAGTGCGGGCTATGTCGGCACGATGCTATTCGGCGTCTTTCTTCTATATTTGATCCGAAAGAATGTGTCGCCGAACCGGATACTATTTGGCTCGGGTGTATTCATTCTCGTAATTACGGTTGCTTTTGGCGTGCTAAGCCCGGTGTTCAATTTCCTTTCGCTTCAGGTCGGGTTTGGAAGCGTCGCGTTTACGGTATTCGTCGCTGCACTTATAACCGCCGCTTTATTTGCCCTTTCGAAGTTTGCGAACGAGAGGACCGCACGTTGGATCACGGGTTTCCTGGCCGTCCAGTGTCTTTTGAATGCGATCTCCGACCTCAAGACGGTTCTTTTCATAAACGCTCCGGTGGTCGGTGCCGATATGCAGAACGACGCTTCGAATATGGCGAACGCGACGGGCATTCCCGCGTTTCTTTGGGTCATCGTCTGGATCGTGATCTCGCTCGGATTGCTTTTCATCGGCTTTAGGATGTTCGCCTCGGTGCGAAATGCTTCGCGAAGCGATTCGGTCTTTGACGATATTTCGTGAATTCAACTGAATACACAACGCTAGGCCTCCTGCCGGTCGGTTCGCGGATCGTTGTGCGTTCGCGCGTCGATTGGCGTCACGCAGCAATTGCCCGCGTCGCCGAAGACAAGGTCGTGCTCACGGTGCATTCCCCGAGCGGCTACTCGTATCGACTCCGCCGCGGCCTCGATGCCGAGGTTTGTTATGACGGTGAGATAGCTGTCCTGTTGAGCGACCACAAAGACAATTGGCGTAAAAATTTCAGTCCACTGGATCCTCGATGGTAAAACCGACCGCGAAGCCGGAAAAACCTCTGACAAAAAAAGAGCGCGATGAGCGTCTTGCCGCTCATCTTCCGTCCGTTCTCCAATATCACAACACGATGCTCACCGATAAGGTGCGCAACAAGCTCCTCCAAAAGGCGATCAGGAAGGCCCTAAGGCCCGGAATGTCGTTCCTTGATATCGGTGCGGGAACGGGCGTATGGGCGATCCTCGCAGCAAAACTAGGTGCGTCGCGCGTGGTGGCGATCGAGGCGGAAGAGAGTCTGATACCCGTGATCGGCCGCCTCGCGCAGGAGAACGGAGTTGCCGACAAGATCGAGATCGTTCACGGCCGCAGCAACGACGTAAGGCTTTCGGGCCGCTTTGATGTGATCGTAAGCGAGATCTTCGATTCGAATGCGTTCGGCAAGGAGACGATCGGCTCGTTCGTCGATATCCGTGAGCGATTTCTTGCAAAAGACGGCATTTTGATACCGGAGAAATTCGAGCTGATGGCGGCACCGATAGCAGATCCGGGACAGGCGGCCGCCGAAGCCGTTGGTTTGGGTATCAAGACGTCATTTCTACGAGAATTGAAGCTCAATCATTCCGGCTCGATCAACTACGCTTCCGCTTCGACGTTGAAGTTCCTTGCGGAACCTATCCCGATCATCTCGATCGACTTTCGCACCGTTACGAACGAGTCGTATTCGGCGGCCGGTGAAGGAACGTGGCATTTGCGTGATCTCGCAAAGGCCGACGCGATCGCGACGTTCCCGAGATCGACATTTCTTGGCGACATCGTGATGAACGCGATTGATTCGCAAAGCTGGGCCGCCAGCTCGTATCCGTTCAACAGGCTTGAAAAGGGCTCAGGAAGATTAAGATTCAAGCTCTCGCCGGACTCAAGCAGCTGGTCGATATCGCTGCCTGATTCACCCGGACGGAACGAACTCAATTACTCGCCTGTTTTCGCGTTTACTCGTCTTAAGATGGCACAAAAGACCGCACCACACCGCAAATTCCGCAAGCGTCAATGATCTCTTTCGGTTGAAGGCTGGGTTCTGGTAAAATCATCTATTGCCCTCTGGCACGGATTTACCACTATGCAGCCCGCGACAAAGAAAGGAGAACAGATCGAAGTACGCGGGGCACGTGTCCATAACCTCAAGAATATTTCGGTCAGTCTGCCGGTCAACAAGCTTACGGTCATCACGGGCGTTTCCGGATCGGGCAAGTCTTCGCTCGCCTTTGACACGCTTTACGCTGAGGGCCAGCGTCGATACGTCGAATCGATCTCCGCCTATGCACGCCAATTCCTCGAGCGTATGGACAAGCCGGTTGTCGATGAGATCACAGGTATCGCACCGGCGATCGCGATACGGCAAAAGAATGCGACGAAGAATCCGCGTTCGACCGTAGCAACGCAAACGGAGATCTACGATTATCTGCGGCTACTTTTTGCTCGGGCGGGCCAAACGTTCTGTCATGCCTGCGGCCGCGAGGTAAAGAAAGATTCACCTCAAGATTCTGCGGACGAGGTGCTCGCAACGCTCGCGGAAGGAACGAGATTTTACGTACTTTTTCCGCTTTTTGACGACGGCATTGCACCGGCCGCTAAAAAGAAGCCGCGCGCCCGTTCGAAAGCTGCAAAGCACGACGAGCTCAGCCTGCAGGCTCGTCTTATCTCGCTTCTTCAGCAAGGGTTTTCGCGTCTTTACCGCGGCGGCGAGGTCATCGAGTTAAAACAGCCTGAGGATTTTCCGTTTGACGATCTTCATGACACTTTTGTTCTGATCGATCGGCTAAAGGCTTCCGAAGACGTGCGTTCGCGGCTTATCGATTCGCTCGAAACTTGTTTTCACGAAGCTCACGCAGGCGTCATCGAAACCACGGATGGCGAACGTCTCAAGTATTCGGACAGTTTTGTGTGCAAATACGACGGCACGCGCTACGAAGAGCCTGAACCTGCACTCTTCGCCTTCAACTCGCCGTACGGAGCATGCCCGACGTGTCAGGGTTTCGGCAACACGATCGGCGTCGATTACGACCTCGTGATCCCAAATCACAACCTTTCGCTGAAAGAAGGTGCCGTGGATCCGTTCACCCGCCCGACGAATGCCTGGGCACAAAAAGAGCTGTTGAAATATGCTGCCGCGGCGAATATCGATGTTAATGCGGCGTTCGCCGATCTGCCGGATTTTCAGCAGAACTGCATCATTTACGGCGACGAAGCATGGCGCGGCATCAAGGGATTTTTCGAGTGGCTGGAAACGAAAAAATACAAGCTGCACGTCCGCGTTTTCCTTGCGAAATACCGTGGCTATACGCGCTGCCCGGACTGTAACGGCCAGCGGCTGCGTCAGGAAGCTCGTGATGTGAAGATCGGCGGCAGGTCGCTGCCGGACATAATTGAGCTCTCAGTTGCCGATGCACATAAGTTTTTCGAAAAGCTAACGCTTAGCGAAGAGCGGATGCAGATCGCCGACAAGCTTCTGCTAGAGATCCGCCGGCGGCTCGCATTTCTTGTGAATGTCGGCCTCGATTACCTGACGCTCGGCCGTCTTGCTGCGACCCTTTCGGGCGGCGAAGCACAGCGAATCCAGCTTGCAACAAATCTCGGTTCGCTCCTTGTCGGAACTCTGTATGTTCTCGACGAACCATCGATCGGGCTGCATCCGCGCGATAATTCCCGGCTCATCAAGATACTCGAAGACCTTCGCGATATCGGCAACACGGTCGTCGTCGTCGAACACGATGAGGAAACAATGCGTGCCGCCGACAACGTGATCGATATCGGCGTACACGCAGGCGAGAATGGCGGCGAACTCGTTTATCAAGGCGACCTCAAAGGCCTCTTGCAAAACGAACGTTCGCTCACGGCAAAATACCTTCGCGGCGACGCTGAGATCAAAGTTCCGCAGGCCCGCCGCAAGCCGACCCGAGACGCGATCGAGATCATCGGTGCACGCGAGCATAACCTGAAGAATATCGACGTCAAGATCCCGCTGGAAATGCTCGTTGCGGTCACGGGAGTTTCCGGTTCGGGCAAATCGACGCTTGTTCACGACGTTCTTTTTGCCGGCCTGAAGAAAAAGCGCGGTGAATGGAACTCTCAGGTCGGAGCGGTAAAGGACATCCGCGGCATCGACAATATCGACGATGTGATCCTCGTCGATCAGTCGCCGATCGGTAGAACTCCGCGTTCGAATCCCGTTACCTATATCAAAGCCTACGATGCGATCCGCGACGTTTTTGCGGCGGCAAGCACGGCGAGGTCGAAGGGTTTCAACGCGTCGCATTTCTCTTTCAACGTGCCCGGCGGGCGTTGCGAGATCTGTCAGGGCAGCGGAACCGTTACGATCGAGATGCAGTTCCTCGCAGACGTTGAATTGACCTGTGAGGACTGCCGCGGAACGCGTTTCAAGCAGGAAATACTCGACGTAAAATACAGGGGAAAGAACATCCACGAGGTTCTGCAGATGACGATCCGCGAGGCGATCTCCTTCTTTAAGGACACGCCGAAGATCGTCAACCGGCTGAAGGTTCTTGATGCGGTCGGCCTTTCATATTTACGGCTTGGGCAATCGGCGACGACGCTCTCCGGCGGCGAAGCTCAACGTGTAAAGCTTGCGGCACATCTTGCACAACGCAGCGTTGACAAGACCCTCTTTATCTTCGACGAACCGACGACCGGCCTGCATTTTGACGATATAAGTAAATTGCTTCGTGCATTCAACGCACTTATCGAGAACGGTGGAAGCGTGCTCGTTATCGAACACAATATCGATGTCATAAAGACGGCCGACCATGTTATCGACCTAGGTCCGGAAGGCGGTGTCGGAGGCGGCGAGATCGTCGCAAAAGGCACGCCGGAAGAGGTTGCAAAGGTTGATGGTTCATTCACCGGGCAATACCTTCGCGCTGCGCTCGGAAAGTAGGCTTGGTCAATCGTCGCCGAATTTCGCACGCCAGTGCGGAGCGATCTCCTTCATCACCTTGCAGTCACAGTAACCGCCGTTGTTGTTGAGCCACGCGGTAAGCTTCGGAAAATCGAGCTGTCGCCGCATCATAAAGATCATCGCGTGTTTCAAATGATGGTCGCACTCGCTCTCGTAAAGTTCGTCTTCGATAAAGTCGAACATTTCGCTCACGGTTTCCTGACTTGCCGGTACAAGCTGAAGGAAGACCTCGAGTTCATCGCCCGTTAATTGTTCGAGATTTTCGATCTCGCTTTTCCTAATAATTGGCATAGTTGCAAACTAAAACTCGGCTTCCGAAAGCCGCATCATCTCATCGTATTCGTGGCGTTCGCCGGCAAATGAGCCGTTCCGGACCGCCTCTTCGTACTCACGCTGACGTATCCCCTCAGAACCTCGATAACGCAAAAACTTCGGCAGGAACACCGCCGATAGCCCCACCGCGACGATACACGCCGCACCTCCCGAAATAAGTGCGAAACGCACACTCGTGTGTTCGGCGAGAATACCCATCTTCGCGCTTCCAAGCATCGGGCCTGTCAGGTAGCTTATCATCTCGAGGCCCGCGAGGCGTCCGCGCAAATGATTCGGGATGGTTTGATTCCAGATCGAACCGCGAAAAATGCCTGAGATCATATCGGAGAATCCGGCAGCACCGAGGAAAAGAAGCGCAGGCACCAAGCTCGTCGAAAGTCCGAAGAGCAGTATCCCGAAACCCCAGAGTATCGCGGCAACGACAACGAATGCTCCGTGCCGCTCGACCTTGCTCGTCCAACCGGACGTAAGGCTTGCGATCAGAGCTCCGATAGCCAGCGATGCGGGAAAGAAGCCGACATACTCATCGCCGTAATGCGTCGCGAGTGCCGGATAGAGTGCCTGCGGAAAGGCAAAGAACATCGCCGCAATGTCGATGAAATACGTGCCGATCAGTTCCTGCCGCGAGAACGCGTATTTTACGGCACGCAAGATCGCCGAAAAGCTGGGACGGTCCGCGTTGTCTGGCGGCGGAACGAACTTCAGCCTAAAGACCGCGACCAAGGACGCGGCAAATGTTGCAAAGTCGATCAGATATGCATCGACCGGTGCGAATTGCGTCGCGATTATTCCCGCGATCGCGGGCCCGACGATCATTCCGATATGAAAGCGTACGGAATTGAGTGCCATCACCGCCGACATCATTTCGGGCGGAATTACCTTCTGAATGAACGATTCGAATGCAGGCCTTTGCAGGGCGGCAAGGCCGGCGTGCAAAGCGACGACCACGAAAAGCACTGCGATCGAAGGCGTTGGAAGAAGCGAGTTCAGTACAAGTACGCCGGTCAGCAAGGTCTGCCCGATCTCGGTGAAGCGGAGCACTCTGCGTTTATCGACGTAATCTGCCAACGCGCCGCCGACGAACGCAAGACAAAACATAGGGACAAATTCCGCGAGCGCGATGTAGCCGACCATCGCGTTCGACTGCGTGAGCTGATACATCTGCCACGGAACGACGATGAATGTCATCATCGAGCCGAAGAACGAGATCAGCTGCCCGAAAAAAAGCAGCCGATAATCACGCGACGCTCTGAGCGGCGAGAGGTCAAGCAGCATTGGCGGTCTTGCGAGGCATTATCTTTTTAGAAATTCGGTCCAATGAAAAAGCCAGGTAGCATAGATGTTTGCAGCGATCGAGAAGATGTACAAGCTCCATTCCAATATCGAGATCCGCTTGGGCGCAGACTCAAGCAATATGATAAACGCCCAAGGCAGCAAAATCATCGCGTATCGATAGCCGAACTGATAGCCGCCGGCGTTCCCATGCATCCAAAGGACGAATGTCAGCGCAATTATCGCAAGCCAAGAAGCGAGTTTTACCGCGCCATCCTTTGCTCCAATGCGCAAGATAAGCACGAGGAACGGGCTGCTCAAAAGGATCGAGCTCGAAAACGGATCGGGCAGAATGTACGGAAAACTTGGGACGATATCCCAAAGTTTTAGGAGCATCTGCCATGCCTGATCCGGCATATATTGCGTCGAGAAGATCCCGTGTCGATACCACGGCTCCTGGAGAACGCCGGGGATCCGAGCGTAACCGAAATCTGAGACGGATCCGAAACGCACGAAGTTATATACCAGCGTTGCGACACCAAGCACGAACGGTATCGCGGCGAATTTTGCGAACTTCACGATCGGCTTTGTGTCGTCTGTTATCTTGTCGGCCTTCGCCCTGTTCAGGAAGTAAAAGAAGAGCGGTGCGGCCAACAGGATCTCGGTCCGATTGCCGAACGCGAGTGCAAAGAACGCACCTGCGAGCAGGGGCCTTCTGTCGAAGATCGTGAAGTAGATCGCGCCCAATTCGCCAACGACAGCAAACCCGAGCGCGAGTTGCCACGCTCCGGCGAACGTGAGATTCGTCCACATCCACGTGCCAAAAAGTACGCCGGCCGTCATCAGGATCGCACGGATTCGCGGTGCATGATATCTTTCCGCGATCGCGAGCAGCAGCCAAGCCGTCGCTCCTGCAAGTATCGCGGCGATCCACGCTCCGGGCATATCGCGGATCAGGCCGATCGCTTTAAGGAATGCCGCCGGGATCATTGAGATGACAGCTCCAAGCGGAAAGACCGAATAGTGTCCGCCGCGAATCGGAACGAATTCGTTCAGCCACGGAGGAGGCGGTTCCGAGAGCGAGATCGCACCGGAGAGCAATCTTCCGGCAACGCGAAAGGTGTAATCGTAGTAATTTTGCGGCTTCGGATTTGAGAGAAAATAGATCATCGCAGCGGCAAGCGAAAGCGTCGCACGCTGCATTGCTCCGAGCCCGACATCACCTGCCTCAGGCTGCAAAGATTCGGAGCTTGAATTCGTCATTTGCAATGTAGATCTCCGGCCGGCGATCCGAGAAGCGCGCGGATTGGCGAAGGATCATCGGCAGGCCGCCGTGAGGTTTGTTTATACCATATTCCCGCCGCGTAAATATCGCCGCGATCTGCGGGTTAAGCCGCTGCGTGATCCCGTATCGAATTGCTCGCGAAGCAGGCGGCGAAAAGCCATTCGTGCGTCGCGGATTCACGAACTCGATCGAATTATCGTAGATGTTCACGCGTGTGCGAATGTCGCGGATCGCAAGGTCGCGGTGCATCAGCATATTGATCACCGCTTCCGAGATCGAATAAAAATGATAATGACCACGCGGCTTTGCGACGCCTTCGCCAACGAGCGTCAGTTTCCTCTTCGGACGCTCCTTCGCAAGGTCAACATACCGCTTTATGAAGGCAAGTATCGCCTCGTACTGCGTGTGAAGATTGCCCTTTACCTCGACCGCTTCGATCAGGTCCGAACGTGATCCGTCGCCCGAAAATCGTGCGACCGTAACATTCGAACGCGGCAGCAGCTCAGCTACCTTTTCATCCTTTCCGAATAAGATGACAGCGGCGACTGTCGGGAAGAATTCGTCCGCGTTGCCGACCGCAAGAAGCAGATCCTTGCGCAAAAAGTCGCTCGTCTGATAAAGGTTCAGGTTCGGCGCGTTCTCATCAAAACCGCTCGCAAAGCTCCACAGGAGCGAATCGTCAAAATCCGCCTCGTGCACTTCTTGGAGCGGGATATTTTCAAACCCCAGCGGCCGCAATTCATCGAGCCATGCAGAAAGCTCCGACCGCGAGACCTCTCTTTTTTCGGCACCGAACCGCAGGTAAAAGCGTCCGTCACGCGTTCGGTAAGGCCTTCGCCGGCCGTCGATATCAAGAGCGACGACGCGCTTCCCGCTGTCAAATGCGACCGTGTCGAGGATCGGAACGATCGGCGGGACGATCTCTTCGCGGCAGATCCGCGCAAGCTCTTCCTGCACCCATTCCGGATTGCTGACGCCTTCGATACGAAGCTGATCGTTCACACCGAAGACGATCGTGCCTCCGTTCGTATTCGCTATGGCCACGATGCCTTGCGCGATCCGCTCGCTATTCGACAGCTTGACCTTGAGTTCGAGATACGTATCCTCGCCGCCACGTATCAGACGTAACAATTCCGTTCTTGATGTTGATGGAGAATCTTGATTTGCGAGGTATTCCTGAAAAGAATGTCCTCCCGTTGACTCGAAACGCGGGCTATGTCGGAATCTTTTTCGCGGCATACCGTTTCTGAACTCTGACAAGTCATATTGAAGCATTAAATTGCCAGCAAAGGCAATCCCGAAGGCAGAGCGCGTCAACAGCAGAAGCCCGGCCGGCAGGTAGATAAGGTACGAACGTGTCCGTAGCCCGCACGTTGAAGCGGAATCGGTATACCGAGAGGCAGGAAACGCAAAGGCCGCAGAGGGAAGACCGCAAAGGGCACAAAGTTGCCGTGAACGACGCGGGCTTTGCGAAGCCGATGGCAAGCATCTAGCCCCACGTGTAGCGAAGCGGAACGTGGGGTACCGCACCGCAACAACAACCGGAGCGTGTGAAACACGCGACAGATATTGTCGGCGGCAAACCCGGCTCCGTGGGTGTTTTCCAATCTGAAATCACGGCTTGAAAGCCGCGGCAATTCTGGGTCGCTACCTAGCGGCGAAGCCGCAGGTGTAGTTTTTGGGAAAGCGTACGGGAAAGCGGAGCTTCCCCGCTCGGCGACAGAAGGGGACCCAGAGTGTATAAGACGCTGAGCCCCTGCGTTCGTGCGGGCTACGGACGCGCCCAGTGCTCACCCGGTGGCCTCCGCATGTTATTTTAGAGCCTCGATCGAGGCACCGAAATTGATGTGATACGGATGGCCGGCGACGACCAGTGCCGGGACCGAATTCACACCTGCGGATTCTGCCTCGCCGACGCGAGCCTTCTGCTCGCCGAGATGAACGATCTCGACGTCAAACCGTTCGCGGTCGATCACATCGACGATCAGTTGCTCCGCATCCACGCACACGGGACAGCCCGCGTGATAAAAAATTGCCTTCTCTTTCATATTGCTTTTCTCCTTATCATTGACTTTTTACAGCGCGATCTACTGCTGTATGCTAGAAATTAGCAGTTTAGAGATACGTTCGTAAGTAGGCACTTTTTGGTTAGATAGGTACTTTTTAGTTCGTCTTGTGACAGTTCAAGCTAAAAAAAAAGCACGCGAAAAGGACGTTAAGGCGATGGTCGAGAACATCATCCGCTGCAAATGGTCGCTTTCCGTGATCGACCTCGTAAAACGCGGCGTGGATCGCCCCGGTGCGATGGTCAAAAGTGTCGAGGGCCTGACGACAAAAGTGCTGAACGAGCGGCTGCGGAAACTGGTGCGTTTCGGGATCTTCGAGCGGCAGGAGTTTGCGGAAGTGCCACCGCGTGTCGAATATCGGTTGACCTCGTTCGGCGAAAAATTTACAGTGCTGCTTGATTCGATCGACGCACTCCAAAATGACCTTGATGCAAATGGACGCTGATAACACTCTCGCATACATCAGCCTTGGCTCGAATCTGGGCGACCGCGCCGGAAACCTCCTTCTCGCCGTGCGCGGACTCATCGAAGCAGACCTCGTCGTCCGGCGTCTCTCGACCATCTACGAGACGGACCCGCTCGATATGGATACGGACCTCAAGTTTCTGAATATGGTCGCCGAGGTGCAGGTCGGTGGAACTTCCCCGACACAGTTGATGGCACGTCTTCTGCGTATCGAGTATTCGCTTGGACGGGGTGAGAAGCACCCCGGGCCGAAAGAACCGCGAACGATCGATCTCGACATCATCTTCTTCGGCTCGCAGGTGGTGAATTCCGATTTCGTAACGATCCCGCATCCCAGGATGCACCTTCGGAAATTCGTTCTTCGGCCGCTCGCGGAATTGGTCCCGAACTTTGTCCATCCGGTCCTAAAGACAGAGATCGTCGAACTCTTAGCGGCATCCGAGGACACGAGTGCCGCTCATCGGTGGTCGCCGAACGTGCATGCAAAGGGCGGAACCGCTGCAGGAGCCGAGGGCTGAATTTACTAGCTATTCGCCGGGAAAAAGGCTATTCTTAGGCAAATTTATGGCATATCTCCAACCTGATCGCGAGGGTAAAGTTTATCTGCCGGCCATTCGGGCCGCCAAAGAAAAGGGCGAGAAACTCGTTTGTTTGACCGCTTATGACTATCCAACCGCGAGAATAGTCGATGAGGCGGGAGTTGACATCATCCTAGTCGGCGACAGTATGGGAAATGTGATCCACGGATACGGAAACACGATCCCGGTTTCGCTCGACGAGATCACGTCCGCCTGCATTGCCGTTAAACGTGGAACAGAACGTGCCATGGTCGTAGCCGATATGCCTTACGGCACTTATCATGTCAGCGAGGATGAGAGTGTAAAAAACGCGCTTCGCCTGATGAAATACGGCGGTGCTGAGGCCGTAAAGCTCGAAGGCGGCAGCAATCGTGCCGGTATCGTTCGAAGGCTCGTTGATGAAGAAATTCCCGTCGTCGCACACATCGGGTTGACCCCGCAATCTGTTTATAAAATGGGCGGCTATCGCGTTCAGGGCCGCACCGCCGAGCACGCAAAGCGCCTTATCGAAGACGCGAAGATCCTCGAAGACGCCGGTGCCTTTGCCATCGTTCTCGAACTTGTCCCACGCGAAGTTGCCGCGATGATCACGAACGAGTTGAAGATCTCGACGATCGGCATCGGTGCGGGGCTCGATTGCGACATTCAGGTGCTCGTGCTTCACGACCTTGTCGGAATGACCTTCGGCAGGCAGCCGCGTTTTGTGCGGCAGTATGCAAATCTCCGCGAGGTAATGACCAAGGCGATCCAGGCGTGGTCGAGCGATGTAAAATCCGGAGCATACCCGAATGATTCCGAATCGTACGGACTGACCGTCGAGACTAAACAGGAGATCGCTGCAAAATAACGAAATCCGCGAAGTGTTCGCGTCGGAGCGAGGTCCATTTGAATAATGGAGATCATTAACCGAAGACAACGGATCTTTTCGATCTCACGCAAGTTCCGGCGTGAGGATAAGAAGGTCGGCTTTGTTCCCACGATGGGAGCACTGCACGCCGGACATCTGAAGCTCGTCGAAGAATGCCGGCAACGCTCCGATGTAACGATCGTCTCGATCTTCGTCAACCCGACCCAGTTCAACGACAAGGCCGATCTTGAAAAGTATCCGCGCGACCTTACGCAGGATGCGGCAATGCTCGCAGAACTCGGAGTGGATTACATCTACGCACCGGACGTCGAAGAGGTATATCCGCCCGGATTCTCAACCTACGTTGATGTCGAGGGACTGACCGGCCTGATGGAAGGAGCGTCGCGTCCCGGTCATTTTCGCGGCGTCGCAACCGTCGTTACGATCCTTTTCAATACGATCAGGCCCGACATCGCCTTCTTTGGACAAAAGGACGCGCAGCAAGTTGCGGTGATCGAGCGTCTGACGCGAGATCTCGGCTTTGAGATGGAGATCGCGGTGGTTCCAACCGTTCGTGAACCATCAGGGCTTGCGATGTCGTCACGTAACGAACGACTGTCGGACGAAGAGCGGGCAAAGGCCGTTGTGCTTTACAACTCGCTGCGTGAGGCAAAGCGTGCATTCGACAAAGGTCAACGAAATGCCGCAGACCTGGCTCAGATAGTAGACAATGCGATCGAAGAAGAGCCCGCGGCGGTGCTCGATTATGTTTCGATCGTTGACCGTGAAACCCTGCAACCTGTTGAAAAGATTGGGGATAACGAAACGCTTATCGCTGCCGCGATCCGCATAGGCGATGTAAGGCTGATCGACAACCTCATCCTAAATCAAAAGCAGTAGTTTGGCACCAATTTTGCATCTAACAATTACGGAAGGACGCGTTTGGCGTCGCCTTCTGTGAAAGAAATGAAACGACTGAAACTTTACATCGGAATGCTCGGCATGATGACCGCACTTGCAGCGACCGCTTTCGGCCAGGCATCGCTCAGGTCGTTGGACGGGCGAAGCGTTGACGTTACTGCGCAGAAGGGCAAGGTTGTCGTCCTGGTTGTCGGCGCTAGCTGGCTGCCGCTTTCTGAAAAGCAGGCGGCGATCACGAATACGCTCGTGAAAAAATACGCTTCGAAGCCGGTCGTTTTCTACTTCGTTTCGACCGATGCCGCGACCGCGCGGAACGCCGTGAGCGACGCCGAGCTTCGCCAGTTTGCGACGAAGAATAAGATCACTGTGCCGATCCTTCGCGACCCCGACGGCTCGGTCGTTATGAGCAAGCTGAAGGTCGAGCAGGTTCCGTCCTTTGTCATTATCGACAAAACGGGCTCGGTCGCAGGCGAACCTTTCGGCGGCCTCGATCCAAAGGCTGACACCTCGATCCCGATCTCAAAGGCGATCGACAAACTTCTCTAGTTTTGGTTTGAGCTTGAGCGGACTTCGCGACCTCGTGCGACGCTTGAGCTCATCACCAAGCGATATACGAGCCCTATCGGCAACCCGACGACATTCCAATAGTCGCCTTCGATTCCCTTGATGAATAGCGCCGCCTGCGCCTGAACAGCATATGCACCGGCCTTATCGAGCGGCTCGCCACGCTCGGCGAGAAACGTGATCTCGTCCTCATTCATCGGCACAAAATCGACGCGAGTCTTTTCAAGCGCGCTCTCGACCTTGCCGTTGAACGCCGCAGCAACGCCGGTCAACACGAAATGCGATCGCCCCGAAAGCGTTCGCAGCATGCGCTTTGCATCCTCTACGTCAACGGGTTTGCCAAGAATCTCGCCGTCAACGACGACCGTCGTATCGGCACCGAGAACGATCTCATTCGGCCGAATGGATGCGACCGCCAGGGCCTTCTCGCGAGCGAGCCTTGTAACGTAATCTTCGGGGCCCTCGCCCGCGATCTCACTCTCGTCGATGTCCGCCGGCAGCTTTTCAAATGGCCAGCCGACCGACGTCAGTATCTCCACTCGGCGCGGACTCGCCGATGCAAGTATGATTTTTGGAAGCTCGATCATATTTGGGGTTAACGCAAATATTTCGGCATTGTCGGAATATGCCCCTAAAATGATAAATTATGAGCAGGACAACAAACTAATGGAGCCGCTCTTTAGCACATTTCCGAGTATTTTGAAGGAGGTCAATGCCGCTCCGGAAGTGTTGGAGAGCCTAGTATTTTCGACATGGCCTGCCGCGGTCGGCGAACTCGTCGGTAAACGGACACAGCCGCTCCGATTCGAGTCAAAACGCCTGACCGTCGCTGTCGAAGATAAGACCTGGAAGGTGCATCTCGAAGAGCTTGCGGGACAGATACTCGCGAAGCTGAACAACCTTTGCGGCAATGGTTCGGTCGCGTTTGTCGAGTTCAAGATCGAGCCGCGATCGATCGTCTCGAATGCCGGAGAGCAACAGTCAACGCCGACGAACACCGAGATCTCGAAGGAACTGCGTCTCGCCGCTGCAAACATCAAGGACGCGAGCCTCCGCAACTCCTTCATCGAAGCGGCAACAGTATATCTTTCTCGCGGATAGCAAGATTTTTTATGGATGTAAAGCATGTAGCAAAACTCGCACATATTGCGATCACCGACGAAGAGGCCGCCATCTACGGGCCGCAGCTCGCCGGCATTGTCGAATACATCGAGCAGCTGAACACTCTCGACACAGAGTCCGTCGAACCGATGCTCGGCGGCCTAACCGTCGAGGGCGAGGCCACGCGAACGATCCGAGCGGATGACGTTCGGCCGTCTTTCACCGTCGAGGAAGCGACCGGCCAGGCACCTGATCCCGTTGCGGGGCATTTTCGCGTGCCCAAGGTTTTGTGAGGTTTTTTTTTGGAGATGTTCGGTCGAATGAGACGAGTATCAAGTCTGTTGGTCGTTGTATCTGTCGCGGTCTTGGCCGCGTTATTTGCCGCGTCGTGCCGCGTCGAAACCTTCGACGAGTCACCATGCGGCGAGGCGAAAGATGCGGCCCACAGATTGTATTCGTTTCATTTTGGAAATGATATGACGCCTTCGCCCGAGAATCTCGAAAAACGAAAGCGATATCTGACCGACGAACTTTTCAAGCAATTATCGGCGAACACCTCGCGAACGGATTATTTTACGGCGTCGGAGAATTTCCCGCGCACGTTCAAGATCGGCCAATGCACGCTGAATTCGCCCAATGACGCTACTGTCCAGGTGCAGATCTACTGGAAGGACGATTACACGACCGTACAGAAAGATCTGCTTGTCGATGTCGTCAAGCGTGCAAACGACTGGCTGATCAACAGCGTAACGCCCGATCCAAAATCAAAATAGCTTTTTCTATGTCAATTGTTAGCGAAATCGAACGCGTTCTCGACAACGCAGAGCGTGTGAACGGGGACTTGAATTCTTTCCTAAGCGTTGAACGCACTTCTGCCCTGGAACAGGCGGCGGCTCTCGACACGTCATCGGACGCGACGCCGCTGAAAGGTTTTGCGATCGGGATCAAAGACAATATTTGTGTAAAGGGCATGCAGGCGACCTGCGGATCGCGCATCCTTGGAAATTACAAGGCCCATTACGACGCGACGGCCGTCGAACGGCTAAAGGCGGCAGGTGCCGTCATAGTCGGCAAGACAAATATGGATGAATTCGCGATGGGTTCGTCGAATGAATCGTCCGCTTTCGGGATCGTAAAAAACCCTTGGGATACGGAACGCGTTCCCGGCGGAAGTTCGGGCGGTTCGGCCGCGGCCGTCGCTTCCGGCGTCGTCCGTGCGGCATTGGGCAGCGAGACCGGCGGTTCTGTTCGCCAGCCCGCATCATTTTGCGGTATCGCAGGCCTGAAACCGACCTACGGACGTATCTCGCGCTACGGCCTCGTCGCTTTTGCTTCGTCGTTGGATAACATCGGCATCTTCGGTCAGCGTGTCCCGGATGTCGCAAATGTTCTGAGTGTGATCGCCGGACGCGACCCGCTCGATTCAACATCGGCGGATGTCGAGGTACCTGACTATGTCGCCGAACTCACCGGCGACATCAACGGCAAACGCATCGGTATCGTTCGCGACCTCATCGGCGAAGGCCTCGACGCAGATGTCAAAAACAGCATCGAAGACGCCATTGATAATCTTAAGAAACTCGGTGCGGTTCCCGTCGATATTACATTGCCGCACGCAAAATATGGCATCGCCGTTTATTACATCATCGCGACCGCCGAGGCATCGTCAAATCTTGCACGATTCGACGGCGTCCGATACGGCTTTCGAAGCGAGGAGGCCGAAGGGCTCCGCGAGATGTATATGAGAACCCGCGACGAAGGTTTCGGTGCTGAGGTCAAACGCCGCATCTTGCTCGGTACCTATGTTCTTTCGAGCGGCTACTACGACGCGTATTACGCGAAGGCGCAAAAGGTACGGGCGTTAATAAAGCAGGACTACATCGAGGCATTCAAGACGTGCGATGCGATCCTGACAGCGACCTCGCCGACAACCGCATTCAAGATCGGCGAAAGGCTCGACGATCCGCTCGCGATGTATTTGAGCGATATTTTCACCGTTTCGGCGAATCTTGCGGGCGTGCCGGCCGTGAGTATTCCCTGCGGACTCGCGTCCGACGGAATGCCGATCGGACTCCAGCTTGTCGGAAATTTCTGGGGTGAAGCCGAGATCCTGCGTATCGCAAGTGCGTACGAAATAGCCTTTCCGCTCATTGGAAAACCGTCCGTTTTCGTTGGATGAAGATCGTCCTTACAGGCGTTATTTCAGGTCTCGCCGATGGCGAGCATAAGGCGTTCGAGCAGGCCCAGATCTCCCTGGGCCGCGACCCGAGCGAATGCGACATTGTTTTTACTAATGACCGTTTCCCAATGGTCTCGCGTCGCCACGCGGCGATAACGCTCGAGGCTGACGGTTGGTATCTCTCCGATCAAAACTCCACCTACGGCACGTTCCTGAACGGCCAACGCATCACACGCATTCGTCTCGAAGCCGGGAACGTCTGCCAGCTTGGGACAAACGGGCCGTCGGTCGGCATTTTCTCGTTGGAGGATCCTTCGGTTCCCTCGACAGCCAGTATTCCCGCTCACGTTCAGGCGAGTTCCGGGACCGGTGCCGAGATACGTTTTCCTAACAGCCCGCACCGAAGTGCGTTGCCGATCGCGCAAGCAGAGATCACCTTCGGCCGCGATCCCGCGAGCACCGTTTCCTTCGCCGCGACAGATGCAATGGTATCGCGAAATCATGCGGCGGTGGTTCGAAGAGGC
>JABARP010000018.1:64829-188734 GCA_019186825.1 Pyrinomonadaceae bacterium
TTTTTGTCGAAGATCGCGGCAGCTTTAACGGAACATTCCTAAACGAACAACGCATTACAGCCGCAACCCCTTTGACGCACGGCGACCGCATCCGATTCGGAACCGGCGGCCCCGTGGCAGAATTCTTCGCACCCGCGATCCATTCTTCCTTCGAAAATTCGCTCGCGAATGAACGTATCGCACATCTTACGCAGAATGCGTCGGACTTTCAGCATTTCGTGAATGACGGAAAGACGATGGTCGCGAGGTTGGGCCAACCGCCAGGTTCCGTAAAGGCCAACGATGCGGATCCGCAGCTTCTGATGTCAGCGTCATTCGGAGACAAACACGAGCTGAAGATCGGCCGTGCCCCGGATAGCGACATTCGGCTCGACGGCCTGGATATCTCAGCCAAGCACGCGAGGTTGAGACTCTCGGGCGGCCAGATCTCTATCGAAGATCTCGGCTCGACGAATGGCGTTTACGTAAATGGTGTTCCGATCACGAGCGCACCGCTCTCGCCGAATGACAATGTGCAGATCGGCCCGTTCTCGATCAAGATCGATGCGGCCGGAACGGTCGGTGTGTTCGACACGCGGGCTCGGATGCGGATCGATGCAATGCATCTGTCCCAAACTGTTCGCACAAAAGGCGGCAAAGCCGAGCTACTGAATGACATCTCGCTCACCGTCTTGCCGAACGAATTTGTCGGCGTGATCGGGCCTTCCGGCTCCGGGAAAACATCGCTGATGAACGCATTGAGCGGCGTCGCACGGCCAAATACTGGCACGGTTGCAGTCAATGGACGCGACCTTTACCGCGAGTACGCTTCGCTCAAAAATTCCATCGGCCTCGTTCCGCAGGACGACATCATCCACCGCGAATTGACCGTCTATCGTACGCTCCTCTTCGTTGCGAAACTGCGGCTCTCGCGCGACGTGAGCCGCAAGGAGATCGACCGTACGATCAATGAAGTTCTCGATGTTACAGGCTTGCTTTCCCGCCGTGATGTACGAGTTTCCGACCTGTCGGGCGGCCAGCGAAAGCGCGTCTCGGTCGCAGTCGAGTTGATCACGCGCCCGTCGATACTTTTTCTCGACGAACCGACGAGCGGGCTCGATCCGCAGACGGAATTCTCGATGATGGAGCTTTTCCGGCAGATCGCTGCCTCCGGACGCACGGTGATCCTGACGACGCACGCCGCGGAGACGGTTCGTATGTTCGACAAGGTCGCGATCTTGCTCCAAGGAAGGCTCGTGTATTTCGGCACGCCGGACGGCGCGTCGAAGGCATTCGGCGTCAATGATTTTCGGGAGCTTTTTGATCGATTCGAATCGAACGAGAACGGCTCGGCCGGATCGGCGGCCGAAGCCTATCGTCAGGCCTACCTTGCATCACCGGATTTTCGAAAATATGTTGCGGAGCCGCAATCTCAGCCTGCCGGCTCGGAATCAAGCCGACGTGTTCGACGCACTCGCCTCGGTATATTTGGTTCGATCCGGCAGTGGGCGACGCTTTCGCGTCGATATTTCGAAGTTCTGCTTCGCGACAAACTCAATTTAGCACTACTTATCGTCGAAGCACCGATCGTCGCCCTTCTGACGCTCGCCGCGGTCAATCCGACGGGCCCGCGGGATTTCATTTACTTTATGCTGTCGATCGTCGCGATCTGGTTCGGAACGAGCATCGCCGCACGCGAGATCGCATCCGAAAGGCCGATCTACAAACGCGAGCGAATGGTCAACCTCGGCATACTTCCGTACGTCGCGTCGAAATTCACGGTGCTCGGCATTCTCGTCGCGTTCCAATGCGTGCTGTTGTTTCTGCCGCTCAAGATCGCAGATGCCGTCGCGCCGGGCACGATGCCGGGAGAATTCTTCGGAATTCCACAGTTTTGGGCGGTCATCCTTAGCGCCGCGGTAGGCCTCGCGATCGGTTTGTTCATCTCGGCGACGGTCCGGACAAGCCAGATGGCGGCTACGCTTGTTCCGCTCGTACTTATTCCGCAGATCCTGCTTTCGGGCATCTTCGGCGTTCCCAATAACGTTTCGCGGCCGTTGAGCCTGGCAGTCCCCGCAGCGTGGTCATTTGACACGATGAAGCGTTTCTCTACCCTCGCCACTCTCGAACCGGAAGGCGCGACACCGGGCGACGCAACTGCCGGCCGCGGGCTCTACAAACAGGTCGAGGAAGAGAACGACGCCATTCTCGAAAAAGCCCGCCGCGACCTCGACGAGTATCAGTCGAAGACGGAAACGAAGCTCAAAAAGTACGATGACGACCGCACCGCGGGGCTTTCGCCGCCACGGCCGGTCCTTGACGAGATGCCGGCCGTTCCGAATGCAAAGAAGATCCCTGACGATCTGTCGCCATACGTCACTTTTCTGCATCCGTGGATGAACGAAGTTTTGAACCAGCTCGTCCTGATGCTAATGTTTTCAGTATTGGCGATAGCAACGCTGATCGTGCTTCGGATCAAAGACATTCGATAGCACTGTAAGTTTTTATGAAGGCTTATCTTAAGACAGCAGTAATTTTTTCACTCCTCGTGCTAATTTTCTCCGGGCTTTCAGGTTGCGGTTCGTCGGAAGTAACGTCGAATCAGCAGGCGAATACGAACTCCGCCTCTACGAACGCGACGCCGGCGGTTACGAACAATTATCCCGTTCTAAAGGATGATATTGCCGATGTCGATATCGAACTCGTAAAAGGCGGCACGATGAAGATCAAAGATTATCGCGGCAAGGTCGTTCTGCTGAATCTTTGGGCAACTTGGTGCGGGCCGTGCCGTCAGGAAATGCCGCATCTTGTCGAGCTTCAGGAAAAGTACGGCGACAAGGGCTTTGGGGTGATCGGCCTGAATGTCGGCTTTCAGGACACGGACGAGCCCGAGCCGATCGACGAGATCGAGGCATTCGCAAAAAAAATGCGGCTTAACTATGAGCTCGCCCGCGTCCAGCCCGAGCTATCGAAGAAACTTCAGAAGATCGCGCAAGTCTCTGCCGTACCCGAGAGCTTTCTCGTCGATCGCGAAGGTAAACTTCGCGGAGTCTTTATCGGCGGCGGCCCGAAGGTTATCGCACAACTCAAGACGACCGTCGAACGCGTAATGGCGGAATGATCGTCCGCTGTCCTAGCCATCGTATTTTTCTACAACGACCTCCGGCTTTACGTCGATCGTCTTGAATGACGCAAGCCGGACGAGGCCCGGAGCACCGCCCTTGACCTTGCTTACAAATTTGCGCTCAGTATAGTTCACTGCAGCTCGCGGCAACTCCCTCGCCGAACTGTAAAAGGCAGCGAGTGCCGCGGCCTCGCGCAAAGTCCGCTGCGAGACCTCTTTGCGATTCGGATTGCGGATCACGACGTGCGAACCGGAATAGTCAGCGGCGTGAAGCCATGTGTCGCGAGCGGCAGCAAGCCGCGTCGTCAGATAGTCATTGTCGGCCGCGCCTTTCCCGACTAATATCTCAAAACCGTCTGTTGAGACAAACCGCCGAACGCCCTTGATCTCGGCATCTCGCTTCTTCGCTTTACGCGTCTCGGTCGGAACTTTCTTGACCGGCAGGATCGCGCCTAACCGCTCTTCATCTAAAGCCGCTTTCGCCGAATCGATCTCGGCAAGTTTTCCTTCGAGCTCAACGATCTTCGACTCAGTGGCGCCGATCCGTACGAAGATCATCTCGCGGCCGTTGCGTGCCTTCTGATACAGTCGAAAATATTCTTCGGCAGCCTCTGAAGCGGAAAAACGCAGGTCAGCTTCGATCAAGATCTCGGGAAGAGCCTCGTCAAAGTAATCGATTACGCGAAAGCTCTCGCCCACGCGCACTGCGTTATGGGCATTTGCAAGCAGAATGTCGCCAAGCCGTTTCCAATGTTCCGGAGAGCCGTGCTTTTCGAGATCGCCGTTGAGATTCTTCAGTAGCCGACGCGCGCGGGCAATGTCGCGACCAACGCGTTTTCGAAGTTCAGACGCGAGCTGCGTAATTCGCTCGCGACGCTCTGCTTCGTTCCGTTCTTCGCGTGTTGGCAACATCAAAAAGACTTCGGCCTCCAAGCCGAGAGTATCACGTCTCAATGCTTGGAGGCCGATCTGCGTTTATCAGATCTAGAATTCGCGTACCACGATCGTGCCCGAAGCAAGGTCGTGGGCAGCGCGTCGTTCGGGATTAAAGAGCATCGGAACGAACCCGACTCCTGCGAAGATCAGCGACAGCAAAAATACCGAAGAGCTGACGGCCGCCTGCTGCATAGTCGGATACTCGTTCTCATCGACATCAACCACTTCGAGTGAAAAAAGCCTCATTCCAAGGGTCTTGCCGACAAATGCGACGGAGAAGGTCGTATAAAGGAAAAGCACGACCGCGAGAGCTCCGGCAAAAAGCAGTCCACCCGAAAGCGAAAGCCAATCGCCGCCCGCAAGCACAAAAGGCGACATAATGACCATCGTCGCAACGATACCAATGATCAGATCGAAAAGTCCCGCATTCACCCGCATCGAGAACGGAGCGAGGTCCTCGAGGTCATCGGCCTCCATCTCGTCGAAACCGTCCTCGGCCTCGTCGGTCTCAGCGTTGATAACGAATCTGTTCACGGTCGCCGTCGTTACTTGAGGAGTTATGGACGGTTCAGCCTGTTCCTCGATGCGATCTTCAAGGACGGCGGGCTCGTCGCTCGGAGGAACGACATCAGCAAGCTTCGGCAACTTGTTCGTGTCGAGCTTTATTCGCATCGGAGCCTCGAAGGGCTTCGGCATCGGCGTGTAAAAGTCAGGTTCCGGAAGCTTGCGTGGAGCGGCAGCGGGCCGGGTCGGCGGAACGACGTTGAACTGAACGTTCTTTTGCGCGGGCGTCCGACGCGGAGCGATCGGCTCTGCCGCCTGCGTAGAAAATGCGTGACGCGATGCCTGTATTCTGCCAAGGGCCGCTGCAAGCCGCGGGTCGGCATCCTGTGGAACTGCAGCCGCGAGTGGCTTCCGCGCGGGTGCCGTCCGTGCCGCCGGAGATGCAGTCCGCACCGGCGCGGGTGCCGTGGCCACGGTTGCGGCCGTCTCCGCCGTAGCAATACCCATTCGCTGACGAACCGCGTTCTGCATCTGCAGACGCCATTCGGGAATTGCCGCTTGTTTGCTTTGAAATCCGACGAGCGTCGGGCTTGTTTTTGCAGGTTGTCGCAAGCCGGAAGTTGGCCCGCCGGGCACGGTCTCTTGCGTACGTTCAGCGATCTCAAGCGGCTTTGGCAGCGCGGCCTCGGCCTTCGAAGCCGGAACGGGTTCTATCGCTTTTTCAACCGGAGGAGGTGCAGCTACCTTGCTTTTGGAAAGCGGCCCCGAGGTGATCTTCGTCTGAAGCTCTTCCCGAACGGTATCGTTCCTCATCGCCCCACACGTCATACAAATTGAAAGTGTGGGTGCCAGATCTCGTGCGCAGACCGGACATTTCATAAGCTTAAAGTTTTTGTGCTTGGTCGCCCATTCTAGAGCTGGAAATTCGACAAAACTTGAGTGATATTATCAGCATTTACATTAAGCAGTCAATACTAAAGCGCACAAAAATCATCTACTTGCCGTGACTTAAGCAGATGAAATATGCAATAGCTGAAATTTTTGGGCGCTCTAGCGCCTAGAGAGGTTTGCGGCCGGCAAATCCGCCGTCCTGCTCGTGCCAAAATTCAATCTCAAGGGGTTCGCCGAGCTGCCAGCAAAGATAGACGATGCGGCCGTTCCGAAGCGATGGAAAGTCGATGAGCCCGCGGCCGATATCTTTGATCTCAATACCGCGATCGGCGATCGCCGAGGCAATGTCGCGGAGCTCACACAGAGCGGTAACGTAGACCGTTCCCGCAGCCATTCCGCCGCCAAATTTTGACGACGCGCTGGCCGCCTCTGCCTCAGCTCGATGCGCCGTGAGCAGTTCGTGATGCCTTTGGAGCTTTACGAGATCGGGCTCGATCTCGATCAAGGCGGCGTTCGCCTCGGAAACCGTAAAGGTCTTCATCGCCGCTCCCTTACGCGGTCAAATTTTGCAACATTCTCGGGGCCGCCTGACTCGTCCGACGAGTAAACTGTCTCATCCGGCGGCGTGCTCGAGTTCGGCGGGAATGACGGCATTTCGTAATCGCCGCTCGATGTATCCTTTCGTATCATATCCGCAATATCGCCAAGATCGATGAAAAAGTCGCCGACGTCGATCAGCCTCGGCGCGGTATTCGAACGGAATCCGGCGACCTCGACGCGGCAGCCTTTATACGCGACCGCGTTTATCGCATAGACAAAATCCTCATCGCCCGATACGAGCACGGCCGTGTCGTATCTTCCGGCGAGGCTCAGCATATCGACCGCGATCTCGACGTCGAGGTTTGCCTTGCGCGTGCCGTCGTAGAAGGTTTTCAGCTCCTTTTGGACTACGCGAAAGCCGTTGCGTCGCATCCAGAGCAGAAAGCCCTGCTGCCGCTCCGCTCCGGCATCAACTCCGGTGTAAAAGAATGCGCGCAAGAGCCTTCCGTCGCCGAGAAGAACCCGGAGAAGCTTGTTGTAATCGATATCAATATTATGAAAACGTGCTGCGTGGAAAAGGTTATTGCCGTCAATGAAGATCGCTACACGGCCTCTGTTCCCTAACTGCCACGAAGAGCTTGATTTTGTATCAAAATGCATCCGGTCACACCCCTTGAATTGGATTTTGGGACACCGCCGGACGGACGCATGACTGTTTAGGCGAGAGAATCAAGAACCTTGCGACCTCTTTAAGATCGGATCGAATAGGTTGTCCAAACCAAATAAAAACCTTATCAAAAAAGCATTCCGGGGCTGATCTTGCCCCAATTTTGGGATTCTCTATATATCAATTTCAATAAAATTCTCTAAACAGACAAGGCCGCAAAAGCGGATCATCCACCTACAGTTTGCCCTTGACAAGGCGTGTCGGTCAAGCATTTCTATTACGCGAGGTGCTAATATCTAAAACATTCACGGGCCGAGTTGAATTCAGCCCGTATCGAAATGGCAAACGAACCCGAAAACATTTCCGGCCAGCAGATTCAATCCGTTCCGATCGCCTTCGCAGCCGACGAATTGTCGGCGTGCGGCAAATGCGGACGCGATAACGCGCCGAATCGCATGGCGTGTATTTACTGCGGAGCGGAGCTCACGATCCGTGAAGAGTTCCTCTCGCAGGCAAAGGTTGCGGCGAACGATCTCGAGGCTGATGCGCTCGGCTGGAACATCGTCGCAAGAGCAGCCGACGTCGCAAATGCCGATTCCGACAAAGAGCTTGAGTCGCTCAGCTTCCTCGTCGAGGACATTCGCAGCATCGGCATTTCAAATACTCTAATTCCGATCGCAAGATTTGCGACCAAGCAGGCGGCCGAGCTCGCACAAAAGAGGCTTGCTACTTTCCCGATCGCGCTCGTGAGCGACGAAATACTCGATGTCAGCAAGGCACCCGTTCGAGTCTCGAGGATCGAATTCGATGGGGCGGATCTTGCTTTTACCGACTTCAATCGCGGAACGATCGAGCGTTGCCCGGCGGCCGCGGTAACCGCCATCGTACTCGGCACCTTGCACACGTTTACAACGACGACTCTTGAAAAACGCGGCATACGAAAGCGATCTACTGTGACCGACGAAACCTCCGATGACCGCGTTTCGCAGCTGCTCGAGATACATATACAAGATTCTCCAGCACCGTTCGCCGTCCATCCGACGGGATTTGATTTTTCGATTCTCGCGGCCGAACGCTCGCTCCTTGTGTCGGAAAATTTTGAGCGGCTTGCTGCAAAGCTCGGCAAGCTCGCACCTCAAGCAAGGATCGTCACTGATCACAACGCATTTCGCAATACGTTACGCGGCCCATGGCCCGAAACGAGCCGTTCGGATGGCCTCGGACGGGTGCGAACCGGCATTGGCCAGCGTCGCTATGGCCGGACGGCAACGGTTGACAACAAACTTCAGTTCGCAAAATTTTCGCGCCTTCAGGCTCTCGACCTAGATGAACTCAAGAGATAGACGTCCACGCCCCGATCGACACTCGCCATCCGAACGCGAGCGAGTCTATAATAGCCGCCGTTCTGACAACATCGTGTTCGGCGTTTCGCCCGTGCTCGAGACCTTAAGGGCAGACCCGCGGCGTGTCGATCGCGTGATGATCGCCCAGGGAGCAAAGGAAGCTCGGCTTTTCGAAGTGATCGATCTATGCCGTTCGAATGCCATCCCGTTCACGCGCGTCGCACGCGAGGCACTCGAAAAGTACGCCGATCGCGGTGCGAACCTACAGGGCCTGCTGGCGTTCGTGTCACCGGCTGGCTATTCGAGCGTCGATGAGGTTCTTGATGGCGCAGGCGAGACTCCGCTTATCGTCGTCCTCGACGGTGTTGAGGATCCGCGAAATTTCGGTGCGATCATCCGAACCGCAGAGTGTGCGGGCGCGGACGGCATCATCATTCCCGACCGTCGCTCGGTCGGGCTGACGGACACCGTCGCAAAGGCTTCGGCCGGAGCCGTCGAGCACCTAAAGGTCGCAAAGACACAGAATCTCAATCGCCTGATCGAGGACCTCAAGAGGCGCGATGTCTGGGTTGTCGGAACTTCTGTCGATGCGAAGATCACGCACGACGAATGGGATTGGACGCGGCCCTCGGCCCTCGTTCTTGGTGGTGAAGGACGCGGGCTTCACCGCCTTGTCGCTGAGAATTGCGACATATTGGTAAAAATACCGATGTATGGAAGAATAGATTCTCTGAACGTTTCGGTAGCTGCCGGCGTAATCTTGTTCGAGGCTCGCCGTCAGCGAAAGGCGGCCGAGACTGCATAAAAGGGTGTATAATAGCTAGCGATGTTTTGTCCAAAATGCGGCCAAAAAAATCCTGAGGGCGGAAGATTCTGTCGCGGCTGCGGCACGGATCTTGGCGACGTTTCAGGAGCTTTGACGCCAAAGGCCGCGGCTGCACTAAGCTGCGACAAAGGCAAACCGATCACTTACGAGCGTGCGATCGGCAAGATCTTCACCGGCCTCGCATTTGTCGCGGTTGCGATCGCTCTTGCATTCTCAAGAATGGGCGCGAGCTGGTGGTTTTGGATGCTGATCCCGGCATTTGGTGCCTTGGGTTCGGGAATTGCTCAGTATATGCAACTTCGCCGCTACGAGAAAGGCAATGCGGCCTTTGTTGCCGGGCTTCCGAATCAGATCACAAGTGCTCCCGCAAGCTACGGACTTCCGGACCGCTCGCCTGAACCCGCGGTCGTAGAATCGCGTTATAAGACCGGTGATCTCGTCCCGCCGAGCGTTACGGATAACACGACGCGCCACCTAGAGATCGATCAGGAAGGCCAGACTCGGCCGCTATCACAGGCCGACTAGTTCATTTCACAACAACACGAAGATTCCCCGAGTTCCCGTTCGCATCGAAAACGCGGATCGTAACTGCTGACACCTTTCCGGTCGGCACCTCAACGATAAATCGTTCTTTCGGGCCATCGGCAATGCCGTCCTCCGGATAGATCGGCTTCCAATCTCCGGAATTGATGCTGTATTCGGCACGCGAAATGTAGGACGAGCTGTCCGTCGCACTAAACACAAGACGTGCCATTCCATTTACGAGCTGTGCTGGCTGTGCCTCAACAACCGTTGGCGCCGAATTGTCGATCTCGACGGTCTCGGTCAAACGCTCGCCGCTCATTGCCAATGCTTCCGGATTCGACGCACTATCGCGGGCCACGACCTTGAATACATACTGCCCGTCGGCAAATGATTGGCCATCCACTGTCAGGAATGAGTCAGTTAAGCCAGTTCGCAATTCTCTCCAGATCGGCTCGCCAACCGCACGGAAATAGACGTCAAAAAGGAGTGTGTCATCGTTTGCGTCAGCGGCGGTCCATTGCAGCGACAGGGCTCCTCGCTGATACAAACGTCTTGGTGCAGCGGCAGCCGTCGGCAGCCCAAATAATTCGGGTGAGAGGCCCGAAAGTTCGATATTAGGATCGGGCGGTGTCGCCGGGTTCGCCTGAAGCCCGACATTGGTCGGCAGAACCTCGAGCGAAGTTATTTCCGGTGCCGTATTTCGCGGCAGGAACGAAAGGCTTACGGAGCTGAGTGTCGAATTCGAGTTCGTTAGGACCGCACGCCACTGAAAATATCTTGCCTTCGGACTTGAAACATCAAACCCCGCCGGATCAGTATTCGCTTGACTCCAGTCACTCCACGTATTGTTCGGGACCTCCGTATTGCCGGAACGGGTTTGGATCGAAACCGCTCCAATAGAACGCCAGCGAAGCCTGCCCCACGAAGCCGTAGTTCCGGCATCAAGGACGGGGGATGAATACGATCCCTGTGTTAGGCTGTTTGCGTCCGAGCGAAAAAGTACGCCCTGGTTGCTCGCCGACGCCAGGAAGTCCGACGTGCCCAACGGGACGATATTTGAGATCTGCCCGGCAGAAGATTGCAGCAGGAGCGTTTCGCGTCGGTCGTTCGAGATCTTATAAACGCGGCCCTTATCAGACGTACCAACGAGAACGCCATCCTTCGCCGCAAGGAGCGAGAAACCTACGACGTTCTCCGGCGTCCACAGAAGGTCAACGGTGCCGTCGGGCAAGATGCGATAGACCGCTGATTTTGCTTTCGAGAGGTCGAATTCGGACTTTGGGGTTTGAGCCGTCGCGGAAGGTTTTTTGACCGTTACGGGTTTCTCCGCCTTGTTAGTTTCCGCAGGCGTAGATGCCGCTGCTTTCACTGTCGATGCTGCGTCGGCAATAGCAAGAGCATAGATCGAACCATCCGGAGCGATCGTTGCCGTATGCAGTTCGCTCAAAGGCGAATCGAGAAGCGCAAACGCCTTACCAGCGGGCGAGATCTTTAGCAAAATACCATTCGCGTCGGTTCCGGCGTAAAGATTCCCCGCCTTGTCGGCCGTAAGCGAAACGACGTGCAGATCTTCTGAATCGTATAGCACCGAGCTTTCCGGAGCGGCACCGGCAGCCTTCACCTTATAGATCTTTCCTTGATCACCGGTCGCGACTGCGAGTTCACCTGTCGGCAGAACGGCAAGAGCCCAGATATATTTTGCTTTCGGGTCGAAATAGACGCTTTGCCCACCTGCTTTGTCGATTCGATAGACCTTGCCGTCCGGCATCGTCGCAGCAAATACATCACCGCCCGGAGCAACAGCGATCGCAGAGACATTCAGTTCCGCAAGGTCGGCAAGCAGCGCACCTTTCCCTGTCGCGTCGACACGAAAGACCTTTCCGTTCGGCCCTGTCCCAAGGAATGTATTCCCGGCAGCATCTCTTGCGGTCGAGAGGATGAAGGATTCGCCTGTAGCAAAGACCTCGCTGAGTTTCGGCGCAATTGAGAGCACTCCGTCATCCCCGATCGAGACGCCATCCGCATCGCCTTTTAGAACGTCGGCGCGTGAATCGACCGTCCAGATCTGCGGACCGCCGGCGAAGATGCTGAGAACAAGAGAAAGAAGTGCAACGACGAGGAATGATATTCGCTTCATTTTTGCTAAATGATAGCAAATTCACGGGCCATTCAAACCGTCGTTTTCGATTTTGATTTAGTGTCGCGTGCCCTCGCCGCCTGCAGGAACTCGATCGCGTCGTGCATATGCTCGGCCTTGCCGGTGATGAGACGTGCACTCCGCTCACGGGTCAAGTACGCCCAGAACCAATCGGTCATTACCGCGAGACGGTTCTTAAACCCGATCAGGAAAAAGACGTGCAGGAACAACCACATCAGCCACGCAATAAAACCGCGGAATTTGAATTTGCCGATCTCGGCGATCGCCTTGCTGCGGCCGATGGTCGCCATCGTGCCTTTATCGTTGTATTCAAACGGCTTACGCGGCTTGGCTTTCAGCTCGCGGAGAATATTTGCGGCGGTCTGCTCGCCCATTTGCATCGCGGCCGGACTCACACCCGGAACCGGCGTGCCGTCAGCCTGCTTTATCGACGCCATGTCGCCGATCACGAAAATGTCTTTGTTCGTCTTTATTGAAAGATCCGGTTCGACAAAGACGCGTCCCGCTTTGTCGGTCTCAACGCCGAGTTTCTTGCCGAGACTCGACGCAGCGACACCCGTCGCCCAGATGACAACATCGCAGTCGATCCAATCGTCGCCAACCTTGACGCGGCCGGGCTCGATCTCGCTCACGAAGCTCTTAAGGCGCACCTCGACGCCGATCTCTTCGAGCTGGTGTTTTGCACTGTCAGAAAGTTCGGGCGCGAATGTTCCAAGTACGCGATCTGAACCTTCAAAAAGCACGACGCGGGCATCACCGGTCTTGATCGCCTTGAAATCTTTCGCAAGCGCTTGCCGGGCAATGTCTGCGATGGCTCCTGCCATTTCGACGCCAGTCGGCCCGCCGCCGACGACAACGAAATTCAGTGAATGCTTCCGACCCTGTAGATATGCGTCGCGCTCTGCCATCTCGAAAGCGAGGAGCACTCTGCGTCGGATCTCGACCGCATCATCAAGCGTCTTAAGCCCCGGAGCAGACGTCTCCCAATCGTCGTTGCCGAAATAAGAGTGTCTCGCTCCGGCAGCAACGATCAGATAGTCAAAGCCGACGCGCACGCCGTCACCGAGGACAACCTGCTTGTTCATGGTATCGACCCCGACGGCTTCGCCGAGCACGACCTCAATATTCTTATGCCTGTGCAAAATTCGGCGTATCGGCTGGGCGATCTCGCCTGGTGAGAGCACGGCGGTCGCAACCTGGTACAGGAGCGGCTGAAAAACGTGGTGATTTCGCCGGTCGATCACGACGACATCGACGTCCTTGTCAGCAAGTGCCTTTGCGGCCCAAAGACCGCCGAAACCGGCACCGATCATCACAACTTTTGGCCTGGCAGCCATAAATTCACCTTCCTTCGCTCAAACGCCGATGTATTTGGCGTAAAGCGTTCGGGCGACCGTCGCGTCGTCGGTTCCTTTAACGATCGCTCGCCCGTCGGTAAAGACCGTGAGTTCGAATTCATCCGGCGCAAATCGCAGGAGGTATTCGTTCTGGTTCACGGCAAAATTCCATTTTAAACGATCGGCGAGCTGATCGAGGTCGAGCTTGCTGTTCGCGTTCGGCGCGATCTGCACAGCGTCGCGGCCGCAAAGGACAGCGGCAAACTCGCTCGCCGCCGCATCGAGAAATTCAAAATTCCGCTTGCCGCACGTTTCACAATTCGGGTCGGGCGAGCCCGTGCCGATCGACTTTTCTTCATTTGTCCAAACGTCGAATTGCCGGAGCTTACGGCTGAGCGAATCCCGATCGCCGACAAGGAACTTGAACGCCTCAGCAACTTGTGTCGCCGCGACACGCGCAACGACCGGTGCGATAACGCCCGCCGTGTCGCAGGTAGGTGCTGACCCGGGATCCGGAAGTTCCGGGAAGATGCAGCGCAGGCAAGGCGTCTCACCCGGAATGATGTTCATCGTCATTCCATAGCTCGAAACCGCGGCACCATAGATCCATGGGATCCCGGCCTTTACGCACGCATCGTTCACAAGGTAACGAACCTGAAAATTATCCGTCCCGTCAAGAACCAGGTCGCAGCCCGAAACAAGACGTTCGATATTCGAATTCGTAACATCCGCAATGATGTCTTCGACCTCGATCTCAGAATTAATCTGAGAGATGCGGCGTTTTGCGGCAACGGCTTTTGGCATGCGTTCTTCCGCATCTTCCTCGCTAAAGAGCGTTTGCCGTTGGAGGTTGCTGTATTCAACGAAGTCGCGATCGACAAGCCGTATCTTCCCGACACCCGCGCGTGCGAGCATCTCTGCCTGAGAGCAGCCGAGGGCACCGACGCCTACGAGAAGTATGGTCGAATTTGCAAGCTTTTCCTGGCCCGCCGAACCGATCGGTGAAAACAAAATTTGACGGCTGTAACGCACTTTCATCGTCTCCTAAGACGCCATCTTCGCAGCAAGCGACGCTCTGACAACCTGCTCATCACCGACCGTTCCCGTCCATATCTCGAACTGCCTAAGCCCTTGAGCAATAAGCATTTCAACTCCCGGGATGACCTCCGCACCCGCATTGCGTGCAGCCGCGAGAAACAGTGTTTCCGCCGGGCTCGTCACGAGATCGAATACGACCTGGCCCGCGTGGAGGCTCGCTTCCGGAACGGGCGAAAGATGCTCGAATTCGCCTCGCATTCCGATCGGCGTTGCATTAACTATTACGTCGAACGCGGACAGATCGTTCCCTTCACAAAGCTTCGCAAAATCACAACTAAAGGCTGCCGACAACGCTCGTCCGGCACTCTCATCCCGAGCAAAGACGGTCGAATCAGCACCTTCATTCGACAAGGCCGACAGGCACGCCCTCGCCGCTCCGCCGGCACCGAGGATCGCCGCTCGAACCCCATTTAGGTCAGGCACACGAGCTTTCAACGGCAAGAGAAATCCCGCCGCGTCCGTGTTGTATCCTATCAGTTTTCCGCCGACAGAACTGACCGTATTCACAGCTCCGGCACGCGCGGCCGTTTCGTCAATTTCGTCGAGCATCTCGATGATCGACACCTTGTGCGGCATCGTAACGCTCAGCCCGTCAAAATTCAGCCCGCATTGCTCGGTTCCCAGCCGCACAAAGCCGTCAATAAATCCTCGCAGATCCTTTACCAAAAACGGCAGGAAGACAGCGTTCAGCCCGGCATTCGCAAAAAGTGGATTGTGAATATTTGGCGAGAGAGACTGTCCTATCGGGTCGCCGATGACGCCGTAGATGCGCGTGTCCTTATTCAGCTCGTCAACCCGATAAAGGTCCCGCATCTCCATTGCCGAAACCTGCCCCGAGGCGGTCGCGGCACCAGCATCCAACGAGGCGTAAGTGAGCAATGAACCGCGTGAAGGACCCAGAATACGCGTCCATTTCCCCGCCTCGCCCATCGCAATGAGAATCGCATCCCGATCGCCCTTCGATTCCGTGAGAAGCGTCTTCCAGACCGGAATGGTGCTGACGGCATCGTCCGCGGTAACGGCGATCTTGACGGCCTTACATTCGAATTCTGTGAGTTCGGCGAAGAGTCCTTCGAGGCTTGCGGGCATGCCCTCAAAATCGTGCCGCGAGACTATCTTGTTCTTGTGTTCGACCCACGAAACAGCGTCCGATTCAACGTCGCAGCCCCAAAAGCCCTCGGACAACGCAGCCCAAAAATCCCGCCTTTCGTCGTCTGAGATCGCACGAAAACCGCCTTCGCCTTTCGGGCGGAAGGTTGCGATCAGCCGGCAAAGTTGTGTGAATTCGGAGGCCTTCTTGACTGCAGCGGCCAGCTCGGAAGGCTCCATCGCATCGAAGCGGATCTCGATAAAGCCGGGTTCAACTGCCGACGCTTCTCGGAAAAGCGGTTCGAGATCGCTCAGCCTCTTCGGTGCGATGGCAACGCAGATCTTCGAGGCGACATTCATGAGTAACGTCGCGTCGGCAGCGTGAGAATAAAGGTCGCAGCGGTCACAAGCCCGATTATCATCGTGATGGCGGAGGCGACAACCAACGCCGTCTCGCCGCTTTGCCTGATGCCGACCGCAGCAGCGGTCCAGGCGATGGCCAGCGGGAAGAAATAGTTATTCAGCCGCCAACGCACAAGCACCGCCGAAGCGGCCGCGATCAAGAGGCAAATAACGCCGAGGGTTTGGAACGCGCCATCCGTCATCGAAACTTCCTGCGAACGCACGACGACAAGGATGTTGACGAGCGCCATCACCGTGACCCAGCCCGCATAAAGCCCGAAAGTGCCTTTGCCAAGAAGAGCTTCCATGGCCGTCCCGACGTTCTTTATGGAGCCGAGCATCGCGATCAGCGTGCCGAGCAGTGCCACAATGGCGAAGGCAGAAAGCAGGAACATCGAGCGATACCAGGCAACGACCCACACGCAATTGAGGATGCAGGTCAGAATGTACGTTATCCGTATTCCGGCGAATTTCGCCGGATTTGAGGGAAGGACTTGATAGATCGCAAATCCCAGGCTCAAAAGGTAGATAAGTGTCAATATCGACGCGGAATAGCCTGCGGGAGACACCGGCGTCGGGTACTTCGCGGCGATCGAATTCGTCGCGGAAGCGTCAAGCATTCCGACCGCAAAATAGTTCACAAACAGTACGACTATCGTTGCCGCCAAAACGACGATCGCCAGAGGAGAGACCTTGTTCGTTGCCATGCGCCAATTATGACAAAAAAAGTAGCGGAATTACAGGAGTTGAAGGCCGGAGTTGCCCAAACCGACCAAAACGTAGAAAAAATAGCCCCAATCGGTGCATTTCCGCCGAAAATGTGCCGCTAGCAGAAAGATTTCCAACCCATTTTGCCTTTGTTGCGTCATAAAGCAGGCGAGTGGCACCCGACTTGCTGTAAGATAGAGCGGAAGACGCGCACTTTCCCTTACTTTCCCTATGCTGCGTTTGTTCTAATAGGGAGTGAAAGAAGTGATGAAAGCAATTCGACATTTTTTGATCTTGATGGTGGTGCTTGCGGCGACCGCCGTTGCGGCATCTGCCCAACGCGGCGATCAGCCGAAGAATCCGCCGCCGAAGGGCGACCCGCCGGTCGTGAATCCTCGGCCCAAAAGGCCCGATCCGCCTCCGCAACGTCCGCCCCAGCGTCCGCAGTATGCCTTTGTCGATGTGATCTACGTCGATATGAGGTCTGATGAAAGAATGGCGTAACAGCCGTTCTTGTCTTTTCATTTTGTTTGACCGAAAGGTCGTCTTCTCCGATCGAAGGCGGCCTTTTTCTTCACCTTCGGGTCGAGGGCGTTAACCGTTTTGCGGCAATTTTGCTTACAATGGGAATTTGAACGAAAATTGAATCCGCCTAAAAGAAGGATCCGAAACGAGATGGCAGACAACGAGACCCCACAAAAGAAGTCCTACGGAGGACTTGGCAAGCACATCCAACCCGCGCGTACACCCGGTGAACTCAGCATCACCGAGAAGATGCTTGGCGGCGACCGCCACGCCGAGATCATGGCGGAGCAGGTGCGGGACGAGAGATTCCCCAAGAACGACACCAAACCGAACGGGAGTTCGACGCCCGCCGGCTAAAGCGATCCACGACCGTCTTCTTCTAGTATTCCAGCCTACAGACCGTGGGCCGGGCATTCGTTAGTATTTTTGACAACGTCAAACTATCGATATGCCGCTAAATACACACCCACTGTACGAACTGGCGATAGCGCCTGCACGGATCGGCAAATTTGCCCGTCTTCGGCCCGAAAGAGCACGAGATCGCGGCCCGCAGGCCGAGATGCTTGCCGAATGGATGCGCGAGATGCATTTTCCACGCCGCAGCGGACGTTTTCGCCGCGGAAGACGAGGCCGCGTGCACGTCCGGATCACCTTTCTAAAACCGCTCTCGCCGAACGATTGAATTTTTTTGCCGCCAGTGTATGCTCGCTTACCTAAGGCGACCCGCGGCAAAGGTATCTTATAAACATCAGGTCGGAGTTTGCTGAGATTCTCCGGTCTGGTTACGACACAAGGTCCCGTACTGCTCTGCATTTCGGAGACTGTTCGTAGCTCTCGAGTAGAGAGTCACGCCCGCCGCGTTCGGGGATGCACGGCGGGCATTTTTTTGTCTCTAGATGATCGGCTGACCGAGCGGTCCAGTCTGCTCGAAGACAAAGCGCATAGTCGCCGTGCCGTCGTTCCGATAGCTCACCACAGTCCCCGTCACCGGATCGCTTGTCTTCCAAGTCACCATGTCATAACTCTCCGTCCCAGTCCCACGCAACTCCGCGATCACCGCCTCCCCGCAAAGACCTTCCGCTCAAGCGGCGTCCCGTCCGGCAAAAGCGTCGCGATGTTCGCCCCAAGGACGCTCGACCACACCTGATACTTCGACGGCTGCACATTCATCGGTTCAACAAATCAATCCGCTCCAACTGATTGCGTATCTGCCCGATTACCGTGCGTCCCGCCGCAGGCCGTCGTATTGCTGGATCGGGGTCTTGAGACGTTGGAAATGCACGACGGGGCGAGCCTGTCCATCCTTGATCTCGACGACCGGACTGCTTGCGACGGCAAGTTCGGCGGTGGGATCTTTTTCGTTATTGAGAAAGACGATATCAAAGCTCCAGTTTCCCTCCGGTATCTCGATCTCGATCGTCGAACGCGCTCGGTTAACAAATGTCTGGATCTGCCATGGGCTGAAGCTGCTCAGATCAATGCGTTTCCCTTTTTCCGTGCGTACTTGCAGATAAACATTTCCCCAATCAACGTCGTTCTTGCCATCCTTCAATTCTGAGAGGTCCAGAGTAGCCGAAGAGTATCGGTATTGTACTTTTACATCGCCAAGCTTGATATCGTCTGCCACGCCAAGCGGCACAACGGCGCCTGCGAAGCGATCGTCAACTGATCCTAACCAAGCAAAAGGCGGCATAAGTACTCTTGCCCCATTTCCGCACGGCGGGTAACCCACGTACATTCTCCAAATGTACGCTTTTGTCGCTTTGGATAATTGATCATAGGTAAAGCTTCCAAAATCACTCGAAGCAGCCGGCGTTGCAGGATTGGGCAAGCCATCCTCTCGGTAGAAATAAACCTCCGGGTTCGGAACCGGACGGCCTATCGAGTCAACAACACGACCGCTGATCGAATACCTATCTGACTGGCCGTTCACATCAACAAATGAAAATGCAACGATAATGACCAGGCAAGAGATAGTTAATAGCTTTAGTTGGAACTCTGTTGATCGCATCACCACTTCTCCTTACTTGCCGCCTCGATCTCTTTCTCGCAGGCTTTCTTAACCTGCTCAGTATTCGCAATGGAAAGTCTCGAATCGTTCGGATCGGCCCTATTATAGTCAGGGACAATTAGGGGTTCCCGTCTGCACCATGGACCAAATGCGCCCTTCTTGAGTTCCGGCTTAAGAATGTCCCCATCAATATCAAGCTCCAGCTTGATGTTGCAATCGACCGGTATGTCATCAACTCTAAAATCTTCGATGTGAACCGTCGCAACTTGTGCCAAACCGGTGACCGAGAAGACCAATAAAAATATCGAGATTGCCATGATTTGGCGCTTCATAATAGCCTACCTCCCCAATCGCTTGAAAGCGCCGTACGACATCTCAGCCTTGGTCACGCTGCTATTGTAGAAATAGACGGTACTGTTTCCAGCGCCGACGACAACATATGTTGTGCCAGCATTCGTTGCGTGGTTCGTGTCGACACTTGACGGCTCTTGAATAAAATCCCTAGAGACAGTGTTGTTAAAAACCGTACTAGAAACGGACGAAGACATATCTTTTGGCGGACCGGCCGGATGTACGTGCGCTTCGTATTCGATATCGGACGGAATCGTATCGCTCGGATTTGCGGGCACCGACACGTCAATCTCCGCCGCCCGCACCTTGTCAGAATTTAGCGGCGTAAACGCACCCGCCTTTATTTCAACTGTCTGGAGCGGTCCCCCGTTCGTCCTTCCCGCAACAACGGCTTCCTCGTGATGCCGTCCCTTCTTATCATCTGCTGTCGGATTATTGCTCCGATCTACCGCTGCGACCGTTGCAGTTACGCATGCCGAATTCGGAATTACGATCTCAGAGTTGACGGCTTGCGTGTACGGCCCTTTCGTAGTCTTTATCTTTTTTGCCTCATCCTTGTCGGTGACGAGTCGGATCTTTCCGTCGTCTACACCATCGGTCCCGATCTTTTTACCGTCCAGATTATAGAAGTCTCCGGCCAGCATACCGCTTGGGTCACTAAATCGTATCGGATTGTTATAGGAATAGCTATATCTGTTCCAACTTTGAGGTCGAACCGAACTCGCGCTAGTCGCTAATGGGTCGGGGCTTGAAAATCTTCCATAACCAGAATTAAAATACCTGGCTTGGGCGAAGTCGAGGGCTGTTTCGGTGTCGCGTTCGTAGCCGGTGAACTGCTTGCGGATGGTGTCGTCGCCGTAGTTCAGCCCCGCGGTACGCCCGCCGACGCCGTCGATCTCTTCACCAAACGGGAGATAATCGTGCCTCGCGATCACCGCACCCGAAGCATCCGTGTTGACCCTCGGACTGCCCAAATGATCGGCCGTAACCGCCGATCACTCTACAATATCCAGTCCTGATTTTGTCATCAATATTGCAAATGCCGAAAGCCCGGAGTCTAAACCGATCATCCGGGCGTTCATCGAGAAGACAAAACCATCCTTAAAATAAATTTTTAGGCGACTATGAGGAAGATAATTTACATCCTTTACATCTGAAAATAGGCGAATGTTTGTGACTGTACCACGTCTGACATTGTATTTTTTCATCAATCTCTATGTATGTACGTCTCACAAGCAGAAATACATAAATGGAGCCAGAAAATATAATGAATACGTGAATGATCGAGAAAAACAAATACAACCCCGAAATTTTACGGTGAATTATTGAGTAACTAGCCCACACACTAAGTCCGAGACCGAGAAGTGTAAACCCCATGGCGACCAAGTTTGCGAATGGATTTGCTTCTAATCTGATCAAAATATTGCTTAACTTCCATTAAGTCCTTTAAAATTTCAAGTATTTCACTTTTTTTATAGCTCACTTTTTTGTCCATATTTACCTTTTACGTCGATGAAATGTAGGACGTACTAACGGAACCTTATTCCTAATCGCAATTTCATACGTTCTTGTTCGCGGATTATACTCATTTTTGACACTTTGACGAGGAAAATCTGTTTCAACATAATCTCTACCATGCCCCTTAGCCAAGCCGTATTTTTCCTCCGCATCTCGTGAAGAAAGAGGTGGCTTGTAGCGAGCGTTACTCTGTTTCTTCTTGAGCGCTAAGACACTCCTCATGCCAAATGCCCGGAATATTTACCAACTCATAGAGTTCATCGCCGCCATGGTAAAACATTACACTTTTAACTACAGCAGTCTGGCCTGCATAACTAAGCTGTTCGAGCTGCAACGCATGATGATATTTCCAGCGTCTTAAAAAGCGTTCAAGAGCCTGTTTATCATCAATTCGAACTCTAGAACCTACTGAAAATTCTTCAGAATAAAGACCCTTATTTTTACCCATTTATTTTCCCTCAATTAGTAATCCTACACTGATTTAGAGCTTTAACGTGGTGTTCGAACAAACAAAAAGGGATTCACGGGAGTTGGTCCCCTAAGAATATATTGTATTGCCCCACCACTGGTTGTTGCTCCATTAGGTGCCGGGGCTAAATTAGTGAATCGAGTCAGAAACGTGATGGAGTATTCACCACGGCCCGGACCAATCTCCAGCAGTTGTTCTATCTGCCGCGATGAAGCAGCAATTGGAATTTCAGATGGTAATGTAACAAAAGTACCAGGACGCAACACGCCTCCAGCGCTAGTGATGGCTTGGATCCATGAGGATCGGCACAATAACCGTTACTTATACTGAGTGAAAAAAACTACTGAGAGCATTCGACAAAAGATGAGGAGCTCTCAATAACCGCTGGTGATGGACGGTATAATGAGCCGTTAATCCAAATTTGTCAGTTGGGTCACCAAGTTTGAAGAAAAACTCGCTGTTGGTGTGATCGATCGGGCTCCGACTGACTCGCGGGCCTACCTTAGAGTCAAGCTTTCCGGACGGAACTGGCCTTGTTGACTAACAATGTATGAGCGGGGTCGGATTGCTCGTGTACACGCAGAGTGACACAGATGTGACACGATACTGACACGTGATCGACACGTCACGGCATTCAGTTTCCACCGAAGAACGCGGTGGGGCAGACTTATTCTTAGCACCATTGGGTTAATGTCTTACTGATTTGCTTAGGGATCCACCGCCTCTAATAACGGAATACGCACTTGCCGTTCCAATACGATCTTTATTCTCCGTTGCCGCCTCGACACTCATGAGGCTTTGAATTGCACGTGCGAAGCGAGCCTGTCGCCAGGACCGGTTCAACCGCCTCGACCTGTCCCTAAGAAATTCGAATGCCTGATCCAGCCAGATTTAAATCCCGCTCTAGGCTTCGGGCGAAATTCAGGTTCTAGAAGCTCGCTTCTCTGGCAAAAGCTCCATTCGCACTCAAGCCATTTTGATGAATTCCAGCATGACAGCGAAATGCCCCAAGTTAGGTCGATCTGGATTGATGGAGAATGGGCTTTAGTCCCATTTTAGAGTCGTTGATGAGGTTTCGTAGGGGCAAAGTTGGGGGCAAGGGCATTTTTGGGGTTTGAGGGAAATGCCGTGGGAGGCCGATGAATGCTGGTGCCGTCTAGAAGATTTGAACTTCTGACCTATCGCGTGTGAAGCGAGTGCTCTACCACTGAGCTAAGACGGCACACGGGTTATCAAGTTGCGACGAAAGGGTCGTCGGAGCGGAAACTGTCCGGTTATAGCGACGGGTCGTCGGCCTTTGCCGATCGATTCTCATCGGTACGTTTTATTGTACTCAAAGCTGAGTCCGTGTAGTAGTGGATGCTGCCGGTTGCGCGGACTCCTTCTGCGACCTGTGGGTCGGCAGTTACGCTGAAGAAAGCCGGCTTCGAGCCGGACGGCTGTTCGATCGTAAGTTTATAAACATAGCCATTGACGGTCGGCGTCTCGCCCTTGAAACCTTCGTCGAGCAAGCCTTTTGCGACAAGGTCATCAAAGGTTGCGAATTTGCCTTTGTTGCCCGCGGCATACTGAGCCTGATAGACCTTTAACCGATCGAGCGTCTGCGCGGCGGCAGTTTCGTTACCGCTGCGGATCATCGCGCTCCATCCGATACCGCCGACTGCGATGAGGAGGGCGATGATCGCGATCACGATCATAAGCTCGATAAGGTTAAATCCGCGTTCATCACGCAAGGCACGGCGAATTGCTTTCATAATCTCTCGGTGCTTTTCTTCAGGCATCTGCACGACGGCAATACCATATTTGTTCCAAATTCTAGACGGTTTTGCCTCTCTTTTCAAAGACCGTCAACTCCCGCTGCCGAACATAGACGGCAACTTTTTGATGCAGTAAAGCGTCTCTTTCAGCTAAAATAGTTTTTTGAGGCCGCATTTGCCGCCCCGAACCGGAAACCTCCAAATGAGAGATTGGATAGCATCAAGATCCCCGAAACCGCTTGCCGTGGTTGCCGATAATACAAGCAGCCGAAGGCTCGAAGAGCTGTGCCAGGCGGTCGAAACCGTAATAAAAGGCAAGCGTGAGAGCCTTCGCCACGCGCTTGTTGCCATTATCGCCGGCGGCCATCTCCTGATCGAAGACGTTCCCGGCATCGGCAAAACGACGCTTGCGAATGCGTTTGCACGCTCTTTTGATCTCGCGTTCCAGCGGATCCAGTTCACGTCCGACCTCTTGCCGTCCGATGTAACGGGCCTCTCGGTCTTCAACCAGAAGACGAGCGAGTTCGAATGGAAACCGGGCCCGATCTTCGCAAATCTTGTTCTCGCCGACGAAATTAACCGAGCGACCCCAAAAACGCAGTCCGCCTTGCTCGAAGCGATGGCCGAGATGCAGGTAACGGCCGAGGGCGTGACACGGCCGCTGCCGGAGCCGTTCATCGTGATCGCGACGCAGAATCCGTCCGAGCATCACGGCACATTCCCGCTCCCCGAATCGCAGCTTGATAGGTTTTTGCTTCGGCTGAATATCGGTTATCCAACGCCGGGCGAAGAACGTGAGATCCTGCTTGACCGTATCGAACGAGACCCGCTTGATCGTGTTTCGGCCGTAATGACGGCGAACGAACTTGTCGAACTGCAACGAAGCGTAGGGCAGGTTCGGGTCGATGAAGCGCTTGTGGATTATCTTCTGAAGATCGTCGAGGCAACGCGTAAGCATCAATCGCTGGAGCTCGGCGTCAGCCCGCGCGGATCGCTTGCGCTGTTCCGAGCAGCTCAGGCGAACGCCGTCATCGAAGGACGCAGTTTCTGCATTCCCGACGATATCAAACACCTCGTGATCCCATGCTTCGCACACCGAATACTCGTCGGCACACGGATCGCCGCCGGAACCGCTCGCATACGCGAGGCCGAGCGCATTCTTATGTCGATACTTGATTCGGTCGAAGTCCCTGTCTGAGTTCTACACCGTTCGCCCAACGAGACGTGCGATCCGCTCTTTGTTCTTTTTGCCGACAAGTTGAATGAATTTGCTGCGCAGTTGCAGAAGGTCTTCGCGGCGGCGGTGAAGCTGTAAGAAAGTGCGGTCGCTCGTATAAACGGAAGTTCGCACCACCTCGCCGCCAAAACGCTGCAAGAATGGATGTGCACCGCCAAGACTAAAGGTTTTGAGGTCCCGCGTACATGCCCACCTGATCGCGTGGGCAAGCAGCAGTTCGTTGGGCTTTAGATGCTGGTGCTCCTCGAACGAATTATTTCCTGCGTATTCCATCACACCGCCATTTAGAAATCTAAAATAGCTCCCGGCGATCACTTTCCCTTCAAACTTTGCGATAAAGACGGCCCGCGAATCCGTTTGCCGAACGCCGCTCCGAAACGCGTCGATGTCGTCAGGTTCGTTTCCCTTTCGTTGGTTCCACTGAACGTGGATCTCATAAAGGGCATCGATGTCCTGCTCGGCTTCAAGCCGCGTGATCTCGACGCCGTAACGCCCTGCCTTTCGAATACCGTTTCGTCGGGCGGATGAAAAATTCTTAAAGAGCGTTTCGTACCCAAGGGAAAGGTCGAGAAGCACAACCTCGTTGTTCCCGGAATCTTTCCCTCGATCCAGGCCGAATCGCTCGATGCCGTCGATCTCACCCCACGAAACCATTTGGACGAATTTTGGATCCCAAGTCTTCACGATGCCTTCGAAGAGGCAATGCATCGCTTCCTGCCTGTCAACGTCGTTCCGAAAGAAAACCTGCGGGCGACTCGGAAGGCCGCACGTAACGGTCCCGCTTCGCTGTACGCCGGTGGCCAAGGCCGCGATCTTTTGTTGAGCGTCCATCGCTGCGATAGCGAATCGCTCGCCTCCGCGGACGAACGGATCCGTAAAGAAGTGCGCGGAGCCGTATTGCGTCGGCATTTGAGCCGCGTCGAGAAATTCCGTCCAAAGCTCACTTGATCCGGGATCGAGCGGCCAATTTAGCAACTTCCATTTCATGATCGAAACCTATTCTGCGTACACACAAAGAAAGTTAGAATAGGTACGAGAGTTTAGAAAAGCCGCTTTTTATGGACTTCCGACTATTGCTAAAGCTGATCTCGAAGCAGGACCTGAGAAATTCCGCTATTGGAATAGTCGTTGTTACCGGTGGGCTCGCACTCGCGGGATTGACCCTTTACGCGCACGAGGCTCATGAATCCCGGCTTGCGGCAATCGCGGCCGGCCTTTCGCTGCTTTTTATCCTGCTGATACTGATCTTCGTGATCCCTCCGCTCGCAAAAAAGGCGAGCCGCGAGGCATCGCAAATGAATCTTCCGTTCGAGTTCACGCTCGGCGGTTCGGTGATCCTCGTGCTTGTGCTCGTTGTTGGGTTTTCGGCGTGGAATACTGGCAATAACCTGCTTTTTATTGTTCTTTCCGTGATGCTTGCCGCAATGACGGTCGGCTTCGCCGTCGGCTGGCTGGCGTTGAGAAAGCTTGAGATCAGGATCCGCTTTCCGGAAACGATCTATGCACAGGAGGCATTTCCGATCACGCTCGAACTCACGAATGGAAAACGCACCTTTCCCGCATTTTCGATCGTCGCCGAAGTCCGGGGCAAAGAACGTGAAACGATCGAGGACGCGGACGAAATACGTGAGGCTTTCCCTGCATTCATCGCGAAACGCCTTCTCGAAGCTCCGCACACGAATCTTACTCTCGACCACATCGCATACATTCCTCATCGCGGGATGGCCGAACGCCGGGTTTCGCACACATTTCCCCAACGCGGACGATTCAAGATCAGCGATTTCGAGCTTTCGACGGGCTTCCCGTTCGGTTTTGTACGCCACAGGCGACGGCTCGCGGCAAACGAGGCCGATATCCTGATCTTCCCGCGTCGTAGTTCTGAGAACCCGAAGGTCGAGATCACGTCAGCGTTTGGCAGCCGCGAGCCGTTAAAGACTCGCGGGGCAGGCGACGACCTTCTCTTTTTGAGGGATTATGAGGCAGCAGACGACCTTCGCCGCATTGACTGGAAGGCGACGGCCAGAACCCAGAGGATCACTGTCCGCGAATTCGCTGGTGAGGCCGACGCACGCGTGCGCATCCTGATCGGCGGCTTCGCCCCCAGCAATGATGGTCCGTCGCTGCGCGAACGCCTTGCCGGAAAGGTCGCCATTCACCCGGAATTCGAGGCCGCCGTTAGCTTTGCCGCAGCGATGCTTACTGAGCTTGAGGCTTCGGGTGTCGAATTTTCCCTAGCCATTGGCGAAGAAGACCTGCCGCCCGGAACTTCTAGATCCCATCTTTTTGATTGCCTTTCTGTCCTCGCGCTGGCCGAAATTCCAAGATCGACCGAACCATCCTGGCTCGAAAAACGTATGGCAGAAACAAGTCCGAATGACGTTGTCGTCGTCCTGACCTCTGCCGGATCGGGCGTGGCAGCCGCCGCAGCGGCCAATTCCCGATTGAAAACTATTACGTTTTAGCATCTAATTGTTGTCACAAAAGGGCGGTTCGCGGTGTTTTATTACCGATGAGTGGCATTTTTTGATGCTGAGATGAGCGAGAGTTACAACATCTTTGTGGACATAATGTCCGAACAAACCGCGGCATCGCGAGCGAATGAGAGAATTGGGTTCGAGGAGGCATTTGCGCTCCATCATCGCACCGTCTTTCGTGTTGCCCGCTCGGTAGTTTCGGACCCCGGCATCGCAGAGGATGTATCTCAGGAAGCCTTCATCCGCCTTTTTAAGCACCTCGATTCACTTGCGAATGACGAAATGGTCAAGCCCTGGCTCATTAGGGTCACGATAAACCTTGCCCGAAACGCCATTCGCGGTACAATGAGAGCAAACACCCGAGAGGATAATTACGTCAAAGAATATGGCCTGCAGGAGAGATCTTCCGTCGAGCTCGATTTCGAGGAAAGTGCAGGTGTGAATGACATTTATCGGGCTTTGGCTCAGGTCAAGGAACCGCTCCGAAGCTGTCTTGTTCTAAAGCAGCAAGGACTCTCTTATAAGGAAATCGCGGCGAGCCTGGACTTGAATGTCGCGAGTATTGGGACTTTTGTAGCACGTGCGAGGCAGGAATTCGCAAAGCACTATACGGGACAGACACGATAGCAATGAATTGTATTGATATTGGGACATTACAGGCCTTTCTTGACGGCGAGCTTAGCCTCGACCTCTCGGCCGCGGTGTCTGACCATCTCGATGTCTGCGACGCATGCACACGCCTCCTTTCCGAGGCGGAAGCCGAAGAAGCGCTCGTAATGCCGGCTCTCGCCCGCGAATTTGATTCCCTAGTGCCGACCCAGCGTCTCTGGACCAAGATCAACGAACACATCGAGACGGAAAAACGTGAGCGTCCGTGGTACAAGAAGCTCGAAGCCTTTGCTCTTACGCTGCTTGCACGGCCGTCGTTTGCGGTCGCAACGGCAGCGTTACTTTTTGTTGTCATCGGAGCGGGATTTTTCTTGAGCAGGCAGCCTGCCGCAAATGACACCGTTGCAACGCGAAAGTCAGCAGTAGGTAATCCCGCAGCGACGGTCATACAGGCTGCACCTCCTGAGGCAGGTGAAAAGCCGGATATCGCAGAGACAGCGGAATTCAACGATATGCCGAAGGTGGCACCTCGTCACAGGGCCATCCGGGCAGCATATACAACTGCATCCGCGCAACCTGTACCTGCCCGTTCGTCGAGCCCCGCGGCCGCGGTCGACCTAACTTTGCAGAATTATGAGAGCACTATCGCCGGGCTTTCAAGGTCGTTGCAGGGACAGAAAGATTCGGTGATGGCGGTGCAGGAACGTATCGCGTTCGAACGCGATATGGCCCTTGTTAATAACACGATCGCAAAAATGCGGGCACAGGTCCGAAAGGATCCGAATGACGCTTCTGCACGTCAGGTTCTCTATAGTTCGTATCAAAACAAGATCGATCTGCTAAACTCGGTCTCGCAGAAGCAGGAGCTTGTTGCAAGTCTCAGGTGATCGAGCTTCCCGCCGCCAAATGATGTCACGTTTCCTTCGATCTCTTACGTTTGCCGCCGCGCTCATCACGCTGCCTATCTTTGCCGTCGCGCAGAAGACACCGCCGCCGGTGCCGCCTGTAACTAAGGTTCCGAAGACGCCTCCGGCACCATACGTTGGCCCGCAGGAGAAGGCTCTCATCGTAAATTCCGATGTTAACCTGACGCTTTGCGTTCTTCGCGGGAAACTCTCTGTCAATTCGTGGTCTCGAAATCAAGTTCGCGTCTATACGGCAGAAGGTTCACAGTTCGAATTCAGAATTCTGCAGAAAGACGCAGCGGGCACACCGGTCTGGATCTCGATCAACGCGATCTCGCAGCGGAGGTCGAATCCCCCGCTTCCGCCTAGCGATTGCCTCGACGAGGATGACGTCGAGATCGATGTGCCGGTCGGCACGACTCTCTCGGTCAAAGGCCGCGAGGTCGCCCTCTCGGTCAATTCAGTTAACAACGTTACCGTTTCTACCTTCGGAGGCGACACACAGCTGCGGAATATCGCTGATGGCGTTACGGCCATGGTCAATCGCGGAAATATCAGCATCGAAGATTCGGCAGGTGCTATCTCCGTTGAATCAACGACGGGAAATATTCTCGTTTTCGGGGTTAAACCGAAAAAGCCCGGCGACATTCTCCGTGCAAAGACCTTAAGCGGCAATATTGCTATCGTCGATACAAATCACAGACAGATCGATGCCGGCACTATCTCCGGGACGATCTCCTACACTGGGCCGATCCTGAACGGCGGAGCGTACCGCTTTAGCTCGCAGAATGGGAATCTGCGGCTAAATCTTCCGAAAGACTCATCGGCAACGGTCGCCGCAACTTACGGGTTTGGTTCGTTCTCAAGTGGATTTCACCTCGAGGTTGCGACTGAGAATATCACGGGTGATGCGGTAAAGAGTATAGTCGGGAAGATCGGCCAGCCGAGCGACGCGGTCATTAAACTTACGACCACAAGCGGCAGCATCGAGTTCAAGCCGGTTGAAACAACCTCAAAGCCAAAGAATTAGAATTCAGCAAATTCCCGGCCCGTCCGAGCGGCGAACTGTTCAAGGAGCGAGGCCGTTCCGGCGGACGCTTCGTCATGGGTCACACGCTCGACGCGCCACATCGGGATGAAGTAATCGCTAGGGCTCAAATGTTCCTCACCCGCAGCGACCGCACGGCAAAGATCCTCAAAATAACTCAGGTCCACACCGCGTAGGCTCACACCCGCCGCACTGATCTCATCCAGGATACCGAAAAGCTTTTCCCGCGGAGTATGCAGGATCGCGATCACAGCTTCGCCAGGCGCAAGTTTCATAGACGGATATTGTAGCGATTTTTCGTCTCTTGCGCCGAAATTCGGTAGAATAGTTTTCAAGGGAAAATCACAGCTTGCCCGATCGCTTTCGGTACTTTTTCGTGTGCCTGCGAGCGCCGGACCTTTACAATGTACATCTCTCGCCTTGAGCTCGAAAATATAAAATCTTACAGCCGAGCAACGTTTGATTTCGCGCTCGGCATTACCGCTATCCGCGGCGAGAACGGCACGGGAAAGACAACGATCATCGAGGCGGTGGCCTGGGCGATGTTCGATATGCTTGACTACACGAAAGAGCAATTCGTACGCCGAGGCGAGAAAAAAGGCTGGGTGCGCGTAACCTTCGTGAGCGGCATCGATGATCGCGAATACGAGATCTTCCGCGATTCGGGATCTGCGTATTTTGTGCGCGATCCACGATTGGACAGCGTCGTTGCCAACAAAAAAGAGGAAGTGCAGCGGTTTGTCTGGCAGCACCTTGGCCTCGATCCAGGCACCGATCTCGAATCCCTTTTTCGCCAGGCGATCGGCGTCCCGCAAGGCACATTTACCGCTGTCTTCCTCGCGACAGCATCGGCCCGCAAGATCGTTTTTGACCGTCTTTTGAAGGTCGATGAATACCGAGACGCCGCTGCCAAGTTGCTCGACACGAGCCGATTTGTCGAACATCGCATTTCGGACACGCGCGAGAAGGTCGCGAGGATCGAAGGCGAGCTTGAACGCTCCGAGAGCGTTGCCGCCGAACGCGAGTCGCTTTTGACCGAAACAAAAGGCCTCGCGGAAAAGATCGGTCGGGTCCGCGTGGACCTTGCCGCTGCCAGAACCGAATTCGAGATCGTCGAAAAGAAGCATGCTCACGTCGCTGAACTCCAAACCGCTGCAGCGAACGCGCAAACTGCTCGAGAGCGCGCGGAACTGGCAGCTTCGAATGCAACGGCTCTCTTTGCCGCGGCAGAAAAGGCGGCGTTGGCGGTCGAGACTTCCCGCCCAGGAAGCGAAAAATACCTGGCCGCAATGGCCGAGATCAAAAGACTCGAACATCAACGTAGCGACAGAGACAAGATCCGAGCTGAGCTGAACGCTGCGGAGACGCAACTTGCTTCTGCAAAGACAGAGCAAGAATCGGTCCGCGAATTGGTCGAACGGGCTGAGAAAGCGGCGCGCGAGGTGAATGAGCTCCTGCCGAAAGCCGCCGAGCAGGAAACGCTTGAGCGTCGGATCGCCGATCTGCGCGAACGCGTGAGTGCAGCAAAGGCTGTCGAGGCTGAACATTTGGCATTGGAAAGCCAAGTCGTGCAGCTTCGTGAAAAGTTCGCCGCTAACACCGCAGCGATCAAGGAGAATTCGGAGAAAGCTGCCGTTGCAGCCGAACTCGTCGAGCTCGAAAAACGCTCCGGCGAACTTATCACTTCGCTTGCTGCCGTCCAGGCGAATCTTGACCGCGACGAGCGATTCCAGCGAGAGATCCAGAACGGTCTCTGCCCGATCTTGTCGCAAAAGTGCCTAAATCTCGGCCCCGGCGAGACGCTCGAGTCTTTTGTCTCGAGCCAATTCACTTCCCTTCGTACGCAGATCGGTGAGCTTACGACCGAGCGGACGGCTGTTGATCAGCAGATCGCGCTCGCTCGCGAAGGTCAAAAGGCCGCCGCAGAGGTCGCATCGCTTAAGCGCCGGAACGAAGAGATACATGCCGAAGGAAAGGCACTAGCCGAACGTAGCAGGTCGCTAAAGATGACGGTAGATGCAAACGCCGGACTTGCCGCCGAACTCACGTCGTGCGAGAAAGAGCTTGCGGCATTGGGAGATCCGCGCGGCCGTCTTCGCCTCGTTCAAACACTGGCGAACGAAAAGGCGGATCTCGATCTTCGCTTCGCCGGCATTTCCGCGAGAATAAAGGAGATCGGCGACAAACACGCTGCGTTTGGAGAACGGCTAGCCCCTTTTGCGGCCCTCGACGAAGGTCTTGCGTCCGCGCTCAGCCAACGCGACGCGAACTCGGAAGCGCACCTTGCGTTTCTCTCGAATGAAAACATCGCGAAGGAACTTGAACCACGGCGAAAGGCTATGCAGGAAGCCGCGGCTTCGCTTGATACAACAACTCGCGAAGCCGAACGCGCCAGCGAAGCGCATGCTGCTGCCCTCGCTGATCTCGATCTGAAGAAATTTGAAGAGAGCCGCGTGCTCGTCAATACCCTCGACCGTACGCTGGCCGCCGAAACGGCGAAATATAGTGCAGCCAACGAGCGTCTTGAAAAGCTAAATGCGGAGATCGACAAATTCGCCGAACTGCGGGCAGCCCGTACTCAGGGCCTCGCCGAACGCGAGCGTCTTGACGGCCTCTCGAAGACAACGGCATTCATCCGCGACACGTTAAAAGAAGCTGCTCCACAGATCGCTCGAAACTACGTTCGGCACGTTGCCGTCGAAGCGAATCAGATCTTTCGCGAGATCACGGGCAACGGCGAACGCTCTTTGAAATGGAATGACGATTATTCGGTCTCGGTTGAAGAAGATTCGTACGAGCGGCCTTTTGTAAGCCTTTCAGGCGGCGAGCAAATGTCAGCCGCGTTGGCCGTTCGGCTAGCGTTGCTAAAGCAGTTGACCGAGATCAGGATCGCTTTCTTTGATGAGCCGACGACCAATATGGACGAGGTTCGGCGGGAGAATCTCGCGTCCGAGATCCGCAGCATCACAAACTTCGACCAGCTTTTTGTCATCTCGCATGACGACACTTTTGATAATTACGTGGATAATGTAATCGTGCTCGGCGACCGGGCGTGAGCGAACTGATAAATGAAAGATGTAACGATCGTGTGCGACGGCTCAAGCCTCGGCAACGGCAAAGGTGATCCGCGTGCCGCTGCCGTTGCACTATTGGGCTTTCAGGGGCTCTGGAAGGGCTTCGGCCACTTTCTCGGGCGTGCAACGAACCAGCAGGCGGAGATCGCCGCAGCCGCCATCGGCCTCGAACAACTGAAAGAACCATGCCGTGTGCGTTTATTTAGCGATTCGCTATACGTCGTCAACACTATGACCGGCAGCTTTCGCCGTAAGACGAATCACGATTGGTGGTCGCGTCTCGATAGAGCCGCCGAGGGCCATACTATTGAGTGGAACTGGATAAAGGGCCATAGCGGCCATGCCGTCCAGGAAATAGCCGATAAAACGGCTCGAAAGATCGCCTCTCTCGGACGCGTAGAACCGGAACTTTTGTCGGATGCCGTTGTCGAACTCGGTACAGTTGAGCTTTAATATAGGATCTTTGAATTTCTGAAGTTATCCATCCGTTTCAATCGAGAAAAGAATACAGGGGCCGCTCTATTCGTTAGCTGTCTCGCTCTTTTCATATTTGCCGCAAACTCGTTTCCCCAAGCGGTGTCGAACGGCTGGTTGTGGCAAAATCCGCTGCCGCAAGGCAATCCGCTTTACGGCATCCATTTCGCGAAGGACAAACTACACGGCCTCGCCGTTGGTTCGGACGGCACGATCTTGCGCACCACGGACGGCGGTTTTCGCTGGCTAAAGATCGAATCGCCAACAAAGGCGACTCTCTCCGCGGTCTTTCTACTCGACAAAGAACGGGCCGTCGCGGTCGGTGCCCGCGGGACGATAATACGCTCCGACGATGGCGGAAAGAAGTGGAAGATCGTCGCGGCCGAGACGCGGGAGCATTTCTACAGCCTTGCGTTCGCATCTGATCAAAAAACCGGCTATATCAGCGGTTCCAACGGATCTTTGCTAAAAACAGCCGACGGCGGCGAGACTTGGACGCCGCTTGCTTCAGGCGTTACCACGCAGCTCTTGAAAGTAACCGCTCTTGACGACAAGACGGCGGCCGTCTCGGGCACGGCGGGCCTCGTCCTGCTAACCGAAGATGGCGGTGCGACCTGGTCGCAAAGCACGCATTGCGACGGCGCGATCGTCTCGAGCATCACCTTGTTGAGGAATGACGTGTTCATTGCCGCCGGCTACGGAGGCTGTGTAGAACGAAGCACCGATAGCGGCAAAACGTGGAAGCGGATCGAGATATTCACAAAGGCGGACCTGCTCGCCGCGAGCTTTGTGCCCGACAGCTCGCAAGGAATTATTTCGGACGCGAGTGGAAGGATCTGGCTCACGGGCGATGCTGGAATTTCCTGGCTGCCTTTTGCGGTTCGCACAAGTCCGCGCGTCGTGGATGCGTATTTTGCAGATGACTTCACCGGTTGGGCTGTTGGCGACAACGGACTCATCCTCCGCACCGACGATCGAGGCTACAGTTGGCAGCGGCTCAGCGAGGGCGGTCGCGAAGACGTCAATGATATAGCCTTTCAAACTGATAAGATCGGCATCGCGGTCGGGTCACATGGCCGCATCTGGCTTACGAACGACGGCGGACGCGATTGGCTGCCGGCCTATTCCGAAACCGAAGCAAATCTGAACTCCGTTGCTTTCTACGACGGCCAACGCGGCTGGGTCGCAGGCGATGACGGAACGATCCTAAGAACGATCAACGGCGGAGCGAGCTGGGGCAAAGGCGAAATCCACGTCACGCAAGACCTCACCAGTGTCTATTTCATTACGGAAAAAACGGGCTTTGCGGTCGGCGAGAACGGAATGATCCTACGCTCGGATTCGGGCGGAGCGTATTGGGAGCAGCAGGAATCCGGCACTCGTCTTTGGCTCGAGGACGTAAAGTTCTTTGACGAAAAACGCGGCATCGCGGTCGGCGACCGCGGAGTGATAATAACGACCGTTGACGGCGGCCTTTCGTGGCAGAAGGTTCGATCGAATGTGCGCGAAAATCTATATTCCGTAAGCTTTTACGGCGATAAAGTAGGATTTGCCGTCGGCGAGAACGGCATCATTCTTCGAACGGAGGACGGCGGACAAACATGGAAGGATCAGGAATCGCCGACATCGAACAGCCTGTTTGCCGTTACATATTTCAATGAGAAGAATGCCGTTGCGGTGGGCGAACTTGGGACCGTGGTAATGACAGAGAACGCGGGTGCAAAATGGGCGGCGGCCACGAGCTTTACCGGCAAGCTTTTGCAGGCGATAGTTTATCGCGGCGGAACGAATGTCTGGGCTGCCGGACGTGGCGGAATGATCGTAAAACGCATCGAGCCGCTCGCCGCAGGAAGCTATGCACCCGCAAAACTCCCGCCGACACTTCGCACCCGTCCGCGTCTTGACGCAAAACCGCGAAAACCGGCCATCACGCTCACCGACGATGGCGATATCCCGGCGGCACTTCCTCCAAAGAAGGATCAGTAAGTATCAACGACGACGGCGATCCATTCGCCGTCCGTTCGGATGCGTGATGCAGTGAACCCTCGTGCGCCGAGTGCCTCGACGATCTCACGCTCCTGAGTCTTAAGAATTCCTGACAGTATCAGTTTTTCATCAGCCTTCGCGATCAAGAGGTCGACGATCGGCAAGATCACATCGAGCGTAACGTTCGCGGCCACCGTGCCGAATTTGGGAGCATCGACCGCGAGTTCGCCCACAGCGAATTCAATTCGGTCGGCAACTCCGTTCTGCTCAGCGTTTTCGCGCGCCGCGGTTATCGATTCTTCGTCCGTATCGCAGCCGAAGATCTTACAAGCCTCACTCGTGACCTTCGCCGCCGCGATCGACAAGATCCCGGTCCCGGTGCCGACGTCGAGAAAGCCGTCGCCCGCAACGCCTTCCTCACTCAGGACCCTTAGACAGAGCCGTGTGGTCTCGTGAGTTCCCGTTCCGAAAGCCATTTTCGGCTCGATGCGAATGATGATCTTCTCGGCATCTTCGACCTCGATCCACGGAGGTGTTACGACGAAACGCCCGATCTCGCTCGGCTTCCAATGCTGCTTCCATTCGGCAAGCCAGTCTTCCGGAAAAACTTCGCGGATCGCGATCTCGGTGGGCGTCGTCTGATCGTAGATCGCGAAGATCCTTTGTGCAGTTTCCTCAAGGCTGGTTTTGTCGGGACGCGTCGGAAAGATACCGGTGATCGTCACATTGTCGCCGGCTTTTTTGCGCAAAAGATCGGTCTCGATGCCGTCCGCCTCGACGAGGTCAAAGACGGCCTCGGCAGCAGCAACGGCCTCGAAGGGAACGACTATATCGGCCGCGAACCAAGATGTTTGTGCCATTTTTTCTACTCTCGGATGCCGATCTCGTCCAGCTCCCGGCCGCGATTTCGCCAGTCTTCGACGACCTTTACAAAAGTCTTGAGGAAAACCTTCTTGCCGAGCAGCTTCTCGATATCTTCGCGGGCGGCGGTTCCGATCTCACGGATACGTTCGCCTTGCTTTCCAATAACTATCTTCTTCTGGGAAGCGCGTTCGACATAGATCGCACAATAGATCGTAACAAGGTCCGGATCCGATTCCTCATCGAACAGCTCCGTAACGACGGCCGTCACGTATGGAATTTCCTCGCCCGTGGCCCGCAATATCTTTTCGCGAACCATTTCCGCGGCTATCGTGCGAACGGATTCGTCCGTCAACTCGTCCTCTGAAAAAATCGGTTCGCCGATCGGAAGATGTTTTACGACCGCATTCAGCATTGCATCGACCGCATCTCCCTTTAGGGCCGAGACAGGCACGATCTCCGCAAAATCATACTCTTTGCGGTACATATCGATCAGCGGCAGAAGCTCGCCCTTCTCGCGGATCTTGTCGATCTTATTGAGAATGAGAACGGCTGGCTTCCCGCTTTGTTTTACGAGGTCGAGGACAAATCGGTCGCCGTTGCCCGTCGAGACGCTTGCATCGCGCATCAGAATAACGACATCGACCGAGAGGATCGCATCATGAACCGCGGCCATCATCCTTCGATTGAGAAGGTGCCCGGGCTTGTGCACGCCTGGCGTGTCGATGAACACAATTTGGCCCGCCGGCAGCGTGACGACGCCCTTTATTCGATGCCGTGTGGTTTGAGGTTTGTTGGAAACCGCAGCGATCTTTTCACCGACAAGGCGGTTAAGGAGTGTGGATTTGCCGGCATTCGGGCGGCCGATGAGAGCGGCGTATCCGCTGCGAAATTCGTCGCTCATTATTGTCCGGCCTTCAGGACGCGTGCCTTGCCGGCGACCGCTTCCTTAAAATCGCCTCCGGACACGTCACCGATCTTTATCGCCACATCATAGAGTTTTCCGGCGGTCTCATTCTCGGCAAAGAACTCGTAGATGCGCCCAAGCGCAACATAGGTCAGCGAGAATAGAGCTTTGTCCTCCGAGGCGTTCTTCTGTTTGAGGACACGGACGTAATATTCCTTTGCTTCCTTTAGCTTCGCATCGCGAATCTGCGGATCATCCGTTGCCGCTGCCTCGAGGCCGGCGACACGGCCGAGGTTATAGTAAACACGGGCGTCGAACTCCTCATTCCCGAGCATCGCTTTCAGGTCGGTATCGGCCTTCTGATAATCCTTTGCGGCGATCACCTTCTGCACATCCAGCAGGCGTGCGATCATCGGATTCTCCGCAGCGACCGCCTGGACGTTCGTTTTTCGGGTCGCACGCAAGGCCTCTGCACGTTTTCTTGCAGCAGCATTTTGTGCTAGACGGTCTTTCTCTTTTGCGGCATTAAAGCCGATGAGCATCTCCTTTACGGAACCGGCGATATCAAAGCCCGTGTCCTCCGTGCCCTTCAGCTGTTCGTTAAAATAGAACGCCATCACGGCACCGCGTTCGTATGCCTCCGAAAGCATGCGTGCGGTCTCATCGCTCTGTTCACCACGATATCTTTCGAGTTCTGCAGTTATCTTTTCCTTATCGGCGGCGGTCGCTGCGTCCTGAAGCTTCTTTCGCGCCTCATTCACCGCATAATTCACATTGCGAAACTCTTTCTCCCGAGCTTCTGCAGCAGCGACGATCGATCGGGAAACCGCAAGGAAAACATCCGGCGTGATCTCGGGATTCACCTTCCGCTGTTCGTCGAGCAGGCCTTTGACGGCATCGCGGATCTCGTTGATCTCCTTCGAGTTTTCAAAGAGCATCGGATCGAAGACGAACTGCAGGAACGCGCGCCCCGCATCCGTATCCGTAAGCTCTTTATCCGGACTCACAACGACATAATAATTGTCGCGGACGTTGATAAAGTTGATCGCCTGCTGCGGAGCGAGCATCTCCGGAACGACGACGAACCGCCGCTCGTGCTCGCGGGTCGAGATCTTCTGGAGTCCGGTCTTACCCCCTTTGGCGGTCGTCGTTTCCGTCTTTATCTTTTCAATGACGGTAAGCTTCGGCTTAGTATGCAGGTAATCGAGCGTGTCGGTTACGAGGTCGCGGGTCGAAGGCTGCAGCTCTTTCGCGGCCTCTGCCTTATAGAGCTTCACGTACTCATCCAGATTGCCCGCAATTCCTGACCGGCGGTAAAAATCGCGCACGAGCGGTGCGAAATCGAGCACATCGAGCAGCGCACCCGGAAGGTCCGACGTTATGATCGGGTCGCCGAATTCCGGAGCCGGTGTCAACGCGTACGCCATCGAAATGAACGCCGTCAACATCTCCTGAGGCGTCTCTTTCGGATGATTCTTTTTATATGTTGCGACGAACTGCGTAAGACGAGCCCGCAAGTCGGCAGGCATTCCGGCAAGGTCCGATTCGAGGCGTTCGCGGAACTTTGTCCCGGCGGGGGATAGCTGCACATCGACAGCCCGATGCTGCGCGCCGGAGGCATCGGTCACCTGCGCCGAATCGAGTGCCGCAAGGACGACCATCACACGCTTGTCAGGTTCGACCGAGACTCCGTAATTCGCAAGGTCAAAGCCCGTTCGCGGTTGTGCCAAAGCGGCTGCCGACAGTATCAGGACCGTAATGATCAGGTAAAAAGAACGCATTGAGAAAGAGATGAGCGTCCGCCGTCAAAAGATGCTTGCCTTCGGTCGTTTGCGAGGGACAAACACAAAAAGCAAGAGTTCGTTTCACGCCAAGATATTCTACGGCATGAACGAACTCTCGTTCTCTAGCTTAAAGGCTAACTTTCGCCGGCAAATGCCTAGCGATACTCCTAGTTGTAGCTTGCAAGGGCCGCTGCCTCGTCTTCGTAAACGTCAAAAACCGTCAGCAGTTTTGTGATTGCAAGGAGATCCTGGATCTTCTGCGTCAGGTTCAAAAGCTTGAGGGTTCCGCCCTCTTTGTTGACAGCCGTAAAGCTCGAAACAAGTTCGCCAATACCGCTGGAATCGATATAGCCAACACCGCCAAGATTCAAAAGGATCTTATTCTTTCCTTCACCAAGAACACGGCGGATCGCCGTGCGGAGAGCCACGCTTCCCTCGCCGATCGTTACTTTTCCATCAAGATCGAGGACCGTTACATCTCCCGCTTGTCGTTCAGTTATCGTAATATCCGACATTAGTTTCTCCTCAAAAAATTAGATGCGAAATGCAGAGTTTAGAACAACATCCGCGATTCTGCCAAGCTGGTTTATAGTTTTTTGCGCATTTTTACCTGCAGGCCGCCGCCCGGCGGATTCTCCCACTTGACCTCGTCCATGAACGAATTCATAAAGAGTATACCGCGCCCATTGGATTTTAAAAGATTCTCAGGATCGGTCGGGTCGGGCACATCCGCTACCGAAAAGCCCGAACCAAAATCTCGGACGCATATCTCGATCACATCGCCCGATTCACTGAACCTGATCTCGACGTCCTTATTCTCGTCAAATTTATTTCCGTGCTTTACGGCATTTGCGACCGATTCGCGTATTGCAAGGTCCAGAGCATAGACACATTCGTCGCCGCAGCCGCATTTCTTTGCGAACTCGTCGGCCGCTTCCGCCGCAGCGTCAACGGACTCGATCCTGCTCGGCAATTTTATTTCTTGCGTATTCACAAAAATGACAGGTTTTAGAGTAAGTTAGCGATTTGCTAAGGTTTGTGTCAAGACAGAAAGCACGAGAAACCGAATATCAGATGAAGATAACCCCCGCAAATGCCCTCTGTGGAAGGCTTGTTCTCCCCGGTGACAAGTCCATCTCTCACCGCGCCGCGATGCTCGCATCCATTGCGAACGGCTCATCCCGAATAACGAATTTCCTGACCGCGGAGGACTGTCTTTCGACGCTCGGGTGTATGCAACAGCTCGGCGCCAAAGCGACAAGGACGGGAACGACCGTCGAGATCGCCGGGGTCGGAAAATACGGCCTTACTCCCTCAAGCACTCCGCTCGATTGCGGCAACAGCGGGACGACGGCAAGGCTGATCACGGGCCTTTTGGCTGGACAGCGGTTCGAAACAACACTCATAGGTGATGACTCGCTCTCAAAACGCCCGATGGACCGCGTTATGAGGCCGCTAAAGCCTTTCGGAGCGGAAATCCAGGCAACCGACGGCAAACTTCCCGTGACGATCTCTGGGACGCCTCTAAAGGCCGCGAACGTGACGCTCGACGTCGCGTCTGCACAGGTAAAATCGTGCCTTTTGCTCGCAGGGCTATACGCGGAGGGCCGAACCACGGTCGTCGAGCCTGTCCAAACTCGTGACCATACGGAACGGATGCTTGAATGGCTCGGAGCCGATATCTCGATCGAGGTCCGCCACAATGCCCGTCACATCACGGTCGACGGAAATTCCGAGCTGACCGCGCGGGACATTTCCGTGCCCGCAGACATCTCTTCAGCGGCGTTCCTTCTCGTTGCGGCGGCATGCCTGGAGGGCTCGCACCTCGTGCTACCAAGTGTCGGACTAAATCCGACGAGAAAGGGCGTTCTTGATATCCTTAAACGCTGCGGAGTGCAGGTTGGGATCGACAACGAACGTGAAGTTTCCGGCGAACCCGTAGGCGACCTCATCATAGAAGGCGGGATCGGTCGGCAGGAGCTCTCGCTGCTTGCAGGCCCGATAATTCCGAACATTATCGACGAGATCCCGATCCTTGCGGTGTTCGGGACACAGTTGCCGAATGGCATCGAGATCCGCGACGCCCATGAGCTTCGTGTAAAGGAGACCGATCGCATCCGGGCCGTCGTCGAAGATCTTCGTCGAATGGAGATCAAAGTTGACGAATTCGATGACGGATTCCGTGTGTATCCCGGGCAGCCGAAAGGGGCCTCGATCGAGACGTTCGGTGACCATCGTATCGCGATGGCATTTGCCGTCGCCGGCCTTTTTGCCGACGGCGAAACAACGATCGAAGGCCACGAAGCATGCGAAATCTCATTTCCGTCCTTTTTCGATGCGCTCAAAAGTGTCGTAACCTAAGAGGCAACTATTTAGGCAAAATCAATGAGCAGCAATAGACGCATCGCCCTAACGGGCTTTATGGGTGTTGGGAAGTCGAGTGTGGCTCGGCATCTCAGCAATATGTGCGGCGTGCGGCGCGTTGACCTTGATAGCTTTATCGAGACCGCCGAAGGACGTCAGATCGCCGAGATACTTGATAGCGATGGCGAACCGGCATATCGCGTTATCGAGTCGAATGCCCTGGCTAAGCTACTCGAGACCGACGCTGCCCCGATACTTTCGCTCGGCGGCGGGACTTGGATGTTTGAGAAGAACCGCGACCTGCTTCGCGATAGCGGTTATACCGCTCTTTGGCTTGAGGCAAGCTTCGAGCAATGCTGGCTGAATATCGTATTTTCGCGGAAGACACGGCCGCTTGCCCGGGATCGCGCATCAGCCGAACGGCTCTTTATCGAGCGGCAAAAAACGTATTGCCTTGCTGAGTGGCATTTTATCGTGCGGCCGGAAATGACCTCTATGGAGATCGCCCGTCAGATCCGCGAAGAATTTTTCGATTGATAATGTCGAAAAACAGGGCCTTGAAATTTGCTCTTGCTAATTTCGAGAATTTTGACCACAATTCCTAGTACAGGATAATCGAATTCGTCCGGTGAGGTTTGATGCCGGCAATACCAGATTCTGTTGTGTTTTGCGCTCTGAACCGGGCGTCCCGAAGTACGTCGTGTTCTCTGCGTATCGTATTAAGCGTTTCTTTGGAGGAAAAATGAAAATTAAAATTCTAACAGTTTTCACTCTCGCCATCGCTCTTTTCTTGAGCGCTTGCGGTAAATCGGACGCCGACCTCGCAAAAGCCGTGAATGACAAGCTCGCCGCTGAAAAGATCACGGGTGTTACCGCCGTTGTGAAAGACGGCGTTGCGACGCTAACGGGCGAAGTTGGCGATATCACAGTTAAGAATAAGGCTGAAGCTTCGGTCAAATCGGTCGAAGGCATCAAGAGCGTAACGAATAATCTCACGATGAAGCCGCTTCCGGTCGCGACGCCTTCAGCTCCCGATCCGGCACTGACCGCGAAGCTTGATGACGCCCTCAAGGCCGCAGGCTGCACAGGTGCAGCGGTCGCCGTTTCTAACGGTAAGGTTACCGTTACCGGCGAAGTTCCGGCTGCGAAATTCACGACCTGCATCCAGACCATTCAGCAGGCCGGGATCACGGGCATCGACAATCAGCTAAAGAAAGGCAAATAAGCAGGAGGATTAAGCATTATGTCAGCACAAGAAAAATATCAATCGCTGCTTGAACTTGCCAACCAGAACGGCACGACCTACGAGCTTAGCGAAGGGCAGAATGGGACGCTCGTTGTTACGGGCGTCGCTCCGACCGAAGAGGCAAAAACGCAGCTTTGGGACGAATACGAACGCCTCGACCCCGAGTTTCGTTCGAATGACCTGATCCTGAACATCAGCGTCGGCCAGCCGGGCGGTTCCGGCACGACCTACACTGTTGTGTCCGGCGACAGCCTTTCGAAGATCGGCAAGCACTACGGGATCGCGTGGAAGTCCATCTGGGACGCGAACCGCGACATCCTCTCCGACCCGGACAAGATCTATCCGGGCCAGGAACTGAAAATTCCCGTCTAAGAGAGAATTTTCTTGATTCGAAAGGAAGCACTCTGATATAGTCGCGAGCAACGACTTTTTAGAGTGCTTTTTCTTCTCTCACTGAGGTAAAAAATGAAAACCTTCTTCCTGCTCTGCTCGATCTTCACATTGTCGTCCATCGGATTCTCACAGAACTTCCAACTACCGCAGATACTCGTTCCAAGCGAACAGGCTAAAGCTGAAGCTGCACGCCTCAATGCTCAGGCGGTCAAGATCTTGCCGCGCGGTATGTTTGCCGAACAGACTGAAAACTCCGATATCGACTGCCCGCTTGGCATCCGCGGAGACGGCGCCTATTACTCTTTCACGACCGGGTCACACAGTTACAATAAGACGCCTGAGATCCAACTTGAACAAGGCCAAATTAGCGTTGGATTCGCCGGAGCGGACTACGGAACTATCGCGGACATGGGCCTGATCGACATTAAGAACTTGACCGATACGCAAGAATTTCAATTTCTTTCGACCTACAAACCGCCACAACTGGAACCCGAAGTTCGCATGGAACAACGCCGGTTCGCCCAGGTGTCAATTGCTGGCATCGTCTACCGCGAACGCGTGCCCGCGTCGCTAAGGCACACGTATTTGCTGAGGGCGATCAGTTTTGACAAAAGTGATATTCTTGTCGCTCTTACGATCATCGAGGTCGGCGAGGACGGCTCGGTTACCTTCGCCTGGCGAAAGCTCGCCGATTTTGCAAAGCCGACCCTTCTCTATATGCGGGATGCCGATTTGAAGGCAGCGATCGAAAAGATCATCAAAGAGAAAGATATCTTCCATAGCGTCACGGTCGGGGTAAAAGACAATGTCGTGTACGTAAAAGGTTCCCCCTCGCTCGAAGAGTTAAACATTTTCTACGAAGCGATGCAGTCTGTGCGAGACCGCGGAATAAGGGTCTTGAGATAGAGGAAAGCCGCTTCCAAGGTCTCCAGCAGGCGAATCCAGACAGCTTCTGATAGAATTTCGGTTAATGTCTCTTGCAACCGACTTTATCGTCATCGGCAGCGGTGTTGCGGGATTGCGTGCGGCGATCGCCCTTGCGGAGAAAGGTGTCCGCGTTACGGTTCTCACAAAAGACAAGGCAAGCGAATCCAACACAGAATATGCTCAGGGCGGCGTCGCCGTTGTTCTCGCTGAGGACGACGATGCCGGGCTGCATGAGGAAGATACGCTCGTCGCCGGTGCAGGGCTTTGCGATGCATCGGCAGTCGAAACCCTCGTTACGGAGGGCACGCGATACGTAAAGCAGCTCATCGATTGGGGCACGGAATTCGATCGAGAGGGCGGCAAGCTTCTGTTCACGCAAGAGGCTGCCCATTCCCGCCGACGTATCCTTCACGCACACGGTGATTCGACCGGCGCCGAATTCGTCCGTTCGCTCATTGCACGCGCGGGTGCCGAACCGCTCATCTACCTCACGCCGTTTGCAACGACCGAGAGCTTTATCGTCTCGGATGGACGCTGCGTCGGCGTGCGTTTCCTGGATCCGATCCTGCGTGCTCCGCGTGAGATCGTCGGGCGTGCGGTCATCGCGTGTACAGGCGGTGCGGGCCAGCTTTATCTGCACACGACCAATCCATCTGTCGCGACCGGCGACGGAATGTCGATGGCGTATCTCGCCGGAGCGAAGATCGCGGACATCGAATTCGTACAGTTCCACCCAACGGCTCTTAGCCTCGAAAACGCTCCGCGATTCCTGCTTTCCGAAGCGATGCGCGGTGAAGGCGGTATCTTACGCAACAAATACGGCGAGCGTTTTATGCCCCGATACGACGAACGTGCTGAAATGGCACCGCGTGATATCGTCGCGCGTTCGATCATCCTCGAAATGCGGAAAACCGGCACGCGCACGGCGTTTCTCGATATGACGGCCCTTGACGCTGCCTTTCTAAAACACCGCTTTCCGAAGATCTACGAAACTTGCCTCGCTTACGGGCTTGATATCACGAAAGACCTGCTGCCCGTCTCGCCCGCATCGCATTATTTTATGGGCGGAGTACGCACGGACCTTTGGGGGCGGAGTTCGCTGCCGGGGCTTTACGCTGCGGGCGAAGTTACCTGTACAGGTGTTCATGGGGCGAATCGCCTCGCGTCAAACTCGCTGCTCGAAGGCCTTGTATTCGGTGCTCGTGCCGGCGAAGCCGCATTTGAGGATTCGCAGAACATCGACGCCGCAGCATTCACTTTCAAAGCCGCAAACCCGGATTCTTCACCGAACGGCATCGTTTCTACGGCAGTTCGTAAGCGCGTTAAACGAACGATGTGGGAACGCGTCGGCATCCTGCGCGACCGCGAATCGCTCGAGCGGGCCGTTGCTGAATTCGACCAAATTCTCGCTTCCGGCCTCGGCACGGCCTCGCGGAACTTCGTTACACTTGCAAAACTCGTGGCAACCGCTGCATTATGGCGTGAAGAATCTCGCGGCGGCCATTTTCGCACCGATTTTGCGGAGCCAAAGGACGCATTTCGTGTCCATTCGATCCAGCAGATCGGCGAGGCCCTCACGACCGAATCTGTAGATACCTAAGAACCGATATATCTCATTATGACCTCGGCAACCACGCTCAATCTCGCGTCGATCCTTACCCAGAACGCAAAACTTACGCCCGACAACGAAGCCATTGTTTGCGGCCCGGTGCGTATGACGTACCGTGAGCTTGAACAGGCGTCGAATCGCGTTGCGAACGCATTGGTAAAGCTGGGCTACGGCCGCGGCGATAACATCGCGTTGATGTGCCCGAATCTTCCCTACTTCCCGATAATCTATTTCGGGATCATAAAGACCGGTGCCGCAGTCGTGCCGCTCTGCGTTTTGTTCAAGGCGGGCGAGATCGAATATCACCTCCGAGATAGCGAGGCAAAGGCCGTTTTCGCCTTTCGCGGCACGGACGAACTTCCGATGCTTGACCGGGTAAAAGAGGCGTTTGCGGCAGTCGATTCCTGCTCTCATCTGATCGCGCTTGAGAATCCTCAGGCCGAACCGCTGGACGACAGTTCCTTAACGATGTTCGGCACGTTCGTCGGCGGCGAGAGCTCCGAATTCGAAACCCGGCCCACCTCGCCGGACGACACTTGCGCGATCCTTTACACTTCCGGCACGACCGGCCAGCCAAAAGGCGCTGAGCTTACGCACCTCAACATCTTTTCGAACGTCGTCGCAACCCACGAGATAATGCAGGCTGCTCCCGCCGCACATACCGACGAGCAGCGGACGATGCTCGTCACGCTTCCGCTCTTTCATACGACCGGCCAGACCGTTCAGATGAATACGGGGCTCTATGCGGGCAACCGCGTCGTTCTGCTGCCGCGTTTTGAACCGAAGATGACGCTCGACACGATGGCCGCCGAACGCGTGAACTTCTGGGTCGGCGTTCCTACGATGTATTGGGCACTGCTCAATTTTGTCGAGCAAAACAACTACGATGTCAGCACGATCGCCGAGAATATGAACGTTGTGAAATCGGGCGGCGCACCGATGCCGGTCGATGTGATGACGGCGTTTGAAAAGCGTTTCAACGTCCGCGTGCTCGAAGGTTACGGCCTCTCGGAAACATCGCCGCTTGCGACGTTCAATCATATGCAGCGGCCTTCAAAACCCGGAACTGTCGGCCAATCGATCTTCGGCGTCGATGTGAAATGCGTCGATGACGATGATAATGAAGTCCCTCGCGGAACGCGCGGCGAGATCGTTATTCGTGGTGCGAATATTATGAAGGGCTACTACAAACGCCCTGAGGCAACGGCAGAGGCCTTTCGCAACGGCTGGTTTCACTCCGGCGACATCGGCACGATGGACGATGATGGATTCTTGACGATCGTAGACCGCAAAAAGGATATGATCCTTCGCGGCGGCTACAACGTCTATCCGCGTGAGCTTGAAGAACTCATGATCACGCATCCCGCCGTATCGCTCGTCGCCGTAATTGGTGTCCCGGACGATCGACTCGGCGAAGAGGTAAAAGCCTTCGTCGTCCTCAAGAAAGGCGAACAGCTCATGGAAGAAGACCTTATTGAATGGTGCCGAACGCGCATCGCGTCCAATAAATATCCGCGTTTTGTTGAGTTTCGTGATGAACTCCCGATCGGAAATACCGGCAAGATCTTCAAGCGCGCGTTGAAAGAAGAGATCCAGTGACCGTCACCCTTCGTTGCCTATTTGCCGCCAATCGCGGAAAATTTAAGCAGCGATGTTTAGAACTAAATTGGTCATTCTCCTTGCTTTCATTGCTGCGGGCTCCCTCTGGGCATGTTCTTCGTCAAAGCAAAAACCTTACGTCCTCGCGGACGATCAGTCGTATGATGCAACTCTCTTTCGCCAGAATTGTGCCGTTTGCCACGGACGCGAAGGCGAGGGCGCTGTCCTACCGAACGGAACCGTCATCCCGAGCCTTCGGGATGCACATCATAAGTTCAACACGCGCGCAGAGATCTTTAGTCAGATCACGCATGGCGGCAACGGTATGACGCCGTTCGAACGCCAGCTCACCGACAAAGAACGCCATCAGCTCACCGACCTTGTCTATTTCAAGCTGCGAGGCGGCAAATAACCTAGCGAATTGTGCTTTAATAGCGAGTATGCGAATTCTGATAACAGGTGCAAGCGGCCTGATCGGCAAAGCCCTAACGAAGGTTTTCGATGACAAAGGCTACGAACTGCTCCTTGCCGGACGTAGCGAACCAAAAGATACGCGTGAAACGAAGTGGACCATCGAGGATGGATTCGCAGAACCCGAACGCCTCGAAGGTCTCGATGCGGTCGTCCACCTTGCAGGTGAATCCGTAAGCGCTCTCCGTTGGTCGGATGAAAAGAAGGCGGCAATTCGCAATAGCCGCGTCGAGGGGACACGCAGCGTCGTCGATGCCCTCTCCCGCCTGAAAGCCCGTCCGAAAACGTTCATTTCAGGCTCGGCGATCGGATTCTATGGTGATCGAGACGACGAGGTGCTCAGCGAGTCAAGCGTTGCGGGCGACAACTTTCTTGCTCAGATCTGCCGAGAATGGGAATCGGAATCCCGCCGTGCCGAGGATGCGGGCATCCGCACCGTTCTGCTCCGTACAGGCATCGTCCTTTCAAAGGACGGCGGTGCACTCGCGACCATGCTTTTGCCATTCAAGATGGGCGTCGGCGGTGTCGTGGGAAGCGGAAAACAGTGGATGAGCTGGATCTCACTCCCGGATGAGATCCGAGCGATCGAGTTCGTACTTGAACGCGACGACATTCGCGGGGCCGTCAATCTAACAAGCCCTAACCCTGTTACGAATCAACAATTTACGAGCGTGCTTGGCGAGGCTCTCTATCGTCCGACATTCATCCCGCTGCCTGAATTCGCCATCTCGATGCTATTCGGCGAAATGGGTGACGAACTCCTTCTCTCAAGCACACGCGTCGAACCAAAACGGCTTATCGATGCGGGTTTCACATTCGAACACGCCGATCTCAAATCCGCTATCGAAAACGCCCTCGCGGAGCCGTCAGCATAGATCCTCAACGATCATCGGCCGGCTTGGGGCCGCGTCGGCTTCAAATGAGGCGATCTGGAGATTCAGCAGGTATCGGCCATCCGCAACATCGTTGGGAACGTAGATAAGTTCGGTGATCGTCGCGTTCATTCGCGTTTCGGCGTTGACAGTCTTGCTTCCGGCCGCGACCCGCCAGAAAGCACGATGATTCGACAATCGGCCGCCGTCCGAAATGCGATCTATCGACGGTAGATCGACGAGCAAATGCCGCACGCCAAGTTCGGCGATGTATGCCATCGCTTCATCGGTAAAGTACGGTGGGATACTTCGTTCGTCATAAACTGCGGTGAGCTTTTCTACACTGTTTGGGAGAGTTCGAACAATGAGAGCACCATCATCGAGAGCTTTCGTCGCCTCGATGCCAACGGCCTCGACAGCTCGGCGTAGCGCGCCTGATGTAATCAGTCGGTCTCCCGCAACTTTTGCCGCGTAGGCTTCGCCCGCATCGCTCACACAATCAACACTTACCAGCACCGCGGAAGCAAGCACATCGCCTAGGCACGCACGCACCGAAATCCGCTCGCCGGTAATGTGCCCGACGCACTCTGTGTGCGTGCCGCTGCAGTGCGGCGCGAATGAATACCTCTCGAAATTCACGCTCGACCCTTCGCGTGTATCGCCAAGCGTGATCGCGACCGCGCCTTCGGCTCCAAAGGCACGGGGCTGCGGTCCGTCGAAATTGAACGGGATCGAAATGTCGACCCATTCACGGTCGATCAGATCGCGCAGTCGCTGGTTCTCTCGCGTTTCGTTCATCAGAGGACTAGAATCGAATTAGGCCGAACGCTCCTGTCATTTTACCGTTGCGGCCAAGGAACTTTATGCAGCGAATAAATTATCACGAAACCAATCCGAAGCTGATGGCCGCTCTTCTTACGGCTCAAAGCTATCTTGCGACGTCATCGCTCGAGACAAAACTCCTTCATCTCGTTGATATGCGCGTCTCGCAGATGAATGGCTGCGCATACTGCCTCGATATGCACTCGAAAGACCTTCGGCACGAGGGCGATACCGAGCAGCGGCTCTATCTGTTGAGCGCATGGCACGAGGCCCGTGAATTTTTCACTCCTCGCGAACAGGCCGCTCTCGCCTGGGCCGAGGCCGTCACGCTCGTGAGCACAACGCAGGTGCCGGACGAGGTCTTCGAAGCCGCAAAGAAAGAATTCACCGACGTCGAACTCGCCGATCTGACTTACGCGATCACGATGATCAACACATGGAATCGCTTCAACGTCGCGTTCCGGACACCGGCGGGCTCGTATCAGCCGGGCCAGTATTCGAAGTCGGCTTAGAATGCGTCAACGCGTTTCGATCCGCAGCAAAAAGCCCTTGTTCTTCGGAACTGTGAGCTTCTCACCGACGCGATATTCGGCCGCCGGTTGAAATCTGTCGATCGCCGGAGCACGGATCACCGCCTTCTGAGGGTCGATGCCAAGCGCCTTCCAGTCGATCTTCAGCTCGACCGAGGCGTCGGCATCGGCCCAGCTTGCGACGGCGACAAGTGCCGCACCTTTCCTCGAATAGACGGTCGCGAGGACTTTTGGGTTATCGGTCCGAACGGGACAATTCGGCGACCAATAGCCGACCATCTTCGTGCCCTGCATTCCGAAATCATCCCACGCTTTCCAGATCGGCCGCGGGTCGGCATTGTCCGACCACGGCATGCGATTCGTCATTCCGTAGATCATTCCCCGCCATGGATTGCCGCCTGCTTGGAGCATCTCGCCCATCAGCCCGAACGGTATCCCTGAAACTTCCGTCAGGAAAAAGTCCGGCGAGTTGTTCTCATAATCAAAATATTCGCCGAACCACAGCCGATTCAGATACGGGAAATGCTCCATATAGAGCATCGCAGAGTTGTTGAATCCGTCGCGTCGATTGAATTGATTCGCCGAATGGAGGTCGATGATGCCTGGATGGCCGTCGCGTGTAAGCACGCGTTTGATACGCTTCATCGTAACGCGGTCGAACGCCACATCATCAAGATAAATGCCGTCGATACCGACCTTCTGCACGAGCCAGTTCATCCCCTCGACGTAGTAATTGTGCCAGCGGCTCATCCCGCTGTTAACGATCGCCGCATCCTTTATCTCCGCCACGAACCACGCCGCGATGTAGTCATCGCCGACGTGTTCCTGCAGCCAGGAAAAACCGCCGCCGTCGCCCGGCGAAAAGATCTCGTGCCCGAGGCTGCGAAGCGCAGGAAGCTCGTACGCGTGATTCGAGAGTTCGCGAACGGTGTTGTAGATCTTGACCTTCAGCCCCTTGGCGTGTGCCTCATCAATGTACGCCTTCATCTTCGCGTGCTCGATAAAGGGATAATTTATGTACGGATTGATCGGTGTCGCGTGATGGATATTGACGACCGTCGCACCGGTTGTCTTGATCTCGTCGATCGGCGAATACTTGTGATAGAAGCGATTCGCCCACTGCCAGTCGGTATCGATCGGATGAAACGGAGTGATCAACAGCGTGAAATTGTAATAGAGCACGTCGCCCTTCTTCATCCTCCGCGAACCGCTGTACGCCGAGACGACCCGCGTCTTATTTGCCGTGTCAATATCGATGCCGCCCTTGCCCTCGTTTCCCCACGAGGTCGGCAGCAGCAGCGGTTTCTGCAGGTAGAAGTTCGTATTCAGCGGCCTCGAGTATTTCTCATCGCGGAGCGAGAACTGCACTCCTGCGTTCACGGCACCGAGCCACGCACCGTCCTGATTCTTTGTCGCGACGTCCCATTTCCACTTTAAGGTCTCAGGCGTTTTGCGGCCCTTTTCGCCGAGGCCGAGCATATATTCGGACGAATTTTCTGCAAACGGGATCCTGAGGCGAATGTCGTTCAGGTCAACATCATCGTTGGCCGTGATCTTAACTTCGTACGCGAGGAAGCCGTCGAATTCGAGCGTACCCGTAACGTCCATCGAGAGCTTCGCTCCCGCCTGAAACGCATCATGCGCAGTCCAACGCACCGTTCCCGGCGAACGCTCGGTGAAGCGTACTCGCGATCTCGACGGGCGTGCGATCGTGCCGTCGCTCGTTACCGCTTCGATCTGCATCGGCGAGCTTAGAACGTCATTCGCCCCGGTGCGGATCGATGTCATCTCGGGCGTGAAAAAGGTCTGGATCATCGCCGGTAGTCCGTTCGATGCGAGAACGATCCGTCGCCCGAGAATGTTGAGCTCATTCCCGCTCACCTCGATCGGCGTGTATGGCGCGATGACAGTATTCTCCTGAGCGAGCGTCGAGTTAAGCCAAGTAAGCCGCGTCTGCTTCTCTGGTTCATTAAAGCCGTGATTTGGTGCGACGATGTTCGACACGTTGATCGACAGCGAGATACTCTGCGGCTTCATACTTTGGGCAGAGATGACCGCCTTGCCCGTATATTTTCCGGGCTGAGCATCGACCGGAACATCAACGCCGCACCACAACGCCTGCACCTTCCCTGCCGCGACGTCAACCGTTTTTGTGAACGCCACACCGCGATAGTCAACGCCGTTCGTATTGATACAAGTCATCTGCGAAGCCGGTATCGACAAGCTTCCGCTCCTCAGCCCGTCGAATTTCACACGGACGTTGGCGAGGTCCTTCATCGCGAAGATACCGAACTGGAACGCATAGAATTCACCGCGGCGAGCTTCACCCGAGAACGTCTTTTTGTCGCCGCCGTTCACCCAACGCTGAGGAAGGTGATCCTTCATCTTGATGGGAAACAATCGGTCTTCGGGAAAAACGATGAAGCCTCGCCCGACATTCCGCGAAAGGACAGCGGCGGTCTCAGCCTTTGTCGCGATGACCTCCATTGGGTAGAACGAGTCGAAGGCGTCTATCGACTCGATCTCGGTGACCGTAGCAGCGGTTGCAGCATTCTTCGCGGTCGCAGCCCACGTCGGATCGGCAGTTTCGGCAAATGGAGGATAAAAATCCTTTGGATAGTTCGGGCTTCCCGCCTTTTTGTACGGCAGATAGTAAACGTAATACTTCCCCGCTCCCGCCGCGGGCTCGAAGTAAATGTCGCCGGCCTCATTCGTTATCTCACCACGCACGACGTTCTTTATGACGGCTCCGTCGGCGGTCGTTACGATGATGTTCTTCGCCGCAGGTGAGTTGTCTCGGCGACGCCATTCGATGTGTGCTCGGACGGCCTTCGCCGAAGCATCCGTGACGGAAATTACCGCGCGGATATTGCCGAATTTATCGCCGTCCCACGGCTTATCGGCGGCCGTGAACTTCGGCACCTGCGCCGCGATCATCGCCGCACAAAAGAACACACACGCGACAAGTTGAAAAACTCTGAATGGCCTCATCATCTCGCTCCCCTTATATCTGCGATGACCTGCTCGATGTCGAGGTCGGCAACGCTCTCGACACGCGAACAAAGTGACATCAGAAGCTCATCTTGCGCGTTGCCAAGCCGTTTCGCCTCGGCGTACGGCAGATCCTCACGAAAGGTCACCATCGAATACTTCGAAAAATAATCGTCGTAAGTTTGTTCGAGCCTCATTTCCAGCTCGCGTTTGCGTTGGAAAACCGGGTCGGAGACCTTGTCGCGCATCTCGTAAAAATTCTCGATCGCAAGGTCCTGGATCGCCGCCGCATTCTCCGTCCGCATCGCCTCGAACTCGGGAAATATCCTTTGCCAATCTTCGCCGTGCCGATCGATCAGGGCGTTGAGCTCGCGCACATCCTCGAACGCGCAATTCATTCCCTGCCCATAGAACGGCACCATTGCGTGGGCCGCATCGCCGAGCAGCAAAACCCGCTCGCGTGTATTCCACGGCGAGCATCGCAGCGTGCCGAGGCCGCCGACAGGATTCTCAAAAAAATCCTCCGCAAGCGTCGGCATCAGCGGCAAAGCATCCGCAAACTCTTCCTCAAAGAACGCGGTCAACGTCGCCGCATCGGTCAGTTTTTCAAACGATGGTTCGTCGCTGCCCGCCGGTGTTTTCTGTGCGAGAAACAGCGTGCATGTGAAGCTCCCGTCGAGGTTCGGCAACGCGATCATCATAAATTTATGTCGCGGCCAGATATGAAGTGCGTTCCTTTCCAGCAGGAAGCCGCCGTCTTCAGCGGGCGGAATTACAAGCTCTTTGTAGCCGTGCTCGAGGAAGGCCGAATGCGACTCAAAACCTTTTTCTCGCCGCTCAAGGCTCTGACGTACACCCGAACCAGCACCATCAGCCGCAAAGACGATGTCCGCCTTCACCGTCCTGCCGGATTCAAAATAGACGGTGCCCGCCGCAACGTCGATGTCCACGCAGCGTTCGTTGAAATGGATATTCACGCCGCCGTTTGTCTCAGCCGCGGTCATCAACGCCGCGTTCAAACCCGCACGCGAGATCGAGTTGATGTACTCGCCCTTGCGGCCGCTGTACGGGAGCATTTTCGTCTCACCCGATGGTGTATGGATCATCCGCCCCAGCATCGGGATCGCGGCGTTGAGCATATACTCATCCATCCCGACCTCGCGCAACGCTGCGATGCCGCGATCCGACAGTGCCATATTGATCGAACGGCCACGCGCGACCTCGCCGACCCGCATATCACCGCGAGATTCGTATACTTCGACCGCAGTGCTGCGTTTTGCAAGATAACTTGCGAGCAGCGAACCCGCCGGGCCTGCACCGATGATCACGACCATAAGCTAAATACCGGTTTTAACCACAGAGGACACAGAGGCCACAGAGAACGAAAAAGAAAAAAACTATGAAGGCGATCATTCCGGCTGATCCAACAACTCCTTATCTATTCTCTGTGCCCTCTGTGATCTCTGTGGTTAGATCTTCAGACAGCTCTCCAAGATCTCCGCGAACCGTCTCACATCCTCAAATGAATTGTACAACGGCACCGGAGCAACGCGGATCACATCCGGCTCACGCCAATCGGCAACGACGCCGCGTTCCGTGATAGCGTCAAAAAGGCCCTTGTCGGCGTCCTTCACGCGGATGGAAAGCTGGCAGCCGCGGTCTGCGGGCGCAGAAGGCGTGATGACAGAAATGCGTTCGTTCTCGATCCCGCTGAGCAGAGACTCCAGATAGCCTGTAAGCCGCTCGGACTTCTTCCGCAGTCGGTCCATCCCGGCCTCGTCAAAGATATCGAGCGAAGCTCGCAACGCCGCCATTTGAAAGATCGGCGGATTTGATATCTGCCAGCCTTCAGCACCGGCGAGCGGCACAAAATCCGGCCCCATCAGGAACCGCGTCTCTTTGTCGTGTCCCCACCAGCCCGCAAAGCGTGGCAGCGTGAAGTCGCGTGCGTGACGCTCGTGGACGAATACTCCGGCGATGCCACCAGGCCCCGCGTTCAGGTACTTGTATGAACACCAGACGGCAAAATCCACATCCCACTCGTGCAGTCGAAGCTCGAGATTGCCCGCCGCATGTGCGAGGTCAAAGCCGACGACCGAGCCAACGCCATGCCCCGCACGTGTGATCGCCTCCATATCGAACGCCTGCCCGGTGTAGTAATTGACGCCTCCGAGCAGCACGAGAGCGAGTTCGTCGCACGCGCGCTCGATCGCCTCAACGATGTCCGCGGTTCGGAGCGTCGCTTCTCCCTCACGCGGCTCAAGCTCGATCAGGTCGCCGTCATTCGGCCGCTGCCCGTGAAACTTCATCTGCGACTCGATCGCATATCTGTCGGACGCGAACGCTCCCTTCTCGATAATGATCTTTCGCCTTTCGCCGTCCGGCCGATAGAACGACACCAGCATCAGGTGGAGGTTCACCGTGAGCGAATTCATCACAACTGTCTCGATCGGCTTTGCACCGACGACGCGTGCCATCTTTTCGGTCAGGAATTCGTGATACGGGAGCCACGGATGAGCCGCGTGAAGGTGGCCTTCGACCGCGAGGCGTGCCCAATCGTCGAGCTCCGCCTCGATATACGAGCGTGTGCTCTTCGGCTGGAGCCCAAGCGAATTACCCGTGAAATAGATCGATTCGCTCCCGTCCGCAGCCTTTGGTATCAAGAACCGCTCGCGAAAATGCCTTAGCTCGTCCGCCTCGTCGAGCTCGGCCGCGGCGTTTGACGTGTGATCTGGATTCATTTCTTTGTTACGCTCAGACTAATGTAATAGAAAACGCTTGATTATAAAAATATGACAATGCCGTAAGGGCAAATTTCGCTATACTTTAGCCGTATGCACAACATCGATATCGAGGTCGTCGAGATGTCGCTCGACATTATCAAGTACGCGATCGGCCGCGTGACCAGCACAACGCCGAAGCTCGGCTTTCCTAAAAGCGAGGCGGAGCTAGACAAGCTTGCCGGCGAGACGATAACCGCGAAAGGTATCGGCGGCGAGACCGCGTTCAAGATCTTTCGCGACGTGCTGCTCGAATCAAGCGTTTCGATCGACCATCCGCGACACCTCGCGTTCATACCAGCGTCGCCGACTCGTGCGGGCATTATGTTCGACCTCGTCACGGCGGCATCTAGCATCCACGGTGCCTACTGGATGGAAGGCGCCGGCGGCATCTGGGCCGAGAATCAGGCGATGAAGTGGCTCGTCTCGCTCACCGGCCTGCCCGAAGGTGCGTTCGGCGTCTTTACAAGCGGCGGCACGACCGCAAATCTCTCGGCCATCGTCGCTGCACGCGGTGCCTGGCGTGATAAGAACCCTGCGAATGAGCGCACTCGCGGGCTGATCATCACATCCGCCGGAGCACACTCTTCGCTCAAAAGTATGGCAAAGGTCATCGACGCCGATATGATCTCGATCGAGATCGACGATCGTTTCGAGGCCGAGCATCTCGCGGAAGCCCTCGCTTCGCTCTCTGCGGAAGATCGAGCAAGGACATTCGCCGTTATCGCGACCGCAGGAACAACGAATTCCGGCGTGGTCGATGACTTGAAAGGGCTTGGAAAGATCGCTAACGAGAACGATCTCTGGTTTCACATCGACGCTGCCTACGGCGGAGGTGCGCTCGCGGCTCCGTCTGTACGGCATATGTTCGACGGGATCGAGCTTGCTGACAGTATCACCATCGATCCGCACAAGTGGTTCTTCTCGCCGTATGACTGCGGAGCCGTCATTTACCGCAACCCGGAGCAGGCGAAAAGCGTGCATTCACAGGCCGCCGCGTACCTTGAGATAGCGAAGGGCGAGACGGCCGGCTTCAATCCGGCGGACTATCAGATACAGTTGACGAGGCGTCTACGCGGCCTGCCGCTGTGGTTTTCGCTGGCGATGCACGGCACAGATCGGTACACGCAGGCGATCGAACGCGGGATCGAACTCGCTCAGATCGCCGGCCGCATCATCACCGAGACCCCGCACGTCGAACTCATCCGCGCGCCGAGCCTGTCGTGCGTGCTTTTCCGCCGCATAGGCTGGTCACCGCAGGAGTACACCGACTGGACCTATCGAAATCACAAGAGCGGCTACGCACTCATCACCCCGACCAAGTGGCACACACGAAGCGGTAATGAAACCGTTGCACGCTTTTGCTTCATCAACCCTGACACGACCGAGGACGACATTCTCGGCATCCTCGCAACGATGGAATAGATTTATCAGTTCGGATTGCAGACGATCAATTCCACACCATAGTCCGCAAGTCGATCGTCTGAGGTCATCAAAGGCAGGCCGATCCGTTTTGCCTGGGCAACGAGCAGACGGTCGAACGGATCTCGATGATCTTTGATCTCTGGAAGCTGCGTGACAGCGTAAGTATCTTCAAATCTTATTGGAAGTCGTTCTAGCCCACCGACATTGATCAAGCTCTCTATCATTTTTTCGGGGGGTGCGGGTAGAGTGAGCCGACCCTTTGCCCATTTAATAGAGATCTCCCACGCACTGACCGCCGATAAGAAGATCGTGTCCGACGCACGAATCAACTCCTTATCGCGTGCGGTTAGTCCGCGCTCGACACCTGCAGCCCAGAGAAAAACATTAGTGTCGATCAGGAGTCTCACGAATACTCCTCGAACTCTTCGAGCGGGTCGTCAAAGTTGTCGTGGATCTTGATCTTTCCGGCATACATACCGATCCAGTCCCGCTTCTTTTTGCGAATAGGGGTGAGCCGGACCATCTCTTCGCCGTTCCGGGTGATGACGACATCCTCTCCATCGCACGCAAGGTCGATCATCCTGCTCAGTTTTGATTTTGCGTCGTAAACACCAACTTTCATCAGGATTAGAATAATCTAGTCAGACTAGCTAGTCAAGCATAAATCCCAATAGTGCTTGACTAGCCGTCACAGCCCTTCGAAGGCTATCGCCGGGTTATTGGAAACTAGCTTTATTCAGATCCAGCCAGTTGAGGGCGGCTCCGTGAAGCAGCATTTCCTTGACCTCGTCATCGAAACCGAGCGATTCGATCAGGCTTCCTGGCACTTCCTCTCCAAGCGGGAAAGGATAATCGGTACCGAGTGCGATCTGGTCCGAGCCGACGAGTGAGATCAGGAACTCGAGCTTTGAGCGTTCGTGGACAAGCGAATCGAAATACATTCGGCTGAGGTACTTTCGCGGGCTGTGAGCGTTATCGACCGCGCATAGATCGGGCCGTACGTTGAAACCGTGTTCGATGCGGCCGAGCGTCGCCGGGAACGAACCGCCGCCGTGCGCGAACAATATCCGTAAGCGAGGCAATCTTTCGAGCACTCCCGAAAATATCAGTGAACAGATCGCACGCGAAGATTCCGCCGGCATGCCGACGAGCCACGGCAGCCAATATTTCTGCATATCCGCCTGACCCATCATCTCCCACGGATGAACAAAGACGGCCATCCCAAGTTCTTCACACGCAGCAAAAATATCGAAGAACTGCGGCTCGCTCAGATTGAGCTGGTTGACGTTCGTTCCGATCTCGACGCCCGCGAAACCGTTCTTCTTGCAGCGTTCAAGCTCTTTCAACGCGAGTTCCGGGGCCTGCATCGGCAATGTTGCGAGGCCGACAAAACGCTTCGGATGGCGCGCGACATGATCTGCGATGTCGTCATTCAGGAATCTTGCGACTGTCGCTCCGTCCTCAGGTTTTGCCCAGTAGCTGAACATTACCGGAACCGTCGAGAGCACCTGTACATCAACTCCGTGCCGGTCCATCTCGGCAATACGTGAGTCGGGCGACCAGCAATTATCCTGGATCTCGCGAAAGCGATGGCCATCGTCGCGCATCATCGTCGCCGAGCACGGGTCGATATGATCGAGCCGAATAAAGCCACCGTAGCCGAACTCGTCACTCCAGCGTGGGATCTCCCTCGGCAAAATGTGTGTGTGAACGTCGATCTTTAGCACGCTCTTATTCTGTCATTTGTCTGCCTTCTAAAAAAGTCCGCCGCCGATCGCGGTTTACAAAAGTTTACGTTTTTGCGGCAGCGTTTCCGCCGTCGTGCATAGAATTGTGCTCCGGCAAGCGTTAATATTGAGTTTCACTTTCGACAATTTATTTTCTTCAGAGACAAGGAGGTTTTTATGCGAGGAACATTCATCCGTCTGGCCTTTTCGGTCGTCGCAGTGGCGATGTTGGCATCAGGCGTACTCAGCCAACCGCGCCAAGCGCCCGACCCGGAGCTGATCGCGAAACGAAATGCGATCGAGGCAGAACTCAATTCTATCGCCGTCGTTGACCGTAAGGTGATGGTGCCGATGCGTGACGGCAAGCGGATGCAGGCAGACATCTACAGGCCGAAAGATACATCAAAGACATACCCGATCATCTTCTCGCGGACGCCGTACAACTTTAACTGGTGGGACGTTCGCCTCGGTGCTCCACGCGATATGACGACGATCCTCGATGCCGTTAAACGCGGCTATGCCTTCGTCGTGATGAATGAACGCGGACACTTTTTCTCGGAAGGAAATTACGACATTCTTGGGCCACCGCTTACCGACGGAGTCGATGCCATCAACTGGCTGACCTCGCAAGCGTGGTCGAACAAGAAGCTCGGCACGATCGGTTGCTCATCGACGGCCGAATGGCAAATGGCGGTCGCGGCTCAGGGTGCACCGGGCTTTACGACCTTCATTCCGCAGGGTTTTGGTGCGGGCGTTGGACGCGTCGGGCCGTATTACGAGCAGGGCAATTGGTATCGCGGCGGCGCGGTGCAGATGCTTTTCATCGCGTGGCTCTATGGCGAGCAGAATCAGGTTCGGCCGATGTTCCCTGCAAACACTTCGCAAGAGGACCTGGTCCGCGCATCGAAATCCTTTGACCTTGCACAGCAGCTCCCGCGCGTTGATTGGTCAAAGGCGCTTCGCCACTTACCGGTGATGGACATCATCAAGTCGGTTGACGGCCCGCACGGCATCTTCGCCGATGAAATGCCGAACACGACCGGCGGAGCAATGATAAAGCGTACCCCGAACGATCCCGCGTGGTACAAGGGAGGCCTTTTCCACGACAATATGAGGATCAACATCCCGGGCTTCTGGTTTATGTCGTGGTATGACGTTTCGGTCGGGCCGAATCTTGCGGCATACAACCATGTTCGTCGAACCGCGAGCCCCGACATTGCCGATAAACAATACGCCGTCATCGCCCCGACGCTTCATTGCTCGTACACGCGTGCGACCGAGGACACCGTTGTCGGCGAACGCCACATGGGCGACGCACGCCTCAACTACAGCAAGATGACGTACGATTGGTTCGATCATTTCTTGAAGGGCGAGGACAATGGCATCCTGAAGATGCCAAAGGTGCAGTACTACACGATGGGCTCGAACAAGTGGCAGTCTTCCGACACTTGGCCGCCGCGTGGAGCTCAACCGATGACCTTCTATCTGTCGAGCGAGGGCAAGGCGAACACGCGTAACGGCGACGGCAAACTCGTTTCGATTCCGCCTGCCGCAGATAAACCGGATTCATTCACCTACGACCCGATGAATCCCGTGCCTTCTTTCGGCGGCAACGTCTGCTGCACTGGCAACGCCGTCCAGGGCGGATCTTTCGACCAGAGCAAGATGGAAGAACGCGACGACATCCTCGTCTATTCCACCGAACCGCTCACCGAAGGCATCGAGCTGAGCGGCCCGATCACCGTCTCGCTCTACGTCTCTTCGGACGCTAAGGACACGGACTTCACCGTAAAGCTCATCGATGTCGATGAGAACGGCAAAGCGTGGAATCTCGACGAGACGATCCAGCGTATGCGTTACCGCGACGGTTACGACAAACCGCTCGTGTGGATGGAACCGAACAAGGTCTATAAGGTGACGTTCCAGCCGATGACCACAAGCAACTATTTTGCTCCGGGCCATCGTATCCGCATCGAGATCTCGTCAAGCAACTTCCCTCGCTTTGACCGAAATATGAACACGGGCGGGAACAACTACGACGAAGTAAAAGGCGTCATCGCCCGCAACTCCGTCCACCACTCCAAACAATACCCCGCGACCGTCACGATCACGGTCGTAAAGCGGTAAGCCATGAGATAGAGGGTGTCTGAACTTTTAGTCACTCCGGACACCCTCTTCTTCAATGCTCGACGATCGAATCGGTTTACACCGTTTCCAATTTCGCTTTGAGGCGTTTGAGGGTCTTTTTGTCGCGAAGCAACCTTTCGATCGGATCGCGATCTTCGGTATTCTTGATCGATTCGCGCAAGGTTTGATTTATCAAGGTCTGATAGCCGACGTGCGACCTGGCGGCCGCCAATTTGAAATGCTCGATCACTTCTGGGTCAAGCATAATGGTAATGCGGTTCTTGTTCGCTTTCACCACCGCATCAACGAACGAGGGGCGACTGATGCGCCGCAAACCTCGCTTTGCGGCCTCTTTCGACGTGGAAAGATATTCGTAGTCTTTACCTTTTGTAGTTTTCATACTCCTTTATTGCCCATTCTTCTGCTCGCCACGCGGTGATCAAGCGGATCCCGCCGTCATTGTAAGTGAAAGTTACATATAGAAGCCCGTACCTTGACGAAAGACCGATCAGATTTAATCGTATTTCCTCATCGCTCGAATGGGCCTCGTCTTCAAAATAGACACCAAACGGATCTTCAAAAATACATCCAATATCAACGCGAGATCCACCCCGTGGGTTTCGATGACCTTTTCCCGCTTCGCGTCATCCCATACGAACATATGTTATATGTATGTTATATGCATGTCAATCGTGATCTGTCTTAGCTCACGACCGGTGGAGGTTCCATAACGCTGCCGCATTTATCGCAGGTGCGAAGGTCGGGCGAGCTGTAGAATTTCTCAAATACGGTTTGGAACTGAGTAACGATGTCGGTCAGGACGAAGTATTCCTCGTAGAGCTTGTGGTTGCAGTTCTCACAGAACCAAAGTAGTCCGTCGAGCTCGTCGCTTCGCCGTTTTCTTTCGATGACAAGGCCGACAGTGTTTGCCCCGCGGATCGGATTGTGCGGAACGCGTGCGGGCAGCATAAAGACCTCGCCCTCGCGTATCGGCACCTCGACCGCCTTGCCGTCCTCTTGCACAAGCACCTTTATGTCGCCCTCAAGCTGGTAGAAGAATTCCTCGCCCTCGTCCCAGTGGTAGTCCTTTCGCGAATTCGGCCCGCCGACAACCATCACGATGAAATCATCCGAGGAGTAAACACAACTATTCCCGACCGGCGGTTTTAGCAAATGCCGATGCTCCTCGATCCACTGCTTGAAATTGAAGGGTTTCTGAATCGCCATTTTTCTTGCGTCGCCTCGACCTTTGGTCCTATTCTAATCCGCCTGGATTGGTTCGCAAAACAAGACCGATCTCTGCAGCGTATCTGCCGTAGTTCTTAGCAGATCGCACTGGCGGCTGTCCGGGCATTTTGCGTCCGGACAGCCGCGTTTGCATTTTCAGCTCCCGTTCAAGCACGGCCGGTTTCGGTCCGGCTGCGGAATGTAATATAATCTCCTCGCTCCCGAACACAATTCGTAGATCCTGAAGCCCGAGATCGGGCGACGGATCCGTGTTTTCACCCGCCCACACTGTCAACACGCTTGGCCATGGTTCTCTCCCACGTAGTTTTATGTAGGAGAAAACAAGATGGATCTCAATAAAGAAAAGCTTGATCAGCTTCTGGGTAAATTTGTCGGCGATCTCGGAGCAACGCTTAACGCAGGATCGATCGTGATCGGTGAAAAGCTTGGGCTCTACAAAGCAATGTCAACGCCGAACGAGCGGGTGACGGCAAGCGAACTTGCAAAACGCACCGGCACGAATGAGCGCTATGTTCGCGAATGGCTAAACGCGAACGCTGCGGGCGGTTATGTGCAATACGACGCCGACGCGGACGCGTTTTACCTCACTAACGAGCAGGCATTCATAATGACGGACGACAACAGTCCGCTTCACGCGCCAGGTGCTTTCGTGCTCGCTGCTGCCGCGCTGAAGGCCGTGCCAAAGATGGTCGAACGGTTCACAAGCGGTGAAGGCCTTGGCTGGCACGAGCACGACAGCGATCTTTTTTGCGGCACCGAGCTTTTCTTTCGCCCCGGCTACAATGCACACCTTGTCAGCGAGTGGATCCCGGCGCTCGAAGGTGTCGAGGCGAAGCTCAAGGCCGGTGCAAAGGTTGCGGATGTCGGCTGCGGCTTTGGGGCTTCGACGATCATTCTAGGAAAGGCATTTCCAAACTCGGAGTTCGTCGGGTTCGACTATCACGAAGCGTCGATCAAGGCCGCACGCGATAAGACGGCCGCTGCCGGCGTGAACAATATCAAGTTCGAGGTTGCGGCGGCGAAAGATTTTCCCGGAACCGAGTACGATCTCATCGCGTTCTTCGACTGCTTGCACGATATGGGTGATCCCGTTGGAGCGGCGAAACACGTGAAGCACGCAATCAAGGATGATGGCACGTGGATGCTCGTAGAACCATTCGCGAACGACAAGACCGCCGACAACCACAATCCCGTTGGCCGTGTGTATTACTCGGCTTCAACGTTGATCTGCACACCGGCATCGCGATCGCAAGAGGTCGGCCTTGGACTCGGTGCGCAGGCAGGAGAAGCTCGACTTCGTGATGTTGCGGAGAAAGGTGGTTTCGCTCGATTCAGACGAGCGGCAGAGACGCCGTTCAACATCGTCCTCGAAGCAAGACCGTAAGTGTTGAATGTATTAGAAGAGCACTTGGGCGGGCCGTTCAAAGCTCTGCAAGCTTTTGGACGGTCCGCCAATTTCGAGCCGTCACCGCGACCTTAAGCTTTTTCTCGATCAGGCCGCGGCCGAGAACGCTTTCCGCAACGCCCATTGGTAGATGAAGGTATATCTCCCGCCCTTTTGCGGCAAAGCGTTCATCCTTCGGTGCACCGGCACGCACTTCTTCGAGTGAGTCTTTTGAGAGTGGTTCCTTTAGAAACAAGACGTGCATTTCCTTGTGGCTCTCGTACTCGCCTTCGAAGGGATTGTTCGCTAACACTTCACCGATATGTTCCCGTTGCCGGATCATCACCGGGATCGTCATTCCAAAGCTCTGATGGATCGCCTTCTCGATCTTTGCAGCCAAACTATCCTCAGAGGTTGACCGTGTGTCAAACGCAAGATTGCCGCTGTTGATGTAACTTACGACATCCTTGAACCCAAGCCCCTCGAACGTCCGACGCAGCTCGTCCATCTTGATCATATTTGCCCCGGAGACGTTTATCCCCCGCAGCAACGCTACATACCTCATAGAAATTGTTGCCCGCTAATGCCACGAATAAACCGAATAGCAAAACCATCAAGCCAATTTGCGATGATTTACGTAGTTCGCGGGAAGAAACTGTCGCCCGCGAATTTCACGAATGAACCGAATAGTAAGACTGTGAATCTCTTAATTCGCGATGATTCGTGTCATTCGCGGGCAAATGTCTTTACGCAGCTCTCATATCGATGACGAACCGATACCTCACATCCGCTTTGATCGTGCGGTCGTATGCTTCCGGGATGCGGTCGGGTGAGATGACCTCAACATCCGACTTGATGTTGTGAGCGGCGCAAAAATCGAGCATCTCCTGCGTTTCGGGAATGCCGCCGATAAGCGAACCCGACAACGTCTTATTGCCGAAGATCAGCGAGAGCGAATGTATCTGATTCGGGCTTGGCGGCACACCGACGACCACCATCGCTCCGCCCACACCGAGCAGATTCAGATACGGATTCACGTCATGATCCGCCGAAACTGTGTCGAGGATCATATTGAACGTGCCGGTCAGCGGGGCGAAGTTCGTCGGGTCTTTCGAAACGACGAAATGGTCTGCGCCTAGGGCCTTTGCGTCCGCTTCTTTTGAAGGCGAAGTGCTGAAGATCGTTACTTCCGCACCCATCGCTTTCGCGATCTTGACGCCCATATGTCCGAGTCCGCCGAGCCCGACGATACCCACCTTTTGCCCCGGCCCGACCTTGAAGCGCTTCAGCGGGGAATACGTCGTGATGCCTGCACAGAGCAGCGGTGCAACGCCCGCGAGATCACCGTCGGCCTTTACTTTCAACGCGTAATTCTCGTCGATGACGTAGTTGTTCGAGTAACCGCCGTAGGTCTTTGTCACGCGGTCCATCTCAGTGCCGTTGTACGTAAAGGCGGCCTGCTTGAGGCAGAATTGCTGCTGGCCGCTCTCGCAATTCGGGCATTCGCGACACGAATCGATAAAACATCCAATGCCCGCGATATCGCCGACCTTGAACTTCGTCACCTGATCGCCGACCTTCGCAACTCGGCCCACGATCTCGTGCCCGGGCACGAGTGGATAATTCGTCGGCATCGAATCCTTCCACTCGTTCAACGCCTGGTGAATATCCGAGTGGCAAATGCCCGCATAAAGGATGTCTATCAGGATATCGTGCGGACCGACATCGCGTCGCTCAAAGTCGAATGGTGAAAAATCAATTCCCGCCTCGTGAACCGCATAGCCTTTTGTTTCGATCATAATCTCTTTCTAGCTTCCTTTTAGTTTGAATTCCATCAACGGCAGGATCCGCATCTTGCCTTCAAGTTCCGATCTGCTTTCTCCAACTTTTGATGCTCCCATTGCAGCATAAAACCCTTCGGCATTAGGATCTGATTCGATGTGAACGCTCGCATGGCCCATCTCTTTTGCTGCCGCCATCGCATGTTCGAACAACTGCCTTCCGAACCCATGCCCGATTCCATCGGGCGCAACCCATAGGTGTTCGAGCCAAAGCTTTTCATCATCTTTACGCAAAAGATAAAAGCCCCGGATCTCGCCGCCAACGATCAGCTTGACGGCGGTTCCGCTCGAGAGATCACTCTCCGTAATGGTAAGCTGCGGACGCCATCTCTCAAGCCATTCCGCGGGATATTGCCAGTACGCTTTTGCAGCAAAGGCGATCTCCGATAGCCGCTCTAGATCTGAAAGTTCTGCCGGCTCCAGCCGTATCTCTTCGTTCATTCGATGATCGCGAGATCTAGATCAACGCCTTCGCCATTCGGATGCACACGATCGAAACGCCCTCACCGACCGGTATATCTACTTCCTCGTCCCCCGAATAGCCCTTCGCCAAATACAATGGGACCCCGGGCAGCGTTGCCATCATCTCTGCCGTCGAGAATCCGTAGCTTCTTGCTTCGTCCTCGCAGCGCTCGAGTATCAAGCTGCCGACACCCTTTCGGGCCGCTCGGGGATGTACAAAGAATGCCCTGATCTTGGCAGCATCGGTTGCAGGGTCAAGGAATTCCGGGTTGCGACTCGCGGCGTAGTCACTAGCACCATAAAGCGTCTTTCTCCTGCTCCAACCGCCGCAACCAGCTATCTCTCCATCGACCTCGGCAACAAAATACGTACCGTCCTCGATCAGGTCAGTATCCACGCCAAATACTGAAACGATCGAGAGTTCGATCTGACGCTCGTCGTACCAATCGCGTGCAAGGCCGCGAACTGATTCGCGAATGACTGTCTTAAGCGTCGGAATATCGTCAGTGGTGGCCTTTCGTAATTTCATCGCAGGTCACAGGGTCGCGATGACCTTCAATTCGATCGCGATCGGTGTGGGAAGGGCGTTGACCTCGACCGTCGTGCGGCAAGGCCGCACATCGCCGAAATACTCCGCATACAGGCGGTTGAAGGCCGCAAAATCTGCCTTCATATTCGTCAGGAAGACCGTTACATCGACCATATTCTCCCAGGCCGAGCCGGCGTCCTCGAGGATGAAGCGCACATTCTCAAAAACCGAGCGGCACTGCACCTCAATGTCGTACGAAACGATGTTACCGTCCGCATCAAGCTCGACGCCAGGTATCTCTTTCGAGTCCCGTTTCCGCGGGCCGACACCTGACAGGAAAAGAAGTCCGCCAACCCGACGTGCATGCGGATACGCACCGACAGGCTCCGGCGCCCGCCCTGAATCTATTCGTTGAACCATAGAATTCACTGAGCCACGGCCACCGAGACTCGCAAACCGCAGCAGCCATCTTCAGTCGGTAAAAAAACTAATACCTCTTTCAAAAAAATATCGCGCCCACGTTCCGGGCGATCAATAAAGAGAAAATGGGTCGCGTTCCTGATCGTAAGCACCTTCTTCACCGGAGCATTCTTTAGATCCGCTTCGAGGGCCGTGAGATCTTCGGGGCGGCTCCAGTGATCCAGCTCGCCGCGAATCACAAGCGTCGGAACCTTAATTTCTGCTGCATCGAAAAGTTTCCTTCCGAGTGACATTTCAAACGCCTCCTCTTGAAATCCGTTCGGCAAGCGGACTGTCGCAGGTTTGGTCTTTTTGTCGTCTGACTCGCTCTCAAGGGTCGTCTTGGCGTAAAAATCCGCTACTCTTGGATCTCGCCAAAGGTCCTTGTTTTCGATCGGGATCGTACGATCCCAAGATGCGAGGAGGTTCTCGGCAGTTGCCACGCGCAATGAACCGGGGTTTTCACGATACACACCTGGATTGCCCTGCGCTTCAAAATAGTTCCGCAAGCCCCACGGCGCATTGACACCGTAGATCGTGTTCAACAGTATCAGGCGGTTGACCTTCTTGTTATGTTTGGCAGCGTAATAACCAAGCCAGTGGCCTCCCGATGCCCAACCGAACAACGCAACTTTCTTAACCTTCTGCTTTCTTAGAATATCGTCGATTACCGCATCGATATCCTTTGCCACGTTTCCTGCCGTAACCGAGGATCGCGCCGTGGGCGAGGGATCGTCCAGATCCGGCGGCTTCGTCGAATCTCCATAGCCCCTTGCGTCCATCAGGTAAACGGCGTATCCCGCTTTCGCCAGATCCTCGGCAAGAGAGTAGCCGGGCACGGCAACATCAAAGGAAGCGACCCCCGCTCCACTGCCTCCATGAAGTAAAAGGATCGCCGACCGAGCTTTCGCCGTGGATACCGTAATCTTACGGACGTGAATATTGATGTTTTTTTCACTTCGGACGTAATAGTCCTGCCGGTCGTACTTGACCTGTGCCGTAACCAAAACGCTACCGCAAAGAAGCGCAATGACGAGTTCCACGACTCGTGATCGAATTTTCATGACCTAAACCCCGACAAAGAATGAGCACATATAAGGATGAAATTGATGGAAACCAAATCGCCCGAAAACTCGTCTTTACAATAGACTCGTATAATACAATAGCGATGAAGAAACTTTACTATCTGTTGCTCATCTCCGCTGTTTCGATGGCATCTGCCTGCGCCGCCGCCGACGCACGTTCATCCGCCGCGATTCCCGTCGCAACCCCCGATCCCACGGCGAAAGCATCCTCGACGGAGACGGCTGTCTTCGCAGGCGGCTGTTTCTGGGGCGTCGAAGGTGTCTATGAGCATATTAAGGGCGTTACGGATGTCACGTCGGGCTATGCCGGCGGCTCAAAACAGACCGCAAATTACGAGGACGTTGGTTCGGGCACGACCGGCCACGCCGAATCGGTCGAGGTAACATTCGACCCGTCAAAGGTCACATACGAGCAGCTCCTGTACGTTTTCTTCACGGTCGCTCACGACCCGACCCAGCTCGACCGACAAGGTCCCGATCACGGCAAACAATACCGCTCGGCGATCTTCTACAAGAACGATAAGCAGAAGAAAGCTGCCGAAGCCTTCGTGAAGGCTCTAACCGATGCCAAATTCTTCACAAAACCGATCGTGACCGAAATCACGCAGCTCGATGCCTTTTACCCGGCCGAAAAATATCATCAGGATTATATGCGGCTAAATCCCGACGATCCGTACATTGTGATCAACGACAAGCCAAAGGTCGAAGCCCTAAAGGCCCAATTTCCGCAGCTTTATGTCGCCGAACGCAACTCAAGCCAATAGCCCGCACGTCAGTGACGGGGTGGTTCTAGGTTCTTGTCCGTAGCCCGCACGTCAGTAAGGGCTCGGCGTCACATCCACTCTCTGCAACAACCGAAGAGGATACCGCCGCGGATATTTCTCTTTGCGTCCCTTCGCGGGCTTCGCTTAGCGACCTTTGCGTTTTCTGCTTATCGAATCCACGCTATTTCTCATAGCACTCTTCAGGTTGATTCAAACACAAAGAACGCAAAGGCGTACCGCAAAGACCCCAAAGACGCCGCTGCGAGATCCTTTCACTTTGCGTCCTCTGCGGGTCTCGCTTCGCGGCCTTTGCGTTTTCTGCTTATCGAATCCACGCTATTGATTCAAACGCAAAGAACGCAAAGGCATTTCGCAAAGTTCGGAAAGACGCTGCCGCGGAAAACTACCTAACTAAGTTGTCAAACATCAACCAACCACAAGAAGAATACTCATCCGTCCCACTCATTTGAACCCCAAAATGCACAGTTTGTATAAAAACACACAAAATGCACGAATTGATACAAAATGCACAAAACGCGTGACGATCAATGGCCGCCTTTTTCGGCCCAGATCTGTACGAGATGGATCAGGGTCTCGGTCGTCTTCTCCAAGCCCTTTCGCGAATTGAACTCGAGCTTACCGTGGAAGTTATGCCCGCCGGTGAAAAGGTTGGGCGTGGGCAGGCCCATCGCCGTCAGGCGCGAACCGTCGGTGCCGCCGCGTATCGGCTTACGATGAGCCTTGATGCCTGCACGGCTTGCGGCCTCGATCGCGTAATCTGTGAGCTGCGGATAATCCTTCAGCACCTCTTTCATATTCAAGTAGCCGAGCTCGCTCGAATAGTCGATCTTTACGTTCGGATACTTCTTCTGGGTCTCGGCAACGAGGTCCTTGACCTTTTGTTCGAGGCCGGCAAATCCGCTGATATCGAAATCGCGAAGGAGTATCTTCACAACGGAAGTTTCGATATCGAGCGTTCCAATGTACGGATGGATGTAGCTCTCGCGGCCCTCAGTAGTTTCGGGGCGGTTCGGAACCTCGGTCGGAAAGCGGCTTAGAAAATCGCCGGCGGCATACATCGAATTGATCAGAATGCCTTTGGCGGTTCCCGGATGCGTAGAAAGCCCATGGAATGTAACGGTCGCGGTCCTCGCCGAGAACGTTTCGTCCGAAACATCGCCGAGCTCTTCGCCATCCACCGTGTATGCGAATTTTGCTCCCCAGCCCTTGATATCGAATTTGTCGATACCGCCGCCGACCTCTTCATCCGGCGTAAATGCGATCGCGATATTCCCGTGCTTTATCTGCGGATTATTTCGCAGGATATCGATCATCGTCATTATCTCGGCCACTCCGGATTTGTCGTCCGAACCGAGGAGCGTCGTGCCGTCCGCGGTGATGATGTCGTCACCGATCAGATTCTTCAGGTCAGGATTTTGCGCGACGGTGATCACTTGGGTTTTATCGTTCGGCAGGACGATGTCGCCGCCCTGATAATTCTTGTGAATGATGGCATTTACGTTCGCTCCCGAAACCGCGGGCGACGTGTCCATGTGGCCGATGAAGCCGATGGTCGGCACCTTCGAGTTGTCAGGCAGATTGCCCGGGACCATCCCGTAAACGATCGCGAATTCGCTCGTGCGCACATCCTTAACGCCAAGGTTCTTCATCTCCTCCGCAAGCAGCTTCGCGAGATCCCATTGTTTGGCCGTGCTCGGGACCTTATTCTGATCCTCAGCGGACTGCGTGTCGATCTTCACATAACGAAGGAAACGCGACATCGCCGTTTCGGTCGGTGGTTTTATCTGAGCAAACATCACCGCCGGAAAGGCAAGAACTACAAAAACCGAAAATGTTAAAAGTTGCTTTCTCATAATCCGATTCTACACGATTCCTCAAAACTATTTTACCTTGTGCGAATAAACACAAAGATCACGAAAGTAGCCAATCCGGTGCTGAAGCCGGCGCAGTAAGGGCTCTTTGGACGAGGTCCGAACCCGAAACCTTTGCGGCCCTTGCGAAACCTTGGCGATCTCTGCGTTTAACTCGCACGAATGCCGGCTTTCTGCAATGCGGTACTGAGCTGAACGTGTGGTTCCATCCTATTCGGATGATATTTTCACGCACACGTTCTTCTCTTCGGTGAAGAATCGAACGGCTTCGAAGCCACCTTCCCGGCCGACACCGCTGTCCTTAAGGCCGCCGAATGGCGTCCGAAGGTCACGCAAGAGCCAGCAGTTTATCCAAACGATACCGGATTCCAACGACGCAGCCATTCTATGCGCACGCGAAAGATTCTCGGTCCAAACCGTCGCTGAGAGCCCATAGCGAACGCTGTTGGCATAACCTAGCACTTCCTCTTCACTATCGAACGGTTGGATCGTCACGACCGGGCCGAAAATCTCTTCCTGATTCGTGCGGCAATCGAATGGCAATCCCTCGATGACAGTTGGCTCGATGAACCAGCCTTTGTGATTTCGCGTCTCTGCGGGAAACAAGATCGAGTTGCCCCCCGTCAAGATCTCGCCGCCTTCTTTTTTCGCAAGCTCGATGTACGACATAATCTTGTCGAAATGCTGCTTTGAGACGATCGCTCCGACGTCCGTGCCGTCATCGGCGGGGTCGCCGACCTTCAACGCCTTTACTCGTTCGACGAAATCATTCCGAAATCGGTCGTACAACGGCCGCTCGACAAAGATCCGCGAGCCGCAGAGACAGATCTCACCTTGATTTGAGAACGATGAACGCACGCTCGTTGCCAGCATTTCCTCGTAGTTGCAGTCAGCGAAAATGATGTTCGGGTTCTTCCCGCCAAGTTCGAGCGAGAGTTTCTTGAACATCGGGGCGGCGGTACGTGCTATCTCTTCGCCGGTTTTCGTCCCGCCCGTAAAAGAGATCGCCTTTGTGTCACGATGCCCGACTATCGCGGAGCCGACCTTCGGCCCAAGGCCGTGCACGATATTCAAAACACCCGCCGGAAGCCCGGCCTCGATGCAGAGTTTCGACAATAGCTGCGCCGTCATCGGCGTCACTTCGCTCGGCTTTGCAACGACCGTACAGCCCGCGGCGATCGCCGGTGCGATCTTCCACGTGAAAAGATAGAGCGGCAGATTCCACGGCGAAATGCATCCGACCACGCCAAGCGGTTGGCGAAGCGTGTAGTTGATCGCGTTTCTGCCGACGGTATCGTGGGATTCGTTTGCAAGATGCATCGCGGCCGTCGCGTAGAATCGAAAGTTCGCGACGGCACGCGGAATGTCGATCGTACGTGCAAGCGTTATCGGCTTTCCGTTATCGCGGGATTCAGCCTGTGCCAAAATCTCAAGGTCACGTTCGATCAGACCACACAAACGCATCAGGATCGCGAATCGTTCCTCGGAAGATGTTGTTGACCACGCCGGAAAAGCGGCCTTTGCCGCCGCCGCCGCTGCCTCAACATCGCGTTCGTCCGAATCCGCGATAAGCGAATACACCTCGCCCGTTGCAGGCTCGAAATTCTCCAAGTAACCCTGAGACGCGGGCTCGACAAGTTCCCCGCCAATATAGTTTTGTATCTGCTCCATTTCTAACTCGATTGTAATCCACTTGGTGGTTTTGCAAAGCCGAGAACCCCGGCACCCGGACAGGCCAAAGGCCGGAGGGGCAAAAACAGCAATAAAAAGTGAGGTTTTTGGCGGTTTTGACGTCCGGATTCCGCATTTCTAAGTGGAAGAGCAAGATGGAAAAGCGAATCTGGTGTGAGCCAGGCCAAAGCCGCATTTGTTTTTGGAGCAACTTGGAGTAAAGTACGTAAATCGGCTCTTACAAGCTCTAGCTGTGCTGCCTGGTCAAGGATCCGGAAGCACTATATTCGCAATCGTTTTTTCGCGAGATCGCGAGGCATTGGCGTACGACGATCTTGTGGGCAATCCCTATGACCCGAACTTGTCCAAAATGTTCTCAGCCAAACCCGCCGGATGCAGCCTTTTGCCGTAATTGCTCTGCTGCTTTAGGTTTGGCGGCCCCAACTCAGCAGCAAAGCCCGTCCGTCGGCGGCCAGCCACCTTATGTTGGTTCACCACCACCGGCATATGGCGGCGCGCGAAATTTTGCCGCCCAAGGAAATCCGCAGGCTCCACCTAGCCAGCGGCCCATGATCTCGGTGATCCTTGCTGTCGTCGGATTGCTCTGCTGCGGACCATTTACAGGCATCCCCGCTGCGATCGTTGCGTGGCTCGAGCTCGATGCGATCAAGAACGGTAAATCATCACCGTCCGGCAAGACGATGGCACAGATCGGATTTTGGGGCGGCATCGCAGTTACTGTGATACATGGAATACTTTGGGTACTTTACCTGCTCTTTGGCATGCTTGCATCGGCGGGTTCGTATTGATCGACATGGCAAATGAGATCAAATGCAGCAATGGACACGTTCAGCCTCAAGGCGGGTCGAGATTCTGCATCTATTGCGGCGTCGGCTTGACGCACATGCCGGCACAACAGGCACCTCAGCAGTACGGCCAGCATCCTCAAGCTGCACCGGCTGTGCAGCAAATGCCGGTAAACTACCAAAATCCGCAACCGCCTCCGCAACCTAACTATCCGCAGCCACCGCAACCATACTATCCGCAGCCGCCATATACTCCTGCTTATGTGCCTGTTCAGCAAGTGAGTTGCTATTCTTGCGGCGGCAATGCCGCGAATTTGCCTGATAGGACCGTTATCTGCGGGGAATGTCGCGCTCTCAAACCGCTTGTTCCGGGCTATCAGGTCGATAATTCGGCCTTCGCTTGGGCCGCTGATGCCAAGGCGATGTCCGTTCTTCGTTCGATAACGCCGTTGAATCTAGCGGCAAAGGCGGTGTCGGATAAGGTCGGGCGCCGCTGGATCGAATCGACGTTCAATGGCGTTATGCTCAGCGAAAAGCAGATGCCCCACATCTTCGGGCAGGCTGTCCGTGCCGCACGCATTCTCGGTATGCCAAAAATGCCGAGCGTATATATCTCAGGCGAACGAGCCTGGGATATGCTCACGTTCGGCACCGATCACGATTCATTCGTAGTCATCGGGTCGGCGCTCGCCGGAAATTTTCAAGGTGTGGATATGCTCTTCCTTCTCGCTCGCGAGATGGGTCATTGCAAGGCAGGCCACGCGCTTTGGAAAACGGTCATTCGATTTTTTCTTGGCGAGCAAGGCCCGGCGAAGGGCTTTATGGCGGGCGGCATTCTTGCGAACATTCTCAGCCCATCGGCCCTGCTCGGTGGCGCGATGGAAATGCCGTTGCTAGCGTGGGCACGTCAGGCCGAGATCACAGCGGATCGAGCGGGCCTGCTTGCCGTCGGGAGCGAAGAGGTTGCTCGGCGCGTCCTTCTGTCCTGGACACTCAAATCCTCATTCATTTTCAAACAGATCAACATCAACGCCTGGCTTGAACAGCAATCGGTGGACGACGATTCTTACGGGAAGCTGTCGGAACTGACCACAACCTCGACACCGTACATCGGCCCACGCCTGAAGCTCTTGACCCAGTTTGCAGCGAGCCAGGAGTACAAGCACTCGCTCTCGATAATCTCTCAAACGATAAAGGCAGGTGCCCCGAAACCACCTGCAAAGCAAAACGACGACCCGGATGTTCTTAGGTTCAAATGCGCGACCTGCGGCACTGCGATGCGGATCCCGAAGAAGGCCCTTGCGGGCAAAAGCGAACTTCCCGTAAAGTGTCCTGACGCAAAATGTAACGCGATCACCCGTCTCAAGAAAAATGCTAAAGCCGGTAGCAATAAAGCACCCCGGTTACCGAAGAAAGAGGAGAATTTGAACTATGGCGACTAGCGATAACATCACGATCACCGAAACGGGAGCCGATGGCACCGAACAGGAATTTGAGATCACGACCGGGACGGTTGATGACCTCGCTGAGGGCGATCAGGCGTTTGCAGGCGAAGCCGTCGAAGCAATGTTCGACGACGGTTCCACCGATCACGAAGCCGCCTATATGGACTACGACGGCGATGGCAAGCTTGACACTGCCGCCGCGGACACCGATGGCGACGGAGTCTCGGATACGGTCGTCGCAGATACTGACGGAGACGGCAAAGTTGACGCTGCCGGAGTTGATACAGACGGCGACGGCAATCTCGACGCAGCTGCGTTCGATATGGACGGTGACGGAGTTGTCGATGCGACGATGACGGACACTGATGGCGACGGCCAGATGGACGAGGTCGATATCGACGGAGATGGTGTGACGGATTACACGCTTGACGCCGAAGGCCTCCCGACCGAAGAAGAGATATCGACGAATTCTGTGGAATTCACCGTCGGTGAGGATGGCTTCCCGATCGAAGATCAGGAAGTTGAGTTCAGTGAAGACACTGGCTCGGACACGGCGTATTCCGATCCGATGTCACCAGATCTCGATGCGGCTCCATTCGTCAGCGAGACGCCCATTGATACGGGTTACTCTGCTGCTTCGGATGACAACGCATTCTCATCGACAACGGCTGAAGAGGACGCTGCTGCCGCTAGCCAACAGGCTCATGCCGATGCAGCAAAAGACGCACAGTCGGCCGCCGACGAGTACGTTGCTCAAGGTGACTATGCAGCGGCTGCTGAAGCGCGTGAGACCGCCGAGAATGAAGCGTACACCGCCGGCGACCATTCTATGCTCGACGGCTCAAGCTCGGACGAACTTTCACGCGCAGCCGACAGCCAGGATCAGGCCGAATATTATCAGCACCAGCAAGCCGACCACATTGCCGCTGGCGATTACGACGCCGCCAAAACCGACGCGGAGAACGCTGCGTATCACACGGGCGACGCCGATTTCTATGCGGGCGGCTCTGACCACACCGCACAGGCCGATCAGGACGTGTACAATCTCGGCAACGCGGTCGAATCGGAACACAACGCCGAATATTTTCAGGACAATGCTGAATGGTATGCCGAACAGGGCAATACGGACGCGGCTGAAAGCAGTATGGCCCACGCCGATGAATATACTGACGCGGCGCACAGCTATGCCGATGCAGCAGACCCTTCGTCGCTCGGCTACGATGTCGATCATTCTTCAGTCGTCGATGACGGCGGCCACTATGACATGGGAACTGTAGATGCAGGCGTCGACCACAGCATGGACGTCGCTCACGACACATACGACTCCGGCATGGACGATGGCACGGTCTGACGCTCCGACAGTCATATAAAAACGCTAAGGCCGCACCATCACTCGATGCGGCCTTGTATTTTTTGATCTCACTCTCGATCTATCAAAGCGGAATGCCACTGCGACGCTTACCACCGACAGCTTATTTTTCCGCAATGGTAATATTAGCCTTTTGATCGAGCGTGTTTATAAGTTCGCTGATAGTGTCGCCCGTAAAAGGTCCGCTTACCATTGTCTTAGGGTCGCCCGAAATGATCGAATACCTCGTGCCCGAGATGAACGACAGTTCATCAACGATTACCTTCGCCGGAACCGGGCCGGCACAGAGATCGAACCCGCCACCAGAGAGGAGATTCTGCCTGATGCCAGTCCAAAACGCGAGATCGTGGCCGTTTATCGTTAGCTCACCATTCTTCGCAAGGTATGCGACTATGTCCCAGTGCGAACCCGCCGCACCGTCCGCGACCGCCCGATCGAACCTGAACTTTGGATCGGACGTCTTGAAAGAAACGACCTTCTTAAAGGCCTTCGAAAGAACAGGGCCATAATCTGCGGGCGATGCGAGCCGCAGTTTTTTTGTCAGGCTTGCCACCGAAAGATCCATAAAGCCGGCCATCGCGCTGCAGGACGAAGTACAGCCCGTCGCCGAACAAGTACAGATCGCAAAATAACCGTCAGGGCACGTTTGATTCGCCTTGCAATGCCCAGTAGTTTCACATGAACACGAACTTCCAGGCGCCGGCAAGAGCGACTGTGCCGAAAGGGTGGCCGCTGACGCGACGATAAAAGACAGTGTAAGGGTTAGATACTTCAAACTCCTCAACTTCATAATGAACCTCCTTTAACTTTGTATATTTATCCTAGTATTGATCGGGGTTCACCGGGATAAGGAAATAATACCCCCCAAAAAAAAATGTCAACAGCCTTCCTCTTTGCGAATTGCGACACCCTTCGGGAAACTGCCAGAGCCGGTTGCGAGTCATTGCGCGTCGTTTCTCAACGCCGCCGCGGAGGTATTTCTCCACGTTATTTATGCCCCGCGATACACTCGGGGTCTTGGTCGTGGTCTATTTTACTGTCCTTGGGTTGATAAAAAGGCGTTGATCGCGGCGGGGTGTAAGCCGATTGCTCCGGGATCAGACCTTTGCGAATGTAAGGCCGGTCTGGCCTTGGTATTTTCCGCCGCGGTCCTCGTAGGAAACAGCACAGTCTTCGTCCGATTCGAAGAAAAGTATCTGGCCGATACCTTCGTTGACGTAAACGCGAAGCGGAAGGTTTGCGAGGTTCGCGATCTCGACGACGAGCCGTCCGGTCCAACCTGCCTCGAGCGGCGTCGTGTTCACGAGGAGGCCTGCGCGAGCGTATGTAGATTTTCCAAGAGCGACTCCGGTCACATTCCGCGGCATCTTGAAAGTTTCGACCGTAACTCCGAGCCCATAGTGATGCGGCGGCAAGAGGTAATATCGCGACCCATCCTCGGCATCGTGCAATTCAGGTTCTATCAGCGAATACTGTTCATCAAAACGCTTCGGATCGATCTCCTTACCATGCACCGATGAGAAGATCCGGAACCCGTCGTCCGCCAGACGCATATCGTAACCGTAACTCGACGCACCGGCTGAGATGATCTTGCTCCCGTTCGTTTCTCGGACAAGCTCCGGAAGAAACGGCGTGATCATACCGTGGTCCATCGCCATTTTCCTGAGCCAAAGGTCTGATTTGATGGCCATAAAAAAGTCTTTGCCTAAAGCGGCAGCAGCGTGAGTGTTCCGTCGCCGACCGTCAGCTTCACGGCCGTGCCTCCGTTGCCCGCGCGTGCGGCAATTCCTCTATCCGTGAAAGGGATATTGCGAACACGCGGCTTCAATGTAGTTAGCTCGTTCTTTATCGATCCGGTGCGGAGTATGACCGCCGTAAGGTCGGCGCTCAATGCACGCGGCAGACGTGCCGTCAGCGAACCGTTCGCGACCTGCACATCGATAAGGCTGCCCCGCCATGCCTGATTCGGCATGGTGAATTGAACATCGCCTTTGCCGATCGTCGCAGAGAGCGTACCGCTGACCAGCGAAAGATCGACGTTCGATTCAACCCCGTTGATGCGGATGTCGCCGTCGATCCCCGAGACAGAAATATCACCCTTGCCCGCATTGATCTCGAGGTCGCAATACTGAGGCACGCTTATCGTGTAATTGATCCTGTAAGGGATCCCTCCAAGCTTTTTAAGCAGCTTGCGATCTGCCTTTTTCGCTGCCTTTCGGTTATCCGGACCGACACTAAAGAGACTGATCCGGCTCGTGCTTTCCTGCAGAACAAACCCCGTGAGGTTCGAAACCTGTTCGAGCTCTTCTGCTGTTCCGCCTGAAACCTCGACCACGGCGGAGATCGAGATCTCATTACTCCGAGAGCCGACGACTTTGACCGAACCGTTCGGCGCTCCCTGGATAACGACCGTGCCGCCAGCCCCGAAATCGAACCGATCGCTCTTTGTCGTCGAGCGCTTAAGGCCGTCGGTCTGGCCCATTGAAAGCAACGCCGCAACACATATGATCACGGCGGCGCTCAGTATCTTGAAGGTTTGTCTGATCATATTTTGCTGAGTTGAGCCCGAATATTGCGACTCGCTTGATATGCGAATTCTAGCAGGAAAGCTCGCGATTTTGGAAGTTCGAACGGCCGAAACTATCTGCGGAAGAATGAAATGCTGCCCTGCTGGTTCGTGACCGAGAGCGTTGCGCTCCCATCGCCGAATTTCCCGACAACGCGGCGTCCATCGCCGATATAGTTGATCGCACCGCCGCCAAAGACCCCCAGCGAGATGTTACGCGTCGAGGGTGCGGTCGCAACAACGCGGAAGGAGGAGTTGAATGGGATCCGCAAGTTTATTGCCCCGCGAGTCGAGGCGAATCTGTAGGTGCCGCCGGCCACGATATCTCCGTCATAAAAGATATCGCCCGTAACATTCTCAGCCGAGACGGCACTAGCGCCGATATTGGTCAGGGTGATATCGCCTTCGGTCGAGATCCTTGCGCGAACCAGGCCGCCGCGCACGTTCGAGACATTGAGGTTTCCCATACGCGTCTCAATATCGACCATTGTTGTGTACGGTACGCGAACTAAAAAATTCACGTTACCAATATCTGAGCGGGACTGGTTGTCCTTTACGAGATTTATGACGATCGTGCCCGAGAGGTTCTGCGGTGCGACGTTTGCCGCCGGAGGTTCGAGTGTCGCGACGATCTGCACCTCGGCCCGGTTCCAGCCCTCGACCGTTACGGTACCGCTCTTATTCATCAGCTGAAGTCGAACGTTATTCGGCGCCGGATATGTCCTTGAAAATTTCTTTTGTGAAAAGGCTGAGATCGAGAACATCGCAACCAACGCGGCTGCGGCCGTGAGTTTTAGGGCTGAACGAAGCTGACTGGAGAACGTCGGGCAGAAAGACATTGTTGCTAAAGATCCGAGAAGTCGCGCAAAAGATTCATTTTATCCGTTAATACGGAATCAAGCATCTCTGCAGAGAGGTCGTCCTCCGGATCCTGCTTAAGAATATTCGTATATTGAGCGACAGACTGGTCAATGACACGCATATTGCGGTCAAAAGCCTCGCGAGTCTTCTGATCCCATTCGGCGCGCCGCAACGCAACACGGGCATTCCAATAATCGATCGCCTTCTGCTGTTCTGCAAAATGCCGATCGCGGGCCTGTTGCGGTGTCGAGATTAGGCCAAGCTTGCCAAGGACCTTCTCCATCGTCGTCTCTTCAGAAGAAGAGCGAAGTCCGGCGGTGCTTGCTTCCGGCCGCGAATAAACACGAATTCCAATGACAGTGAAGAGAGAGCTTACTACGGCGATCAATGCAAAACCTGTTGCAAGCTGCGGCAGGGAGAATCTCCAAAATCTTTTGGTCGGCTGCTCCGGTTCGACAGGTGGTGGAGGCTTGATCTCGCTCTCAATGACATTGCTGATCCGACGCCAAAGGGCAGGCGAATTCGGCGGTGTGAGCAGGTCTTCACCATCCGTACGGCACACCTCGAATATCGATGCAATATCCTCGCAAACCGCCGCACATTCCTGACAAAGCGCGAGATGCCCGCGAACCGTGTCCGCAAGGGCCGGCTCAAGCTCGTTATCCAGGAACGGGCTGATAGCTGATCTGCACTCTTCGCAATTCATTGTCGTTTGCTGCCCAGTTTGCGGAGGATCTCGCTCCGCGAATGCTCTAACTCTAAATAGATTAGTGCGCTACGCTTTTGGTTGCCTTGTGAGAGGCGTTTGAACGCAATAAAAAACACGAACCAAAGCCTTCTACTTGGCGTTCGTGTTTTTCTCGATAATCTTACGTTTCTAAGCCTTCAACTGCACGAGAAGTCCGCGAAGCTTCAACCTTGCCTTGTGAAGCTGCGATTTCGACGTGCCAACCGAGATTCCAAGACGTTTTGCGACCTCTTCGTGCTCAAATCCATTCACATCATGGAGGATAAACACGTTTCTATAACCCTCCGGCAACTCTGCGATCGCATTCTTTAGCGCGATCCGGTCGATGATCTGCATTTTGCCTGGATTCGCCGTTCCGAGTACGGTCTGTTCCGGCATTTCACCATCGTCGCTCGTGCGTTCGTTCTTGACAGTCCGCCGTCTGAAGTGCATAAGCACCTGATTGACGGTCATTCTGTGCAGCCAGGTCGAGAATGCAGAGTCGCCTCGAAAACTGCCGATCTTTTTGAAAAGCTGAACAAAAACTTCCTGCGTGAGGTCTTCGGCGTCCGTCTGGCTGCTCGTCATTCTGAGAGCGAGGCTGTATGTCCGCCGATGATACCGTGAATAGATCACCTCGAATGCTGCAAGGCTTCCCTCTGCGGCCATGGCACAAAGCTCAAGGTCCGGAGCATCCGGGTTTATTTCGATTTCAGCTTGTACGGGAGATCGAAGAACACCAACTCGGGGTTCCTCAAGCCCATGGGCGACACTCGTGTCGATCGCCAATGTTGCAATATCCATAGTCGAACCTATAAGATCGCTGCCTGATTGTAGTACTTCTTCGTTGGCTATGATGTTCGACCTCGCGTCAATGGTTGCTTCTACTGCCCACATTTTAGTCTTTTTTTAGAAAAAAGGTAAAGAAAAAAAGTGCCCGACGCCGCCGGTGGTCGCCCGGGACTGACGCAGGCGGCCGCAGGGGGCTCTGAGGAACGTCGAACTCTCTTGGACAACTTCGGCGAAGCTTGGCACAATTTAATCCGGCGATGCAACAGGATCGGACGGTCGCAAGGCGATACTTTGTAAGCGGTAAGGTGCAGGGCGTTGGTTTTCGCTATTTCGCACTTCGTTCGGCCGCAAAGCACCAGATCCGCGGTTATGTTATGAACTTGGATGACGGACGGGTCGAGGCCTTTGTGGAAGGTGCTGAGCGTGCGATCCTTGCCTTCAAGGACGATCTGGCCGCCGGGCCACCTTTTTCTGCGGTCGCAATGCTCGAAGAGATCGTCGAGGAACCGACAGGACGTTATTCGACGTTTCGGATCGAAGATAACTGAAAATAGAGAATGGACAATCTTAAGAAACTTATTCGCGAAGTGCCTGATTTCCCGAAACCCGGCATCAATTTTTATGACATTACAACGCTTCTGCTTGACCCCGAAGGCTTGCGGTCTTCGGTCAACGCTCTAGCCGAGCTTGCGAACGGGCAGAAGGTGGACACAGTTATCGGCGTAGAATCGCGCGGCTTCATCTTCGGAGCACCTGTTGCATATAAACTCGATGCCGGCTTCATTCCCGTGCGTAAGCCGAAGAAACTCCCCGCCGAAAAGGTTTCTATCTCTTACGATCTGGAATACGGCACCGACACGCTGGAAATGCACAAAGACGCGGTCGGCGAAGGCCACAACGTCCTGATCGTTGACGACCTTCTCGCAACCGGTGGCACCGCACGAGCCGTCGTCGATCTGGTTGAGAGCGTTGGCGGCAATGTAGCGGGGCTCCTCTTCGTCGTCGAGCTTGATTTTCTGAGAGGACGAGACAAGTTTGAAGGTTATAATGTTCAGTCGCTCGTCCGCTACGATAGCTAACGGACAGCAATCTGCCTCGAAACGCCTCGTTTAAAACGGTCCCGTAGCTCAGTTGGATAGAGCGTCCGCCTCCTAAGCGGAAGGCCGCTGGTTCGAATCCAGCCGGGACCACCATTTTTACAGGGCGAACCTAGCAACAGGTATTTGATGCGTTGCTAGCAAGTCCCGTTTTAGCCGCATTTTGGCGAATCGGGAACTGGCTTCGGCTCATCTGTTTTCCGCTTCTTGCTCATAGAGCGTATAATCCAAACATAAGCGTATTCGTCGCGTCGTAGTACCTATGCTGAAATTTCGCAATTCTTTGACGAATGAGATCGAGGAATTTAAGCCTCTTGGCGGCGAAGTGAAGATGTACACGTGCGGGCCGACGGTTTGGAATTTTGCCCATATCGGCAACTTTCGCACTTTCATTTTTGGCGATGTTCTTCGCCGGTATCTAAAACATAAAGGCTACGAGGTCCGACAGGTTATGAACCTGACGGATGTCAACGACCGAACGATCGCCGAGGCAGAGCGGCAAGGGATCTCGCTCGATGAATTGACCCGGCATTTCGTCGAAGTGTTTTGGGAAGACATTGATTCGCTGAATTGCGAGCGGCCGGAATACACACCTCGAGCGACCGAGCATATCCCGCAGATCATCCGGCTGATAGAAAAATTGATCGCGAACGGACACGCCTATGAATCCGGCGGCTCTGTCTATTATCGGATCGCTTCCTTCCCCGATTATGGCAAGCTCTCGCGGCTTACTGTCGATTCGCCATTTGAGTGTGAAAGGATGGATGCCGACCGCTATAAAAAGGTCAATGCGTGTGATTTCGTGCTTTGGAAAGCCGTTGGTAAGGATGAACCGGTCGGATGGGACGCACCGTTCGGACGCGGTCGTCCGGGCTGGCATATCGAATGTTCAGCGATGGCGATGGAATTCCTGGGCGAGACATTCGACATACACGTCGGTGGCGTTGACCTCAAATTTCCGCATCACGAGAATGAGATCGCCCAATCCGAAGGCGCGACCGGTAAGCAGTTCGTGCGATATTGGCTTCACGGCGAGGTCCTGAACGTCGAGGACGAAAGAATGTCAAAGACATCGAACAACGTCCTAACTCTTCGTGATATCACAAAGCTCGATGTTAGCCCGCTAGCCGTTCGCTATCTTTTGCTCTCGGTCCCATTCGATAAGCCGCTGAACTTCACCCCTGAAAACCTGCAAGGAGCTCAGGCGACCGTCAAGAAACTGCACGATTTCTTTCGACGTCTCCGTGACGAGCATTTGCCGGAAGGTAGTACCCCGGATTTCCACAAGACGGTCGATACATTTACGTCAGACTTCGAAGCGGCGATGGACAATAATCTCAATACTGCCGCTGCCCTCGCCACACTCCATTCGCTCATTCGCGAGGTTAATATCTCGCTGTCGAATAACACCTTGCGAAGCGAAGATCGTCGCGAGGTCTTTAAGGCACTCGAGGGGTTTGATGCTGTGTTGGGAATCTTTTGCCGTGCGGAGAAGGAATGGCTGCCTGCAGACATCGCCGCACTCATCAAGCAGCGAAACGACGCTCGAAGATCTCGTGATTTTGGACGGTCAGACGAGATCCGCGACCAACTGTGCGACCGCGCATTCGTCCTCGAGGATACGCCGTTCGGGGTACGCTGGAAGCGTAAATAACCTAACTCGCGATCACCTCATCAACCTTTGCTTTCAACGTTTTGGCAGCTGCCGCAAGGTGAGCCTGCTTGCCGTCATACCATGTCTGATCGGCCGATTCTTTTTCTTTCTCAACGGACCATGCACGCCGAGTTTCTTCGGGAGCCGTCCCGCCGTAGATCGTTCTGATAGCAACAAAGTTTTCCGCCGATAGTGCCGCTGTTATCTCGTCAGCAGACATTGACAGATCTCGGTCCAAGACCTCTCGCGCAGCAGCCTGAACGATCTCAGGCGAAAGCTCGTGCTTGTCCACAGCAAGAGCAGCCTTTACCGCAGTACCAACGATCCTGTGTGAAAGGTGGAACGAAAGCTCTTCGCGCCGGACGATCGTGTCTGCCAATTCCGTAACGGTGATGAAGTTTGCCTCCGCACGCTGTCGCAGCGTATCGGTTTTAAAAGTCGCAGCCTTTAGGCTGTTCGCAAGGAGCGAAACTGCACGTGTTGCGTCACGAACCGCACTCGCGACGAGCGGTTGTATATCATCTTCAGAATCGTTGATGTCGCCAAACGGCGTGTTGTGCACGGCCGTAAGCACACCGAGAGCTTGACCGAGGCCCTTGCTCGCGATCGCACGAACGTGTTCGATCGCAACGGGATTCCGCTTTTGCGGCATGATCGAAGAACCCTGCACGTAGCCATCGGAAAGGATGATAACGTCGAATTCCTGCATTGCCATCAGGAGAAATTCCTGTGCGAATTTACCGACATTTACCAATAGAGCACTTATTGCACCTAGGAGTTCGGTAAAGTAATCGATCGAGGCGATCGACGCGTACGAATTCACGGTCGGAGCGCTGAAGCCCAAAAGGTCTGACGTGCGTTCGCGACTGATCGGAAAGCCGGTCGTCGTGATCGCACACGCACCCAAAGGACTGTAATTCATATTCTCGTATGCACTCTGCAGCCGGCGTATGTCGCGGCCGAGATTCTCGGCGATCGCAAGGAGAAAATGGGCAAGCGTTGAGGGTTGTGCCGGCTGCGTATGAGTGTACGCCGCGATGAGCGTTTCGTGATGCTTAGATGCAAGGTCGAGCATAACGCCGCGAAGCGCCATCGTTTCATTGAGGAGCTTTAACGCAACTCGCCGAAGATGCAGGCGATAGATCGTAACGTCGATATCGTTGCGGCTGCGCGCTGTGTGGAGTTTGCCGGCGACCTCTTTATCGTCGCAATTCTTTTTGATCTCCCGCTGTAGCAGGAAGAAGAGATCCTCGAACGTACCGTCGTATTGCGTCGCCCGGATCTCATCAAGATCGAGTTTGCTGAGCGCCGTTAGTAGCATTTTCAACTCAGCATCCGAGATGATCCCTTGCTCGGCAAGCATAATGGCGTGCGCGTGATCGATGTCCAGAAGAGCTTCGAGGAAAAAGCTCTTGGCATCCTCAAAACAATCTGCAAGTACATTCTCTGTATAACTTGGGGCTGGAAATTTTTCTTTTTGCAACTCAACTGACACAGTTATTAAATTCTCCGTTTTGATAAAACAATGGCATCGTTCAACTTGAGAAAATCCGCCGAGCGATGCCCAAAATATTCATGATCTCGTTCGTAGCTGAAGGCTGCCCGGGGCAAACGTCCCCGGGCGCCATTACAAGACTGCCCGCCGCTTTACACCGACGGTTCAGACGCTATTTTGCAGGTGCTTTCGGCAAACTCAGCATATTTGCGAGCATGCGGTATGCACCGGGCGTTCCGACCGGCAGCTGCCGGAAGAACGAGAACGCATTGTACACATACGTCCCTTTGCCAAGCTTCGCATAGATAAGTCCACCGGTGACGGGATCCTCACCCTCGTCGGCAGTCTCGGTCAACGTGACCCATTCTGGCCCAAGCTGCGTGAGCGTGTAGAGATTTCTCTCTTGTACCCAGTTATCCCAATCGCTCTGAACGATCTTGTTCGGGTAACTGAAAATCGGGTCGTTCGGCCGCAGCATCTTGACCGGTGCGGTCTCATCGACAACGCGTACATTCGAAATGCGCTGCTTGCCGTTTACCACACCTTCCATCTTTGCCGCGAAAGGCAGCATATTGTTCTGAATGATCTGATTCTGCTGATACTGAACAATAAGCGTGCCGCCCTTCTTTACGAAATCGAGGAGGCGGCCATTGTTTGCGACAAAGTCCGGCCGCACCTGCGAAGCTCGGATCCCGACCACGATAGTGTCAAACCGCGAGAGGTCGCCCGTTGCGAGGTCTTTCTCTTCCAGCATTGTGACCGGCACTCCAAGACGTTTGATCGCGGCCGGAACAGCGTCGCCGCTTCCCATAATGTAGCCAACGCGGACTGGCGCAACTTTCAGATCCAGCACCTCTGTTACAACCGTTGCGGTCGTATAACGTCGATGCGTTTGGATGTGCGGATAGGCGATCTCCTGCATCGATTGATCAAAGGTCTGGCTGCCAACCTTTGCATTGACGGTAACGTCATATTTACCGACCTTTGCACCGGCAGGCACCGTTACATCAAAAGCAACTGCCGTCTTTTGATTCTTCGTTGCAAGGTCAAAGTCCGCCGACGCCGGTGTAGCCGTCCAGCCTGCAGGAAGTACCAGGCTTACGGTGCCCTTCGTATCTCGCGGAGCCTGATTCGTGACCGAGACAACGATGTGTTGCTTCTGCTCTTTCGCGGACGCTGGAACTATCAGAAGGCTCGTGTCAGGTGCGACGGTAACGAGCGGTACGACGTTAAGATCACGCCGGAGTTCGCCGCGAATGTCGTCCGCAAAGCGATATTCGACGGGCTGAACCGCCGTGATATCGACACCGCCGATCGTCATCGTAACTGATGCGGTCACGAGCTTGTGTTGAAAGGGCGCGTTCTTGACGGCGTCGGCAGCACTCCAATCGAAGGTGAAATTATGCCGTGGCTTCTCGAGCCAGTAAGGCTGCGTCGGCGTTGCGTTAGATGCGGCGGTCATCTTGAAATATGACGCGGCATCCGCCTTTTCCGGCCTGAAGAAGAATGAATTCCCTGCCGGCTTTGGTTCCGAAGCAGCTTCAACCTTCCAGCCCGACGGCGTGTTTAGTGTTACATTCTTGACTGCCGCTGCCTTTCCGAAAATTTTCACGGATACACCGGTCGAGTCACCGGCAACGATCGTGTCAGTGTCGCTAAGGGCGTCCACGACCACGCCCGCAGCGAGTTGGAGAGCATGCGCGAATTCTTGTTCCTTCTCCGCGATCAAAGCCTTTGCGTACGGGTTCTGGGTGGCGTCCTTTGCTGCACGCGCCTGAGTAACACCGGCCGCGAGAACCGGAACTATCTTCTCCGGGCTGTATGCATTGTATTCATCAAGAGCCTTCTTTGCTGTCGCTTGAAGGGCGGCAAGCTTCTCAGCTAGTCCGGGTTCATTGTCGTCCGCTATTTTCGCGATTCCCGTGATCGATGTGTCGATACCTTCGAAGATATCGTTCTCCGGAGTGCTCGTCTTCACCTTCGAATCGAGCAGCTTCTCTCCCGAGAACTGATCGCCGCGACGCTCGATCGTCCCCATTTCCTGTGTCTTATGCTGGCTGCGGCCTTCGCTTGCGATCTCAGCATAAGAACGTCCGATCAGCGGATCAAAATGCCCGGTATCGACCGTTACGGAGACTTTCTCACCGGCCGGGGCCGTAAAGCCCTGGCCCATATAGAGCTTCTTCGCCTGCCACGGCAGCAAGCCCTCCTTTATCTGTTCCGGGAACTGGTTTGGGTCCGCGGCAGCCTTATAGGCAAGCGGTGTCAGGTAGCCGGCAAGCTGGTGCTGGCCGTGGCCGTCCGCCGGTGTGCCCGAAAAACGCGAAATGATGATGAGCGGGCGGAATGTGCGGATGGCACGGACCATCTCCCCGAGAGTCGGTTGTTCGCCCCAAATTCGCGTTGCCTCCGCACGTGTCTTCGAGAAGCCATAGTCCATCACGTTCGTGAACATCTGCTGGCCGCCGTCAAGCCTTCGAGCCTGCAAGAGTTCTTCCGTGCGAATGACACCGAGGGGTTCAAAAAGTTCTGGGCCGATGACGTTCTGGCCGCCTTCGCCGCGATTCAATGCCAGATAGACGGTACGGGCATTCTCACCTCGCGCCAAAAACGCGATCAGGTTTGAATCTTCATCGTCAGGATGTGCGCCTGTGTGCATCGCGCTTGCGGTCGTCTGCAAACGCTTGAGCTGCTGTCCAAGACCGATCGCTCCCATATCGTAAACGGGCCGAACCTGCGCGCGTGCAGTTGGCACATTCAAGAAAGCCAAAACGAACAGCAATGAGAGAACAGTAATTTTCCTAAACGTCGACAACATCAATTCCTCCTCTATCAGTAAGGCTGATCAGGTAACCGGAGACCACCGTGACCAAGCAACCAATGACGTTAAACCACAAAAACTCAATATCCGTGAAATGACTCGCAACCCATACGGACGAGATACCAAATAGCAGGCCGAAGAAAGCACCGCGGGCACGAGCTCTTTTCACAGCAAATGCGAGAACGAAGACTCCTAGAAGAGAGCCGTAGAAAAACGAGCCGAACTTATTAACAACCTCAATGAGCGAACCGATATTCGTCGCGTACGTGGCGACGAAGCAGGCGAAGATGCCCCAAACGAACGTCGCGATCCTGCCAAAGAATACGTATTGGCGATCGGTCCCGTCCTTCTTGAAATGCCGTCGATAGAAGTCGATCGTCGTTGCGGTCGCAAGGGCGTTGAGCTCGGCAGAGATCGATGACATCGCCGCGGCAAAAATTGCAGCAATGATCAAGCCGACGACACCCATCGGCATATTCTGAACAACGAAGGTCGGGAAGACGTAGTTGACGTCATTGAAGCTCTCGTTCTTCGTTGCGCTCTTCACATAGTCGACCGCGTTCTTTCGCGAGGCGTTGAAGGCTTTGTCCGCCGCAAGGTATTCCTGTCGTGTTGCGTCGGTGCGATCCTTTAGAAAATGCTCCGCAGCCTGTTCGCGCTGATGATGAGCCGTGTCGAATTCGCCCTTGAGCGTTTGATATTGAGCTGTTTGGGCTACCTTGCCCACCTCGACCTGGTTAAAGATCATCGGTGGAGCCGTGAACTGATAGAACACGAACACCAGGACACCAACGAGCAGTATCATGAACTGCATCGGGATCTTGAGGAACGCACTCATCAGCAGGGAGGTTCTGCCTTCAGACACCGATTTTGCTGTCAAGAAACGCTGCACCTGGCTTTGATCGCAACCGAAGTAGGAAAGGAAGAGGAACAGGCCGCCGATCATCCCTGACCATAGCGTGTATTTTTCCTTTAGATCGAAGCTTAGGCTTACAGTCGTCAGCTTTCCTGTCGCACCCGCAAGTGTGAGTCCATCGGCAAACGAAACCCCCGACGGGAACTGCGAAATGATGACGAACATGCAAACGGAAAGGCCGAAGAAGATGACGAACATCTGCTTAACGTCCGTCCAGGTTACGGCCTGCACGCCGCCGACCATAGTATAGATCGTAGTCGAGAGCCCGATGACGAAGATGGTTGTCACTTCATGCCAACCGAGTACGATCGAGAGAATGACGGACGGTGCCGCAATAATGACGCCAACACCAAGCCCACGCGAGATAAGGAAAAAGAAGCTGGTCAGGCTGCGCACCTTTGCGTCAAAACGCCGCTCAAGGTATTCGTAGGCGGTGTAAACGTTCGCCCGGTAAAAGAATGGTACAGCCGTTATGCAAAGAATGATCATTGCAAGCGGCAGCCCGTAATAGAACTGGATAAAGCGCATTCCGTCCGAATACGCCTGGCCGGTCGTGCCGACAAGCGTTATCGCGGAAAGTTGCGTCGCCATTACCGAAAGCCCGACCGCCCACCACGGCAGGCTCCGATTTGCGAGAAAATAGCCTTCTACGTTCCCGCTGTGCTTTGTCATACGAATGCCATCCCAGATGACATAGGCGAGATATGCGACAACGACTGCCCAATCCAAAGATCTCATTATTTTTTAGCTGGAAAAATAATACGTAAAGGCCTGCAGAAGCCCGATCACGACGACAGTCGTCACAATTACAGCGAAATAGACCTTGTACCACCAAGCGTCGGGCATCTCGACCGGTGGTTCTTCAGGCTTAGTTGTATGCTTCATCGCTAGTGTGGAAAAGGATCAAAAACAAATTCGCCGGAGTTCTACATTCATAAAACTCCGGCGAATCATATACTTCGTTAGAAGCGGAACTTGAGGCCGATCTGGAACTGACGGGCGTCAAGCGAGGTTACCGGACGAGTGGTCGTGCTGGGCAGCGCACCTGTCGGATTCCCAAGTGCATCTGTCGTAACCGTAAGGCTGTTGATCTGATAGATGCTATTGGTGTTGAACACGTTCACGAATTCACCGAAAACCTCGAGGCGAAACCGTTCGGTGAACGGAATGAACCGCGAGTAACGGAAATCAACGTTGAACTGCTTCGGCGTCACGCCTGAATTGCGGGTGATCCCGACCGGATTGTCTGTTCCATTGAATCCATCGTGGTTTATGTCCGTGGCGGCAATGATATTGTACCGTTCGCCGCTATTGGCTGTGGCAATGATACCGAACTGGTTATTGTTCAGCAGGTAGTTCCACACCTTGTTCTCAAAATGGAAGTCCGGACGGCCGACAAAGCTCAACACAAATGTGTGACGCTGATCCGCAAGTGACGGACCATAGTCACGCTTACGGTTTGTCGGATCCTGTTGCACGAGTCCGCCAGCCTGCGTCGCAACAAGGTTCTGCTCCGGTGCATCATCCATCGATTTCGAGAGCGTATAGTTCGCACTGAACTGATACCCCTTCGAAAAACGCTTATTCAGCTGAGCTGTGAACGCATTGTAGTTCGAGTTGCCCGAAGCCTCCGCAAGAAGGATGTCGTTGAAACGGGGGTCCATTCTTGTAGCGGCACTGACCGTGTCGCTATAGATCGGACGGCCATCCGCGAGAGTTCCAACCGGGTTAATACGGTTTACGCTTCGGTAGATCGGGATATGCCGCCCGCTCGAATGAATGTAACCCACCGTGACTGAGAGATCTTCGGTCAATGCCTGCTCGAGCTGGACATTACCGTGTATCGCGTACATATTCTCAAAATCAGATGCGATACCAGTGATGTTCTGCCGTGGTGGCGTACCGGTCGAAACATTGTTCGGGAATCCCGGGGCTCCCGGCAATGCAGGGTTCGTGAACGACACGGTGAACGATTTTGGACTGCCATTAGCCTGAAGCGCTCGCTGATACATATCCAGGTAGACCGTATCGTAGTAGATACCTACGCTCGCACGGATAACGGTCGGACGGTTGCCGTCTCTGACCCCGTAAACCAAGCCAAGTCTCGGCGCAAAGTTATTCTTATCGACCTTGAAGTGCCGCGACGGTTCATAAACCGCCGTGGGGTCTGCCTTCGGAATGTTATAAAGGTCGTAACGAACTCCGTAGTTGAGCTTCAGCTTTCGCGTGATCTTCCAATCATCCTGAGCAAAAAAGTTGTAGAACGTGCTGTTGAATTTGATGTTTGTATCACCAAATATCTGATCGAAACGGGTGTACGCGAAAGGATTTGCACCCGTATTGGCAGCAACATAATTCGCAATACTTGAGAACGTATAGCGAACAAATGAGTTCGAGCGGCGTGTGTCCGCAATATGATTGAACCCGAACCCAACCTTCACGACGTGGTCGCCGTTCGTCCATGTCAAGTTGTCCTGAGCCTGATTTGTGATCTCAAGCGGCGCGATCGTATCGGCATTCTCAGGGGCTCCAAAGTTCGCAACACCGGTGATCACAATACTCGGCCCAGTGCCCGAATGACTGTTTGCTACGTTTCGCGAATCACGCTTTGCATACTGATATCGGAACTCATTTAGGAAATTCGATCCGAATGTCGAAACAAGTTGGAGGCCGACAGAATAAGATTTGTCGAGGAAGTCGATACTTCGCTCAAGCGTGGTCAGTCCACCACCGATATTGTCGGGCGAAATGTTCTTAAAATAATTGAACCGGCCGCTCAACCGATTGTTCGTATTCAGCTGTGCGTCGGTTCTAAAAATGAAGAAGTTTACCTTTTGAGCGGCAGGGATAGCGGTTGGGAAGGCAGAAGCTGGAACGCCAGCGGCGATCAACGCCTGTTGGTTCGCGGGAGTGACCGTAATAACACGCTGCGGCTCGCCACCGAGATCACGCTGCACCCATTCATAACCGCCATAAAAATGCCAGCGATCCTTAATGATCGGCCCGCCGATCGAACCGGTGATGTCATCGACCTTGGTCTCCGGCTTCATAGCGGTCGGCGACGTATTGAACGGCCGCGAAGACATCGGTGTTCGACGGAAACGGTAACTCGCCTCTCCATGGAACGAGTTCGTTCCCGACGGGGTGATCGCATTCATGATCAGACCCGGCGTGTTGCCGAATTCCGGTGCGAAACCATTCGTAACAAGCTGTACTTCACTAATGAAGGTGTCCGAGATCGGCATCAAACGAATACCGCCGCGGTCCTGCTGGGTATTGTTGTTACCATCGAGCTGATAGTTCGTACGGCGCGTGTAACCATTCGCGTTGATACGCGGAACACCAAACTCAGCATTCGGTCGGCCGGTAACGTTCGCCTGTAGCAGAGCGTAGTTATAAGGGTTGCGGGAAACAAGCGGAAGATTCTCAACCTCGCGTGCATTCATTACGCGTCCGAGGTCGATCTTTGCCGAATCTGCGATCGGCGCATCAGCGTTGACCGTAACGGTAGCCGACACATCACCGACCTCCAGAACTCCGTTCACCGAGGCCGTCTGACCGGTCGTCAACGTTATGCCTTCGCGAACGAGGCGTTTAAAGTTCGCTGCTTCAACCGTGACCTGGTACGTACCGAGCGGAAGAAGCGGGGCCCGATAGACGCCGGCGCCGTCGGTCGTAACCGTTCGTGAGGTACCGGTCTGGGTGTTTTTGATGACGACCGTTGCATTCGGAACAGCAGCACCGGAACTGTCGGTGATCGTTCCCTCGATCTGACCGTTGAGTGCCTGAGATTGTGCCTGCGCATTGTATGCAGTGCCGATCGTAAAGACACCGACGAGCAGACAGTAGAAGAAGATTCTAATGGCGATTCTTGCCTGTTTCATATTAGGAGGCTTCCTTTTAAAAGATCTAAATTTTCTGCAAGGCTACGGAGCAGCTTTAATGCTCCTCACTAAGGGCAATTGAAAGCTGGCCATCTAGCCTAAACCGATTCAAAATTTCCGTGAAAGTTGCTTTGAACGTTCAAGATATATTCGTTCATCTATACCTATACCTAATATGGTGTATAGTTCGCAACCCCAGAACCTATCAAAAACCATTATCTTTACAATACTTTACAAAACTACCATCACCCAAATAGGTGAGATACGGAGCGTGGCTTCCCTGCCTCGACGAGAAAAGCCCGCGATTGCTCGCGGGCCATGAAAGTGTGTGGGAGATATTTATGTGGGAGATAGCTTGCAGCCGGCAATACCTTACTCGGCGACGGCCATTTCCTTCGCCTTCTTTTCGCGCTTGATGCCGCCTATCTGAACAAGCTCCTCACCCTTGATCTGGTTCTTGTCCATCACCATCTGCTGATAAAGTTTTCGCATCATCTGCATCTCCTCAGCAGCGGTTTTCGGTCCTTCCATGTGCGGCTTATTCGGCCGAGTAAGATCCACTGCGTTCAGTTTGAGATCGTGCTCGGTCGAATCAAGTTCGACGTGCTTGCCTCGAGCAAACACCTCGTGGCGGCCATGATCTTTATACCATTTTGCAACGGTAGCGTTCTGGTGCATATTCTCGATTATGTTACGCCAGCCAATGCCAGTGTTATAAGCACAGAACGAGATCTCGCCTTCCTGCGTACCGTACGGAATGATGCACATTTCCGTGCGGCGGAAGTCATAGTTAAAGAGATCCTGGAACCACATTCCCGCAATGAAGAGGAAGTTCCACGGATCCTGACGGCGTTTCTTGACGTCCTCAATTGTACGATCCGGACCGACTTTGCCATAGTCCTTGCCTGAAAGCCCGAACGACTTATCGAACTTCTTAAGGATCGCGCCAAGCGTTAGGCTATGCGGTGCACCGTAAGGGTTATAGTTCTTAAGCAACGCAAGACCCATCATAATATTCGAGAACCATTTACCACGATTCGTATCGGAGATGTGCTGCATATCCTTTACAAGACCCTGGATGTTCAAGAATTGCGGGACCGGTGCCATATCGCCCGTTTCCTTATTGATCATAACGGCCGTGCCAACGCCGCAGTTCGGGTGGCACCCGCAGGAGACCTGTCCCCAATCTGCATCTTCACCGTGAACAACGTCCGCGAAATCCGCAAAAGCTCCCATCAAGCTAAGCGGGAACCAATCGCGCGTCGGTTCGGTGATGCCGAGCTGTTTCTTCACGTCGAGAGCCATGTGCGAAAGCGTGTAACGCTGCTGGAGACGACGTTGCTCGGTGATATGCTCATCGCGGCCAGTGAACGACACCGGCTGAAATGCAATGAACGAGATCTTCTTGGGATTCTCCATTGCGAAGCGGATGATCGAACCGACCTGATCGTTATTGATACCGTTAACAAGTGTCGTAACAAGGATGATATCGACGCCGGCTTCGTGTAGGTTATTGATCGCACGAAGTTTTACGTCAAAAAGGTTACCGATCTGACGGTGCGAGTTTGCGTCATTGCCGATACCGTCGAACTGCAGATAGACGAAACGAAGGCCCGCTTCCGCAGCTTCGCGGCAGAATTCTTTCGATTTTGCAAACTCGATGCCGTTTGTCGCCGCCTGCACTGAATTGTAGCCGACCTTTCGCGCGTACCGGATCGCGTCAAGAAAATGCGGACTGATCGTCGGTTCGCCGCCAGAATACTGAACGGACATCTGCCGACGCGGCTTGATGGAGATCGCGTTGTCGAGAATCTCCCTTACATCCTCCATCGACAGCTCGTGAACGAAACCGACCTGATTCGCGTCCATAAAGCACGGATCGCACATCATATTGCATCGGTTGGTCAAGTCAACGGTAAGAACCGCACCGCGGCCATACTTAACCGACGACGAACCGTGATTATGAAGCTTTTCATCGTTATGAGCCTCCATATCGCGACCCGGGAAAAGCGACTCAACGTGCTTGAGGAAGTTGGCGTCGATAGCCATCATATCCTCGATCTTGCCGTGGGTCGGACACTCTTTGATCATCCAAACCTCGTTGTTGCGTTCAATGATCTGAGCTTTGATCTCACCAACCTTTTCATTGACAAGCATCGAGACATCCCGCTCACCGGAAAGAATGGCTTCACGTGCCTCAATGACACACTGCGGACAAAGTGAATCAGTCGTGCGCGGGAATCCGAGCACCGGTTTCGTCTTCTGCCAAGACTTCAAGATCGGCTTGTCCGCCCATTTTGGGGTGAACGATGGATTTGGTTTGTACTTATTAACACTCCGGACGGCATTAAATGCCGCCCCTGCAACGAAGCTCAGGCCTTTTTCAACGTGTTTGATGGGTCTCATAAAATTTGTTTGCTTTTCTCCAAAAAGCGGAACTAAAGACTATTGCGCATGCCTAAAAATGGCGAAAGATTGTGCTCAAACTAGCACTTTCTAGACACATATTTGTGCAAATATCGTGCCGAAGCACCAATCAACCATTCTCGATTGTAAACCCCTGAAACTAAAGGGTTTATGCCAGCCTCCAGAGGAGTCCCGCACAGGCTCACCGCGACACACAAAGCCGATAGCCAAATATTGCGTGTATCTGAATGATACACAAAAAGGCTAAGCGGGTACTTCCGGGCGCCTGGCGCTTAACAACTCGGTCAACTTGAACGAAGCCCCGCTTAAGGCGATTAAAACTCTACCTCACATTACCCACTGTAACCCTATGCGAATATTGAAGATAAAAAAACTTAAAAAAGGACTTTACAAGCGCATAAAGCTATGTTACATTTTCAAGCACTTCAAGGGATAACACCAGGACAACTAAAAACAGGAACGCTCTTGAGGGGCCGGGGTACCGGCATAACTTCCCAATGTCGATCAAGTTTGGAACTTCCGGTTGGAGAGCGGTCATCGCCGATGAATTCACATTCGCGAATGTCCGAAATGTAACCGAAGCGATCTGTAGATATTTGAAAAATGAACCCGGATCTCGCTGTCGCCTGATCGTCGGCCACGACACGAGATTCATGGGAGAAAAATTCTCGGACGTTGCGGCTGAAATGATCGCGGCAAAAGGGCTAAAAGTACTTCGATGCGATCATCCGGTGCCGACGCCTACAGTAGCTCATGCGATCAGATCACTTAAGACTGATGGAGCGATGAATTTTACTGCGTCGCACAACCCACCGGAATATCAGGGAATAAAGTTTTCGACGCCTGATGGAGCTCCTGCACTGCCCGAAGTGACCAATAAGATCGAGGCGGCCTTAGGCGATGCCGACCCGGTCCCGGACGAGGATGGTGGCAGTATCGAGGGTCTTGATCCGAGACAAGCCTATCTCGATGATCTCGCAACAAAGATCAATTTTGATGCGATCGAGAAGGCGGGAGGCAAATTCGTTTACGACCCGCTGTGGGGAACGGGTCGCGGCTATTTGAATAAGGCCCTTGCCGATCGCGGAGTGTCGGTCGAAACGCTGCACGACTGGCGAGATGTTACTTTTGGTGGCCAGGCACCGGAGCCCGGCGAAGAACATTTGAGCGACCTCAAGGCGGCTATCAAAAGCTCCGAGGCAACACTAGGCCTTGCGACCGACGGCGATAGCGATCGATTTGGAGTTATCGCACACGATGGTACGTTCATTACACCGAACGAACTTATTGCTCTTTTGACAGACTATTTGGTCGAAACTCGCGGATGGAAGCTTGGAGTGGCACGCAGCGTTGCTACTTCGCACTTAGTAGATAGGGTTGCGAAAGATCGCGGGATCAAGGTTTTTGAAACGCCGGTTGGATTCAAGTATATCGGCGCATTGATAAATAAGGACGAGATCATCCTCGGCGGCGAAGAATCCGCGGGACTTACGATCAGAGGCCATTACCCTGAAAAGGACGGGATTCTCGCTTGTCTTCTTGCGGTTGAGGCCGTTGCCGTCAGGCAGACGCCTTTGGTCGAACAGCTCAAACAGCTTTGGAACCGCGTCGGAAGGCTGTATTCAGGGCGGATCGGCATAAAGCTTAGTGACGAGGTCGCAGTTAAGCTGAAAGAAAAGCTTGCGGAGGACCCAACAGAATTTGCAGGCCGAAAGGTGCTGAGCACAGACAGGATCGACGGCGTCCAGTTCAGATTTGAAAATGACACTTGGATCCTTTTGAGGCCGTCAGGCACAGAACCGGTGGTTCGAATCTACGCCGAGGCTGAATCCGATGATGATGTCGGCAAACTTTTAGAAGAAGGAAAGAAGTACCTTTTAGGTTAGATCGGGAAAAATGACAGGGCAACGCAACACGACCAAGGACAAAACCGCGACAGCAAAACGGCAGCGACCGTTCTGGGTTTCAGCGCTTGTCGTCATTATCCTAACCGGCACTCTCTTTGTCGCGATCACATATCGGTCCTTCTCAGCGGTTACAGCTGAAGTTCGTGAGAATGAGCAGCTAAACTCGATGATCCAAAATTTGACGGACGAGAATCTTCAGTTGCAGGACGAGATCCACAGTTTGAAGACCGATCCGAAAGTTATTGAACGCGAGGCAAAACGCCTCGGCATCGCGGTGAAAGACCTCGATGCGAAGACTCAAGTTCCAGTACCGGCGAAGTGAGAAGCGGAGAATTGCTTAGCTGGTCCTTTCCTGCCCTTTGACAATCTGCCTTTTGCCTATCTGCTCCGCACGGCCTACAGTATTCCCATTCAGCTTTACTTTGCGGCTTCTTGATCCCCGAAAATCGAGAAGCCGCTTTCCTTTCTCAGCTGAGCAAATCAATCCACGCGATCTCGTGACCTTCGCCGTCGTTTCGTTTCCCGCGTTCCGCCGAGATACGCAAAGATCATCACGAGAAGATGGACGGCAAACCAGATATTTTCGTAGCCCATATTCTGGTAAATGTAAATCAGGATAAGGACGCGTGGAGCGAACACGCCGAGCAGAAGATCGGCCCATTGCGGAACAGAGTTGGCCGGGAACAGTTGAGGATACATCAGCAGATACACGACCATAACGATCCGCGGAAAGAAGAGCGAAAATAATAGGAAGTAGAAGTCCATGAGCACCTCGGTCTTGCAACAATTCCGTCAGCAAGGCGTCTTTCAGCTAAAAAGGAACTTTTTCGAGCCGAAATTAATGTCATTTTCTTTCGATTTAGGATTATAATCAAGCAAATTTTTGCAGCTCGTTCGTTCTTATGGTTGACCACATATCGGGTTTGTCCCATCTCATGCAGATATGAAAAGACTTTTAACCGTCGTAGCATTTTGCTTAGCTCTTCTTCTTGTCGAAGCCGCTTTTTTGGTCAACCATTCGTCGGCAAAAACTGACGTGGTCGGTCAACTGTTGCAGATTCCCGCTCCACCGCCTCCAAACCCGCTGGTCGTGCGACCAATATATACCGACAGCGAGGCGAAGGCGGAACCGCCGGCAGACGATGCACCTATTGCGGAGCTTTGGGCATTCTGGTCAAGTGTGAACATTCCGGCGAGGTCTCTCGGATATCGTCCGAAAATGTCGGACAAGACATTTCAGAGACTAAAAGCGAGGATCGACCGCGATCCTCTTGAGATAACCTCGATCCTTGGTGCATTTGATGACAGCGAGCGATCGTATGAGCTTGTAAAAAAAGCCTTTGACACGCTGACCGCGAATGAAAAGATCGAAGAAGGGCAGCTCTCTGATATCCGTGAATGGCTAGTGAATCACAGCCCGTACTTCACCGACGAGCTCCTTGAACGTGCCCGCACGACAAAAGACACGGCCACTTATGTAGAGAATCAGGAAGAGCTGCTTCAACTGACGCGATTCGATTTTGAAAAAGCTCGCCCATTGATCGACGAGATGTATGCGCGGGATGAAGATAAAGCCACGCACGTGCTTGCCCGCTGGGCACTCTATCGGCACGCGATCGAAACTGGCTCGTCAATGGAGGCCGACCGCTATCGCGATGAATTGAAGGCGATCGTTGAGAACAAAGAACTGCGTGCACCATTGCGCGACCTAGCGATGGATGCTCTTGTTACCGAACCTGAGTGGCCAGGACGCGAGCAGTGGTATCTTTCCCTTTTCCAGGACAAAACCCTGCAGGACTTCGTAGGCTACACCGGCCTGACCACGCTTATTAACGTGTCGCCGCCGGGAAAATATGCCCCACAAATGCTCGACCTTCTCAATTCGGGTGATCCCGTTGTCCGTGCCGCGGCGGTAAAGAACTTGCTCATTAAGATCGAGTTCGCAAAACCTGAGGTAGTGCGGGCGCTGCTTCCGTGGCTTGAGGATCCAAAATGGGCTGACGACAGCACTGGAAATGCGCGGGCCGCAATAATAAAGGCTCTTCAAAAAGTAAAACTCCCGGAAAGCGTCCCGGCTTTGATCAGATCGCTTCACGAGAGAAATCCGAACGCGGTCGTAGGCAAAGGATCGGCCTCTGCAAACGCTTCTGCCGCTGCCGTGGCCAACGCCGCCGCGACGGCAGCGCGCGCGATAGCAAATGCGGCTAATGCAATGGGAAATGCTTACGTAGTGGGAAATGCGAACGCGTATACAGCAAACGTTGCCACTAGCTATGGAGAGGATAACCTCTATCCATTTCGAGACGATGCGATCGAAGCTCTTGGATTCCAAGGTCAGATTCAAGCGGGTCCGCCCCTTCGACGCCTTCTTGCTTCACCGACGACGAGTTACGAGCGGATACGCTTGTTTAAGGCGATCATCCAGGTCAAAGGCTTTTCGATACCTGAGCAACTTGACGCGCTCGAATCAAGCGTTCGAAGAGACCTCGCTGCCGGCGACTCGAATTCGATGGTAAACGAGTGGTCAACCGACCCGCGGGTCGCCACGCCCGCTCAGTTAAAGGCCGGGTTGGCGGAGCAGTTATCTCAAGACCCTAACCTTATCACGGAAGAACTCGCCGCGGCCGTTGTTGCGCGGATTGACGCACTCGAGGCGCGAGAGCCGCTCGTCGCCCAACAGTTGCGAAAGACAGCGCTCGATTGGGTACTACCTCCGATCGATTCGATGGCGATCCGGGACATCAAACGCGGCATTGCGGATCAAGAGGAAGTTTTACGCGTGCTGGCCCGCCGTAAAGAACTGGGAGAGAAGAACTCAAGTGAGCTAACAGATCTTCGAAGCGGACCTCCGCTTGCCGTGGCGATCGGTGCGTGTGCACTCGGCGACGAGAGCGGATATGAAGCGATCCTTAACGGCGCTGATCCAACCGCTAAGCGCGCACTCTTCGCATGTGCACGTCTTGTACGTGCCCAACTACCGCTTGCGAAGGTTTTTGCGATCGCCAAGGGAGCGGACAAACTCCTGTCCGCCGCCGCAGTAGCCTATTTAGAGAGTGAAGATTCTCCCGAATCGCGTCAGGTAGTGCTCTCTCTCTATCCGAACGAAGCAAAGATCCTCGGCTCGACCACTGCATTCAAGGTCGGCGATTCCGAACCCGAATTCTCGACTTGGTTATCGCGGTTATTCTCCTCCGGCGACGAAGACATGCAATATTACAGCACGTACGTCGGTGGCGAAGACACTTTGATGGCGATCGAGAAGCGGCTTCAAAAAGAAGTCAAGGAAGATGATTCGCTCATTGGCATGTATGGGTACGATTCGAATTACGTCCGTATTTACAAAGATCGCGTCATTTATTCTTGGGAGGAGGACGAGTCCAGGTATAAAGAGCGGCCGCTCGAACCTTCGGAGTTCGACTACTTAAAACAGTACCTTGCCCAAAATCGTGTGGACACATTACCGCCGTTTCTGGAGTGCTTTGGAGATTATTGCGAAGCGAAGGAGCTTGTGATGCTCAGCCGCACCGGTGGCCGCCGCGTATTCATGACAGGCGAGCCCGGCGAATTCTTTAAAGGCCTCGATAAATACTTTGAAGAAGTAAGAAAGCATCCCGGAACCGTGAAATATGCGCTCAGCCGAGAGGTGCCGGGGCTCGATCTGATGCTTGCGGATGAAAATTTTACTGCCTATACGGTTTGGAAGGAAGGCGATGACCTTCGCGTCGCCGTCAGCGATAACGCCGTTCGCGAACAGGTCGATAAGGACGTCGAAGAGATCGCTAAACACCCGACCGGCGACGACTCAAAGGCGGCGTGGCAAGTTTCGGCGGAGCTCGCTGAAAAGCGAAAGTATGATGGCTATTCATGGAGACATATTTCAAATGGTTCGCTCGGCGGTGTCGTTTCACAGCCAGCAGGCATCGAGTACATACCAACGAATGACGGACTCGCGGGTGAGATCACTCAAGAACAATGGAAAGCCCGCATCGGCACGACCGAGTATCGTTCAGGCGACGGCATTTACAGAATAAGCGGTGGCCGCTCGGAAAAACTCGCCACTGGGCCGTTCAACACGCCGATGGTTACGCCGGACGGCAAATGGGTCGTTGCCTACAAAGGATGGGAATCTGCGGAAAGCCAGGGCGGTTTGCGAAGGATCAATACCGCTACTAAGAAGGAATACGTCATTTCCGGAGTTGAAAATTATGATGCGTATCGTCCTGCCGCGTATCTGCCCAACTTGAAACGTATGCTTCTCGGGATAAATAACGAGTATGACGCTGAGGTCCAAGCTGAAAACCTGATCCTTCTCGATCCAGAGACAGGACTCTCAACGCCTGCAGCGGGAGAATTCCGCCCGTTGGCACAGCAGACCTTCAGGCCGCTGCAACGTGGATCCGTACCGGGGACATTTTGGGCCGCGCTTCCGAACAGCGAAAAGAATTCGACCGATGTAGGCGTGTACGACGCTCGGACATTTAGGTTCAAGAACGTGCTGACGATCCCGAAGATAGTATTCGACAGCATGGCAATGTGGGTCGATGAAGCCGGTGGTTTGGTGTATTTCGTTTACAAAGGGCAGCTTCTGCGGCTCCCGCTGAGGCCGTTACCTGCCAGCCCGAAATAGTTTTGGGCTTTGCGAACTTGCCTGAGAGCCTAGAAACGCGCTTTAATGATTGTTTGCCTTTCAGGAGAGGGGCGAAATAGGGCCTTGCCCGAAATACCTTTTGCCGAAAAGGAGGTGAGAAAAGAAATGGCAACTGTAATAGTAAATAATAACGAATCGATCGAGTCGGCGCTTCGCCGATTCAAGCGAAAGGTCATTAGCGAAGAGATCATTAAGGACTTCAAGAAGCATTCTCACTTCATTCCGCCTGGTCAAAAAGCAAAGCTGAAGTCGGCAAATGCGCGTAAACGTAATCGCCGCCGCTTCCGTACGCAGCGTCCCGCAACAACAACGCCGCGTCCGGCACCAGCTCGGTAAACAGCGATCTGAATTTTTGCGAAAAGTGGAAAAGTGCACCTTTGGTCGCTTTTTCACTTTTTGATTTCTATAGCTCGAAAAAATGGCTAAACCGCGAATTCTCATCACAAACGACGACGGCATTCACGCCGAAGGCATTAAGGCCCTCGAGGCAGCGCTTGCTCCCATAGGCGAGGTCTTTGTCGTCGCACCGGAGGCTGAGATGAGCGGTGCCTCGCATAGCCTGACGCTCGCCCGTCCGTTGAGAATTCGTCGAATAGATGATCATCACTGGACGGTTGACGGCACACCGACCGATTGCGTCGTAATGGCGTTGAACAAGATCCTTCCACCGGATATGCCGCCGGACATTTGCTGTTCGGGGATCAATCACGGGCCTAATCTCGGAGACGATGCGAGCTACTCGGGAACGGTTGCTGGAGCGATGGAGGCGACGATCCTTGGAATTCCGGGCATCGCATTTAGCCTCGCAGTTTCTCGCGACCCTGATTTTGGGGAGTCGGTAAACGTCGCCGCGTCGATCACCGAAAAAGCTTTGAGCATAGGCTTGCCCATGGGGACTCTGCTTAATGTAAATATCCCACGCGGCCTACCGACCGGAACCCGCATCACAACACAAGGTTTTAAGACCGCTCGGCCGGTGATCAGCGAACATACCGACCCACGCGGAAAGCTTTATTACTGGATCGGTGAGGTTCGAAACGGATATCGGGCCGAGGGTGGGACAGATTTTGAGGCGATCGATGCCGGCCTTGTTTCGGTAACCCCGATGCGTGCGGATCTGACCGATCATTCGTCCTTGACGCTACTAGACGATTGGAACGCCTAGTCGGGAAACTAGATTATGCCGCCCGGAGGAACACGCGATGACATGACGATCCGCCGCCAGCAAATGGTTGCGATGCTCGCCGATGAGTTTCACATTCGGGATGTTCGTGTTCTGGAGGCAATGGCGAAGATTCCGCGGCATCGATTCGTGCCCGATGCGTTAAAGGCGCAGGCTTACCGTGACGGTGCGCTGCCGATCGCTAGCGGCCAGACGATCTCGCAGCCATATATCGTGGCTCGGATGACCGAACTGCTCGAACTCAAAGGCAACGAAAAGGTTCTTGAGATCGGTGCTGGGACCGGCTATCAAACTGCAATTCTTGCCACCTTAGCGAGAAAGGTTTTTGCGATCGAACGTCACGACGCACTTGCACGCGAGGCAAACCTCCGGCTTGCAGATCTTGGATTTAGAAATATAACGCTAAAAACAGGCGATGGCACAAAAGGCTGGGACGCTTATCATCCGTTTGATGCTATCCTTGTCGCAGCAGGCAGTCCGGAAATACCCGCGCCGCTCGTATCCCAGCTAAAAGTTGGCGGGAAGCTTGTTATTCCAGTCGGCGGTAGCCGCGAAGACCAACGGCTCATTCGAGTCACGAGGACCGAGAGCGGAACAAAAACGGAAGACTTCGGCCCTTGTATGTTCGTTCCTTTGATCGGCGTTCACGGTTGGAAAGATCAGCAGCAGTAAATGGAAACACTCATCGATATTTTTAATGCCGTCCGAGAATTCTTAAATCCGGCGCACTTGATCGACTATCTCCTCGCTTTGCTCGGTAATTGGGTTTATCTCGGTCTCTGGTTCGTCATCTTCGCAGAGACGGGACTCGCAGTCGGTTTTTTCCTGCCCGGCGACTCTCTGCTGGTCGTCTCTGGGCTTTTTGCTGCTGCAGGCAAGCTGAATGTTGTGCTGGTAATGCTCGCATTCTTTCTTGGTTCGGTGATCGGCGACAGCACCGGTTATTGGACCGGACGCGTAATGGGAAAAAGTTTGTTCGGCCGCGAGAATTCTTGGGTGTTCAAGCCTTCGCGAGTGGAAAAAGCACACGCGTTTTTCGAGCGTTATGGGCCAAAAACTGTACTTCTCGCGCGATTTGTACCGATCGTACGCACTTTCGCACCCATTGTGATCGGTTCGGTAAAAATGGAATATCCAACATTCCTCGCTTACAGCGTTGCCGGTGGAGCGCTTTGGATATCTACGATGGTACTTGCGGGATATTTCTTCGGCGGGATCATCGAGAACGCGCTTGGCATTAAGCTGCAGGATCATATTGAGAAGGTCGTGATCGTCGTCGTGGCACTCTCGCTACTTCCGCCCGTCATCGAATACTTGCGGCATCGCTACGGAAAGAAGCCAATAGAGGACGCTCCGCAGGATATCGCTTAAATTTGTTTGACAGGTGTCTGCTTGATGCCTACACTTATTATTTGACCCATCGGGGCGTGGCTCAGCCTGGTAGAGCGCACGGTTCGGGACCGTGAGGTCGGATGTTCAAATCATCTCGCCCCGACCATCTATAGAAAAAGCTGTCTGCGGGAACCTCCAGACAGCTTTTTCGTTTCTAAAGAAATTTTCGAATACTGCCTAAAACGTCCACAAAATGTTGGCCGCAGAGCAAAACGCGATCAATTTAGCTGGTAGGTTGCAACGCTAGTTGGCGTTTCGTAGCAGCGGACCTTATAGACCTGGACGCGGTCGTCTGAGATCCGTGAATTTAGGTAATCGACAAAGAATTTCGCAAGATTCTCGGCAGAAGGGTTGAGTTCCTCGTCAAACGGGGGGAGTTCGTTGATGTTGCGATGGTCCAGGTAGCGAACGATCTCATCGGCGGCTTCTTTGAGGTCGCCAAAATCGATCAAGAGCCCGATGTTATTTAGCTCCGAACCTCGCGCGAAGATCTCGACCTTGTAGTTGTGTCCGTGCAGATTTTCGCATTTGCCCTTGTAGCCGCGCAGCTGATGGGCTGACGAAAAATTCCGCTCGATCATTACCTCGTAAAATGCCGTCATAGTATCTATTCGAGATTATCACTTTCTAGCTAAGAATTTCACGAACGTCATCTAGTTCGCTAGTGATCTTCATTCGCGGGAGAGAGGCAAGGAAGTCGCGGCCATAGCCCTTAGTTCTCAAACGCGGATCGAGGATCGCGATAACGCCGCGATCCGATCGGCTGCGGATCAGGCGGCCAATTCCCTGCTTCAGCGTGATTATTGCCTGCGGAACGCTGTATTCGAAGAACGAGGCTCCACCGCGTTCGTCGATGAACCGAGCGCGTGCTGCAACGAGCGGATCTGTCGGCACGGCAAACGGAAGCTTATCGATGATCACGCATGAAAGCTGTTCACCTCGAACATCGACGCCTTGCCAGAAGCTTTGTGTCGCGAAAAGCACGGCATTCGGCGTCGAACGAAATCGCTCGATCAGTCCGGCTTTCGACATCGTGCCCTGCACAAAACACGGGTAGCCGACACGCGAGCTTACGAGCTGATAGAGAGAGCTCATAGATGCGTTCGACGTGCAGAGAACAAAGGCTCGCCCGTCGGTCGCGCGCAAGATCTCCGTTATCTCGCGTGCGGCCGCCGTCGCGTAGTCCGGTGATCGCGGATCGGGCATCGACTTTGGCAAATAGACGATCGCCTGAGTCTCGTGATCGAAGGACGACGGCGCCATGAGCGTCATCGTCCGCGCGGACGGCAGACCCAAGCGGTCGCGTATGAAGTTGAATCCATCTTTCGTTGCAAGCGTTGCCGATGTCAGGATGCAGGTATTCGTCTTATCGAAGAGCTTCTCGTTCAACAAGATAGAAACATCTACCGGTGATGCCTGCAGGAACATTCCACGGCCGCGGCGTTCGAGCCAATAGACATAATTCGGATCGTCCTGTCTTGTAATGAACGAAAGGTCGGCACGTATCTGCTTCAATCGGCGGGCAATGGATTCAGCCTCAACCATCTCGCCTGAGAATGCGTCAACAATAGTTTCGAGGCGATTCAGGGCATCCGAAAGAGCACCGTTAGCGTCCCCAAACGAGAGCCCGTCGCCGCGTTCGACCGAGATATCCCTCGAGAGCGGGAAACGGCCTTCGATTTGCCTTTCAGGCATCAGCCGCTGCCAAAATGATTGTGCGATCGATAGCACTTTGCCAGCAGCCTTTGTTATTGCTGCGGCCGACACTGCATTACTTACCGGCAGTGCCTCGGCATCGTGAGCTAGTTCTTCGAGCTGGTAGTTTGACGCCTGAACGCCAAAATAGTCTGCTGCGATGTCTTCGAGCAGATGGGCTTCATCGAAAATGACGGCCGAATAATCCGGCAAGACCTTGCCGAACTTATTGTCTCGGACGTTTAGGTCCGCAAAAAAGAGATGGTGGTTGACGACGATTATGTCGGCATTCTCGGCATTACTGCGCACACGCGTAATAAAACACGGCTCAAAGTCGGGGCATTTTTGCCCTAGGCAAGTATCAGCGCGAGCGTTGATGCGGTTCCAGAACGCGAGATTCTCCGGCAGATCTGTAAGTTCGGCGCGGTCGCCCGTCTTTGTCCCCTCCATCCATTCACGCACGACCCTGAAATGATCGACGTCATCGATCCCGTCCAGTATCGGTTGATGTCCGGAATGAGCAATGCGATAAATGCAGGCGTAGTTCGCACGGCCTTTCATATACGCGGCTTTGAATTTTGTAGGAAGGGCTTCCTGCAGGAACGGGATATCCTTCTCCATCAGCTGCTCCTGCAAATTCTTTGTCCCCGTTGAGATAATTATCCGGCACTTACCCTTGATCGCGGCGGCGATTGCCGGGACAAGATACGCGAGGGTTTTGCCGGTACCGGTTCCCGCCTCGACTATGAGATGTTTTTTCGCATCGAACGCCTCAGCGATCTTCTCGGCCATCTCGACCTGGCCTTCGCGATATTCGTAATTCTCGTGAAATTTCGACACAATGCCGCCGGGCGCAAAGACCTTTTCACTGCCGTTCTTGCTGTTTTCTTCTGCCATTGCCGACGGTTGACTGCGCCCGATATTCTGCTAAAATTCGATTTTCACGAAGAAGCTTGCCTGATCGCCCGCAAAAGCGGCCGAAAAAGCGTATTCGATTTCCCGGACAAACTCTTATTTTAACCTTAGCCCGCTCTCGTTTGCTAAGCATAGGGAGCCCATATTTCACGCACATTCTCACGCAACGTGAGAAAAACAGGAGACAACGTCAGATGTTTTTCGCTTCCGTTTCGCTAAAGGCCAGGCTCCGCCTTTTTGTTTTCGCCATCGCTGCCATTGCGGCATCGGCCAGCACACTGCTGTATCCGCATTTCGCCGCAAAGGCCGCAAAGGGACTGTTCGTTCAGACCGTCTCGGAGGAAGCATCGCTTCCGAACTACGACATCCGCACTGATGAAGACGCCGTTGCGAAGATTGAAGCGTACCGCTCGATAGCTGGTTTGTCCGCGCTGAATGTAAAAAAAGAGCGGATCGCCTTCAAGGCGGGCGAGGCGTCATTGAGAGAGCGGGTGCCGACACTCAAGATCGAATACAACGGCGACATCAAGATCCCGGAGGTTATCGGCCCGGATGTCTCGAAAGGACGCCACTTCTTGACGGCACCAAACGCCGTGCGCGACGGAAAAAGAGCTCCGATCCTGATCGGCTTCTTGAAAGAGAACAGTTCGCTGATCGGTGTTTCAGCGGGCGAGATCGATTCTCTGAAGATCGCGGCGGATTACACCAACCCGGACGGAAACCTGTCATTTGTCGAGCTGAATCAGGAAATAAACGGCGTCCCCGTCTTCCGCGGCGAGGTAAAGGCCGGGTTCACGAAAGCGGGCGAGATCATTCGCGTTATCAACAACCTTGCCCCCGGGATGGAGAATTCGACGATCTCGCAGGATTTTGGGGATGCGTTTGAGGCTGTGAAAGCAGGTGCACGGCATATCAATGTAGATCCCTCGACACTCGATCTCAGCGAGAATGCAGCTGAATCAAGTGAACTGAAGAAAACGTTCGGTACCGGCGATTCGGCAACGACCGCCGAAAAGATGTATTTCCCGACCGAGCCGGGCGTTGCCGTCCCTGCATGGCGAGTGCTGATATGGCAGCCGGTGAACGCGTTCTACATCATCGTTGACGCCCACACCGGCACGATGCTCTGGCGAAAGAACATCACTGAAGATCAGACGCAAAGCTCAACGTACAGCGTCTATACGAATCCCAACGCAATGATCAACGTTGCGGATAATCCGTTCCCGATGACGCCGGGACCGCTTTCGCCGAACGGCGTGCAGGGAGCCGCGATCTCTCGCTCGAGCATCTCGCGTATTGGCAACGAGGCCCCGTATTCATTTAACAACAATGGATGGATCACCGACGGAGGCACCGTAACGGACGGCAACGCGATTCAAGCCGGACTCGATCGCGACGGCAGCGACGGTGTCGATCCCAACAGCGAGGCTTCGAGCGCGTCGCGGAATTTTGTTTACACATTTTCGCCTTTCAACCCAAACACGAACACGGGCGATCAGCCGGTTCCGTCCCCACAGACATATCCTGGAAGCGCATATCAGCAAGGCAGCATTACGCAGCTCTTCTACATCACGAACTGGTATCACGACGAACTCTATCGTCTTGGTTTCACTGAGCAAGCACGAAATTTCCAGCAAGATAACTTTGGACGAGGCGGAGTTGGGAATGACCGGGTTCGGGGCGAAGGACAGGACACTTCCGGCACTAACAACGCGAACTTTTCGACACCAGCCGACGGCGGTCGCGGGCGTATGCAGATGTATCTCTGGAGCGGTCCGAACCCCGATATCGACGGCAACTTCGATGCCGATGTCGTGATCCACGAATTTTCGCACGGACTTTCGAATCGCCTGCATGGCAATGGCAGCGGCCTTTCGCTGAATATGTCACGCGGTATGGGCGAAGGCTGGGGTGACTTCTACGGACACAGTCTCCTAAGCGAACCGACGGATCCGATCAACGGCATCTATACGACCGGCTCTTACGACACGTATCTCTCATCAGGTTTCGTGAACAACTATTACTACGGCATTCGCCGTTTCCCGAAGGCGGTCAGAGCGTTCACGGGAGCGAACGGGAAGCCGCACAATCCGCTCACGTTTGCTGATGCGGACCAAACGCAGCTAAATATCTCGGACGGCGCCTTTCCCCGCGGGCCTTTTGGTTCATCAACGGCGGATCAGGTTCATAATCTCGGCGAGATCTGGAGCTCGGCCCTTTGGGAAGTTCGTGCGCGGTTCGTTACACGTCTCGGCTGGGAAGTAGGCAACCGAAAGACCCTGCAGCTTGTTACCGACGGGATGAAACTTGCACCGCTCGGCCCCACATTCCTAACCGAACGCGATGCGATCATCGCTGCAGCACAAGGCAGCGCGTTAGCACCTGAAGCAGGTATTGATGCCGTCGATGTTTGGCAAGGGTTTGCTACACGCGGCATCGGGTTTAGTGCGTCTATTCAAAATTCTGGAACCGGTAGCGGAACTACTCGAGTGACTGAAGCCTTTGATATACCAAACATCATACAAGCTCCCGCGATGACCATCTCCGACACGTCCGGCAATGGTTCGGGCGCTCCCGATCCGGGTGAAACGCTGACATTCACGATCCCGCTGACAAATTATGGCGGGGCGGACGCGACGGGCGTTACACTTTCAATCGTCGGTGGCGGTTCGGCAAGCTACGGAACGATCGCAAACGGTGAAACGGTCAGCCGCGCGATGACCTATACAGTCCCGGCGGAAACTGCCTGCGGCTCGGTCATCACCCTGACATTCAACATTGCGAGCAGCCTCGGAAGCTCCTCCTTTACAAAGCAGATCGCTATCGGACAGCCATCTGCAACGCTCTACGAGAACTTTGACGCGGTCACCGCGCCGAATTTCCCTGCCGGATGGACGGTCACAAGCGTGCAGGGCGGGCAGCCGTTCACATTGACGACGACAACACCGCATACGGCACCGAACGTCGCCTTCGCGATAGATCCTGAAACCGGCGGTGGCGGCACGGACCTTACGTCGCCTTCGATCCCGATCACAACGGCGAATTCGACGCTGACGTTCAACCATAAATTCAACACGGAATCTGGCTGGGACGGCGGCGTTCTCGAGATCAGCATCGGAGGAGGAGCCTTCACCGATATCGAAGCTGCCGGCGGCACGTTCCTCGCGAACGGCTACAACGGAATGCTTCAGGGCGGAACAAATAATCCGATAACCACTCGCCTTGGATGGAGCGGCGATTCGGGCGGCTACATCCTGACGAGTGTACGCCTTCCGGCTGCGGCCGCCGGGCAATCCGTGCAGTTCAAATGGCGTTTCGGTGCAGATGACAACACCGCGTTTGACGGTTGGTATATCGACACCGTGACCGTCAACGGAAACACTGTCTGCACACCTGTTGAACAAAATTCCAAGGCACCGGCCGACTTTGACGGCGACGGAAAAACCGATGTCTCTGTTTTCCGGGATCCTGCGGGTGATTGGTATTTGAACCGCTCGACCGACGGATTCACCGCGATGCACTTCGGTACGCAGGGTGATATTCCGGCTCCGGGTGACTTTGACGGAGACGGCAAAGCCGACGTAGCGGTCTTCCGTCCGTCAAGCGGCGTCTGGTACATATTCCGCAGCAGCGACAGCCAGTTTGTCGTTCGACAGTTCGGCTTGAATGGCGACGAGCCGCGAGCGGGAGACTTTGACGGCGACGGAAAGGCCGATCTTGCGGTATTTCGAGGCTCAGAAGGCCGCTGGTATTGGATGAACAGCTCGAACGATGCATTCAATGTCGTGAGTTTTGGCCTGAATGGTGATCTGCCACTACTCGGCGACTTCGACGGTGACAACAAGACGGACCTCAGCGTCTTCCGCCCGTCGAATGGAGTTTGGTATCGGCTGAATTCATCCGACGGGTCGTTCGCCGCGGTCGGATTCGGTCTCGCGACGGATCGACCGGTTCCGGGTGATTACGACGGAGATGGAAAGGCGGATGTCGCGGTCTGGCGCCCGTCCAACGGCACATGGTACAGCCTCCGGAGCAGCGACGGTCAATATTCCGTCGTTCAGTTCGGTTCGAATGGCGATGTGCCTGCTCCAGGAGACTATGACGGAGACGGCAAATTTGACCAAGCGGTCTACAGATCGGGATTGTGGTACCTAAACCGTTCAACTGCAGGTTTTCAGGTAGTCTCGTTCGGTCTTCCCACGGATACTCCGATACCCAGCAAGTACTGAGCGCAGGTCCAACCTGCGTCGATCGAGGCCGAAGGTCAACATCTTTGTTGGCCTTCGGTCTTTTTTGAGGATCCGTCGGCAAGATCAGCGGCATTTGCGCGACAAACCCTGTTCAACACACTTCCGGAATTTGACGTGACTTTTGTTGACCTTAGGACCATTTTCTGCTACAACTAATCCGATAATTTTCGAAAAATTGGTCAGTTTACTGACATTGTTCATTTGGCTCGCGCCCAAAACCACGACGGGTTGCCCATTTAGGGCTCAAATATACCCATTTTGAAAGGTCCGAAAAGGACAAGAGTGGTGCGTTTTCTGGCCCTCAAGGTTCATTCAGAAACATTGAGTTTTGCCAACGCTGCTGAATTTTTCGAACGGTCTCAACAACACTCAAAAACGTAAAAGGAAAGCTTTAGGAGGGCTTCAACAAATGCAGAGACGTTTTTTATGGGATAGGCGTAGCGGAATATTGCTAGGTCTGTTAGTTCTCGGCATCGTGGCGGCTTTGGTCGTCCTGCCGAACTATTTCCACTCGAAGGCCGGTGTAAAAGCCGGTCTGCTACAGCGGACATCGAGCCTCGACGAAGGTATCCCAAAGATGTGGGATATCCGTGAGTCGAAGGAAGGACAGGCCGAACTTGCTGCGATCCGTGATCGTGCAGGCAAAGGCGAGGCTCTGGTCTCCAACATCCGCGAAAACTTCAAACGCGGCGAGAATTTGCTCCGCGACAGAATGCCGTCGGTGAAGATCGAATACAACAATGATATTCGCATCCCCGAGGTTATTTCGCCGGACGTGTACAGCAAGCGCATTGAATGGCTTACCGGCCCTTCGGACGCAAAGCGTGCTGACATTCTTCGCAATTTCATCAAAGATAATCAGGACCTTGTCGGCGTTTCGTCGCAGCAGGTAGATGACCTTGTCACCGTTGCGGATTACACGAACCCGAATGGTGAACTCTCGTTTGCCGATCTCCAGCAGCGGATAAACGGCATCGAAGTATTCCGCGGTGAGATCAAAGCAGGGTTCAGAAAGGATGGCAGCATCATCCGCATTATCAATAACTTGGCTCCGGGTCTTGACTACGGTTCGCTTTCGACCGAATTCGGTGATCCTGCCGCGGCGGTGCGTTTTGCAGCTCAGCACATTCGCCACGATCTCCGTCCGGAAGAAAAGGTCCGCAACGATTCGGCCTCTGACGCCAACCGCGTGGTCTTTGGTCAGGGCGACTGGGCAACGACTGCAGAGAAAATGTACTTCCCGACGGAGCCCGGCGTTGCCGTTCCCGCCTGGCGCGTACTTATTTGGCAGCCCGTCAATGCGTATTACGTGATCGTTGACGCAGCGAGCGGCACAGTGCTTTGGCACAAAAATATCACCGATGACGATGGTACCGTTTCGGCGACCTACGACATCTACGGATTCCCAGCTACTTGGGCACAGATCGGAAGCTCACCTGCACCGCTTGCTCCGGGACCAAATGATCCGGCGCTTGGAACGCAGGGCGCGATGATGGCCCGCAACCAGGTCACTTTCATCGGTAACGAAGGACCTAATAGCTTCAACCAAAACGGTTGGATCAATGATGCCGACAATAAACTCGACGGCAACGCCCTCGAGGCCGGTATCGATCGCGACGGCACGAATGGTGTTGACCCTGCGTCGATTCCCGTCGGTAGCCCGAATCGCGTGTTCACCTCCACCTGGAACCCGCCGCCGGGAAATCCGGCACCTGGCGACGACCCGCTGACAGCTCAGGCACAGCGCGGTGCGGTCATCCAGATGTTCTACGTGATGAACCGTTATCACGATGAACTCTATAAGCTCGGATTCAACGAAGCGGCCCGCAACTTCCAGAATGTGAACTTTACAGGACAAGGCGTTGGCAACGACCGTGTATCAGCCGAAGGCCAGGATTCTTCGGGAACGAACAATGCTAACTTCGCAACCCCAGCAGATGGCGGACGTGGACGTATGCAGATGTTCCTGTGGACCGGCCCGACGCCGGATCGTGATGGCACAACCGACGCTGACGTCATCATTCACGAAGTTACCCACGGTACCTCGAACCGCCTGCACGGCAACGGCAGCGGCCTTGGCAACCAGGGCGGTATGATGGGTGAAGGCTGGGGCGACTTCTACGCACACGTAATGACGTCGAAACCGAGCGATCCCGCAAACGGTGTATATAGCGAAGGCGGTTATGCCACCTATATGATCGGCGGCAATAACTTCACTGCTAACTATTTCTACGGCATTCGCCGCTTCCCGACTGCTATCATGGCATTCACAGGCGGCCCGCAGAATAAACCGTACAACCCGCTGACCTTTGGTCACATCAACGCCGGTTGCGACACGACACTCGGAACGCCTTCGACGGCGGTTTCCAGTGCTTTCCCTCGTAGCCCTGTCATTGCAACATCGGGAAGCTGTTCGCAGGTCCACAACGCAGGTGAGATCTGGAAATCCGCTCTTTGGGAGGTCCGGACGCTCTACGTCAATCGTCGTGGTTTCTCGGACGGTTCACGTGCGGTCCTGCAGGCTGTTACGGATGGTATGAAGCTCACGCCGATCAACCCGACGATGCTTCAGGAACGCGACGGCATCATCGCGGCTGCAGCCGCATTGCCCGTTGCTCAGACCGCATCGGCAGATGCCTCTGATGTTCGCGAAGGATTCCGTATCCGTGGTATGGGCTGGTCCGCCAGTGTTCAGTCCGCCTCTTCGGTTACTGAAGCGTTTGACTCGCCGAATGCATCGCTTTCCACCTTTGCGGTCTCTGATGCTTCCGGCAACGGCAGTGGTTTCCCAGATCCGGGCGAGAATGTTCAGCTTGCGATCGGTGTCATCAACCCGAACACCGGAGCACCTATCACCAATGTTACGGTCAGCGTCAACGGCGGTGCTCCCGTCAGCTACGGAACGATCAACGATGGACAGACGGTAACCAATAACATTCCGTACACTGTCGATTCGAACGCAGCCTGCGGAAGCAGTGTTTCCGTGAGTATCGTTGTATCAAGCGATCTCGGCGCACAGCCGGCGGTTGTCCGAAGCTTCGTGCTTGGCCAGCCGGTCGGTATCGTCGAGAACTTCGACGGCGTTACCGCCCCGAACCTGCCTACAGGTTGGACGAATACGCAGGATGTCGGAACGCTCATCAACTGGACAACGACGGCAACGGGTCCTGATACCGCTCCGAACTCAGCGTTCGCGAACGATCCTTCAGGCGTGAACATGGCTTCGCTCGAAACGCCTTCGATCCCGATCACATCACCATCCGCTCAGATCAAGTTCCGCAACAAATACATTACGGAAAATACTTTTGACGGTGCCGTGCTTGAGATCCAGATCGGTGCAAATGCTTGGCAGGACTTCATCACTGCAGGCGGCTCATGGGTGTCCGGCGGATATAACGCCACGATCAGCACTTCCTTCCAGAGCCCGATCGGAGGTCGGCAGGCATGGTCAGGAACGTCCGCTGGCGGTTACATCAATACCGTCGGCAACATTCCTGCTGCGGCCAACGGCCAAAGCGTCAAGTTCCGTTGGAGAATGGCTTCGGACTCGTCTGTTGCCTCCACCGGTATCAACATTGACGGCGTCGAGATCGTGAGCAGCTTCAACTGCTCGCCGGTAACGACGGTCAACAATGCCCGGGCCGACTTTGACGGCGACGGCAAGACGGATGCATCCGTGTTCCGTCCGTCGGAAGGCAACTGGTATTCGCTCGGTACGACCGCTGGCTTTGCGGCACTCCACTGGGGAGCCAATGGCGACACGATCGTCCCCGGCGATTACGACGGCGATGGCAAGGCAGATTACGCTGTGTTCCGTCCGGATAACACCGAGGGCAACACCGACTTCTACGTCTTGAACTCGAACGGATTCGTATTCAACGGATTCGCACACGGCGTCGTTGGCGACATTGCCGTTCCGGGAGACTTCGATGGCGACCACAAGGCCGACATCGTTGTCTGGAGGCCTTCAGAAGGCAACTGGTACATCTGGGGCTCGGTAGGCCAGACGACCACGATCGCACAGTTCGGAACCGATGGTGACCAACCATTCGCAATGGACAAGGACGGCGACGGCAAGGCAAACCTTTCCGTATATCGTTCGAGCGATCACACCTTCTACATGGCGAATGCGACTGGCGTTCCCGCTCAGAACTTCACGGCAGTTCCGTGGGGTGTTGACGGCGACAAGCTTGTCCCGGCTGACTACGATGGCGACAACAAGGATGACGTTGCGGTTTACCGCCCGTCAGACGGAACGTGGTACATCTACACGCAGTCAGGCAGCACGATCACGACCCAATTCGGCATTGCGTCCGATACACCGGCACCGGGCGATTATGACGGCGATGGCACAGATGACATCGCGGTCTATCGCGGCGGAACGTGGTATATCAACGCTTCGACAGCCGGATTCCAGGTGATCGCGTTCGGTGTCGCAAGTGACATCCCGGTCCCGACCGCTTACATCCCCGGCCTCGCCGGCGGTGGCGGTGGTGGAGGTGCCATGACCGTTAGCTACACCGGACCGGACGTCCCGATACCGGACAATTCTCCGGCAGGCGTGGACATCGTCGTTCCCGTCTCAGGCGTCGGCTCGATCTCCGATCTGAATTTCAGTATCGATCAGGTCTCGGGCGGAACCTGTGACGGAACGACTGGTGATCCCGATTGCGGTGTCAGCCACACTTGGGTCGGCGACGTCGCGATCAAGGTAACATCGCCGGGCGGCACTACCGTGGCGGTCTTTGACCGCCCGGGCGTTCCCGCATCCACCTTCGGTTGCAGCAACAATAACCTTGCCAACATCGTCCTGAATGATGATGGCGGGTTGCCGTCGGTCGAAACCCAGGCGAACCCGGGCCCGGGTTGCACTAGCTCTTTGGTGTTCCCCTCGGGCAACTTCTCGCCAAACAACCCAATGTCCGCCTTCGATGGAGAGAATGCGGACGGTAACTGGACCATCAATTTCTCTGATAGTGGTGGTGGCGACATAGGGATTGCCCGTAGGTTCTCGCTTATCTTCAACTCGGGCAACTAACCCGACACGCTTTGTAGAAGGCCCGAGATGGCCTTCTACAAACATGATCAAAAGGCTGTTCGGAATAAAACCCGAACGGCCTTTTTTGTCGCGCCAAAGGGCTTGCCGTCTCGCAGTGCCATTTTGTGCATTCTGTGCATTTTGTATCAATTTGTGCGTTTTGTGCATTTTCATACGATCCGTGCATTTTGGGGTTCAAATGGGCGCAGATGTCAGATATTCTTTCTGTGGTTGGTTGATGTTTGACAACTGAATTTGGCAGTTTTGCGAGCTTTTTGTGTATAGGAAAAGCGCGAAGCGTTTGAGTTTCTTCACAGGCGACTTGTTGTTTCAGCAAAATCCAAAGCGTCTTAGCCTAGCCACGCCGTTTACGGCGTGGAACATGCGTCGAGATCCGACCTTGGCGGCTAAGCCGCCAGGGTGCTTTGGTGAGCGTGTCGGGAAAAGCGAAGCTTTCCCGCTCGGCGACGGTTCGGCAGTAAACGCAAAGGACGCGAAGAGCGTACACAGCGTCGTTCTGGCCGCCTCGCGTGGTTTAACCACGTTTATTGACATCGGCCACATTTCGGCATATTGTTCTAACACACGATCGATAAGACTTTTACCCGCTGAAAGGCGTCAAAACCGGTAGCTCAACAACCAACCGAAGGAGTAGCAATTATGTTCATAAAGTTCGAACGGATCGCGGTCTTAAAGACGGCTGCGGTCCTTCTTGCGGCGATCGTCGCACTTGTCGGTTCGCTCTCATTTGAACCTGCGGTAGAGCGGACCGCGGCGTCGGCATTCGGGCCGTCGGCTTCGTTCACGAATGCACCGGGCGAGACAAACTGCACTGCGTGTCACGCAAGTTTTCCGGTCAACAGCGGCACCGGCAGTGTTACGATCACGGGCCTTCCGGCAAACTATCTGCCGGGCCAGGTCATCCCGATAACGGTGCACGCGGCTCAGTCGGATGCGACGATCTTCGGTTTTCAATTGACGGCGATCGACCGTGACGGCAAGCAGATCGGGTCGGTCGAGCTGCCGACGCAGAGCCCAATGCAGATGCAGACGATCATCGGCCTTGTGGGCGGCCAGACGCGCACTTACGTCGAACATACCGTTGACGGCATCACGCCGACAATGTTCGGCTCGAAATCGTGGACATTCAACTGGACGGCCCCTGCCACACGCAAAGGTAAGATCAGCTTCTACGCCTCAGGCAACGCCGCCGACAGCAGCGGTTCACCCTCGGGCGACTACATTTATACAACTAGCGAAAGCACACTCTCGGGCACGGCAGTTTCGAGTTTTGACAGTGATACGGCCAGCGACACGGCCGTTTGGCGGCCTTCGAGCGGCGTCTGGTATAGCTTGAACAGCAGCGACGGCGGCTTTCAGGCGATCCAATTCGGCTCCGACGGCGACCGCATAGCTCCTGGTGATTTTGACGGCGACGGTATTACCGATCGAGGCGTCTTTCGCCCGTCAACAGGCGCGTGGTATGTCCTAAAGAGCGGCGGCGGCACGCTGATAATGGGCTTTGGACAGAATGGCGACATTCCCGTTCAGGCCGATTATGACGGCGATCTGAAGACGGATGTTGCTGTATATCGGCCATCGAACGGCCTTTGGTATATCTGGGGCTCGACGAGCGGTTTGATCGTACGTCAGTTCGGACTTTCGACCGATCGTCCTGTGACGGGCGATTTTGATGCGGATGGCGTTGCGGATCTTGGGGTCTTTCGGCCTTCGACGGGAGTTTGGTACATACAGGCATCGACCGCCGGATTCCGCACAGCACAGTTCGGCCTTTCTGAAGATCGGCCGGTCGTCGGTGATTATGACGGCGACGGCCGCAGCGACATCGCGGTATATCGGCCTTCGACAGGCGTTTGGTATGTGATGCGTTCGACCGATGGTTTCTACGCCGCGCAATTCGGGAACTCAACGGATATTCCCGCACCGAATGATATCGAGGGCGACGGCAAAACGGATATCTCCGTCTTCCGTCCGTCAACGGGCCTCTGGTACGGGCTTCGTTCGTCCGATCAGCAACTGTTCGTTGCGGCGTTCGGCACGGATGGAGACGTTCCCGTCGCATCAGGCTATCTGCCGTAGATGCACAAAAAAATGTCCCGCTTGAGCCTTTTTACGGGCCCACGCGGGACACTCGGAAAAAACATTCCTTTTCCAGATCAAACCATTACGGTTTGTTAACAGGAGCAGTTTGGGCAGGTCCGACCTGAACTTCCGGACGCGTGAGCGTGGAACCCGGAATTACAGGATTCGGGATCTCCGTCTCGCGGGACGAGTTCGAAGGTGGATTGCCCATCGGGACCGGCTGGATGATCGTCTGCGGAACAGGAGCTGTGCCGTCCTGTCGTGCAGCGTTGTAATCCGGCCGTTTGATCCTCGGGGTGATGAAGAACAGGATCTCATTCGTGTTTCTCGTAACGCCTTTTCGTTTGAAGAGGTGGCCGAGAAGCGGGATCCTCGAAAGGCCCGGCGTACGATCCTGGCTTTCGCGTTCGTCGTCAAAGAGAACGCCGCCAACTACGGTCGTGCCGCCATCGGGAACCATAACTTCCGTCTTCATACTCTGAGTATTGATCGCCGGCGGGGCCGAGCCCGTAACCGTCGCTGTCGAAGCATTTTCTGCGACGACGTTCAACACGACCGTGCCGACATCGGTGATGCGCGGTGTGATCGCGAGACGAAGCGGTACGTCAACATACGTTGTCGTCGCGATGAGTGTGCCGCCGGAACCGCTGCCTGGCTGGATCGTCGTGATCGGGATCTTCGTGCCGCTCTTGATCTCCGCCGGGCGGTTGTTAAGAGCCGTTACACGAGGCGTCGCGATCACCTTTGCTTCGCCCTTCTGCTCACCTGCGGTGATCAAAGCGCTTAGCTGTGCCGTACCGAAGACGCCGGTCGTCAAACCGATCGCCGAAGAAGCGATCTTCGACATCAGGTCGTTTCCGATCGTCGGGATCGGTGTTCCGGGATTCGGGGTAAGGGCAGAGGTTGCGCCGGGCAGTGTTCCGCCGACCCCCGTGCTGCCGCGCTTGCCGTTAAGGATCGCACCCAGCTGGACACCGATGTCTCGGCTGAAGTTGCGTGTCGCAACGACGATGCGTGCTTCGATCTCGACCTGCGGTTCAGGCTGGTCAAGGATCTCGATGAGCTGCTTGATCGCGTCGATGTTCGAGCGAACGTCCGTAACGATCAGTGAGTTCGAACGGGCGTCGATCTCGATCGAACCGCGACGCGAAAGGCGACGCTTGATGATCGGAAGAAGGCCATCGCCTCCGACACCGCCCGCTTGCGAGCTGCCGGACGAGGCCGCTGAAGATGCTTGTGAGTCAACCGATGTGCCGGCAGTCGTTGACTGCGAAGCGCTAGCTCCGGATGCCATCGCGTAGTTCAAGCGGATGAGCTCGGTAACAAGCGGTGACGTATCAAGAACGTTGTTCTGCTTTGCACGATAGAGCTCACCTTCTTCAGCAAGCGTTTTGTTGTCGGCAACACGCAGGATGTTCCCGTTCACCTGGATCCCGAGGCCCTGCGACTGCAGGACGGAATCGAGAGCGTAGTTCCAGGGAACTTCGTTCACCTTCACGGTAACGGGCACGTCCTTGACGGATCTGTCGATCACGAAGTTGATGCCGTATTGATCGGTGATATATGAAAGGATGTCTCGGATGTCGGCATTGACGACATTGAGGTTGACCGGTTCTCCGACGAATCCGGGCTTTCCGTAGTTATCGCCCTGATCCTGCGGCTGAACCTTCTGGCCGAAGGCGGCCATCGCGAGCAGCACGGTAAGCAGAATAAGAGCTCCCGCCTTGCGTGCCGCTGTTAATGAGAAGATCTGTGAAGTCATGTTTCCTCCGTTTATTCGCGGGATGCCTGAGCCTGAACGCTAAAGTTCATTAGGGGATCGGCATCCCTTATGTAGAGCTTTTTATAGTGGCGTCCTTATTTGCGGTTCTTGGCGACCTTGACCGGTCGTTTTGACGCCTTTGAAGGCTTGTCGCTTTCCTTTTCCGCCGGGAGCGAATTCATCTCGTCAAGCGGCGATATGATCGGAGCGGGAGCTGCGACAGGAGCGGCAGGCTGTTCACCGGCCGCAACCTGCGGCTTGGCATTCGATGCCTGCATCGGGGCCGTGCCCTCGATCTGCGCCTTCATCGTGTATTTCTGAAGCGGTTTGTACTCGACGGACGCGACGAATTTCTTCGGTGCGGTCTTGGTAACGCGTCTGAACACGAGACGATTCTCTTCGACCGCGACGAGCTGTCCGTCAAAGAACTTTTCGCCGGGATAGATCGTGTATGAGAGCTTGATAGGTGTGGCCTCGACCATCGCTGCCCATCCGCGAGGTGTCTTGAACACGCCGTTCACATTCAGCTCGCTGACGAGGAGTACGCTCGTAACCTTCGGCACAGGCTGGCCGGCGGCGACTGCGTTCTCACGAAGCCGTTTGTAATAGTCGATGCGGGCCTCGATCGTCGGCGGTCCAAAATTCACCGGTACCTTTGGCTTTGCAGCGCTTGAGGATGACTGCCTCGAAGGCTCTCGCTGCCTCATAAAGCTGGGCTTGGCGAATGGATCTCGCTGTGCCGAGACACTTGCGAAGTCTCCGCCGAGGATGACGAGGGCGACTGCCATCGCGGCGAGGCCGATACATTTCTTGAATGACATTGTGTTCATACCTATTTACTCTCGTGTCGGAAGTGGGGCCGTTAGGTCTCTTTAGATCTAGGCGGGTTTTGCCGGTGCTGCAGGAGCGGCGGCCGGAGCCGCTGCGCCGGGAGCTGCGGGTGCTGCACCAGGTGCTGCTCCCGGTTGTGCTCCGGGCTTTGCACCGGGCTTAGCTTTCAGATCGGCGGGTGCGGCATAGTATGCCGACAAAAGGAACTGAGCGTGGAGTGTCTTGTTCGCGGTCTGCTTATCAAGCTGGTTGAGCTTGAAGTCCGTGATCGAGACGATACGCGGCAGCTTTGCCATCTGCTCGAAGAAGCTCTTGAGGTTCGCGAAATTGCTGTCCACCTCGACCTCGACAGGCTTGGCCATGATATCGCCCTGCTGCGTGTCATCACGCGGCGAGAAGCGCATCACGATAAGCTTGCTGCTGTTTGCCGTATCCTGAAGGCCCTGAAGGACATTCGTGATCTCCCGCTGTTCGGGAAGAAGGACCTTGAGTTCGTCGTATTCAGCGGTCTTCGTAGCGAAAAGTGCACGAAACTCGTTGATGTGCGCCGTCGCAAGACGTGCGTTCTCGTTCTGCTGCTGGAGCTGTGCGACCTCGTCCGAGATCTTGGCCGTTTCCGCCCGCGTCTCGCTCGTGAAGAAGTACCACACACCTGCCCAAAGAAGAGCACCGAGACAAAGCATCAAACAAAGCTGCAGAGGCCATTTAAGATTTTTGAATTTATCTAACATGGTATTTACCTACTCTCTTTGGGATCTAATTCTTAGCAACCTGTGTCGGGGCTGCCGGAGCCTGTGACGGTGCAGAGGCTGTCGTCGCTCCGCCGTGATCTGCGCCCGCTGCCTTCGAAGGCGTGTAGGCACACTTGATCGTGAAGTTGACGATCGAAACCTTGTTGGCGTCCGGCGCCGAGTCCGGCTTCATAACGACGTTCTGATTGACGACCTCGTTTCGAGCCGTCTCGATCGATAGATTCGAGAAGAGGCCGTTCGAAAATTCGAGGCTTCGGCCGAACTGCGTTACCTGCTGTTCGTCAGGCGAATTGCCCTTGAAGACCATCTGATCGCCGGTCTGCTCGACGCTCTCAAGATAAAGTCCCGGAACCATCGCGGCACGTTCGGTAACTGCCGCAAGCACGGCGTTCGGGCCGGCCTGATTCGCTCGAAGGGTCTTGATGGCTTCGATCCTGGCGTCGATGTTCTGGATCTTCTGTTCGAGATCCTTCTGTTCGTTTACGACGGCCTGGAGTTCTGCGGCCTGACGCTTCTGTTCCGCGAGATCGGCCTCAGCCTTGGACTTTGCCATGCTGCTGCTGATAACGTCCCAGCCGATAACAGCGGCGGTCAGAAGCAGCGTAGCAAGGAACATCATCATCAGCCGTGAGGAAGGGTTCGAGATCTGGCGATCGACCGAGGCGACTGCCCCGCCCTGCCGTTCAGTTACTGAATTTAGAAGGTTGATTCTTAACATTTTAGTTCACTCCCCTCATCGCCAGGCCGACGGCAACTGCCATCTCAGGGACGATCTCTTTGATATAGTCGGGGTCGAATTTGTTCTGGTCGATATAGATCTTGCGGAACGGATTCAGCACTTCGACCGGAAGTTCGAGCCGCTGTGAAAGATCCTGCGCAAGGCCTGCAAGCTTCGAACCGCCGCCCGAGATCAGGATCTTCTGAACCTGCGTCTCGTTGTCGTCGGTCGTTGCGCGGTAGAAATCGAAGGTCTTCTGGATCTCCATCGCTACAACTTCCGTAACGTTATTCATCAGAGGCTCGATCGATTTTTCTTCGAGATCAGGAGCTGCGTTGGCGACACCGCGCTTGACGGCCTCAGCCTGCTGAAAGTTGAGTCCGAGGCTTCGCTGAAGCACGTCGGTGAACTGGCTGCCGCCGACCGTGATATCTCTCGTGAAAAGTGAGCGGCGGCCCTTGACGATATTGACGTTCATCGTCGAGGCACCGATATTGAGAAGCGTAACGACGTCCGAATCTGCCGGATCGTAGTTCGCCTCGTAGCAGTTCTGCAGAGCAAAGGTATCGACATCGATAACGACCGGCTGCTTGCCCGCAAGCTGGATCGCCTGCTTGATGTTGTCGATGCGTTCACGCTTGCATGCTGCGATAAGCACGTTCGTCGAATCCGGCGACTCGCCCGTGACCTGATAGTCAAGGCTTACGTCGGCGAGATCGTACGGGATATGCTCTTCAGCATGCCAGTCGATCGATTCCTCGAGCTCTTCGGATGACATTGCGGGCAGCACGATGTTCTTTATGATCACCGAGTGGCCGCTGACGCCGGTCACAACCTGGTTGGCTTCGATCTGATGGTTGCTGCAGACATTCTGAATAACGTCCGATACGGTATTCAACTCCATTATCTGGCCGTCAATGATCGTATCGCTCGGGAGATTCTCAAATCCAAGGCTTACGAGATTCAGGCTGTTAAGCTTGCCGTCAAGCTCAACCATCTTGACCGAGCTCGAACCGATGTCGAGGCCGGCAACCCTTTTCTTCTTACCGAACAGCATTATTTTCTAGCTCCTTTTCTGCTATAAAGCTTTTTGTCGATGGGATTCCTGTTTGAAAGTTTTTTGGAGGCACTTTGGCTTCGTGTTTGGAAGATCGTTGGCCGCCTTTCCAACTCCATTTATCAGAGCGGAACTTGCTCGTTTGTGCGGGGCCTGAAGTCTGTTAAGCAGCGGAACTGCTTTGATTTACCGCAAGACCTTTGCATCTTTTGCAAGTTATAAGAACAACAAATCAGGAAACTTGTCGCTTCTGGTGGCGAAGGATCTGAACGCAGAGAGCGTCCGACAAGATTGAATTTACACTTCCAAAACACATCTGTCAACATTTTTTTACAATGTTGAACGCTAAAAGACAGAAATACGGTCAGAATGAATGAATCACAGAACCGGCCTTAAGGTACTTCTTGATGAAGAGAAAGACGGGATATGTTAAATTGACGGCTAACCTTAAATCACGCAAATGAAAACAAAGGCCTCTTTGAATATCGTTGTTTTGTGGGCGTCGCTCGTCCTCGCGAACGCCGCCTTCGGACAGGCGGTCTTCTTCCGGATCAATCAGGCCGGCTATCTGCCGCAGGACACCAAAGCGATCGTTTTGTTTTCGAGGGACGCATTCTCAGGTTCGGTCGTATTGAAAGACGCCGGTACACAAGCGGTCGTGCTGCGTCCTGCCGTAGCAGAGTTGACCGGACCGAACTGGGCCGGAAACTTCACACATTTCTATAAGGTCGATATTTCGGCCGTTCGTGCCCGCGGCAGATATTTTCTCGAGGTCGAGAATTCCTCGGTCAGGTCAGCTGCCTTCTCGATCAGCGACTATCCGGCATTCCAGGATGACCAACTCTTTTTTATGCGGCAGCAGCGGTGCGGATACAACCCGTACCTCGATATGGTTTGTCATCAGCGGGATGGACGGACATTCTATTCGCCGCTGCCGGACGGAACATTCATCGACGCATCCGGGGGTTGGCATGACGCCGGCGATCAGCTCAAGTATCTGATAACGGCAAGTAACGCCACCGCACGAATGATCCTCGCCTACGAGCTTGAGAGGTCAAAATTTGCCGACGTGGTCGATGATCTGGGACATGCGGCACCTAATGGGGTTCCGGATGTGCTGGACGAGGCACGGTGGGGACTCGAATGGATATTCAAACTCCACCCGGCTCCCGACCAGCTTTACCATCAGGTCGCCGATGACCGTGACCACCGCGGCTTTAAGCTGCCGGATCAAGATAACGCCGATTATGGCTGGGGACCGAACAGCTATCGGCCTGTCTACTTTGCTGACGGCAAGCCCCAGGGACTCGGGCGGTTTAAGAGCAAGGCGACGGGCATTGCGAACATTGCAGGCCGTTCGGCAGCAGCGATGGCAATGGCGTCCCGAGTCTGGAAGACCGATCTAAAGGATCCAGTGTATTCAGCCAAATGTCTAAAGGCGGCCGTCGAGCTTTACAAA